>NZ_CP064795.1:2432101-3098635 GCF_015644725.1 Salinimonas marina
AGGTGCGCTGGGAAAAATGACTTTGCCCTTTAAGCTGGGGCTGGGAGGCAAAATCAGTGACGGCGAGCAGTTTTTTTCCTGGATCCACGTCGATGACATGGTTAGCGGCATTGTGTTTTTACTGGAACATGAAGAGTGCGAAGGCCCGTTTAATCTGACGGCGCCTGAACCGGTAACCAACAAAACCTTCACCGATACGTTGGCTTCGGTGCTGCATCGCCCGGCGATATTTACCGTACCTGGCATGGTGTTACAGCTGGCCATGGGTGATGCCGCCGATATGCTGCTAACCGGCCAAAACGTGCTGCCCGCCAGGTTAACCGAAGCGGGCTTTAGTTTTGAGTATCCGCAATTGCGCCAGGCTCTGGAACAAGAGCTGGGATCAGCCTTAACCTAAATTGCCGGGCAAAGGCCTATCCTGCTTTATCACATTATTTTACGCAACAGCTGGCTGGTGTTCAAAGTGAGCAGCCGCCAGCACCCTACTGCGCCCAGGGCGCCGACCACTATTGCGCCCACCACCGGGGCTATTAGCCAGTACCACACGTGTAACGAGGCTGTCATATTAAATAGCTGTGTTTGCAACAGGTAAAGACTTAACTCGTTGGCAAGCGCCGCCATAAACCCGGCCACCACCCCGATGATCACAAACTCATACACCACGCTGGCCCGAATCAGCCGCCCTTTGGCGCCCAAGGTTCGTAAAATTGCCAGCTCCTGCTGACGCTCATCCATGCTCGCCTGCACCTGGGCAATTAACACCAGCGAACCGGCCACCAGCACCAGAATAAGGATAAACTCTACCGCCAGCGACACCTGCTCCACAATACCGCGAAGCTGGTTAATGCGTGCATCCACATCAAACAGAGTCACCGACGGAAATGGTGCCAATAGCTGAGTTAAGCCGGCTTTTTTCGCGGTGGGCAGGTAAAAGCTGGTGATATAGGTAGGGGTGTATTCCTGCATGGCGGCCGGAGACAGCACAAAGAAAAAGTTAGGCTGCATACTTTGCCAGTTAACTTCACGAAAACTGGTGACCCGGGCTTTCACCACCTCTGAGCCGATATTGAAGGTCAGCAGGTCCTGCAGTTCGATATCAAGCCTGTCAGCGACCTCGCTTTCCACAGAGACAGCAAACTCATCCCGGGCCGTTTCGGTCTGCCGATTCCCATGCCAGGTTCCTTGGACAATACGGTTTTGGTTTTGCAGGGTATTGCTCCAGGTCAGATTGGCTTCCCGTCCCAAACCATCCCGGCCCCGTTCATCTTCAGGTTTATCTTCTTTGGTGACCTCGGTATTTACTTTTTCATCATTCACCGACACAAACCGGCCCCGAACGACCGGATAAAAATGGCCAATCTCCACCTCATTATCGGCAAAGTGCTTATTCAGTTCCGGCTTTTGCTGCTGAGTGATGTTAATTAAAAAATAATTAGGCGTGCCCTGGGGTAACTGCGCCTGCCATTGGGCAATCATATCGTTACGCATCACCAGCACAATCAGCAGCAACATAATCGTGATGGAGAAACTGATCAACTGCACACTATTGTCCATTGCCCGCCGCGAAATGCGTGCCCAGGCCAGTTGCCAGGGCCCCATTTTGTTAGAGGCAAACTTTCGACCTACGTAGATCAGACCCACCGTAACCAGAATGAGCGCCGCGACCAGCACCACCCCGGAAACAAACAAGATGGCGCTGATTTTAAGATTCTGACTGTAGGCCCACATCAGCAAAAATACCGCCAGACCGGAGACGGCGAACTGTAATGTTCGTGAGCTTAAGTCAGAGTCCATTTCCCGACGCAACACCCTAAGCGGTGGAATAGAGAACAGCCGCAATAGCGGGTACATCGAAAATAACACCGCACATACCACCCCGGTAAATACGGCAATGATCACCGGTCGCCAGTGCCACACGGCCAGACTCACCTCGACTTTGCCCGCCAGGGCGCTCACCACAGCCTGCTGTATCGCTACCCCGGCGGCAATACCAATGATAATACCCAGGGTGGCGATAAAGAAAATTTGCAGGGTGTAGACCTTGCGAATCATACTGCGGCTGGCCCCCAGCGTTTTCATAATAGCCACGGGATCAAAATGACGCTGCGAGTAACGCTGGGCCGCTACCGCAATAGATACCGCGGCCAACACAATGGCCAGCAAGCTGGCCAGTAAGAAATACTGTCCGGCGCGGGCCACCGAGCGGCCAATCGGTGAGCTGTCATCTTCCACCGACTGCCAGCGATGAATTTCATCGTCCAGCCTTGGCCGCAACCAGTCATAAAAATCACTGAGCTGAGCATTGTCGCCGGCAAAATAGGCTTTATACGTTACCCGGCTCCCGGGACCTGTAACATTGGCGCTGGCCAGGTCACTCTGGCGTATCAGCACCAGTGGATCGGTGCTGAACAATGAAAAGCCCGCATCGGGGACATCATCCAGTACCCGGCTTACGGTAAAACTGGCATCGCCAATCTCAATCGTTCCGCCCGGCTCGATGCCCAGTAACTGAAACAGGCGTGAATCAATCCAGGCATTACCGGGTTCGGGCACTTCATTGATTTGTCGCTGCTCACCAAACGGGGTTTCTGCCACCGTAATCGCGCCTTTAAGGGGGTAGTTACTGTCTACCGCGCGCAGGTCAGCCAGCGACATGGCTTCCTCGCCAAACACCATGGAGCGCAGTTGTACCTGGCTGGAGGTGGCAATATCACTGGCCCGGGCCTGCTCGATCCACTTTTCGTCTAATGGCTGGCGCGCCCGTAGCTGGCGGTCGGCGGCCAGAAACGACGCAGAGCGCTCCGTCAGCGCGCCCTGTAAGCGCTCACTGAACAAGGACAATGACAATACCGCCGCCACCGACAAAATGATTGCCGCTAAGATGATGGTTAGTTCGCCCCGGCGGGCCTCGTGCTTAAACAGTCGCCAGGCCAGTTTGGTGGCATTACCCATGGGCCGCATCCATGGCTGACTGCGCCTGGGTGTGGGCAGCAGGCTCGGTTAACTGACCGGCTTGCATCACCAGCTGGCGATCGCAGTGACGTGCCAGCTCTTCGTCATGGGTAACCAGTATGAGGGTCGTTCCTGAGTCGTGATTAAGGGCGAACAACAGTTTTTCAATTTTTTCGCTATTGGCCGCGTCCAGATTCCCGGTGGGTTCGTCGGCAAATAAAATCTTGGGCTGCCCGATAAACGCCCGGGCAATCGCGACCCGCTGCTGCTCGCCGCCGGAAAGCTGATTAGGATAATGGGACCCGCGGTGGCCCAGCCCCACCTGTTCAAGAATATCACTGGCCTGCTTACGGGCATTTTTAGCGCCGGCAATTTGCGCCGGTAACATCACATTTTCCAACGCAGTTAAACTTTGCACCAGCATAAAACTTTGGAAGATAAAGCCTACTTTAGCGCCGCGTAATTGAGCACGCTGCTCTTCATCCATATCGTGGAGCGGTTCGGCATCCAGAAAAATTTCTCCTGAGGAAACTTCATCCAGCCCGGCCAGCAGCCCCAGTAAGGTGGATTTACCGGAACCTGACGCACCCACGATGGCAACAGACTCTCCTGACTTGACTTCAAAAGAAATGGGTTGAAGAATCTCCAGCTGACCTTCATTCGTAGTAACCTGTTTGGTTATCTTGCTGGTTTTAATCATAAGGAGTCACCGCAGTCGTGTTCATTCAATATTCTCCTGGTTTTCGACAGTTTTTTGTCGCATTGCTATTTTTACCCTTTTTACTGTTGGCAGATCAATCTCTTGCTTCAACCTCGCAGGCGCAAACTCAGTCTAAAACACTGCTGGTAGTGGGTGATAGTTTAAGCGCAGGCTACGGCCTGCAACAGCATGAGGGCTGGGTAAGTTTGTTGCAGAATTTATGGGCCGATGAAGCACATCGGATCGATGTGATAAATGCTGCGATAAGCGGCGAAACCTCTGATGGAGGTTTAGCGCGACTGCCAAGACTGCTGGAGCAACATGAGCCCAGCCACGTATTGATAGAGCTTGGCGGCAACGACGGGTTGCAGGGACACCCGGTGGGCAAACTGAAAACCAATCTGAATAAAATGATTCGTTTATCTCAGGAGGCCGGCGCCACGGTCATTTTGCAGGACATGGAAATTCCCTCAAATTATGGTAGCCGTTATACCACATTGTTTGCCGATGCGTTTGACGAAGTCGCAGAAAAGAACAATGTGGCATTGGTGCCCTTCTTCTTAAAATCGGTAGCCCTTAACAAAGATTTAATGCAAAAAGACGGTATTCATCCAAATAAAGAAGCGCAGCCGCTGATCGCAGAATATATGGATAACAAATTGAAACCGCTGATTCTGGATGGCGCTACCCGGTAACCGCCTGATTTTCAGCTGACCAAAAAAAACCTGAAGCGATCATCGCTTCAGGTTTTTTATCCGCCGGGTTTTCGTGTTCCTGAATGGTGTTAACGACTGCCGGGAATATACTGCGGAGGCATACTGCCATCACGCTGATGGTTAAGGTAACGATCCCGCAGGTCTGTTTGACGACTGCGCATATCAACCGCTTCACCATCGACAAACAC
This sequence comes from Salinimonas marina, assembly GCF_015644725.1. NCBI lineage: Bacteria > Pseudomonadati > Pseudomonadota > Gammaproteobacteria > Alteromonadales > Alteromonadaceae > Salinimonas > Salinimonas marina. The sequence goes on from NZ_CP064795.1 coordinate 2,436,658, forward strand.
CTGTTCAGCGTACTCGGTGACTTCCAGCGGATCGCCGCTCCAGATAACCACATCTGCCCGGGCGCCTGTACGTAAGCTACCCACCGTCTCCTGCACCCCAAAAATACGCGCCGGATTGCTGGTCAGACTGGCCAGCGCTGCTTCATGAGATAAGCCATTGGCCACAGCATTACCGGCATGCTGGGTGGCCAGACGAATATTATGTGTCTCCATACCGATGGCGACCGTCACCCCGGCGGACTCCAGACGTGCAGCATTTTCCATGGAGGCCCCCAGCGCATCGAAGCTCTCTGGCAGGTTCATCTCCGGATTGACGATAACCGCGATGTTTGCCTGGGCCAGTTGCTCCGCCACGCGCCAGCCCTGGGCCGCCCCCATCAAGACAATATTTGTCTGAGGATAGCGCTCTTTAAACGCCACCACCTGCAAAATATCGGACTTTCTGTTGGCTTCCATTATCAATGGCATCTCGCCAGAGAGCACCTTTTTAAGTACTTTCAGATCAGCGCGGGTGTTAAGGCCCTGCCAGGTATCTCCCGGCGTGGGATATTGCCAATCGCTTTAGCTTCATCAAACAGCTGCTGCAAGGTTACCCACAATGCTGAGCGCGAGCCGCCGGCTTCTTTTGCTGCATTAGCACTTACATCCAGCACCATAAATGCCCGGGGCTTTATAAGTGGTGCATCAGCCCCTACCGAGATAATGCTACCCTGGCCATGAAATAGGTAGTCGGTGTACGACAAGGTGGTGGCTGCTGAGGTTACCCCTTCAATTCGCGACACATCCATCAGAGTTGAGTCCGGGTTTATCGCATAGCTCACATCAAAGGCGGCGCCGGTATTGGAGATACGGGCATTCTCTACAGACGCATCGTTAATGCCCGCCCAGGAAGCCACCTCAACCAGCCCTAAAGACGTCATAGCGCCGACCAGACCAGGCGTGACCACTTTGCCACTGGCATCCACCTGCTCGTAATCTGAAGGTACCTCAGCATTAGCTGAAACCTGTTCGATTTTGCCGTCCTTTATCAATACCGTACCGTTTTCAATCACGCCCTGCTCAGTCTGGGTATACACTTTACCGCCGACAATAGCGATATTGGCGGCCAGTGCTGAAGAGCAGTAAGCGGCAGAAACCAACGCAGCAATCATTAATTTTTTCATTGTGCTTCTCCTTCAGCCTGTTGGCCCATCTCAAAATCACTCACCGGCTGCATCGCCGGATCGTTCAGATCAAAAACCAGACCGCCGTCAATATACACCTTTTCGGCTTTGGTGTAGGTTGAAAACGGGTTGCCGTTCCAAAGCACCAGGTCGGCGTTTTTGCCAGATTCCAGCGACCCCGTTTTATCGTAAATGCCCATAGATTTGGCGGGATTCGCCGACAACCAGGTCCAGGCATCGGCCATGCTGATATCGATACCTGCGCGCTTACCATCAGACCAGGCTTTAGCGGCTTCCTGATTGAGTCGCTGTATGCCCAACTCACTGTCTGAATGAACAATGGCACAAGCCCCGGCGGCCTCTACCATCGGGATATTTTCACGGATGCCATCATAGGCTTCCATCTTAAAGCCCCACCAATCAGCCCACATTGAAGAGCAGACATTATTCTGTTTGAGACGATCGGCAATTTTGTAGGACTCGACTGCATGGTGGAAAGAGCTTATCTGGTAATCAAATTCCTGCATCATATCCATCATGGTGACCATTTCATCGGCCCGATAGCAATGCATGTGCACCAGAATGTCGCCTTTGAGCACCCCTGCCATGGTTTCAAGATCAAGATCGCGCTTAGGGGGGATCGGATTTTTGCCGGCCTCAAAGTCGCGCTCGTACTTGTCCCATTTGGCCATATAATCCTGGGCATCAGACCAGGCCTGACGATAGCCTCTGACATTTCCCATGCGGGTCATGGGGCCACCCTTTTTGCCATACACCCGTTTGGGGTTTTCACCACAGGCCATTTTCATGCCGTAAGGGGCATCAGGGAATTTCATATCCTGCATGGAGCGGTTGGGCACATTTTTCAGCACCACAGAACGCCCGCCAAACAGGTTTCCTGAACCAGGCAAAATCTGCAGGGAGGTAACGCCTCCTGCCAGCGCCCGGCCAAAACCTGCATCCTGGGGCCATACCGAGTGCTCTACCCATACCCCCGGGGTGACGGGCTTGACCATTTCGTTACCATCAGCCAGGGAGCCGATAGACGGAGAGGGATACACCCCAAGGTGGCTGTGGTTATCGATAATTCCCGGCGTGACCCATTTACCGGCGCCGTCAATAACCTGCACATCATTCGGGTAATCAAGGTTCTTGCCTACGGCCTGTACCTTGCCTTCAGCAAAATACACCATGCCATTATCGATGCGCTTACCGGCCCCATCCAGAATGGTGACATTGGTGATGACCGTGGGCTGACCGGAAATGGGGGTGTAAGTGCTGGGGTAAGGATTGGTGTCGAGACTGACCTTGTTGGTGGCTGAACTGTCGGTGTTGTTCTTCTGGGTAGACTGACACCCAGAAATAACAAACGGAACCAGACAGGCCAGCGCCAGGGTTAAACGCGAGCGTGTGTGTGCCATAGGCTTTGTAATACCTTCAAGTTGAGAATAATGAGCTTATTCGTATTGTTATTGTGATGTTTTTACACCACGTTAACGCTACTGGAAGCAGATTTCAAAATGAAGCACACTTGAGACTAAGCGACGTACTCTTGCGAGGACTGGCGGCGCAGCACTTTTACAATATCCTCGGCCTTGTTAAGCCGGCGGATATCATTAAACAGTAACTCGGCCTGGGGATACTGACGTTTTAAATAACCACACCACTGTTTTATCCGATTTGGATAATAACGGCCTTTATCCCCATAGATTTCATAACCGGAATATTTTATTAGCAAACCGGCCAGTTCCGGCCACGCCATTGGCGCTTCGTGTTGCTTTATGCAACGTGCCAGATTTGGCAAAGCCAGGGCGCCGCGCCCGATCATCAGGTCGGTACAGGCTGACTGTTGCTGACAGCGCTGCGCGTCTTCGGCGCTCCAGATCTCGCCGTTGGCGATAACCGGGATTGAGATATGTTCCCGGATACGGGCAATCCAGTCCCAGTAGGCCGGCGGACGATAGCCTTCGGTCTTGGTCCGGGCATGCACCACCAGCTGGGTTGCCCCGGCTTGCTCGATGGCAATGGCATTGTCAATTGCCAGGGATTTATCTTCAAAGCCCAGACGAATTTTAGCCGTTACCGGCAGCTCATCAGACACTGCCTGGCGTACATTACTGACAATGTCGTACAACGCCTGTGTTTCTTTTAGCAGTACCGCTCCGCCCTTGCTTTTATTTACCGTTTTAGCCGGACAGCCAAAATTAAGGTCCACACCGGGGGAGCCGAGATCTACCGCGGTCTGAGCATTTTCAGCCAGCCACTGAGGATGTTGACCTAACAGTTGCACCCGAACCGGCACCCCGGCTTTTGTTTTACCATCATTTTGAAGCTCGGGGCACAAACGATAGAAAATTTTCGGCGGCAGCTTTTGATCTACCACCCGAATGAATTCGGTTACGCACAAATCAAAACCGCCCACTTCGGTGAGCATTTCGCGCATCAGGTGGTCTACCACCCCTTCCATCGGGGCCAACATGACTTTCATAATTAATACGGACAGCTGTATCTTAAATTCGGGGGCGAAAGTGTAGCAAACTGACGGTCCTGAGACCATTAAACTTAATTGTCGGTAGCGCTCTGTAAGAGCCTAAGGCACGCTTGGGTCGCCTCGATACGCTGCTGCTCGGTCATGGTGGGCCAGGCCTGTATCTGATTGAGGGTGCGCTGGCATCCCAGACACACTGCCTCTGTATTAAGCTTGCACATACCGATACAGGGCGAGGTGGCAGGAACTGCCTGCTGAAGACGATTTTCTATTGTCATTTTACTGATTTACCGCTGACTGCTGCTGAGGTCGGGCACACTCAAACCAAACACATACAAATACCCCGAAACGGGCCTGTAACTGTTGTTCAAAATGCGATGGCGAGCTTGCCAGCAGGGTTACCCACTGCTGAGTCGTGCCGGTATAGATTAACCCGTGATATTCAGACACAAAAAAGGACCTGTGTTAAACCAGGTCCTTAATATACATTTAGACGTCTAAACGTGCAAACGTCTATTTAAATATTTGCTGCTAAAATGAAGTCCAATGCCCCACAAATAGCCGCAACCTGTGCCCTATTGCATACCTCAGGGGTCGCGTTCGGGCTATCCGGGTATACTTCAGTGGTAGTAACATACGGCGCATCCGTCATTCCGCCACAAAGATGAAGCTTTTTCTTGTCGTAACAGATAACACCTTCACTTTGCATCGGCTCGCCAATAAGACAACCTTTGTCGTCGGCTGGCGCTATATGCGTAACATGACTGACCGCTTCCACTACCGCTTTTTGAAACTCCAGTTGCGGCTTTTGAGCATCCGCCACGGTATAAAAGCCATCGGGGATATTCCAGTTGTGATTTACCGTGCCTTCCCGAGCCGCCAGGGCCGGACGAAACTCACTGTTGTCGGTGTCGGTGGTTTCATGCAAATCAATATGCGCCAGGAAAGTGGTATCCAGCGAGGCTAAAAATGCCATGATTTGCGCGGCTTCGGGCGCCGGGCTATCGTTATAAAAAGACCGGTTTGGATCCAATGCCAGCGGATCCCAGCGGTTGATCGTTTCATATCCCCACGGGCTGATACACGGCACCACCACAATGTTAAACCGTGAAGCATACAGCGCCATTTCGTTATTTATGAAATGCAGTGCGCCTTGCACGCCACTGGTTTCATAACCATGGACACCACCGGTAACCAGGACCGTAGGTTTGGTTTGGGACATGGGTTCACTGATAATGGCATGTAAAGGATAGCGTGCTTCATCGTAGGGCAATGCACCATACTGAACCACTGAAAAGCCTTTCATATCGGTGGGTAATTTTGCTAAAACCTCATCGTTGTAGCTGCGCTGAACAGATTGCCCGGCCAGCCACTGGGCCTTGTGTTCATCGTTCCAGGGTTTGCCAGGTTCCCCAATGGAATAAGACTGCATAGTTCCACTCTTTGTTACAAAAAGAGTAAATACTAACATAGCCGCCAGTTGGCTTCAGTTGAGCGCCACTTTTTTTACATTAATCGTCATTTATTTTTTACAGATTAAGCGTTGCCTGGCAGAAAAAGTCGGTTAGCCAGTGAATTTTATCTGTGCTAGTTTGCCTTCTCTTTACCCAGCAAATGGAGATTGCACACTATGAAGCCAGCTGTTTCGTTACTTACTTTGGCGACGCTTATCGCTTTTCAGCCAACCTCCCAGGCCGTGGCCGATGAGTTTACCGATACCTATCAGGCCTTTCAGACGGCATACAAAAAAAAGATTTAGCCACAAGTGCAAAGCTGGCGCATGAAAGCTGGAAGCTGGGTGAGCAAAAGTTTGGTGAAGACAGTGAACAGGCTATGAAGCTTAGGTATTCACTGGCCAATGTATTGATGGAAGCCGAACAACTTGAGCCGGCATTAGTGCATTACCAAGAAGTGGTCGATAATTATCGGGTGCATTATGGCGATAGCCACATCGATACGCTGTATTTATATATTGATGTAATCAATTATCTTTACCCTCATGTCACGGAACTCGGCAAGCCAGCAAGGGACTTGTCTCAAAAAGTAGCAACCCGGCTGGTGGAAGACGCTGACGAACTTCCCTCCCTGGCGGGTGAAGCAAAAGCGCATTTTTACGCCGAAGCCGCCCAGGCACTGGTTAGGGCGCCTATGCTGGCCACCAGTACACACAACGTGATCAACTTTTACAAAGAAGCCGATAAAGTGGTTTCGAGCCAGTGGGATGAAAATGATGCCCGCACCCTGCAAACACGCTTTTTTTTGGGTAAGGCTTACGAACTGGCGAATAAAAAACAGGATGCCGTACAAGCCTATGAATCGATTGTAGCCGGTTTTGATAATGAGACAGAGTTCACACATCCATTAAAACTTATTACGCATGCCAGACTGGTGGCACTATTTGAAAAAGATGGAGACTCTGAAGCCGCTACAAAGCATTGTCGTGCTATCGGAGAAATGAAGCCATGGGATCCTTCTCAACAGCCTGAGCCTATATATCGGGTAAATCCACAATATCCGATGACGGCGGTCCGCCGAGAAAAAGAAGGCAGTGCCTATCTTTCGTTTATCGTGAACAGCCAGGGTATGGTTGAAGATGTAAAAGTAGAGAAAGTAGATGGTTATCCGGGATTTGGCAAGAATGCGCTGCTGGCGGTTGAGCAATGGCGCTATGCGCCGCAGTTTGCAGATGGACAACCTGTTGACTCTGAGCGAATTAATCTTCAGATGGATTTTAAATTGGAACACTAAGCACGGATAGCGGCGATTATCGGTTTATTGGTAATGGTAACGCGGGATTTAACGTCTTTTGAAAGTAACAATTGAGGCCTGTTCCCGCCTCGCAAAAACTGACCACTACTGAGGAAGTGACTCCGCCTCTGCGACTATGGATGTTCAATACTGCCCCATCGTTGCAGTTAAGATAATCAGATTTTGATACCCGCGTTCAGATACAAGGGTTCAAATATAAGGGTTCAAATACAAGGGTTCAAATACAAAAACGGCGCAATACTGCGCCGTTTTTAATGATAGCTACAGACGTTTATTTGTCGTCGTCTTCTGGCATATCAACATCAACTTCTGGAACTTCTACTGTTTCTTTTTCAGTTTCAACATCGATCTCTGGTACTTCTACCGTTTCTTTCTCAGTCTCCACATCAACATCAGCAGTGTCCACGTCATATTCAGGCATTTCACCGCCTTCAACATCAACATCTGGCATCTCGCCATCTTCTGTTTTCTCTACCTCATACTCAGGCATTTCTCCGCCTTCCGCTTCCACTTCTGGCATCTCGCCTTTTTCTGTCTTATCAACATCACAACCTGTGATGGCGAACACGATTGCAGACAGGGCGATTATTTTATGAAATTTAGTCATGACATCCTCCAAGATAAAATACAATGTATATTAAGCATATGCTGTACCACTTTTAAGTACTCGTTATCTGAATTTAAAGTTTTACGTTTATCAGGCTTGTATGCAAGTGAGGTAAGGTACGGTAAAAAAGGTCAGTTGGATGTGTAAAACTAAAATTCTTTTCAAAAACAGGGTAGTTACCTACCCTAATTGCGCAATGAAGTGAGCAATTTTTTCGTGGTAAAAAGGACTGCTGGCTAATTCTAAGCTGGGCAATGGTCTGGCAAATATAATAAAGATCCCAGAATCCTGACCTGCGGATACAAAAAAACCAGCCGAATGGCTGGTTTTAATATATGGCGTCCCCTAGGGGATTCGAACCCCTGTTACCGCCGTGAAAGGGCGGTGTCCTAGGCCTCTAGACGAAGGGGACAAAAAATCTTCTTTCGAAAGCAAGCTTTCGAGATTTTTTGTAAGGCGAATCACATTTATATGATGAGCGACCTTAACCTAAGAACAGCTTAAATAAAGAAACCGTGCTTCTTTAGATTTTCAGTAAGGTGAAGTGAGCCAGCGAACTGAGCAACCTTACTCTTACTGAATGATTCTAGTCCTGAGGAATCTCACCTCTGACCTACCCCAAAAGCAAGCTTTCGAGATTTTTTGTAAGGCGAATCACATTTATGTGATGAGCGACCTTAACCTAAGAAGCGTTGCTTCTTTTTAAAAATGGCGTCCCCTAGGGGATTCGAACCCCTGTTACCGCCGTGAAAGGGCGGTGTCCTAGGCCTCTAGACGAAGGGGACAGAAATTTGGATAAAGAAGCTTCGCTTCTTTAAATTTCTGTAGGGCGAGGTGAGCCGGCGAACCGAGCGACCTTACTCTACATTTATTCTGCCACGAAAGCGTTAACTTCCGGCCTGTTTTTTCAGTAAGGCGAATCACATTTATGTGATGAGCGACCTTAACCTAAGAAGTGTTGCATAAAGAAGCGTTGCTTCTTTTTTAAAAATGGCGTCCCCTAGGGGATTCGAACCCCTGTTACCGCCGTGAAAGGGCGGTGTCCTAGGCCTCTAGACGAAGGGGACAGAAATTTGGATAAAGAAGCTTCGCTTCTTTAAATTTCTGTAGGGCGAGGTGAGCCGGCGAACCGAGCGACCTTACTCTACATTTATTCTGCCACGAAAGCGTTAACTTCCGGCCTATTTTTCAGTAAGGCGAATCACATTTATGTGATGAGCGACCTTAACCTAAGAAGTGTTGCATAAAGAAGCGTCGCTTCTCTTTTAAAAATGGCGTCCCCTAGGGGATTCGAACCCCTGTTACCGCCGTGAAAGGGCGGTGTCCTAGGCCTCTAGACGAAGGGGACAAAAAATCTTCTTTCGAAAGCAAGCTTTCGAGATTTTTTGTAAGGCGAATCACATTTATGTGATGAGCGACCTTAACCTAAGAACAGCTTAAATAAAGAAACCGTGCTTCTTTAGATTTTCAGTAAGGTGAAGTGAGTCAGCGAACTGAGCGACCTTACTCTTACTGAATGATTCTAGTCCTGAGGAATCTCACCTCTGGTCTACCTCAAAAGCAAGCTTTCGAGATTTTTTGTAAGGCGAATCACATTTATGTGATGAGCGACCTTAACCTAAGAATCTGCAAAGACGTTATCTTTGCGGTCACAAGTCGAAGACTCATGATTGGAATTTGGTGGAGCCAGGCGGGATCGAACCGCCGACCTCTTGCATGCCATGCAAGCGCTCTCCCAGCTGAGCTATGGCCCCGTCTTTCACATTCCCAACACACCTGCATTTGTGCGTGTTGTTCCGTGACAGCGGGGCGCATTCTAGGCATACCCCACTGCCCTGTCAACGGTTTTTTTGAGAAAAACTAAGAATTTTCTCTGTTTGATATAAAAGTAACCGCTTTGTCGATTCTTTGCTCAACTTTATGCTTTGAAAGGAGATTTAGGGTTACATCCAGAGACGGTGAGTTCCCTCCGCCGGTGACCGCTACGCGAAGCGGCATACCAATTTTACCCATGCCAACCTCTAATTCTTCGGCAGTATCATTAATAGCAGCCTGAATATTTTCCGGGGTCCAGCTATTTATTGTCATGAGTTTAGCTTTAACCGCAAGCAATGGCTCTTTGGCCACGGGGCGAAGATGTTTTTTTGCGGCCTTTTCGTCAAACTCTGCAAAGTCTTCATAAAAGTAGCGGCTTATCTGTGCCATTTCTTTGAGTGTCTTTACCCGGTCTGCCTGAATCGCCACTACATTTTCAAGGGTTGGGCCGCCATTAAGGTCGATGCCCTGTTCTGCAAAATGCCACTTGGCAAATGCTGCTACCTCGCTCACCGGCATGGTTTTCATATAATGCTGGTTCAGCCATATAAGCTTTTCAGTATTAAAAGCAGAGGCAGACTGGCCAATAGCATCAAGGCTGAAGTGTTCAATCATTTCACTGAGGGAGAAGATTTCCTGATCGCCGTGGGCCCAACCAAGACGAACCAGGTAATTCAACACTGCCTGGGGCAAAAAGCCATCATCACGATACTGCATAACACTTACCGCGCCATGACGCTTTGACAGTTTTTTACCGTCGTCTCCCAAAATCATCGACACGTGGGCGTAATAAGGTACCGGCGCGCCTAATGCTTCTAAGATATTAATCTGGCGTGGTGTGTTATTAATATGGTCTTCGCCACGCACCACATGGGTGATGCCCATATCCCAGTCATCTACCACCACACAAAAGTTGTAAGTGGGGGTGCCATCGCTGCGCTGAATAACCAGATCGTCAAGCTCGGTATTACTGATCTCAATTTTTCCACGAATATGGTCGTGAATAACCACTGTACCTTCTAACGGGTTCTTAAAGCGGATTGCATAAGGTGCGTCTTTAGGATGGTCGGTGCGATCGCGCCAGGTACCCGGATAACGAGGCTTTTCCCCACGCGCTTTTTGCTCTTCACGAATCTGGTCAAGCTCTTCGCTGGTCATAAAGCATTTATACGCTTTGCCTTCATCCAGCAGCTGGTTAATCAGTTCTTTATAACGGTCAAACCGCTCGGTTTGCAGGTACGGCCCTTTGTCCCACGACAGCCCCAACCACTGCATACCATCTAAAATAGCCTGCTTAGCTTCTTCGGTAGACCGCTCAATATCGGTGTCTTCTATACGAAGTACAAACTCCCCGCCCTGGCTTTTTGCGTAAAGCCATGAATAAAGCGCAGTTCTGGCGCCGCCTACGTGCAGGTAACCCGTAGGACTTGGAGCAAATCTGGTAACAACCGACATATCAACTCTCTATAAATGAATAGGTAAAAATAGTGGCCCGTATTCTATCAGTGTTCTGGCAACTGCAAAACATTGGCCTTATCCTACCCCTGTTATGGGGCTTCAATAGCCTGAATTGATTCAAAAACAAACAAAAAAACCTAGAAAGATGCTTTTTTGTGCAAACAAACATTTTAGTGATATTTTGTTGTTGACTCTTTTCAATGCGACTCTATAATACCGCCCCACTTGCCCAAGACGGCAAAGACAAATCAAAGGACGTTTAGCTCAGTTGGGAGAGCATCGCCCTTACAAGGCGAGGGTCACTGGTTCAAGTCCAGTAACGTCCACCACTTTGATTTGTCAGTAAAATTTGATTGCGGACGTTTAGCTCAGTTGGGAGAGCATCGCCCTTACAAGGCGAGGGTCACTGGTTCAAGTCCAGTAACGTCCACCACTTCTTCTGCAATCAAATACAATATGGACGCTTAGCTCAGTTGGGAGAGCATCGCCCTTACAAGGCGAGGGTCACTGGTTCAAGTCCAGTAGCGTCCACCATCTCTTTCCAAGCTTTCACTAATATCTTCTTATATACACCTGACTACCGTTCAATGCTTCAACCGCTTCGCGGCGAGTCGCAGCAGCGTCCACCATCTCTTTCCAAGCTTTCACTAATATCTTCTTATTTACACCTGACTACCGTTCAATTGTCCACTACCCCTAAACTGAGACAGACTTAATTGGAGTTTTCTGCAATGATTAATGCAGGAGACGACAATGAAAAAATCACGCTTTACTGAATCACAGATCATCGCTGTGTTGAAAGAAGTCGATGCCGGAATGAAGGTTGAAGAGGTGTGCCGCCAGCACGGTATCAGCAATGCAACTTACTACAATTGGAAATCCAAGTACGGTGGGATGGAAGCCTCTGACGTTAAACGGTTAAAAGAGCTTGAAGAGGAAAATGCCAAGCTCAAGAAGATGTATGCCGATGTCAGTCTGGAAAACCATGCTATTAAGGAGTTGGTCGCAAAAAAGGGTTGGTGACAGCAGAGAAACGAGAGTGCGTCAGCGTATTGGTTGGTGCGGGGCTGAGTATCGTAAAGGCTTGCCTGTTTGTTGGTATTGGCCGTTCGACCTTCTATCGCCCCCAACGAGACTGGCGCAAAGCAGATGCTGCTGTCATTGATGCCATCAATGCAGAATTGAAGAAGTCGCCACGGGCGGGATTCTGGAAGTGTTTTGGGCGTATGCGTTTTAAAGGCTTTGCCTTCAATCACAAACGCGTTTATCGCGTGTACTGCCAGATGGGGCTGAACCTGAAGCGCAGAACCAAGCGTGTGTTGCCCAAGCGGATAGCTCAGCCCCTGGAAGTGCTTGCTCGGGTTAATCATCAGTGGGCACTGGATTTTATGCACGACACACTTTATTGCGGTAAACGCTTTAGAACGTTGAATGTGGTGGATGAAGGTACAAGAGAGTGCCTCGCCATCGAAGTGGATACCTCTTTGCCTGCGGGCCGTGTGGTGCGCTTGCTAGAGCAACTCAAGGCCGAGCGCGGATTGCCCAAGCAGCTGCGCGTCGACAACGGCCCGGAACTGATATCAGCGACGCTGGCGGATTGGTGCGAAACGCACAATATCAAACTGATTTACATCCAGCCTGGCAAACCACAGCAAAATGGCTTCGTCGAGCGCTTCAACGGCTCGTTCCGCAGAGAGTTCCTGGATGCTTACTTGTTTGAAACTATTTATCAGGTCAGAGAAATGGCCTGGGTCTGGCAACTGGATTACAACGAAGAACGAACTCATGAAAGTCTCGGTGACCTGCCTCCGGCAGCGTATCGGGCGAAACTGGAAAACTCTAATTTAGAACTGTGTCATTAAAGGGGGAGTGGACACAATGCTTCAACCGCTTCGCGGCGAGTCGCAGCAGCGTCCACCATCTCTTTCCAAGCTTTCACTAATATCTTCTTATTTACACCTGACTACCGTTCAATGCTTCAACCGCTTCGCGGCGAGTCGCAGCAGCGTCCACCATCTCTTTCCAAGCTTTCACTAATATCTTCTTATTTACACCTGACTACCGTTCAATGCTTCAACCGCTTCGCGGCGAGTCGCAGTAGCGTGCGCAACCTCTTTGCTACATCAATATCTCAATTCAAAGTCTATCCGGTTTTTGTTTGTATTAACCTTGGCTTGCTTTGTCTACCGATAATTTGTTCTACCGGGGCGGCGTGTTGCAGCAGTGTGCCCTCAATCAGTACGTGACCTCCCACCATCACTGGCAATGAGGTTAGCAGGTAAATGGATAACGCAGTAAGTGATGGCTTCATAGCACCCCCATGCTTTCTCCTTTTGTTCCCGCTGCTAACCAGGCACATAAAAACCCTGCCCGTCACCTCTATTCAGTTTGACCTACACTTGCCAATCCGAGGTGGATCCGGCTCTGCTTCAATACTGCTCCGCTTATCATCCTTTCTAAAAACTTTCTCAACTTCTCAACGCCTTAACATTTTGGCTGATATACCTCCGTATTAAATTTTATTTGGATATATCTGCTAAGCTTTCATATCCTTGCTAGTTGTTTGGTTTTTACGCATCAGGGCACCCTCTGTATGTCTGGTTCATAGGTTGTGCAAGCGGCAGCTGCCGCAATATAAACATGATGATGGAAGCGCCTTTTTAATGAATTTCAATGATTGAAATCATCGCCTTATAAAGTGTGCGTTAAAAACCTTCTAAAACAGGGTACCAAAAGGAAATTTAATAGGCTGCTCATGGCAATATGAGGTACAGAAAAGTTTAGCAGAGATTGATACTTACACCCTGACAGTATAGGTATCGAACAATGTTCTTGTTTTGGCGGCTTAATAAAAATATGCACAGGTATATGTCTAAACAAGATAAGTTAACCAGGGCAACAAACGTGACTAATCGTAAAAAAAGAAGCGCCGTGATAGGCTCGTTATTGCTTCTGGTATGCAGCAATAGCTATGCCGGGAACGATGATCTGGAGTTATCCGGCTTTGCCAGAGTGGTGGGTGGCTATTTAGATGCATCTTCCGTTAGCTATGAAGGCTATGATAATTCAATTAGCTTTTCAGAGAAGTCGCTTGTCGCGTTGCAAGCGGACTACAGGTTAAATACAAGCCTTTCAGTTTCTGCGCAATTATTGCTCCACAGCGACGAGGATAGAGAATCAGGGATAGAATGGTTATATCTAACCTATATGCCTACCAAGGCTCTCCAGTTCAATGCAGGTCGTCTGCGTACCCCGTTTCTAAAATACTCAGATGTCATCGATGTCGGTTTTTCTTACCCGTGGGTTATGGCCCCGCAACAGCTTTATAGTAGCTACCTGTTTTCTCAATATGAAGGCGTAAATGCGCGATATCGCACGGGTTTTAACGGCATAAACTTTGATTTTGAAGCGTATTACGGGCAATACGATGGCGACTTACACACCGGCGGGCAGAATGTCGATGTTGATGTAGATGGCATGTTTGGCGGCGTGATAGAGCTTAATTATAAGGGCTTTCAACTTAGAGCGTCTTCGACTAATGGCAGTAATGTTTCTGCTGAAATCGAAGAATTAGAGCCATTATTACAAGCGCTTAATGCAGCGGGTTTTGATGACATTGCTGAAAGTCTCGATATTGATGATAAAGCCAGTGCGTATCTGTTTGGGGCGAGTTATGACTCAATTAACGGCTACATTAGTGGAGAGTGGATGAAGGTATCCTCCGACACTGAAATCTTTGCAGACATCAAAAGCTACTATGTTTCTGGTGGTTATTACATTGACAACGTTCTTTTACATGCCACCTATGCAGTGTCGTCTCAGTCTATAAATATAATTGATAACACCATTCCTACTGGCATTTCCCCACAATTGGATGCGCTTCATAACTCCATAGACCAGGTAAATGATTTCTTCCAGCCGGGAGATTTTCATTCCTTTACGGTTGGCGCCCGATGGGACTTTAAACACCATATGGCGTTAAAGGGGGAAGTCTCTTTTTTAAATAATAAAGACGGGCAAACCTCTTATCTGGAATTGCAACCCGGCAAAGAAATGTTTGACCGGAGGGCAACGTTATATCAGGTGGCTCTGGAATGGGTATTTTGATGCGTCGTCTACTTGCGAGTCTACTACTATTTTTTATATGTAACATCGCGTCGGGCGCAGAACGCGTAATTGTTGTAGCTAATACTGAAGAACACGACTTCACCCTGAAACGGACCGATATAAGGGAGCTGTTTATGAGTGGCTCATCTCCCTTCAACGCCACACTGTCACCTGTGACCATCGCTCCCGGGGCTAAAAGCAGAGCTATCTTCAATACTCTGATCATAGGGCTACCCGAATCCAGAATTCAGGCATATTGGGCACAGATGAAGTTCAGTGGCAGGCTGACTCCGCCTAAAGAAGTAAGAACGGTAGAAGACATGCTCGATTATCTCTCTGGTACCGCTGGAACCATTGGTTACCTGCCAGAGAACACTTCACTACCTGCTCACTTGCAGGTGGTCTATAAAACTCGTTAAACAAATATCGTACTAGATGACAAATTTATCAGCACGGCGGGCGAGTAGTTCTTTTAATGGCGTGGGTCTGCTATACAGAAACCCCTGAAGTATTTCACAGCCTTTTTCTATCAGGAATTCAGCTTGTGCTTTAGTTTCAACGCCTTCCGCGCACACCAATAGGTTGAGGCTCTTGGCCATCTGTATAATAGCTACGGTAATCTGTTCAGAACGCTCTGATTGCCCAATCTGACTAACAAATTGTTTATCTATCTTAAGGGTATCTATATTAAATTCGGTTAAATAGCTAAGCGAGGAATACCCCGTACCAAAGTCATCAAGAGATAAATGACAACCGGAGATCTTCAGTGCTTCAAAGAAGCTATTGGCGTAGCCAAAGTTGTTCATATAGGCGGTTTCGGTTATCTCAAACTCAATATGTTTGGCGGGGATATCATTGGAAGCTAACCCCCCAAGGATAAAGTCTGTAACCTCAGAGCTGTTAACATCCTGGGGACTCAGGTTTAATGAGATACTGATATTTTCGCCAAACTCTTTAATAAGTAATGGCAGTTCTTCACAAGCGCGCTTTACCACCCATAAAGTAATTTGTGAAATTTTATCGGTTTGTTCTGCAATGGGAATAAACTCCCCCGGTGATACATGACCCAACACCTCATCGTACCAGCGAAGCAGAACTTCGAATCCGATTATATTTTCTTTAGGTCCTACTTTAGCCTGATAAGCAAGATAAAAATCGCCGTGGGCTAAACCATGTGATATACGAGTCGATACCTGGACTTTCCGGTGGGTTGCTTCATACATACTCAGGCTGAACCACTCGTAGCGCGCCCTACCCTCCTGCTTTGCCCGATACATAGCAACATCGGCATTGGTAATGAGGGTCGAAAGTTCATAATTGCAATTGCTGGCAAGCGCAATACCCATGCTAATCGTTGAACCCAGGCGTATACGGTTAATATTGTGAGTATTATCTGCGGCTTTAAGCAATTTAGATGCTATGTTCTCAATTTCATCCCGAGATGACACGTTATCGATTAAAACGAGAAATTCATCGCCCCCTAAGCGCCCTAAAGTAGCGTTGTCAGGTAGACTCTGATTCAGGAGCGAGCTAATCCGAAGCAGTAATTTATCACCTGTATCGTGTCCAAAAGAATCGTTTATATCTTTAAAACCGTCTACATCAATAAACATTAAGGCCACTTCACTGTTTGTCATTTGAGCTCTGGCAAGTAGTGCAGCTAATTTTCGCATTAAATGTTGCCGGTTAGGGAGGCCGGTTAGCACATCAAAATTGGCCAACTTCTCCATTTCTGACTGTTGTTGCTCAAGAAGCGCAGTTTTTTGATTATTCAGTTCCGACTGTAGCTTGATGTTGGTCATCATATTGTTGAACGCCCGAGACAGAGCGGCAGTTTCAACCTTACTTGTTTCGGGGACCTTTACATCATAGCTTTTTTCATCGACTACACTGTCCATTGTCTTAATCAGGTTTTCCAGAGGTTTGAGTGAACGCCGATGCAAACGTGTGGTAAGCAGCAGAAACACAAGGATGAGCACCACAACCGAGGGCGTAACTAAAGTAATGTAGCGAAGTCTGCTTTCTTTTATTGCATCTTCCAGATTAAAAGCAAGCACCAGTTTACCCATTGGGAAACTGGTTTCGCCAATACTTTTGATGACAACCACTTTAGAATGTATGTGGTGCAGCCCCTCGGGTAAATTTTCAACTATTGAGTCATCGCTAAGGAGCGATACTTCTGCTGTTTCAACAGTAGCTGTTAAAGAGTGCTGGTCCGCTTTCTGATTCGCAGAGCCAATGTAAGAATTTAATAAAACACCGTCATTTCGGTATATTCCAGCACTTTGCACATACTCATACTCCTCTAGCCTGAGCAGGACCTGTGCCTGATTAAAGCTTCCCGCGGGCTCACCCATTACGCCGAGTAGATCAACGGCCATATTTTCAGCTGTAGCATTAACTTCTGTAGCCACAAATTCGATGTACAGTTTTTCGTAGACATAAATGGACAGGCCAATAATCAAGCCACTAACTATGGCAATAGAGGCTATTGTATGGAAGGAAATTTCAGAACGAAGGCTTTTCAAAAACATAAACTAACAATGCGACCTTTCCTGGACAAAATTAATTCAAAGCAGAGCAGTGGGCCTTTCCATGCCTTCAGAGTCAGACTACAACTAAGTAGATCAGCCTTCTAAGAAGTAGCACAATCATGACGGGAAAACCAGAAGGAATTCGATTCCACGCCGCCCTTTATATACGCTTTCCACGCCGCCATCTGGATCACATCAAGTCTCCTCACACTTTTAATTGTGCAAATTTATCGAGCAGGAAGCTCGGTGTAGCTTTGTGCACAAAGAGTGGTGTCGGCTAAACATGGACAACGGCTAAACATGGACAGTCACTAAAGCTCAGCGTGCAAGGTTGCCCGAAAGGCTCGGCATTTTGAATCAGGCGCTCAACTAGCGCCAGAGCCATTCGTTGTTGTGAAAAAAGAAGAGGTCACAGTTATTCTCTACTCTTTATTTTAACTGCGGTTGAGCGGGCAGATATAACTGCCCGCGAAGCTGATACGCAGCCCAGTCAGCTCCCCGCTGGTACTATTTTCTGTGCTGCCATCTATCAAAAGTGAGCTCATGGCTGCGCTTGCAGTCTTGTTGAAAAGCACTCCGCAACTCCTGTGCAATACTTTGATCCAACGACTAAACTCGGACAGTCACTTACACTCCTTTGGTACAGTTGGACTCTGAGCTAACTCCTGCACAATTGAAACACCCGGCCACATTTTGTTTAACTTCATGCCCAGACCACGTAAGTATCTTATCAATCTGTCAGATACCCCTTACTATCACTGTGTATCTCGCTGTGTGCGCAGAGCATTTTTGTGCGGAAAAGATAAGCAATCGGCCAGGTGTTACGAACATCGCCGCCAGTGGGTTGAAGAGCGATTGTTGCTGCTGGCTGAGGTGTTTTGCGTGGACGTCTGTGCCTATGCAGTTATGAGCAACCATACCCATGTGGTGTTGCGCATCAATAAACAAAAAGCCGATTCTTTATCTATCAAAGAAATCATCAGCCGCTGGCATAAGCTTTACAAAGGTATGCTATTAGCCCAACGTTATATCAACCCGGCTGAGAGCAAAGCACTTTCTGAGGTGGAAATTGCAACCGTTAAAAACCTCGCGGAGGTCTATCGTCATCGACTGTGTGATATCAGTTGGTTTATGCGGTTACTTAATGAGTATATTGCCCGGAAAGCAAATAAAGAAGATGGTTGTACCGGACACTTCTGGGAAGGGCGATTTAAGTCTCAGGCATTATTGGATGAGGCAGCTTTAGCAGCCTGTATGGCCTATGTAGATCTGAACCCGATACGCGCCTGTTTAGCAGAGACACCTGAGGACTCTGCACACACTAGTATTCAACAACGCATTGAGGCTGCTAAGGCTCACCAACAGCCCCGCCACCTACTCCCCTTTACTGAAAACCCCAAAGACACGATGGCCGATGGTTTACCTTTTCGGTTTCAAGATTATTTCGCCCTGGTCGAGTCAACCGGACGTCACTGTCAGCCTAAAAAGCGAGGTAAAATTGATGATCCTGCCTCCCCTATCCTTTCCCGCGTGGGTATGGAACAGACTGACTGGAATGAACTGGTGGCTGGAATTGAAATTAAATTTAAAACCACCGTCAGCCTTGAAAAACTACTGGCGCAGCGCAAGAGAAATGTAAATTGCAATTCAGCATAACCGCGCTAAATCTTTGACTGCCCTGCCCATCACATCATCGCGCCTCTCGACACTGAGCGAGACGTTTTCTCGCCTCAAATTTATAATCTGATAGACTTTTTTGCAAAAAAGCGGCAGATAAACTGGCCCCTGGCAAAACTATTAATGCAATACATCAAATAAACCGAAGAACTTCATCATAAAGCAAAGCAACTTGTAGCAGATACAGTGTGTGACTGTCCTTCACTACGACTTTTACTACGACTACGTTTTCTTTACTACGCTTTTGTGACTGTCCTTTGCTGCGCTATTCTAGTTCAGCCTTTGCCGAACGATATGAGTTTATTGCCGGCGATGCATCTGTGGAAACCCAAATATGCATCGCCGCGGTAACTGACGAGAAGTTAGCCTTGCGGAAAAGCGTAAAGCGGTTGCCTATAGCTAGTTCAATGTCCAGAACCGAACACTTTCGTATGAAAATTGTGGCCAATTCATTGAAGTGCAATGGAGATTATGTAGCCAACTTCGCTAGTAAGTACGATGCGTCAGACACCTACCAGTATCTAAACAGATATAGTCACTCGTCCAAACGACTGACTCCAATAACTTCCATCAGAGACATTACTGCAAGGGTTGAGAATGAGGATGATGATAAAGTGATTCAAATATTGGTAGCGAGCCGTTAACTGAACAGCCTTTAATCGCAAAAGTATTAAAGTCGACATAGTACCGTGCAAAGCTTGGCCACATAAAAAGGGCCTTCCGGCCCTTTTTTTAATCATTAGTCTGAGCAGCCTGCTGTCTAAGAGCTCAGCGCCGATTCAGCGTTATTGAGTGATAGCAGG
This sequence comes from Salinimonas marina, assembly GCF_015644725.1. Classification (NCBI taxonomy): domain Bacteria; kingdom Pseudomonadati; phylum Pseudomonadota; class Gammaproteobacteria; order Alteromonadales; family Alteromonadaceae; genus Salinimonas; species Salinimonas marina. The sequence goes on from NZ_CP064795.1 coordinate 2,456,079, forward strand.
ATTGAGTTTTTTAAAACGAATTATTCCATACTCTAAGTCGAATTTGTTTTTCTATCTCTATGATAAAAAACATAATTACACCGACCGTTATAATCAAGACGCCATCAAATAAATTAATTGCCTGAGTTTCAAAAACAGTTTGAAGCCATGGCAAATAAGTAATCGCAAACTGCCCTAAAGTAACCACAATAACTGCGGCCCAGACGACGCGGGTGCCAAGCACGGCCTTGCGAGTTAACGAGGTCCCATACATATTTCGTATAAAAAACAGATGAAATATTTCCAACACAACTAATGTGTTCATGGCGATGGTTCGTGCCAAAGCTTCTGAATACCCCCTAAAGATGGCGTATTCATACATACTAAATACGCCAACAAGAAAAAGGCCAGCGACAAGTAAGATATGCCACAAAAGCCCACCTGCTAGCAAAGATTCATCGTGTAATCTAGGCGGTCTTTGCATGGTATTTTCTTCTGTTGGCTCAAAGGCTAGCGCGATTCCCAGCGTCACCGCTGTTATCATGTTAATCCATAAGATTTGGATAGGGGTAATCGGCAGATTCAAGCCCAGCAACAAGGCCAGGACGATAGTCAATGCCTCGCCCGCATTGGTCGGTAGTGTCCAGCTGATTACTTTTTTAATATTGTCATAAACGGTACGACCTTCTCTTACAGCTGCGACGATTGTAGCAAAGTTATCATCCACCAATACGATATCAGATGCTTCTTTGGCCGCTTCGCTGCCCGTTTTACCCATTGCAACTCCGACATCAGCCCGTTTAAGTGCAGGCGCATCATTAACGCCATCTCCGGTCATGGCCACGGTCATATTATTCGCCTGTAATGCCATGACCAGGCGTAACTTTTGTTCTGGATTAGTCCGGGCAAAGATGCCGGTTTCGCCGACAATAGACTTCAGTTGCGCATCCTCTATATTATCTAATTCCTGACCGGTTAATACTCTATCACTGTTTCGAAATCCCAGTTGTTTTCCAATAGCAGAGGCAGTAATAGCATGATCACCTGTGATCATTTTCACATCGATACTTGCACGATGGCATTTTTCAATAGACTTCCTTGCCTCCTCGCGCGGAGGATCGATCAGACCTGTTAAGCCCAGAAATATCAACGAGTCTTGCATATCCTCATGGTTAAGTACTGTATGTTGAAATTCCACGGTTTTTATCGCGAAAGCGAGAACGCGCCGGCCTCTGGAAGCAATGGTATTCGCTTTTTCTTCCCAATACTTAGTATTCAGCCGTTCGACTTCATCACCACAAGCTCGTTGTTTAAGGCACATAGACAGTATCGTCTCTGGCGCCCCCTTGAGGTATATAAGCGCACGCTGTCCTTGATGATGTTCAAGCGTCGCCATATATTTGTGTTTACTATCAAACGGGACAATATCAGTACGTGTCCATTGATTTCTAATCTTGTTTCTATCAATTCCGATTTTTGAAGCAAGAGCAAGTAAGGCTATTTCCATTGGATCGCCGTCGCCGGACCATAGTTCGTTTTTTCTAATCAGTTCCGCATCATTGCAAAGTGCAGCTGCCCTACCTAATTCTTTTAATGAGGGATAATCCTGTCCGTTGATAACAGAATCCTCTATTTCAATATCGCCGCATGGAGCATAACCCACTCCCTTAACCGTAAAGTGCTCACTACTTGTTACTATGGTATCCACCGTCATTTCATTGCGGGTGAGAGTCCCTGTTTTGTCGGTGCAGATAACCGAGACTGAGCCCAGGGTTTCAATTGCGGGAAGTCGCCGAACAATCGCACTCCTTTGTGCCATCAGTTTGACGCCTACTGCTAGCGTGATGGTTAACACCGCAGGTAACCCTTCGGGAATGGCGGCTACGGCGATGCCAACAACAGCCATAAACAGACTGGTAAAATCGTGATGTAAAACGAAATAACCGAAAAGAAGCATGAGTACTGAAATGGCGAGGATGAACAAAGTAAGCCACCGTGCAAAAACCCCCAATTGCGATACTAAAGGTGTTTCCAGCGTTTGAACTGCGTAGAGTAACCCACCGATTCGACCGATTTCAGTTTTTGCTCCCGTCGCGATAACGACGCCCATACCTTGCCCACTAGTGACCGTAGTGCCACTGAATCCGATACAAAACCGATCGCCAAGCGGCGCATCCATCGGCACAGCTGTGGTCTGTTTTTCAACAGCTACCGACTCTCCTGTCAGTATGGACTCTTGAATTCGTAAACTATGGGATTTTAAAAGCCGTAAATCAGCGGGTAACTTGTCACCAGCTTCCAGGTACACAATATCACCGGGCACCAGCTCCTCTCCCGCTATGACTTGATGTTTACCATCGCGTTTCACCGAAGCAAGCAACGCGAGCATCTGACGAATCGCTTGCATCGCTTTTTCAGCCTTACCTTCCTGATAATAGCCGATGATTGCGTTTATAATTACTACAGCAACAATAACAAAGGTATCGACCATGTGACCGAGTAGCGCTGTAATACTAGCCGCACCAATAAGGACGTATATCAGGATATTGTTGAAATGGGATAAGAAGCGCAGTAGTTGACTTCGCTGAGCAGGTCCGGGAAGTTTGTTTGGTCCGAAGGTTTGTAAACGCAACATTACTTCATCTGCACTTAAACCTTCAAGTGTCGACTCGAGAGCACATAGCGCTTCATCAGATGTTTGGTTATGCCAGCTTTGATATTCTTGCATAGTGATGAAGATAGAGTTTATCCACGCATTTGTCTAAACAAAACTTTAAAGCTAGCGACATTGAAAAGCCGCTTCAAATCAGTTTCTGAATGTCTGCTAGCAATTAAAATCGATTCAAATTATTGAGATAGCCGGGCATCTCTTGTTCGCTCTTCGCTTCACTATCAATGTATGCACAAAACAGTATTATCATAAAATACCTTTCAATAGTTGATTTCAACGTCGCATTGGCAACAGGTTTGTTTCTTTCACGAGCAGTTATAAGCCTCAGACGGCCCCCTTCTTTCGTACCTTTATAATTGTTGTATATTTATTTGCCACTTACCAACTGGTCAGCCCACCACAGGACAAGAAATTTTGGTTAATTATTTTTTGCTGACAAGAACATTAAAACACTGATAAGCAAACACAAATTTCACATTACCTGTTTGAGTGCTCAGTTTTTCTTCTGAAATATGACAATGTAGCAACAAATCTGTCAAATATCTGTCACTTACCCTGCCTAATCTCCAGCGTGCGTTTGAGTAAAAGCCCAAAGGAAAACAGCTACTTGCTCTTAAGGACGCCCACCCACAACCGATTTTAATAAAATGTTTAGGTAACAATCATGAATCGTAACTGGAAAATAGCATGCACAGCAGTAGCAATGGCGGTCTCGGCCGGGCTACAAGCTGCAGTATTGCCAGAGCATCAAACAAACAGCGCATGGTACACCGACGCACAAGCAAAATTGACTAAGAAACTGACCACGAATAATAAATTCAAAGCTAAGAACGTCATCCTGTTTGTGGGTGACGGTATGGGTATTTCTACCCTGACCTCTGCTCGTATCCACAAAGGGCAATTAGCCGGCAATCCCGGTGAAGAAGGCTATTTAAGCTTCGAATCTTTTCCCTACACCGCGCTTGTTAAAACATACAATGTCGATGCACAAACACCCGATTCAGCCGGCACCATGACAGCGATGATGTCAGGCCTTAAAACCGATGTAGGCGTTATTGGTGTTGATGAAGACATTGAACGCGGCGATTGTTCTACCGTGGCGGGAAATGAGGTTATTACTGCCCTTGAACTGGCTGAAATTAAAGGCCTTGCTACCGGGATTATTTCTACCGCACGTATCACTCATGCTACGCCCGCCGCAACCTATGCAAAATCGGCTGACCGTAACTGGGAAGATGATTCAGATATGCCTGAAGCCGCCATAGCCGCCGGCTGTGTGGATATTGCCGATCAGCTGGTCAACTTCGAGTCTTATGTCGAGGGCCGTTACACAGGCGTAGACATTGACGGTATTGAAGTCGCCATGGGCGGTGGTCGTCGACATTTCCTGCCGAAAGACGCAGCGTTTAACAGCCCGGATGCACAAAGCGAGGTAGAAGGCGATCGTACCGATGCACGTAACCTTATTGCTGAATGGCAGGACCAGTATGAAAACGGCGTGTACGTATTCGACCAGGCTGGCTTTGATGCTATTGAAACCGAGTCAACAGAGCGCATCTTCGCCCTGTTTAATGAGTCGCATATGCAATATGAAGCCGACCGCGGTAACGATATTGCCGGAGAGCCGTCCGTAGCAACAATGACACGCGCGGCCATTAATGTGCTTGATAACAACGATGAAGGCTTCTTCTTAATGGTTGAATCGGGTCGAATAGACCATGCTCACCATGCCGGCAACGCCGCTGGCGCCCTCACGGATACCCTTGCCTTTGAACAAGCGGTTATGACTGCGGTTGAAAATACCGACCCAGAAGAAACGCTCATTCTTGTAACTGCCGACCATGGCCACGTATTTACCATTGCCGGTTATCCTAAACGTGGTAATCCAATTCTGGGGAAAGTTGTCAACGTAGGCTCAGAGGAGCCCGCCACTGCAGCAGACGGTAGGCCATACACCACATTGGGCTACACCAATGGCCTGGGTTTTCGCAATTTAGGCGACGAGACCGACTCAGATGCCACTTATGCGTTGGATAACGCCGCTGGCCGTGTTGATTTAACCAATATCGACACAACACGTCCGGGGTTTCACCAGGAAGCACTCATTCCGTTAGGCTCTGAAACCCACTCAGGGGAGGACATTGCCCTGCATGCCACAGGGCCCGGCAGCCAACTTGCACAAGGCGTGGTAGAACAAAGCGTTGTTTTCCACTTAATTAATCAAGCCCTTGACCTTGTTAACGAATAAGTGGAGATAAGCAAATGAATGTATTTAAGTTAAGCATAATTGCATTAGCCATTGCCGGGTTATCGGCCTGTTCTTTAGAAGGCGATGATGGCCAGGACGGCGCTGATGGCACCGCTGGTGTTGATGGCGCGGCGGGCGCAGACGGTAATAATGGTTTAAACAGCCTTACTGTACAGACCGACTTACCTGTGGGCGACGTCAACTGTCCAAACAGCGGTGTGCGCATAGACTCTGGTTTAGATAGCGACAGCAATGGCTCGCTGGCCGACGGGGAAATCACATCTACCAGCTTTGTGTGTGAACGGGGTGTCGAGGCTGTGGGTAGTAGTGAAATTCTGACCAGCTTAAACAACGAATGGTTTGTGGCTGGGCAGGCAGAAGTTCAGGACAATAAACGGGCCTGGCTTGATGCCCCATCTGGCCCCTCTGCTGCGTCGTCAAACGTGCGGGTGACGACAGCTAATTCTAAACAAGAGCTTAACGCCATAGTTGCAAACCTTCGCGGTACAGCGAAAAACGTTATTCTTTTTGTTGGCGATGGAATGGGCGTTTCAACAGTAACCGCCGCGCGTATTCTGGATGGCCAGAGGAAAGGCTTAGCGGGAGAAGAGAACCAGTTAAGCTTTGATGCTTTCCCATTCTCCGGTTTATCAAAAACCTATAACGTGGATGCACAAACCCCTGACTCAGCAGGCACAATGACCGCTATGATGAGTGGTATCAAAACCGATGTAGGTGTAATCGGGGTTGATGAAGATATTGAGCGCGGTGAATGCAACACAGTAGCGGGTAATGATCTTGTCACGGCGCTTGAGCTGGCAGAAATGGCGGGGAAATCTACGGGCATCATCTCAACCGCGCGCATCACCCATGCAACCCCTGCTGCTACTTATGCAAAATCAGCCGATCGTAACTGGGAAGATATCTCAGACATGCCTGAAGCAGCGGTAACAGCCGGCTGCACCGATATTGCTGATCAGCTGGTTAAATTTGAGGCCAATCTTGAGGCCAGGTTCGCAGGTTCAGATGTGGACGGTATCGAAGTGATAATGGGCGGCGGTCGTCGTCATTTTCTGCCCAAAGATGCCGCGTTTAATAGCCCGGATGCGGCCAGCAGCACAGAAGGCGACCGCACCGATGGCCGTGACCTGACCGCAGAATGGCAAAACCTGTACACCAATGGCGTATACGTGTTTGACCAATCAGGTTTTAACGGTTTAGCCACAGAAACCACTGAACGTGTATTTGCATTATTGAACGAATCCCATATGCAATATGAAGCCGACCGCGGCAACGATATTGCCGGTGAACCTTCAATAGCAGAAATGACACGCACTGCCATTAAGGTGCTCGATAACAACCAGGAAGGTTTCTTTCTGATGGTTGAGTCGGGTCGTATTGACCATGCCCACCACGCCGGAAACGCATATGGTGCTTTGCACGATACTATCGCATTTTCTGAAGCAGTTGCTGCCGCGGATGAGCTAACTAATGATGAAGACACGCTTATCATTGTTACCGCCGACCATGGCCACGTGTTTACGATTGCCGGCTACCCGAAACGCGGTAACCCAATTCTGGGAAAAGTCGTGAACGTAGGGTCTGACGAAGCAGCGACGGCAGCCGACGGCATGCCATACACTACGCTTGGTTATACCAATGGGCTTGGCTATAGAAACTTAGGTGATGAGACTGACTCAGATGCGGCTTACCTGACTGCAACAGATCCCGGACGTAAAGATATCAACGATGTAGACACCACGACCCCTGGCTATCATCAAGAAGCATTGGTGCCACTTGGTTCAGAAACACACTCAGGCGAAGATGTTGGCATTTATGCTAAAGGCCCCGGGGCATTCTTAGTAAGTGGCACGAATGAACAAAGCATTATCTTCCATGTTATGGACTTTGCCGGTGATTTTGCAGCACAAGCAGAAAACGCAATGGAATAAGTGCTATCACCATAAATTCTTGGTCTTAGCTTAAGCGCCAGGGCCAGTGTACCTTTCAGAGGGGAGCCGCCCGCTCCTCTCGTTTTGGAGCAAAAATGAAAAAACTACTCTTTCTTATCACGGCTTATAGCCTTACCTTTACTTTGCAGGCCGCAGATAGCAACAAAATGTGCACAGTAAACAGTCAACAGGTTAAGGCCGACTATGCAATAACCAGCACCTGGCATACCGCGACGGGCGAAAACGTGCGCAGCAGCTCGTTGTCACTGTGGCGTATGGACAACAAGGTGGCGCACCAGTACCCGGCCACCCAGATTACTGAAGTTTACACACTGGTTCGTAATAAGCTGATAAAACCCGTACGTTACTTCGACAACCACCAGCGCGCCATCGAATATCAGCCGGGTGAAACTATACATGGAAAAAGAGAGACTGATTTTTCTTACCGTTATCAGCTTATCAGCGACACTTTTATCGATAAGATGACGCTCGTGGGCTCTACTGACAAAAATTGCAATCAAACAAACACATACGAACTTAAAACAGCGACAAGCTTCTTTAAATTGGTGTGGCGGGTAAAGCACCAATTGATAGAACGCTTCGAGATTAAGCAAGACAATATGCACCGCATCTGGACACTCACAAATGCTGACTTTGATGCAGATATAAGCACATTTTTTGCTAAACGCGTTGATTATCAATCAACAGATTTTGCTGACATTGGTGATGATCATACCGACCCATTTCTTACAAGAATGGTCACGCAGGGCTTTATTGAAGCTGGTGCGAGCGGCTTCTACGACCAGCATGGTAATGCCCTGGAAGGCGAGCATAATCACTGAGCAAAGCAAATTTACATAAAGAAGAAGTGAACTCAAAGCTAATCCGCCCCAAGCCAGCTAAATAAGGGCAACGGTCAGTTCGGGTTTAAGCTGGTACGCTTTAAAAACCCGAAAAACCCATGCTGCCCACGCAATGCCACAGTTGTCGGCTGGCTATACCACCAGCCGACAACTGTGGATGTCTTTATTTTTGCACCTGTTGTTAGGTGCTCATATTTTCAACTTCTTCTTCGACCGGTTTACCGGCATCATTAAATTTGGCAATATCAGCGTTTTCATCCTCCCACCGCTCGCGCTCCTCATCGGTGGCTTTGGGTGAGAACCAATCAAGGTAAGCGTAAAGTATTCCTATAATTGGCGCGGTCCAACATGCAAACGCCAGGGGGATATACAATAAGTTTTCTAAATTGTCGCCAGAAATGCCCAGTCCAAGGGCCGATATCACGAACGCCCCTCCGGCATTCCAGGGGATCAGGGGAGACATTAAGGTACCGCCTTCCTCGACCCCTCGCGACAAATTCAGTGTCGAGTAGCCCATGCCGCGATAAACCGGGGAAAACATTCTGCCTGGTAGCGCCACTGACAAGTATGGGTCGCCTGCCACCAGGTTGGTTGAAAACGCGGTTCCTACTGCGGCCACCTGCGTACGAGGAAATGTGGTCGCGGTAGTCTTTATCGAATTAATAATACTTTTCAAGCAGCCCGTGGCTTCCAGTGCGCCTCCAAACGCCAATGCAATAAGGACTAACGATATGGTCCACATCATGGACTGGACACCACCACGATTAAGCAATTCGTCTATCTCGCTGATATTGGTTTGGATGCTGTAGCCGTTGTTGGCATAATCAAACACCGCCTGCAGGCTTTGCCCCTGCATAACCATAGCGAATGCGCCCCTACCAATACACCTACAAACAGCGACGGCAGTGGAGGAAGCTTTCTGAGAGCCAGTGCCATAACCACCAGCGCCGGTAGCAACGCCCATAAAGAAATATAAAAATTGTCTTGTAACGCGGTGGTAATACCTTCTATTTTTTCGAAGGACACACTTTGTGTATCAATAACGAAAAAACCGGCGCCAAGATAAATCAGAAACGCAATTAACATGGCGGGAATGGTGGTGGCCATCATATTTTTAATGTGAGAAAACACATCCGTTCCGGTCACAGCAGGAGCAAGATTTGTGGTATCAGAAAGTGGCGATACCTTATCACCAAAAAACGCGCCCGACACAACCGCGCCGGCAGTCCAGTACATGGGAATCTCAAACCCGCCACCGATGCCCATTAGTGCCAGGCCGACCGTACCGACACTTCCCCAGCTTGTGCCTAGCGAAACTGCGACCACGGCGCATATCACCATGGCCGCTGGCAGAAAGATTTCAGGTGATAATGTTTTTAAGCCATAGTAGATAATGGTTGGCACTGTCCCACTCGCAATCCATATACCGATAATCATCCCTACCACAATCAGTACGCTTACTGCCGGTAACGCTACATGGATAACCTTGAAAATACCTTTGCGAATATCTTCCCACGTAAGCCCAAGGTAAATACCCACTAAGCTAGCCAGTGCCACTCCAATGGCGAGAGGAATATGGGGCTCAAATACACCAAAATAGAATATCTGTGTCCCCAGTATAATAAGTGTCAGAATAACAGGTGTTAGGGCAAGTGAGAGGCTTGGTGTCACGTGCTGTTCATCTGTCATGTTGCTACCTTATAGTTAGTACTGGTGACGAGCGTGACCGATAAATGTAATGTACAGGCTAAAAATCGTTGTCAGCAGACCAGTAAATGTTCGATATGAGTCGAGATAGCTACGGGTTCGTTTGAAAAATAGTTCTGGGAAAAAGCGGCAAAAAAACGATGGTGGTATTATCGGGCGCTGAACTTGAAACGTAACCCCCTGAGCATTTACACGCGATATTTTGCTGATCGCACACAAAAAGCAGCATAACTAACGTTCACTTTCCTGACAGGTAGTCGATTCCAGCGTGAGATCGCTAATAGAATGATATTTATTAAAAATTTACCTTGGTGATAGGTTTTTTATAAAAAAAAACAGCTTCTTTGGGTAGTGCTTATCCGTAATTTTTTAATATCTATAAATTTCAGGTTTCACGGGCCAGCGTCCGTCATTCCTTCGACTTACCTAATTGCTGATACCATTCACAGTAGGGCGTGTTTTTCGCAAGGTAGCGATTAAAATCTTTAGCGCCATCATCCCACCACACTGGTCCGCGTTCACCTAAAGCCACTTTTGCCGCATGCACAGAGTCCCGGGCGGCTTTTAAACGGGCATCGTCATTAGCAGACTTAGCGGCCTTAACCTCACGGCGAGCGCTCATCAGACTTTTCACATAAGACTCACGCTTATCCTCAGAAAGATGAGGATTGCTAACGCGCCACAAACGTCCGCGCACCACCATATATCGTCCATCGGGCGTTACTGGATAGTTCATGTGAGGCTGACCCTCTGTGGTGCCTGGATTACTACTCGCGGGCTATACCGGGCCGCTGTCCGGTGGCAAATTGATGCCGTTAGTTTAAGTGTGTACATAAAACCCCTGTTAGGAGCAGAAACGATCTCTTTCATTCGTTTTACACGGAAGAATGACAAAGCAAAAGAGACGCATACCGTTACTGATAAAGTCGGTACGAAAAACGCGACCTCGAGGTTTATTACCGGTGCAAAGCGGGTCAGTACGATGTATGCCCCTACTTAGCGTAGATGAAGGTGAAAATATCGGGGACGGTGAAAGAACCGATGTCATGACAATACCGTCTAAAACGTTTAATGGCAGATTTTTTGAACCGTTGCCGCTCAGCTCTCTGTAAGGCTTCGTTTAAAGGTTGGGTTTTGAGGTAACCGGTTCCAGCTGCCAGATTCCACAAGCCAAACCGAACGACTTGCTAGCCGGTTCTCCTCGGCAATAACAGAAATCCCGGTTTGAGGCTGAGTATTGGTAATTCCCATGGCATTTCACCAGAGCGAACTGATGGGTTGAGCGATCCCCTCTGGGCTTTTACAACTGAGGGTTTGAAGTGGCTGGGCTTTTATGCCTGGGGGGTTAAAGCGGCAAAACTTTTAACCGTCGCCTGTTAGGGGGGGTGGGTTAACTTTGGAAAGATTTTGCCCGCCAGTTTTGACTCAGAACTAGCGTCTATATTTGGCTCTATTAATATCGGGCATGGCCCCCACCTGAGCGGTACAAAAAAGTATATTAAGCGCAGAACATTGAGGCCTCTGCGACCATAGTCGTGAATAACTGAAGGTGTTTTTTTTCGGGCCGGATTTGGACAGAGGTAAGCGTAAACCAAAGATACGCGCCGAGTTTGGAATAAGCCTCTTTATCGTTTTATCTTAAGAGGCTGTACGTCTGGGAAGGATAAAAGCCAGGCAGCGCTATACCTCCTGGGTATACACCACCACATCTTCACTATAAACATTGTCTTCGTAAAACTGAGTATGGCTGAAAGACATGCCCAGTTTTCGCATAACTGCAATTGAGCCGGCATTCTTGGGGGCCGCTATGGCAGAAAACTTACTGATGCCAGTGAACGCGAGGCCGTCGCGAATGGCCCGGGCAGCTTCAGAGGCATATCCTTTGCCCCAGTAGGCTCGTTTAAAGCGCCAGCCCAGTTCGATATTGTCGATATCCGGATGAGAGGTAAAAAAACCAAAGGGACGAACCAGGATCCAGCCGATGGCGGTATCTGATTCTTTTTCAATGACTTTCCACAGCCCCCAGCCTAACGCCTGATTGGAATAGGCCGCCAGTCGGGGTAAAAATACAGAGTCTATCTCGGCGCGGGTACTTTTATGGCCACCATTGAGGTAGCGCATAACCTCTTCGTCCTGATCCAGTTCCCATAAAAAATCGGCATCGTGCGCGGTAATATAGTCAAACCTTAAACGGTCGGTATCAGCGAATTCCATGCTCCACCTCAATACAATTTTTCTTATTATGGTAGCGGCGTTTATCCGCCCAGCATTGCCAGATGCCGGGTAGCGCCGGTACTTCCCTGTTGCAAATAATGTGAAATGTGTTTGCTGGCCAACGACTCAGTTACAAAGGCCTTCACGCCTTCTACATTACCGGCACTTAAATAATGCCGCAGGTCTAAGCCTTGTTCACTAAATAAACACAAATGTAATTTACCACTAGCGGCTATACGAAGTCGATTACAAGTTTCACAAAAATCTTTGCTGTAGGGCATGATTAACCCGATATTGCCGGCATAATCCGGGTGCCAGAACTCCTGAGCAGGCCCGGCGTCTTTTCTTCTTGCCAGCGGTTGCCATCCTTCGGCAAGTAGCTTTTCTCGCAGTGGCAGTCCCGACATATGCTGATCGGAGAAAAAATTATGATGTTCACCGGTTTCCATCAGCTCAATAAAACGCAGGGTGATGGGAGTGGTTTTTATCCAGTCTAAAAAACGCGCCAGCCGATTTTCAGAAAATCCCTGTAACATCACGGTATTCACTTTTACCTTGATGCCCTCTGCCACGGCCACGTCCAACCCTTTAAGAATCTGGGTGAGTTTATTCTGGCCAGTGATCAGTGCAAACTGATTAGGATCAAGGCTGTCGATACTGACATTGACCTGCTGTAAGCCCGCCTGAGCCCAGCGTTTAGCATCACTGGCCAGACGCGCGCCATGGGTCGTGGTGGTCACCCGCTCAATCCCCGGGGTATTGGCCGCCAGTGCAATAATATCTGAAAAATCGCGGCGTAAACTGGGCTCTCCCCGGTAATACGAACTTTAGAGGTGCCCATTTGAGAAAAGGCGGTCAGCAGAGTCTCAATCTCGCTGATATTTAAAAACGCACTGTTGGGCGGCCCGTCGTAGCCGTCAGGCAAACAGTACTGACACCGAAAATTGCAGGCTTCGGTAATAGACAATCGTAAATAATGAAAACGGCGACCAAAACTATCTTCTAGCAAGCTAACACCCTGTTGAGTAGCAGTGCACCTACCATGCCACAGATATGCAGACAGGCAAACCGCTAACTGTTGAGTCAAAAGGCTTCTACGTTGGCGCGGTTACAGAAGATTACAAAAATACCCAAGCTCGGGGCCTGGGCCTGTCCTCTTATGCCCTGTCCCATACCCTCCACATATGCTCACCCTGTCGGTGAGCATTACCCCCGGCAGCGCTACTGTGTTAAAGCCGAAAGACTGGTATGACGTAGCCGCCGGGAAAATATACCTATGCGCGAATAGCCCGAGAGGCCATTCATATCATGGGAAGTATCTGGGATACTCGGTTCGGTTAATGGGTTTTAGCTCATATTTTGGCTGTAAAAATGCGACTATGTCAGTAAGCTCTTTGACCGTCATAATATCGTTGTAATTAGTCATTTTAGACTGCTGCTGGTCATCTACGTAAGCACTTTGTTTATAACGGGTCGCAATCCTATGGGATGGGTTTATGACTGAAGTAACCAGATCGGCATAAGTTTTAACTACATGAACATCACCGCCCAATGTCACAGGCTCCATCTGACGTTCAATTGTGTCATCTTCCACGCCATCGGCGACATGACAGGATAAGCACTTATATTTTAAGAAGGCTTGTTTACCCTGCCCCGCATCCCCTTTAGGAAGACTAAAGCCTTTGGGCGACTCAACGCCCTGATTACACGCTGCGATGAGCAGCAACAACATTCCTAGCAATATTATTTTCACGTGGGGTCTCCAGCTAGTGGCACGAAAAAGCAATTTTTGAGCAAGAACTACACTGATAAAGTTTAGCTGCTTTTAAAGATTTTGCGTACTGAAGATAGTTGTAATTATTTGCTAAGCGCAAAAGCAATGTTGCGGTGAAACGGTGGGGGAAAACAGGCGCAATAAATACAAAGTACCTTAATTGCGCCTGCGTTAAGCTTACGTGCATCAGACTGGCAACATTACGGTGGCCAAAGCCCTTTTTCTATACATTTTGTTTATTGTAAATCGAACCGGTCGTTGTCCATAACCTTGACCCAGGCGCTGACAAAATCCCGGGCAAACTTTTGTTTGGCATCATCCTGAGCATACAGCTCGGCAAGAGCCCGCAATTGTCCATTTGAACCCATGGCCATGTCCACACGCGACGTACGCCATTTGAGCTCGCCGGTTTCACGGTCACGGGCTTCATAATGATCTGAGTCATCAGACATGATGCCCCATTTCAGGCTCATATCAGTCAGGTTCACAAAATAATCATTACTCAATACGCCCGGCCTGGTGGTCAATACACCCAGATCAGACTGCTGATAGTTGGTGTTGATAACCCGCAGCCCGCCAAGCAGCACCGTCATTTGCGGGGCCGTCAGCCCCAACTGTTGAGCTTTATCAATCAACAGCTCTTCTGCGGTATAGGTAAAGCGAGTCTTGATGTAATTTCTGAAGCCATCTGCTTCAGGCTCAAGCAGCTCAAAGTTTTCGATATCGGTTTGTTCCTGGGTTGCGTCAGTGCGCCCCGGGCTAAACGGGACCGTAAAATCGTAACCACCGTCTCTGGCTGCTTTTTCAATACCCGCGTTGCCTGCCAACACAATGATATCGGCCAGTGACACACGAACATTGCCGCTTTGCGACTGATTGAAGTTATCAACAATTTCTTGCAATAATATCAATACCGCACCTGTGCGTCCTGGCTCGTTTGCTTCCCAGTTTTTCTGAGGCTCCAAACGTATCCGCGCACCATTTGCACCGCCTCTGAAATCAGAACCGCGATAGTTTGCCGCCGATGCCCACGCCGTAAACACAAGATCAGAAACTGAGATACCGGCATCTAATATGGATGATTTCAGACCGGCAATATCATCATCACTGACCAATTCATAGTCAGCTTCGGGTAGCGGGTCTTGCCAGATAAAATCTTCTTCGGCGACTTCTTTACCCAAGTAACGCGATTTTGGTCCCATATCGCGATGCATTAGCTTGTACCAGGTGTCGGCAAACGCCTTCGCAAATTCTTCGGGGTTATCACGAAAATGTTCCGAAATTTTGCGGTATTCAGGATCAACTTTAAAACCAATATCAGCAGTGGTCATCATAATTTTGACACGCTCTGCGTCATCTTCTACATCCGGAGCATGATCTTTTTCATCCAGACCTTTGGCGTGCCAGATGTAGGCGCCTGCCGGGCTTTTTGCCAGCTCCCAGTCGTAGCCTAGTAACACATCAAAATATTTGCCATCCCACTGTGTTGGGGTGGGTGTCCAGGCTCCTTCAATACCATTGCTGATGGTGTCTCGCCCTTTCCCGGAGCCATAATTGTTTTTCCAGCCAAAGCCCATTTGCTCTAAAGGCGCTTCTTCCGGGGCCGGACCTACATGGGACGGGTCGCCGGCACCATGACCTTTACCAAAGGTATGTCCTCCGGCACACAGGGCCACCGTTTCATAGTCGTTCATTCCCATGCGATCGAAGGTTTCACGCACATCTTTGGCTGAAGCCACAGGATCAGGATTACCATCCGGCCCTTCTGGGTTAACATAAATTAAGCCCATCTGTGTCGCCGCCAGTGGCTGCTCCAGGTCTCGGTCGCCGGAGTAACGCTGGTTACCTTCCCATTGATTTTCTGAGCCCCAGTAGACATCTTCTTCGGGGGTCCAGATATCTTCTCGCCCACCGCCAAAACCGACGGTTTGCAGACCCATGGACTCCAACGCCACATTGCCGGTCAGAACATACAAATCCGCCCAGGAAATGGCATTGCCATATTTTTTCTTGATTGGCCACAGCAAACGCCGGGCTTTGTCCAGATTGATATTGTCCGGCCAGCTGGATAATGGTGCGAAGCGCTGGTTACCATTACAGGCTCCACCCCGGCCGTCTGCGCCGCGATAGGTACCGGCAGAATGCCAGGCCATTCGAATCATAAATGGCCCGTAATGCCCGTAATCTGCCGGCCACCAGGATTGTGAATCCGTCATTAAGCCGTGCAGATCAGCTTTTAATGCGTCCAAATCCAGCTTTTCAAAGGCTTCTTTATAGTTGAAGTCGGCATCGTGGGGGTTAGGTTTGGTATCGTGCTGATGAAGAATCCGAAGGTTCAGCTGGTCCGGGAACCAGTAATCATTTTGAGTGCCGGGACCATTTTGTCGGGTATTGCTACCGTGGATGACAGGACATTTACCTGCCCCAGGATGACTTGCTGTCATATGACTACCTTTTGTGAAGCAAGCATGGCCGAACCGATATTGTGGTGCATTGTTCGGTTCGAACCATCAGCTTACTTTTTGAATTTGTTAGTAATACGCGTATGAGGCTTATTAGTACCCAAATTCATTTGAAAAAATAAACGATTGCAGCAATCGCTTTTTCCCCGCGGGCGACCTGGCCCGGTATTTTTCGTACTACCCAGTTTGGTATTACCCGATTTTATATTGCCCCAGTGCAATACGAAATTTATGGCTTGCAATAACCGGCCTACCCATAAGCATCGTGCAGACGTATGATGGGAGTCACTGGTAATCATGTTAAATTTTTTAAGACCAGATAAATTCAAGAGGCTATAGATTAGATAATGGATGCAGCGCAGGTTACCGCCGCGGTCAACGCGGTTATGCCCTTTGGCAAATACGCAGGAAGAAGATTATTCCATCTGCCCGAACCCTACCTGGTTTGGTTTAAGCAACAGGGTTTCCCGGCAGGTAAACTGGGAGAACAACTGGCCCTGATGTACGAAATAAAATTAAATGGGCTGGAACAGGTGGTCGCGCCGTTATTAAAACCTGACTAGTCTGAGTTTACTCGGAGGATCTTAATAAACCGAGAGACTTCAAGCAGGTAATGCAATGCACAAAAAGGCTGGCCGTCTTCGGTTTTGATGCACATCCTGTCGCGAAGCCCGGCCAACTAGGCGGTCCCCGAATCGGCAACACCATCTACCTGCAATGTACTGCTGCCTTTATATATCGCCCCTCTATGCTGCACCACCACACTGCCGGACTTATTGCCTAAAGCGTCGATAAATTGCCTAAAGCGCGGACAAGTTGCCTAAAGTGCGGACAAAGGTCCTCGTCAAATTGTTCATTCGCGACATATTCTTGCTGAGCCGGACTGAGATTTCAGGGGGCTTAGCATCTCGCCCACCCGGCGCTCCGGCAAATGTCCCTTAAAAGGTTTTGGCTATCGCCAATTGATACAGGTCATGTCATGTTTAGCCTGAAGATGGGGTGTTAAAAACGCCAGTGCCTCGATAAACACCCCAAAAATACTTTGCTTAACCGCTCATTCATAAGCAAGAAAAACTAAAAGCACTTCTATACTTAAGCCAGCCCCTGGAGCGTCAGACATTCTTATTTTTCATATATCCGTCGCTGTGGCGAAAGCGTAATCTATTGAGCTCGCTTATCAGTACCAACCTGTGTGTATGATGCATCAATTTCACGCAAGCTATTATTAACGTACCTGTGCTCGTCTTGAAGTTGATAGCAACTTAGTCATCCTGACAAAAGGAGATTACGATGTTTTTAGAAACAATTAAAACTGATGGTATAGCTCACCTTTCTTATATTTTTGGAAGCCAGGGCGAAGCGTGTGTCATCGACCCCCAGCTTGATACCGACCACTATATCGCCATAGCCAACGCCAATAATTGCAAAATCACCACTATTATTGAAACGCACAGAAACGAAGACTTTATTTCTGGCGCGCTGGCGCTGAGTAATAAAACCTCCGCGAACATTTTCCACGGCCCCAACGCCGATGCCGCCATTGCCTATGCCCAGGAGCTTGGCGATGGAAGTAAGCTGATGGTAGGAAAGCTGCAGATCGAGGCGCTACACACGCCGGGCCATACTAAAGACAGTATATGTCTGGCATTAACCGATACTGCCACCACCGACGGGGCGATCGGGGTTTTTACCGGCGACACCCTGTTTGTCAATGATGTTGGCCGGGCCGACTTTTATCCTGATGAAAAAGAAACCATGGCCGGCAAGCTATACGATAGTTTACAGCGGCTATTGCAGTTGGGCGATGAAGTTATCGTCTACCCTGCTCACGGCGCCGGCTCGGTATGTGGTGGCGGTATGGCTGAAAGAGAATTCACCACCATCGGGGTTGAACGTAAAAACAACCCCGTGTTAAAGATAGGCGACAAAGACAGCTTTATTTGCACAAAAGTGGCTGAGAAACATTATATCGCTCCCTATTTTGAGCAGATGGAAGAGGCTAATTCAAAAGGCGTGGATACCCCGCTTCCGCCAAGTGTGTGTATGCCGCTCACTAACAAGCAGAAACAAGCCTGGTTAACTCCCAATGACCGCCCTGGCTATTTATTGGATATTCGTCCTGTCGCCGCTTTTCAGCAACATCATGTTCCTGGCAGCCTGAATTTTCCGGGTGCATTGCTCAGTGCGTATGCCGGCTGGTTGCTGGAGTACGATCAACCTATTGCCCTGGTCTGCACCGGCCCTGAGCAGGCCTTCGAGGGGGCGCAGCAATTGTGGCGTATGGGCTATCAAAATATAGCCGGATACCTCACTGATATTCCTTTCCCGGTTACCCAGACCGATAAGGCGTCTTCACACCTTCCCACCGTGACCGCCGATACCGTAAAAGAACGCCTGGATAACGCCCCGGGGGAGTGGGTGTTGCTGGATGTAAGAAAAAACACCGAGGTGGAAACCATGCCTTTTGCCGGCGGTACTCATATGTACCTGGGTCACTTAAAACAACATGCGGCCGACTTTAATAAGAATATTCACTACACCTGCATGTGTGGTAGCGGTATGCGTGCCACCGTGGCCGCCAGCTATCTGAGATATCTGGGTATCGACAATGTGGATATTTTTGATGGCTCGATGCAGGCCTGGCAGCAATACCAATCCTAGTGCCACAGAGTCATTTGATGATAAAATACGCCCCTGCCAGTCACGCTGAAAAGTGGCTGGCGATTTTTTCCATCATCCAAAGGCGCTATGTTTTCCAGACCCAAGAAAAACCAACAGGTCATTGTTGATCGCCAGATTCTGCATCTGCACCAGGCCATGGCCGACAAATGTTTAGAAAATCCGGCCTTATTTGATGAGGTGCTGGATAATCTGGAACGTAAGCACGAGCTTAACTTTATTCGTTATGGCAGCTACCTGCTGTGGCACGCTATTTTAGAAACCCGGGACGACCCCGAAACTTTCAAAAACTTATTGCTGGCCACCGATAGCCGAACCAATGCACTAAGGCGTAAGACCATTTTTAGCGGGGTGTTGAACGAGGCAGAACGTGAAGCAGTGCTGGCGACTTACATCGCCAGCGAACTGGCTTAGAGGTAGCGTATTAGTTGTTGCGTAAATGGTCCGACACTAAAAAGGCCATCTCCAGTACCTGATCGGCGTTAAGACGTGGGTCGCACTGGGTTTTGTAAGCCTGTTTGAGATCATCATCACTGATTTGATACGCGCCGCCGGTACACTCGGTAACATGCTGGCCGGTCATCTCCAGATGCACCCCACCCGCATGGGTCCCTTCGGCTTTATGCGCCGCAAAGAACTGGCGGATTTCACTTAAAATGGCATCAAAGTTCCGGGTTTTGTAACCATTGCTGGCCTTAATGGTATTGCCATGCATAGGATCAGAGCTCCACACCACATTGCGGCCTTCCTGTTTTACCCGGCGCAGTAAACGCGGCAGATTTTTTTCCAGGTTCTCGGCGCCCATACGCGTGATAAAGGTCAGGCGGCCTGGGTCATTAGTGGGATTGAGCACATCGGTCAATCGAATCAGCTCATCTTCATCCATGCCCGGGCCCACTTTTACGCCAATAGGATTGTGAATACCCCGGAAAAATTCCACATGGGCATGGTCCAGCTGACGGGTGCGCTCACCAATCCAGACCATATGCGCCGAACAGTTATACGGCTTACCGGTGAGGGTATCAATACGGGTCAGCGCCTGCTCATAATTAAGCAGCAGCGCTTCATGAGAGGTAAACAACGAGGTTTCATGAAGTGCCGGGGTATTACTGGCATTAATACCAATGGTATCCATAAACTGCAGGGTATCCTGGATTCGACGGGCGATATCCTGATAGCGGTCTTTGAGCGGATTATTTTCCACAAATGCCATGTTCCAGCGGTTGACCTCGTGCAAATCAGCCAGCCCGCCTTGAGCAAATGCCCGGAGCAGGTTAAGGGTTGAAGCACTACGATGATACGCATCTAACAAGCGGTTCGGATCCGGACGCCGGGCTGCTTCGGTAAATTCAAAGCTGTTGATAATATCGCCCCGGTAGCTGGGCAGCGTTACGCCATCAATGGTTTCTAAATTGGAAGAACGAGGTTTGGCATACTGACCGGCCATCCGCGCCACTTTGGTAACCGGACAGCGGCCGGCGAACGTCATGACAATTGCCATTTGCAGAATGACTTTAAACGTATCGCGAATTTTGGGGGCATTAAACTCGTCAAAAGATTCCGCGCAATCACCACCCTGAAGCAAAAATCCTTTGCCCATGCTGACCTCACCTAACTGGCGACGAAGCTCGCGGGTTTCGGCGGCAAACACCAGTGGCGGATATTTACTAAGGGTCTGTTCCACATGGGTTACCTGAGCCGCATCATCATACTCAGGTTGCTGCAAAATGGGTTTGCTTCTCCAGCTGTCAGGTTGCCAGTTTTCCACGAAATCTCCTGTTGAAATTCACATCGTTGTTGATAAACGAGTTCTCGCTTAACTGTCTACAAAAATTTGCCAAAGATAAACGGTGAAATCTTCGGCCGTACCTTCAAAAGCCATCAATGCCGGCGAAAATAAATCTGGTACAGGTAGCAGTAATACAGCGACTCAGACCGCTCAGCTTACCACACTTATCGGGCCTCAGGAGGCCATTGCGGCTGAATTTGTAAAGCATTTTGGTTATTTGATATGTCAAATACCAGGCCGAAGGCCTGGGCCAGATTTGCTTTGGTACACACCTGTTCAATATTTCCACGCTCTACAATCCGGCCATGTTTCAGTAGCACTGCATGAGAGGCAAAACGAGCACTAATATTAAGATCGTGGGAGCTGAGCACCACGGTGTTGCCGTTAACTACCAGTTGCCGGATCAACGCCATAAACGTCAGCTGATGACGAATATCCAGGCCCTGCAGCGGTTCATCCAGCACCAACAGTCCCTGCCCTTCGGCTATAGCGGGCCAGACCTGCCATAACGCCCGGGTCAGATTGATGCGCTGTAACTCGCCGCCGGATAAACGGGTTAACGGCTTAGACAATAAGGCTGCCACCTCTAAGGCTTGTTCCAGGGCGCCGGGTAGGGTCGTGGTATTTAGCGGCTGGCCGTAAAAGCTGATGAACTGCTGCGCCGGAATATCAAAAGGCAGTACATGTTGCTGGGCATGATAAGCCCGAAAACGGGCCAAATGCGGCAAAGTGTAATCGCTGGTGTTGTGCTCATTAAGCCAGCAATTGCCCGATCCGGTTTCCAGCAGCCCGGCCATAACCTGGAGCAAGGTGGACTTGCCCGCGCCATTTTCGCCCAACACATGCCAGTGCTGACCGCCGGTGACCACCAGATTAATATCCTCCAGGCGCCCGGCAACGTGCGCATGCTGCAGCTCAAGCATGCTGTTTCCATTGCCCGCGATACAGAGCCAGCAATAACAGTGGCCCGCCCAGGGTTGCTGTGATCATAGACACCGGCAACGTGACCAGATGCAGATATTCACTGAACGTGGCCACCCCCAGTAAAATAGCCGCGCCGCACAAGGCACACGCAGGTAATAGCACGCGGTTGTCATGACCTACCACCTGACGCAAAAAGTGGGGTACCAGTAAGCCGATAAAGGCAATGGAACCGGCTACGGATACCGCTGCCCCCACACCCAGTGCACTGGCCACTAAGGTGCGACGGATAAGTTGAGGCGGTGACACCCCTGCTGATGCCGCCATGGTCTCGCCCCCATATAGCCAGTTTAACCGGCGGGCCTGGGTAAGCTGATATAGCACACTTAGCAGCATCACCGGCCCCGCCACCAGCAGCACCAGCCAGTCAGCCTGATACAGGCTGCCCATTAACCAGAAGGTGAGATTTCGAAGCGCCTGCGCATCAGCGATAACATACAGCCAGGCCATCACTGCCCCGGCCAGCGTGGAAATGGCAATACCCGCTAAAATAACCGCCATGGCGGCCCCGCGTAAACGCCGGGCAACGCGGTATATCAGCCAGGTAGATAACAGGGCGCCGATAAAACACCCCAACGGCAATAGATATACGGAAGGGAGCAGCGACTGTACCGGCTGCAAGATCAGCAAACCTGCTGCGACCAGGCTGGCCCCGCTGGTAATGCCGATAATCCCCGGATCCGCCAGCGGGTTTTGCAGGACTACCTGTAAGGAGCCGGCGCTGACCACCAGTACCGCCCCCACCAAAATTGCGGTGAGCACCAGCGGCAGTTGTAACTGCAACAAGATATGCCAGAACAATGCATTCTCCCCGCCCCACTGCCAGTCGGTAAGCAAAATCGCTGTGCTTAATATCAGCACAGACCCTGTCAGGGCTGCGAAAACCCTTGCTCCCCGGTGTTTCACTGAGCCTGCTTCAGTTGCTTGATTAAGCCATCACTGGCCTGCTCAATAAGCTCTAATACCAGTTCAAAGCCTTTGCGGCCGCCATAGTAGGGATCCGGCACTTCGTCATAGTCGCTTTGAGCAAAAGACAAGAATAAGTGAATTTTGTGATGGTATTTTTCATCACTGACCTTTTTAAGATTGCCGAAATTGCTTTTATCCATCGCCAGAATATAGTCGTATTTTTCAAAATCTTCCGGGGCGACTTTTCGACAGGCCAGGCCGGCAAAGTCATAACCTTTTGCCACCCCGGCCTGTTGTGAGCGTTTGTCCGGGGGATTACCGATGTGATAACCATGAGTACCGGCCGAATCAATGGTGACGTTGAGGCCGGCCGCCCGGGCCTTGTGCCGAAACACCGCCTCCGCGGTGGGCGAACGACAAATATTACCCAGACAGACAAAAAGAACCGCGGGCGCTGTGTTTGCTTGCGACATCCAATAAACCTTTAATATAAGTGTGCCTTGCTCAACAATGGCAAGACATTGCCGGGAACCGGCAGTAATGCAGGGGATTTTATCTTGCGTGGCGGTGAGTTGCCATAGTCAGATGGGGCAGAAGCCCAAATAGAGAGCCTGCCGGCTGGCAGGCTCTTTAAAAATACGGTTATTTAACCATCAATGTGCCTTGCATCATGCTCAGATGACCAGGAAATGAGCAGAAAAAGGTGTATTTGTCTGCGCCTGAAAGCTCATCTACTGAGAAAGTGACTGAGGTTTCTTCACCGCCACCAATAATTTTGGTGGCCGCTATTACACGTTCATCATCAGGCTTCAGATAGTTGTTTTCCATGCCCGCTGTCATACCATCTGTAGCAATAGCCTGCGCATCACCTTCCTTCGCCAGCACCCAGTTGTGGCCCATGACATTTTTATCCATAGTGCCGCTATGAGTTAATGTCACGGTAAATTCATCACAACTTTTTGGCACGGTCATTTCTTTTTTGCCGTACTGCATAGAATCAGTACTGTCGATAGTAGCTTCGCATTGCTCTGCCTGAACCGCGCCGGCTGTTAACAGCAGTGAAGCTGCCAGTAAGCTTTTAAATTTCATAGTTGCTCCTTAAGTTTTCCGGGATAGGTTTGTACCTACCGGGCAGTGAAGGCGGGTGAGCCCTGCCCTGTTTTACGTTGATTGTTACGACCTGCCTCAGGTTAAAGATTACCCGGCTAACGTTAAAGCTTTGTATAAAAGGCGCTGGGCGGGTTCTGGCGCTATATAATCTGAAGTAAATAGGGTAGGCTTATTATTTTGTTCAGGGAAGCGGCATATGAAACCCCAAGTATTAATGCTTAGCAGCTCACGTCAGGGCAGCGAAGAGTATCTGGAACATGCTAAATCATTTATTTTTGCCCATCTGGGCGACGCCCGCAAGCTGTTATTTGTGCCGTTTGCGGGCGTCTCAATGAGCTGGGATGCCTACTGTGACAAAGTAGCTGCGGCGCTGCCAGAGTTCACCGTGACCGGCCTGCATCGCGAACCCGATCCGGCCAAAGCGCTGGCCTGCGCTTATGACAACGGCCAGGCAATTGTTGTCGGTGGCGGCAATACGTTTAACCTTTTGCACACCCTGTACGAGCAACAGTTACTGGAACCAATGCAGCAGGCGATTGCCCGGGGCACGCCGTACATTGGCTGGAGCGCAGGCTCAAATATCTGCGGTCAGAGTATCAAAACCACCAATGACATGCCCATCGTCGAGCCCGCCTCGTTTGATGCGCTGGGGGTCATTAACTGTCAGCTGAATCCGCACTACAGTAATTATGCGCCGCCTGGCCATAACGGCGAAACCCGGGACGAGCGCCTGGCAGAGTTTACCATCTTAAACCCGCAGACGCCGGTCATCGCGATTGCCGAAGGCACCGCCCTGCGTCTTACTGAAGGGCGGTTGACCCTGGTCGGCGATGAAGAAGGCTTTGTGTTTTGCGGCGCGGAGAAAACGGCGGTGCAACCTACCGCAGACTTATCTCAGTATATCGCGTAAGGTCGCCAGCGGCCTGGTAACATCCGCCTCAAAAGGCAGCTCGGCCAATAACGGGGCGGGCATAGCCTCTCGTAAGGTGGCCAGATTCTCAGCATAATAGAGCATTGGCTGGGGCGTTAACTGATTGGCCACCCAGCCGTGTATTGACAAGCCTGCCTGGGTAATTGCCCGGGCGGTGAGTAATGCATGATTAAGACACCCCAGGCGCATTCCCACCACAATAATCACAGGTAACTTCAAGTGCTTTACCACATCGGGCATCCATAAGTTATTTCCCAGTGGCAGTTGCCAGCCCCCCGCGCCTTCCATCAATAATACATCTGGCTGATAGGCTGCCAGTTGCCGATACCCCGCCACCAGTTGCGACAATTTCAGGGTCACACCGGCTTCTGTGGCCGCAATGTGCGGCGCAATGGGCGGCATCAGCGCTATCGGATTTACCTGTTGCAGAGTAGCCGGGACCGTACAGGCGTTATAGATAGCCTGAGCATCTTCGTTAACCGGTTCATTGTTTATCAACTCACATCCTGCAGCCACCGGCTTGTAACCGGCCACCTGGTGTCCTTCGCTGGCCAGGGTATGCATTAAACGGGCGGTAAAATAGGTCTTGCCCACTTCGGTGTCGGTGCCGGTGATAAAAAAAGACTGCATAGTTACTTTTCCAGTAAGAAGTGAGAAACCTGATAGGTCAGGGGTAACAGATTGCTGGTATCGCGCGCATACGCCTTGCTTAACGCGGTAAGCGAGGACCGCGATAAATGCTTGTCTTTGCCCGGCCCAAGACGCGTGCCCGCTCCTACCGCCTTTATTGAACGCAGCAATGACAGAATATCGCTGAAGGTATCCGTGTAGCGGGTCGTCCGGGCCGTATGCGTGAGCAACCCGGCTGCGTCAATGGCGGTTTGCCAGTGACTGTGACTGGCCAGTGGATTCGTGGCCGGAGCCAGGCCTACGGCTTGCCGGGCCGCGTCAAGCCCAGTGAATGAGTTATTTACCATAATGGTAATACTCGCCTGACCACCAGGTTGCAGTACCCGGGCAAGCTCGCTCATGGCGGTAAGCGGACGCTCGCACCACTGCAGCGCCATAGAGGAAAACGCATACAAAAAATGGTTACTGGCAAAAGGCAAAGCCTGGGCATCGCCTTCACAAAATACAATATGCGGATACTCACGGGCGGCGTAACTTACCATGCCCGGTGCCAGATCCAGGCCGGTGGTAGTATAGCCTTTTGCAGCCAGCGCGGCGGTATTGGCCCCGGTACCACAACCAATGTCCAGTAACGTACCGGGACAGAGCGGCAGCAGCGCCATCCCCTGCCCTGCGATGCGCTGCTGAATGGCGGCATGAGCGTCATAACCGCTGGCCGCCCGACTAAACTGCCGGGCCACCGTGGCGGTGGCGCTAGTCATCACCTCGGGCCTCATCCCGGGCCAGCGCCAGCGCATCACACAAAGCGCTGATATCCTGCGGTGTATGCTGCGCACTCAGGGTAATACGTAAGCGATCCGTGCCTTTGGGTACCGTAGGATAACGGATTGCCGGGACCCAGATCCCCCGGGCCTTTAGTCCTTCACTCATTTGTAACGCCGCTTTCGGACTGCCGGCCACTATGGGTTGAATCGCACTTTCAGAAGCCCCTAATGCCAGCCCCTGACCGGCCGCCTGCTGCCTGAAAACCGCGATATTATGGTGCAGTGTCTGGCGTTGCCCGCTGGTGGCGATATGCTGTAATGAATATAAAGAGGCCAAGGCCTGAGCCGGGGGCATGGCGGTGGAATAGATGTATTCACGAGCACTGTTTAACAGATAGTCGATAAGATCCTGCGAGCCGGCGACAAACGCGCCGCCGGTGCCGATGGCTTTACCAAAGGTGCCCATCAGTACCGGGACCTCGGCCTGCGACAGCTGATACTGTTCGGCGCTGCCTAAGCCTGTTTCGCCCAAAACGCCAAACCCATGAGCATCATCTACCATTAACCAGCTTTGATGCTGTTTACACAATGCCACCAGTTCGGGCAAAGGTGCACAGTCGCCATCCATACTAAAAATACTTTCGGTGGCCACCAGGGTATCGGGCGTATTATCGGCTTCAGCCCGCTCTGTGAAAAATCGGGTAAGATGCGCTACATCATTGTGCCGGAAGCGTTTAAGCTGAGCGCCACACCCCAGCGCACCATCAATAAACGAGGCATGCATGTATTTGTCGGCGAGCAACAGCCCTGAGCGGGAAGACAGCCCTGAGCCGGAGGACAGCCCTGAGCCGGAGGACAGCCCTGAGCGGGAAAACAGCCCTACGTCTGCAAACAAGGCCTGGCAGATCGCCTGATTGGCGGCAAAACCAGAGTTAAACAACAATACCGCTTCCCGGTTGAGCTGTTCGGCCAGATAGGTTTCAAGGGCCTGATGGGCTTGTGAGTAACCAGTCACCAGCGGCGAAGCACCACTGCCGCCGCCAAATTGTGCCAGTCCCTCGACCCAGCACTGCAACAGGCCTTCATGCTGACGCATACCCAGATAATCATTGCTGGCAAAATTCAGATAATGCTGACCTGCGACACAAATAATGCCATCTTTTTCATACTCAATGGGTGTTCGGTGGCGTAGGTAGCCCTCGTTCTGCTTTTGCTGCAAAAGCTCGGCAATCCAGTCAAACGCCATCAGACCTCCACAGCAGTTTTTTTAGTGGCATCGTAAAACAACGTGCTGGTTTGACTGTCGGCTATCTCTTCTTGCAGGGTTTGTTCATGGGCTTCATCAGAATACGCGCGGCCACGTTCAGTATTAATGCCCAGCTTACGGAATAACCGCACATCTTCATTGGTATCCGGGTTAGAGGTGGTCAGTAATTTACAGCCATAAAAGATAGAGTTCGCGCCGGCAAAAAAGCACAGCGACTGCATCTGTTCGTTCATATCTTCGCGTCCGGCCGACAGCCGCACATGAGATTTTGGCATCATAATACGCGCCACCGCGATAGTACGGATAAACTCAAAGGGTTCCAGATCATCCACGCTGTCCATCGGGGTGCCCTTTACCTTAACCAGCATATTAATGGGGACACTTTCAGGCTGCTGCGGCAGATTGGCCAATGCCATTAACAGACCCGCCCGATCCTTGCCGGTTTCGCCCATGCCTACAATCCCCCCGAGCAAACATTCATGCCCGCGCCGCGCACATTTTCAAGGGTGTCCAGACGATCCTGATAGGTGCGGGTGGTGATAACATCACCATAATATTCCGGCGAGGTATCCAGGTTATGATTGTAGTAATCAAGTCCAGCCTGTTTAAGGGCCAGCGCCTGCTCCCGATTTAACATACCCAGGGTCATACAGGTTTCCAGCCCCAGTTTTTTTACCTCAGACACCAGCTGAGTGACGTACGGCATGTCACGTGCTTTGGGATTGCGCCAGGCTGCCCCCATACAAAACCGGGTAGAACCGGCGGCTTTGGCTTCCCGGGCTCGTTCGATAACTTTTTCAATTTCAAGCAGACGTTCTTTGTCCAGGCCGGTATCATAGCGTGCGCTTTGTGGACAATACTTACAATCTTCCGGACAGGCTCCGGTTTTAATTGATAACAAAGTGGAAACCTGCACTTCGTTGGGATCAAAATGCTGCCGGTGAATACTGTGTGCTTTGAACAATAAATCGTTAAAAGGCATATCGAATAGCGCCTGAACTTCTTGATGGGTCCAGTTATTACGCACTGCTTCTGAAGCAGCAGAAATTTGAGGTGCGGCAGTCATAGCCTGTCCTTTACTAAAATCAAATGCTGGCTTAGTCTATGCGCACGACACAAGTTGTCAACTCTGACCATTTACAAACCTTTACCAGTGGCCACATTTTGAACAATACTGAATTTGATAAACGCCATATCTGGCATCCTTACACCTCTGCAACCAACCCCCTGCCCTGTTATGAAGTCAGTGGCGCTGATGGTGTGTATATTCATCTGGCCAGTGGCAAAGCTCTGGTAGATGGGATGTCCAGCTGGTGGGCGGCCATTCATGGGTATAACCACCCGCGTTTAAACCAGGCCGCACATGCGCAGATTGATAAGTTTTCCCATGTGATGTTTGGTGGATTGACCCACGATCCGGCAGTGCAGGTTTGTAAGCCGTTGCTTGAGATGGCGCCGGCGGGTATGGAACGGGTGTTTCTGGCCGACTCGGGGTCGGTAGCTGTGGAGGTCGCCCTGAAAATGGCATTGCAATACTGGGCGTGCCAGGGACGCCCGGACAAACATAAAATTGTGACGCCGCGTAATGGTTACCATGGTGATACCTTTGCGGCCATGTCGGTGTGCGACCCGGTCAATGGCATGCACAGCCTGTTTTCTGAGGTGCTGACCAAACAGCTTTTTGCCCCCGCGCCGCAAACCCGCTTTGACCAAACCTTTAGCGAAGACGATATACTGCCATTAGAACAATTGTTTGCTGAACATCATCACGAGATGGCGGCCCTGATTATTGAACCGGTGGTTCAGGGCGCCGGGGGGATGCGGATTTATCATCCCGAGTATCTAAAGCGTTGCCGGCAGTTATGCGACAACTACGATGTGCTGTTGATTTGTGATGAAATTGCCACCGGCTTTGGACGCACCGGCAAATTGTTTGGCTGTGATCATGCCCACATCAGCCCTGATATCATGTGTGTCGGCAAAGCTCTGACCGGCGGCTATATGACCCTGGCTGCCACGCTATGCACTGAAGATGTGGCATTGGGGGTATGTCAGGGTGAGCCGGGTGTATTCATGCATGGACCCACTTATATGGGCAACCCGCTGGCGTGCGCCGTGGCCAGCGAAAGCCTGGCGCTCATCCGGGAAAATCACTGGCAGCAACAGGTATCTACTATTGAGCAGCAACTCCATCAGGAACTGGCTCAGTGTCGGTCACTGGCGTGCGTTAAGGATGTACGGGTTTTGGGGGCCATCGGGGTGGTAGAAACCCATCAACCGGTGGATGTGGCCCGGCTACAAAAACACTTTGTGGAGGCCGGTGTCTGGATTCGCCCCTTTAATAAACTGGTGTATATTATGCCTCCGTATATCATTAAACCCGACCAGCTATCGCAGCTGACGCAGGCTATTTACCACGCCCTGGGTCACCTTTGAAAACGACCTGTTAATCTGGAGTTTGTATGCATTGGCTTATCAATCTACTGGACAAATTTTTGTTCGCAATAGTGTTAATTGCCGCGCTGCAAATTCCGATTCTGGCAGACCATTACCGGCAGTATCTGAGCGGTTATGTGGAGGCGACGCAGACCACGGTAAATGAATACCAGGCGCTGGCAGACCAGTTTGGCTACGCCTCGGTTGAGCAAATGATTGAGCAGTTACAGCAAAATTCCGCCCCCCTGGTGCGCCAGGATGCGCAGAACAAAGCGGCTACCGTACATCGCCTGAACGAGCTTCAGGCGGGTTTGGCGGTGCTCAATACCGGTCATTTTTTTGAACAAACCTGGTACATGCTGGCCCCGCAACGCTTTGACACCTTAAAAAAGGTAGGCAGTAACTTTTCGCCATCAATTCCGCTTCAACCTGTGGCGGTGCTCTATAGCGTGGTACTGGCGCTGCTGATTAATGCCTTGTTTTATACCCCTGCCTGGTGCGTCAGAGGCGCCCGACGTTTGCGCCGTCGCCGGCCCGCCGTCGATAATAACCACTCACCTGGTGAAGCGGGTTAGTTTTACAAAATAAGTATGACCTTTTTGCAATCCTGGCGTTAAATTACTGCTAACGCATGAGCGCCAAACCACGGGCTAACCAAGGCTTATCGGGGCTTTTGGCGGTGGCTACTGACCAACACGGTACTTATTTTGCAGTATCTTGTCTGAGCCTAAACCTTTAACTGGCCTGTGAGCCATTCAGACTCATTGACCTGACGCGAAAGGTTTACGAATTTACCGTAAGAAAGCAGGTTGTATTATGAAAGACGAGAATACATTATTGATTGGTCAGGCGTTGCAAATCAGAGACAAACTTATCGCCAAACGCCACGCTATTCCTTCTTCGATGATGAATGAGTGGAGTGATTTGCAGGCGCAAACCGAAGTGTTTGATGCCAATAAACCCTTCGACAGAGCGGTAAAAGGCCGGGTATTCACCAAGCCTTCGGTGTATTCAGGCAGTGCTCGCGATCTCAATCGGCTGGTCAGTTCTTTAAAAGAATTTGATAAGCGCATTGCCGGCAGTCAGCGTCATCACTGATAACCGCCACGCCCGCGCGCTGGTGCGCGGGCGCTTACGACCTACCCACAATAATTGCTGCCCGCAGTTTTTTGCGGCCATAACAGGCCAGTCTTAAAAAGTCGTCCCGTGCAATCGGCACATGCTGAAAATCAAGCAAATGTTCGTCATCGCCCGGATCGGGATCATGGATATAGACGCAGTTCGCATCGATGCCGGTCACTACCACCCAATGTGGTGCCTTACGTTGGTCCAACTGCCAGGTACTGATAAGACAAACTACCGCACTGCCGGCTGCCAGCGCCTCGGTCAAATCCTCAATGCTCCAGTTTACCGGTTCTAAGGATATGCCAGACTGTTGAGCATGATAGCCAAAATCGGCTTCCACCTGACGAATAATCGCTTTTTTGCTGCTGCTTCGTACCGACTCTATGAACAATGGTAATTGTGCGTTGAGCCAGACCTTTGCGTCAAAACCATAATCCACGGCGGCCAGCGCCAATCCCACCGGATGACAACCGCCATGGCCGGAGGTCATGAAAATAGTGGTAGCCTGTCGCCAAATGGCCAGCTCCTGGCGCTGGTCCATGGCAAAGTCCGATCGCAGATAGCACAATGCCATCATCAGCGCCGCCGGCCCGCAGGTAAACTCGGTGGTCTGACGATACCAGGGATACGCTTCGAGCACCGCGTTCTGAGTTTTACGATGTAGCCTTTTCTGCATACGCAACGCATCGATGTGGTCGGCATAATAATTCGGATACAGCCCGAAAGGCTGAAAACCTAAACGTTGATACAGGGCAATGGCCTGGGCATTGTTCTGGGCTACCTCCAGTCGCATAAAGGGTTTTCCCCGTGCTAACGCCCGCTTTTCAAGTTCTCCGATCAATACGCTGGCCGTACCGGTGCCCCTGGCCTCGGGTGCCACGGCGATAGAATACAAACGTGTCAGTAAGGTGGCACGACGTACCAGCAGCAATGCATAACCTATCGGTCTATCTTGTGCACAGGCCACCACCAATTCAGCCTGTGGCGCACAAATATAGTGCCGAAAACGGCGCGCACTAAGACGGTCACTGGAAAAGCAAAGCTTCTCCAGGGCCGTCAGCGCCCCCACATCTTCCGCCCGGGCGCTTCGGGTGGTGATGGGGGCGAGCGGAGCTGAAGCCTGTTGATTCATCAGCGTCCCCGACGCTCCAGACGCTCAGCAAATTCCTGCATGATAAGCTCATACAGGGCACTGCCCAGATAAGCATCCTCAATGCCCGAATCAATACTGGGGTTATCGTTCACCTCAATCACAAACACCGCCTCGCCTCTTTGCTTAATATCCACGCCGTACAGGCCGGTCCCCACCACTTTGGCAGCCTTTGTGGCGGCCTGTAAAACGGCTTTTGGCACCTCAAAGGTGGCCATGGTGACAAAGTCGCCGGAATCGGCTTCGCCATCTTTGTGGTGGTAGATCTGCCAGTGATCCCGGGCCATAAAATATTTGCAGGCATATATCGGTTTACCGCCGAGCATACCGATACGCCAGTCAAAATCGGTATAAATGTATTCCTGCACCAACACCAGCGCCGAGGCTTCCAGCATCACGGTCAGCTTTTGCTGCAACGTAGCGGCATCTTCAACCTTGTACACACCCAGACTAAAAGCACTTTCGGGCAGCTTTAACACCAGCGGCAGGCCCAGCTCCTGAATCAGGCTGTTACATTGTGCCGGGCTGGCGCTGGCCACCAGCCGGCTTTTCGGGGCCGGAACATGCTGATAGTTGAACGCATCATGTAAAAACACCTTGTTACAACACCGGATAATAGACTGGGTATCATCAATAACCACCAACCCTTCCCGTTCGGCCGAACGTGCCAGCCGATACGTAGGATGATCAATGGCAGTGGTCTGCCGGATAAACAGGGCATCATAGTGAGCCACTTCATCTGGCCCTAACGAGGTCACTATTTGCGCGTTAATTCCCACCTTCGCAGCGGCTTTTACAAAATGCTTCAGCGCTTTAGGATCGCTGGGGGCATTGGGCTCGGTAGGGTCGGTTAATATCGCCATGTCCCAGCGCGCTTTTTTCAATTGCGTCTGTTCACGCCACTGAGTCTCGGTAAAATCCTGCAACCGCCCCACCGCCCACTCATGTAGCGACTCGGGAAGTGCTTCAAAGCCACAACTTACACACTCCATAACGCCTACCGTTACCTGTGTCGTGTCAGGCACGTCAGCTGCTGCCAACACGATTCTGATTTTCAGTACCGGGGTTGGGAAATGGCGGTAGGCATAATCGGCCAGCCTGGAAAATTGCTGATCCTTCGCTTGCCCGAACAGTACATAAATCTCAGCAGGTACGGCTTTTGCAGCCGGCCATACAAACCAGGAAGGTAACGATAACCGGGCGGCAGAGACGGTTGCGTCCGACAAGGACAAATCGTTGATGGTTTTTAGCGAGGGCAACACCTGGTGTTTGCGCGCCTGGGCCAATAATGAACAATAATATCCCTTCGACAGATATTTTTGGGTGTCGCATAAATTGATAACCCGGGTCTTAGGTTCATTCTTTTTAGGAAAGTTAGCCAGGTAATCATCAAAGCTGATCACGTCTAATGACGTATCAGCAAATAAACCGAAGGTGTCGGCTACAATGAGCGTTTTGTGCATAAATAAAATTCTGCCAAGACAGACTGCGCCTTTCACACACCATGTGTGAGTCGCTGGTACTAAAGCATCACAGTGTAGAGCACGTTCGCCATTTGCATAGTAAAATCAGTACAGTATATTTTCATCGTCACGATACCTTTTATTGATGAAAAACGTACCTGATTACAGAATTAACGTATTATAGCCGAATTGATTTTTTCAGGAGTTTTTATGGTTTTACCCACAATTGCAATTCTCGTCGGTCTGCCGGTAATGTTGTGGAGTGCTGGGAAGTTTGTTGATGGCTCAGCAGGCGTGGCAAAACATTTCGGCGTTTCTCCGCTGCTTATCGGAATGCTGATTATCGGCTTTGGCACCTCTGCCCCGGAAATTATTGTGTCTATTTTTGCGGCCCTGGAGGGTAACTCGGGGATTGCATTGGGTAATGCATTTGGTTCCAACATTGCCAATATTGCGTTGGTGCTGGGCTTAACCGCGGTAGTAAGCCCTATCGCGGTGCGCAGTGAAATTATCAAACGTGAACTGCCAGTGATGCTGGCAATCGTCTTTATTGCTGCCTGGCAGCTGATGGATCTGGTGTTGTCTAAAGACGATGCCTTTACCTTGCTTGGGCTGTTTGTATTGCTGGTGGGCTGGAGCATTTGGCAGGGCATGAAAGGCAGCGGCGACAGTCTGGCCAGCGAGTATTCCGAACAAATTGAATCCTCATCCTCGCCGGTGAAAATGAACATTGTGTGGCTGCTGGCTGGCCTGGTGCTGCTTATCGCCAGTTCCCGCATTCTGGTGTGGGGCGCGGTAGAAGTGGCTGCTCACTTTGGCGTCAGCGATACCATTATCGGCCTGACCATTATTGCCATTGGTACATCCCTGCCG
Organism: Salinimonas marina; assembly: GCF_015644725.1. NCBI lineage: Bacteria > Pseudomonadati > Pseudomonadota > Gammaproteobacteria > Alteromonadales > Alteromonadaceae > Salinimonas > Salinimonas marina. The sequence goes on from NZ_CP064795.1 coordinate 2,490,056, forward strand.
GAGCTGGCCTCGGCGTTGATTGCTGTGCGCAAAAATGAGCATGACCTGGCGCTGGGCAATGTTATCGGCTCTAACATGTTTAATACGCTGGCCGTGGTAGGCCTGGCGGGCACCATCCACCCTACTGCCATCGACAGCAGCTTTTTCTATCGTGATATCCTGATCATGGTAGGGGTATCGGTAGCATTATTCTTGTTTTGTATCGGGATCAAGAAGCAGGGCCGACTCAACCGGCTTGAAGGGGGCGTTTTTGTACTGGGTTATATTGGTTATACCTGGTATCTGATTAACTCTGCCTTTATCTAAGCAAAGTGTACCACCAGGGCCAGCAGGCTTATCAGCCCAAGGCCCATCAATACAAACAGGTTGATTCCAAATTCGTCCTGGCGGCGCCGGCTTCGGCGCCAGCGCATGCCGATAGCCAGTAACGTCAGACTTATCCCCACCTGCACAAAAATAAACAACCAGGTGACCAGCTCGGCTGACCACCCACCATCGCCGGGAACCTGCCAGTACCGCTGTACACCGGCAATAAAATCTGGCCGGGCATAATGAAAAATCAACAACGCCCCGAATAATACCAGCCACGCGGTCAGATTGACCATAATGGCAACTTTGTACCAGGTATCCGCCTGACGGGGCTGGTCGCGTCGGTTCGGACCCATATGTTTTGGTGACGGTGAGGTTTGCATCAATGAACTCTGGCATCCCGGTATGGTTTAAGTATACTACCGGGTCTTAATACGTGAGTATCCACAATTCGTCTAAAAAACGGACCGTCTGGCAGCTTTTCACGAGCCCCTCCCCGGCTTAGGTGTGCAACTTCATCCGGCAAATTCGCCATGAGGTGTCAGCTTACTGCTGATCGCGCCCGCCCTGTTTTACGATAAGATGCATGCTTTTAGAGAGTGTGCGAAGATACTTCACTCAAACGACTACAATAAACTGTGACGGAGAATATACAATGACGCATGCGCCCGTTGTCGACGTGCTTGGTGGCAAGTACGCGGTTGGCGAAACGGTAACCGTAAAAGGTTGGGTAAGAACACGCCGCGATTCAAAAGCAGGCTTGTCTTTTATTGCTTTGCACGATGGCAGCTGTTTTGATGCTGTGCAGGTGATCGCGTTAAATTCTCTGCCTAATTATACCGATGTCCAGCGCCTGACTACCGGTTGTTCACTGGCGGTTACCGCGACGGTGAAAGAGTCTCAGGGCCAGGGCCAGGCATTGGAGCTGGAAGCTGAACAGATTGAAGTGGTTGGCTGGGTCGAGAACCCTGACACCTACCCGATGGCGGCAAAGCGTCACTCCATCGAATATCTGCGCGAATACGCCCACCTGCGCCCACGCACCAATGTTATCGGTGCCGTGACCCGGGTTCGTAACTGTCTGTCGCAGGCGGTACATCGCTTTTTCCACGAAAAAGGCTATTTTTGGATAAGCACGCCTGTGATCACGGCCAGTGATACTGAAGGGGCCGGAGAAATGTTTCGGGTATCGACCCTGGATATGATGAACCTGCCTAAAACCGAACAGGGCGATATTGATTACAGCGAAGATTTTTTCGGTAAAGAAACCTATCTGACGGTATCGGGTCAGCTGAATGTTGAAACCTATTGTACCGCGATGTCAAAGGTGTACACCTTTGGCCCTACCTTTCGTGCCGAGAACAGCAACACCTCGCGCCATCTGGCAGAGTTCTGGATGATTGAACCGGAACTGGCCTTTGCTGAACTGGCCGATGTGGCGCAGTTGGCTGAAGACATGCTTAAATACGTGTGCAAAGCCGTGCTAGAAGAACGTGCCGATGACATGGCCTTTTTTGCCCAGCGTATTAACAAAGATGCGGTTGATCGTCTGCAAAAGCTGGTGGACTCTGACTTTGTGCGGATGGACTACACCGATGCCATCGACATTTTGCAAAACAGTGGCAAAACGTTTGAGTTCCCGGTGGAATGGGGCGTGGATTTATCGTCTGAGCACGAACGTTATCTGGCTGAAGAGCATGTGGGCGCGCCGATCATCATGCAAAATTACCCTAAAGACATCAAAGCCTTCTACATGCGCTTAAACGAAGATGGCAAGACCGTTGCCGCGATGGACGTACTGGCCCGGGTATTGGTGAGATCATCGGTGGTTCACAGCGTGAAGAACGTCTGGATGTATTTGATGAGCGTCTTGAGCAGATGAATCTGGATAAAGAGGATTACGCCTGGTATCGCGATTTACGTCGCTATGGCACCGTACCTCATGCTGGTTTTGGACTGGGCTTTGAGCGTCTGGTGGCCTATGTTACCGGCATGCAAAATGTTCGTGATGTTATCCCATTCCCAAGAACCCCGGGCAGCGCCTCGTTCTGATCTCCCCTTAATCTTACAAGCCGGTTTCTCAACCGGCTTTTTTTATGTCAATTTGAGGTGGTCTAAGCTATTCTTTTTATAATCTTTTTAAAAAGCAAAGAATGATCTTAGCTGGCATCTTTGCGTTTTAACCATGGTTCTGACGAATATTGCGCAATCTCTTGTGCAGGCCGTACTTATGTTTGACACACAGCGATAATCTATGAGCGCAACCGCACCACAAATCAATATTACCTGCGATCAATGCTACACCTCGGTCGACATTCCAGCACTGGAGCATTGCCAGGAAGCCTTTTGCCCCAACTGTGAACATGAGTTGTTAACCTTTCGCAAAAACGGCCATGAACACTGCCTGGCGTTTGCCGCCTCCGGGTTATTTTTTTTATTACTCAGCCTGCCGTTCAATTTTCTGATTTTTAAAAGCAATGGCCAGCAACACAGTATCAATATTACCGATACCCTGAATGTATTGATTGCCAAAGATTATCTTTCGCTGGCGATAATTACCGCCCTGGCGATTCTGGTGATTCCGGCCATTGTCATGTTCGGGATCGGCAGCCTCTCCTTATTCTGCATTCGCAACCGCCGCTGGCGGGGCGCCAGGGCGATGTATACCACCGTCAACCAACTGGCTCGCTGGAGCATGGCTGAAGTATTTATGGTGGGCACCCTGGTCAGTCTGATCAAGATTACCTCTCTGGCGGAGGTCAGCTATGGCATGTCGTTTTATGCGTTTATCGGCTTTGCCGTCTGCCTAACCCTGGCGCTGGTAAACTATGATAAAAACCGCCTGGGTTTATGGTTGTACCGCGGCCACTTACCAAAACCAAAAACGCTGAGCCGGGCGCGGGCCTCGGTCAGTCTGCAACGCACCTGGGCATTGTTGTTGGTGGCCGCGTTGCTGTACATTCCGGCCAACACCTTACCCATTATGCACACCGAATTATTTGGTCGCAGCGAGCCGAATACGATTATTGGCGGCGTAATTTCGTTGTGGCAATCAGGATCCTATCCGGTCGCCATCGTCATTTTGGTGGCCAGCGTGGTGGTGCCGGTAGCCAAAATCGCCATCCTGGCCTGGCTTAACTTTACGGTACAGCACCGGTTTACGGGGCGTCGGCGTACCCGGGTAAAATTTTATCGGTTTACAGAAGCCATCGGCCGCTGGTCGATGATAGATGTTTTCGTGGTGGCGATTCTGGTAGGTTTAATTCAGTTGGGCAGTACCATATCGGTGTACCCGGGCCCCGCGGCACTGGCCTTTTGTGCGGTGGTGTTTGTCACGATGGTGGCAGCTATCACCTTTGACTCAAGGCTAATATGGATAGACAGGAAAAATATTGATGAGTGAAAGTGCAAAGATAAAGTCAACCCGACGTATTTCCAGAATCTGGATCATCCCGATTCTGGTGGTGATTGTGGGTGGCTGGATGGTCTATACCCAATGGCAAAATCAGGGGCCGCTCATCACCATAGAACTGAAAACCGCCAGTGGTATTGAAGCCAATAAAACCACCATCAAAGTGCGTGATTTTGATGTGGGTCAGGTGAAAAAAATCGAACTGAAACCAGACCTGGACGGGGTGCTGGTGACCGCCAGAATGGAGGCCAGCGCCGAGCGGCTGTTAACTGAAAACACTCAGTTCTGGGTAGTTGCCCCGCGCATCAGCTTTTCAGAAGTCAGCGGCCTGAATACGTTGTTGTCAGGCAGTTATATTGCGATGTCGGGCAATGAAGAAGGCGCAGAAAAACGCAATTTTGTGGCGCTGGAACGTCCCCCCGCCACGCCGCCTGGAACGCCGGGCCTGCATTTGACCTTGAAAAGCGATGACCGGTTTGCGTTTAAATCAGGGGATCCGATTATTTACAAAGGCTTCAAAGTAGGCGAATTTGAAGAGGCTGAATTCAACATCGCTGAACGGGTGGTGTATTACAGCGCCTTTATTGAAAGCCCCTACCATAAGCTTATCACCCACAACACCCGCTTCTGGAATATTAGCGGGGTCAAATTACAGCTTCGTTCCAGTGGGGTAAAAGTGGAAACCGGCAGTCTGGAAACGTTACTGGCCAACGGCGTTACTTTCGGCATTCCCAAAGGCATTCTACCGGGAGAGCTGGTTAAAGAGGATGCCACATTTATGGTGTATTCAGATGAAACTGCCGCATCTAATGCCCGCTATAAATTATCCGCCGAATATTTGTTGTTAATTGATGAAACCGTACGTGGATTAACTGTCGGCGCCCCCGTGGAATATCGTGGTATCGAGATTGGTGAGGTAATCAAAATTAACGCAGTGAATCAGATGGAAGGCAATATTCTGGATGAAGATCACCCCATCCCGGTATTAATCAATATTTATCCGGGCAAGGTTCGCCAGCAGGATAATCTGGTGGGCTTGCAAAAAGTAAAGCAAACCGTCAGCTCTTGGATTGAGCGTGATTTGCGTGCCACGTTGCGGATGGGCAATGTGTTAACCGGCGGCCTGTATGTTGATTTACACCATGCCCAAAATAGCTCACCAATACCGGTAGAAACGGTAAATGGGCTGGAGGTGATCCCCACCGCGTCTAATGAATTCACCCAAATAACCCAGAAAGCCGATGCCATTCTGGATAAAATCAACCGCTTGCCATTAAACGACATGGTCGCAGATGTTCGCGGAGCGGTAACCGATATGCAGTCTGCTGCGGTGTCTCTTGAGCAAACCAGCACCGAATTTGATAAAACCCTGCAGGATGTGGATGTCCGGGCGCTCAATAAAAATCTGAATCAGGTACTCACTGATATGTCAGCGCTGCTTAAAAATTATTCTGAGGGCGGACTGAGTCCGGCCGAAATAAAAGATACGGTGGATGCGATGCAGGACACCCTGCGTAATCTGCAACCGCTGTTGCTACAGCTAAACCAGACCCCCAATAGCTTTATTTTTTCAGGCGATCGCAAACAGGATTTGCAGCCCCAAGCACAATCTAAAGGAGATCCCCAATGAGGCTTCGTTTGTTCGTTACCGGCCTGAGTCTATTGCTGTTAGCCGGCTGTGCCAGCAATGCCGCTGATTTACATTATTATCTGCTGCATTCGCCTACCCAGGCAGCGGCTAAACCCCAGTCGGCCAGCAGCTATATTCGTTTTAACCGCATTACCATGCCGAATTATCTGAAGCAGCGGGGGCTGGCCATGCAAACCGGTCCGGCTACCGTGTATTTTTCTGCCACCCATGTATGGGCCGAACCGCTGGCAAGCGGCTTGTCACAGTCATTGAACGCCTCATTGTGGCAGGAACAACAAATTGACGTGGTGCCTGAAGGTGTCTATCAGAACCGGGACTTAAGTTCGGTAACCCTGCATGTAGACGACTTTATCGCCACCGCCGATAACGAAGTGGTTCTTAAGGGCCATTATTGGTTGTATCCGGGTAAGGCCGAGCCGCGGATGAAGCGCTTTGATTTTCGGCGGCCGCTGAACCAGGATGGCTTTGCTCACGCAGTGGTACAAATGCGCAAACTGGTGGCCGGGCTGGCCGCAGATATTGCCACAAATGTTTCGCAATATGATGCTTCATCAGAAAGTAAAACCATGCCTAATCAATAACTTGAAACAAGCCAGCCGTCGCTATGCGGAGATTTTTACATTAGAAAAACATTACGTTACATTTAATCAAAGTTTGTCTTATCATTGAGGTATAAAATAGAAAAAAATTGGCTAAAGAAGCAACCTCTTATGAAATGGATAAAACTAGTAGCACCGCTGGCGGTTATCGCTCTGGGCGGTTTGGGTGCCTGGGCCGTCATCGCCACAGCTTCAGATGAAACCATCACTGAAAAGCTGGATACCCGGCCGGTGGTTACGGTTGATACCATGTCATCGCAAAACTACACGGTACAAATCACCTCTTACGGTGAAGTGACGCCGCTGGAGTCCACCCGCCTGGCCGCACAGGTCACCGGTGAAGTGATCAGCTGGAACCCAGCCTTTGTGGCCGGCGGGTTGGTCAAACGCGGTGATACCCTGTTCTCGATAGAAAAAGACACCTATGAAGCCGCGTTGTTGCAGGCTGAAGCCGCCCTCGCCTCTGCCAAGGCCCAGTTAATTCAGGAACAGGCTCAAAGCAGAGTTGCTGAGCAGCAAGCCAAAAATTTACCCTCGAGCCGCGTTTCCGACCTGTACTTACGAAAACCTCAGTTGCTCAGCGCCCAGGCGGCGTTGAAGTCGGCCCAGGCGCAATTAAAGATTGCTCAGCGTGATTTAGAAAACTGTGTTATTAACGCCCCTTATGATGCATTAGTCGTATCACGGATAATTGGTGTGGGTGACTATGTCACCGCTGGCACACTGACGGCCACCCTCAATAATGTCGAAACCGCTGAAGTGACCTTTCCGATAGCTGGGTTTGACCGGGCGTTTTTACCGGCGCAGCTCTCTGACCATCCGGCGGTGGTATCCATTGATGACGGCCAGCAGCAGGAATTTACTGCCACCATTAATCGCGACGCCGGAATTATTGATACTGCTACCCGCATGACCCATTTGATTCTGCGAATTGACGATCCCTACGGGCTGCGTACCAACTCGCCTAAAGTAAAATTTGGTACCTATGTGAATGTCGCGTTCAGTGGTAAAACGCTGGATGATGTATACCGGGTACCGCAGGAACTGATCACCAATAATCAGATGTGGCTGCTGGATAGCGACGGCAAACTCTATTCTGAGCAAGTCAATGTATTACGCCAGGAAGGCGGTGACTTTTTGATTTCAGGCAGCTACAACGGGGCGGAAATTGTTATGACCCCGCCTGAATACCCGCAAAATGGTATGGCTGTGAAAGTGCTGAAAAAAACCAATCACGATGATTTAGTCGCCCAGCGCCCCGCCCGGTAACAGGACACCATTATGAAAACTGATTACGAGACCCATCGTGGGTTAATTGCGTGGTTTGCCCGCAACTCTGTGGCGGCCAACCTGTTGATGGGCTTTATTCTGGTGGTAGGTTTAGCCAGTTTCAGCACTATTCAGCGTCAGATGTTTCCCAATATCGAATTTAACTACATCAGTATTGCTGCTCAATATCCCGGCGCTTCGCCGCAGGAAATTGAAGAAAGCATCATGATCAAGATTGAAGAAGCCATCAAGGATGTTACCGAGATTGAACAAGTGGTATCGCGGGCATTTCGAAATAATGGCCGGGTGACCCTGGAGATAGATAAAAAGGCCGAACTGGCCGAGGTGCTCGATAAGGTCAAGCTCAGGGTGGACTCTATTGCAACCTTCCCCGCTGGTATGGAGCCGGTGACGATTTATCAGGAAGAGTTCCAGCAACAGGTCATTGAGTTGCCGCTGGTAGGTGATGTGCCTTTAGAGCAATTGAAGCCGCTGGCCCGGGAAATTGAAGATGAACTGCTGCAGCTTGAGAATGTTTCCCTGGTAGAGGTGTCCTACCCCAATGATGAAATTGCAGTTGAAATCAAACCCGATATGCTGCGCAAGTACAACCTGACCATCAACGAGGTTACCAGTGCGATCCGCGCGTACTCAGCCAATATTTCTGCCGGCCAGCTGCGAACCAATGCCGGCCTGGTGTCGGTACGGGTTGAAAACCAGTATTACAGTGGTGCTGACTTTGGGCAGATCCCGGTAAAAATGGGCGATTCGGGCGCCCGGGTATTGTTATCCGATGTGGCCACCATCCGGGATGGGTTTACCGAAGGTGAGTGGTATTTTAATTACTCAGGCAAAAACTCTATTTATATTGCGGTGAAAGCCACCCGTACTCAGGACACTGTCCCGGTCGCAGAAACGGTTAAAAATTATATCGAAGCGCGCAATAAAACCCTGCCGGCGGGAATTTCTCTGGAAATTCTGGTCGATATGACCTACTACCTGAATGCCCGGCTGAATATGATGCTGTCGAATCTGGCCCAGGGGGCGTTACTGGTGGCGCTGTTACTGACATTATTTTTGCGCTTCAGGCTGGCTTTCTGGGTAATGCTGGGTCTGCCCATCTGCTTTTTAGGCGCGATTATGATGATGCCCTTATTTGGCGTTACCATTAATATCCTCTCGCTATTCGCCTTTATTATGGTGCTGGGGATTGTGGTGGACGATGCCATTGTCATCGGCGAAAGCGCCTACACCGAAGTTGAACAAAAAGGTGGCGGTATCGACAATGTGGTGCGCGGTGCCAAACGTGTTGCTACGCCTGCTACCTTTGGGGTATTAACCACCATCGCAGTATTTGCGCCTTCCACGCTCAGTAGCGGACCAGAAGGCGCATTTTTCTACAACATTTCCGTGGTGGTGATTCTGTGTCTGGTGTTCAGCCTGATTGAGTCAAAGCTGATCCTGCCTGCCCATATTGCCCATACCAAATTCCCACCGGTTAAAGAGAACACCTGGCGAGCCCGCTTTAATAAAAATTTCAACGGCTTTATCAGGGGGCCGTATCGGCGCACTGTCGAACGTGCGGTTAACTGGCGCTATACCGTGTTTGCCCTGTTTTTTGCGGTGCTTTGCATCAGTGTAGGGCTGATTGTAGCCAATTATGTACGCACGGTGCCCAATCCAAAAGTACCCCACGACTTTCCTGGCATTCAAATAGAAATGAACGAAAACGTGGCAGATACCGCGGTTATCGACGCCTTAAAAGAGATTGAAGCGGTTATCTGGCAGGTAGATAAAAGCATTGCCGAAGAAACAGGCCAGGGAATTGTACGTGACGTGCTGGCGTTTAATCGTAATCGCACCGAAGGCCGGGTAGTGGTGCCATTGGTGGACGAAAAGTTACGTCCCTTCAATACCTTTGAACTGGCCCGCCGCTGGCGTGAAAAGCTGCCCGAAATTGCCGGTATGAAGTCGTTGCAGATTTATGATGATGTGAACGGCGGCGGCGGTGATGGGGAGTTTGGCTTCTTATTGTTCGGCGCGGATATTGATAAGCTTAATGCGGCAGGCCGCAAGTTTATTGAGATGTTACAGCAGGAGCCCGGGTTATTTGATGTCAGCTCTACCATTGATCCGGCCAGTAAAGAAGTGCAGCTGACCTTACGCCCGGTAGCCTATGACCTGGGGCTGAGTCTGGCGGATATCGCCAGTCAGGTAGGTGCAGGATTTTATGGTGGCGAAGCCCAGCGGGTTATCCGTAACGGTGAAGAAGTTAAGGTAATGGTGCGTTACCCCAAACTGACGCGCGAAAGTTTTGCGGATCTCAAATACTCGGTCATTACTACCGCCAGCGGGCAGGAAGTGATGCTGGGCGATGTTGCCCTGCTAAGTGAAAAGCCCGGCATCAGCTATATTCGCCGCGAAGGGGGTTATCGCAGTGTCTATGTGTGGGGCTCTATTGATGAGGAAACGGTGGAGCCAAATGAAGTCATTGAGAATGTGAACGAGAATCTCATTCCTGAGCTTCAAAAAGCCTACCCATCGGTGCTTAGTGAACTGGGTGGTGCTATTGAAGAACAGCAGGCGCAGCAAAGCGAGCAACAGCTGTTCTTTATCGCCGCGATGATCATGGTGTATGTGTTGCTGGCAGTGCCACTCAAAAGCTACGGTCAGCCACTGATCATTATGTCCGTCATTCCGTTTAGTATGACCGGGGCTATTTGGGGCCATTTTCTACTGGGGCTGGATTTATCCATGATGTCATTTTTCGGCATCATTGCCGCCTCGGGCGTGGTAATAAACGACTCACTGGTGATGACCGATTATGTTAATCAGCGACGGGCACAAGGCTACAGCATTAAAGAAGCGGTAGTGGAAGCCGGCATGGCGCGTTTCAGAGCCATTACCCTGACCTCAATCACTACCTTTGCCGGGGTCTTGCCGATTTTGTTTGAAACCAGCTTACAGGCGGCCTTTGTGGTACCGATGGCGGCTGCGCTTGGCTTTGCAGTCTTGTATGCCACCCTGGTGACCCTGATTCTGGTGCCCTGTCTGTATATGGTATTGCAGGATATCAGTCATGGTTTTGGCCTTCTGAGTCGACGCATCAAACGCTTGTTTCGTCGATCATCCGGGCATTCCGACCCTGAGCCGGTTCAATCTGAAACCTAACACCAGTGCCAACGTATCAGCGGATAGCGTATACCAATAACCAAACAGCCGGCCTGGGTGCCGGCTTTGCGGTTACACGCCAGGCTTACCTGCGCCGGTCGGCGCAATTGTCACCTCCCCCACCACAGGCCAGTTAGCTAATGACTGCGTTTAATCAGATAGTAACAGGTACCTAATGCCACTATGATGCCGCCCAGCCCCACAATGGCCAGCGGATCGTATTTCTCCAGATCTAACAATATCACCTTGCGAGCAACGGCAATAACCGCCACCAACAACACTATTTCTGCATGAATTACATTCTTTTTGAAATACATCTCGACCGTTTCCATAAGTTCGAAACCAATCAAAATTAAAAAGATGAAGCCAAAGATATTAAGCAGTTCGCTGATATCCAGAAAGAGCACATCGTCGGGGGGTCAAAAATATCCATAAACAGAATGATGCCCAGCTCGACAATAGAGGCGGCCACGATGATCATCATAAATGCCAGCACACACAGTGACATCCATCGTTTAGCCGCATGGATAAAGGTTATTGCTCGCCGAATACTTATTTTCATAGGAAGGGCTCCGGGTGGCACACCCTGACAAGCAACAGGCCGCCCTACTCCATACTCAGAACAGGTACCTTGCCACCATGCTGATAACCGCACTTACTTTATACTAGTGACCAAAAAAGCTACCAGCCAGTTTTTTGTGGGAGGGGAAGCTTCAGCCATTCTGGCATTTAGCCCGACACACCAGCGAGGCGCTGCGGGTTTGATTGCGACCGCGGGACTTCGCCTTTTTGAGCTGTTGTTCACATAGCTCCATGATGTCATCCATACTGGTTTTGCAGTCTGCCTCGACCACCGCGGCGCAAAAGCGTATGGGCCCGACATTAGCAAGACTAAGTGGCCCGGCGGCTTTGGACTGATGCTGAGCTAGCGCCTGCTTCAGTTTATCGACAAATCCGATGGCATCGTCTAACAGGCTGTTCGATAAATTAAATACAAACTGTTCGCCGGCATAGCGGCCAATAATATTGTTAGTACCCACTTCATATTTGAAAAAGCGCGCCAGCTCAATCAATACTTTATCTGCTTTACACGGCCCCAGTTGCCGGTTTATATCCTTAAAGTGGTCGATATCCAGTAATACCACACAGCCAGGTTCGGCTCTTCGGGTCAGTTTTCGCTGAATTTTGCTCAGGGCAAACCAGCGTGCATCCAGCCCCGTCAGGCCATCGTAAACCACATTTTGCTCAATCCTGCGTTTCAGATACACCACTCTGAGCAACATCAGCAATAAAATTACGGCAGTCAGCACCGCCGCCATTGCCAGATACTTCATATTACGCGACTGAGATTTATTCAGCTGCGCCTGTAGTTGTAAAAAGGATAATTGCTGACGGCTGATCTCATTGGTAAAAGCCGATAATTGTTCCAGCAAACGAAACTGTTTTTTTTGTTCGTGCTCTAAGCTATGAATTTGCCGGTAGAGCGCATTGGCCTGTTGATAGTTCTGCTCAAGGCCCAGTAAGGTTGCTTCCAGCTCAAGCTGACGCACATGTTCATAGGCCGGTGAGGTAACGGTTGTGGTTTCGCCGTACGCATTGAGCATCTGTTGCCAGAATTCCCGGGCCAGGCTTACCTGCTTACGCCCCAGGGCTGCCTCCAGACGAAGCTGGGCGTAGCGGTAACGCCATGGTCCAAACTCAAGTTGATTGTGGCGGGCCAAAAACTTCGCTTCTTTGGCAAACTCTTCGGCTAACCGATAATCACCTTTGTGCAAATAGACCCGACTGGCTGCCAACGCCGCTTCGACTCTCTCCTTACTTAATCCAAAACCAGCAATATGCTGATTAAACTCACTAAGCAGCGGCCATACCGTGCGATAAGCGCCATTATGGGTATAGGCCCGGATTTCACATTTCATGCCCTGCGCCATCTGGTGCGCATCGTGGGTTAAGAACTGCTTATAAAACTGACAAAACTCCAGCGACATGCCGGCGTCGCCCAGATAGAAAAATGCGTCTGCCATATCCAGGTAGGCACGCGATAAGGGGTAATCGAACACCCCGGCTGAGGGCTGGATGGCACTGGCTGAACCCACAATGCGCTGAATATTCATGATGGCGGTCATATAGTCACCATGGACCATCGCCCGTTCAACCAGCAACCGAATCCCCCAGCGTTCCAGGCGGGGCCAGTTGTTCTGTTTCGCCACCTCCAGTAACTGTTGCAGCTGCAAGTTGCGCTTGGGATAGGTGGTGGGCGTGTGCTGAGCCCATTGCAGTAACCGCGCTTCTAACTGTACCCGGGGATAAGGAGTAAGAGCCTCAAGCAGCTCATCGGTTACAGGTTCTGCCTCAGCAATTTTTGATGCAAATTGTAGAGAAAGCCGGTAATAGTCCGCCACAGGGGTTTGGCTGGTCAGTATTTCAGGCAATTCTTGCAACCCACCGGAAGCGGCGTGCTGCGTCGACATAGCCACTTGTCTGGCTTTATCGTACTGCGATATGGTTGTAGCCTGCCCGGCTATGCATACCAATAGCAGTAGGAAGCATAGTATAATTTTCAAGGATACACCCAACGGCAGGAGTAATACGCTGAAGTTTCTCTGCCCTTGCAACTTCAGTACGGCGAAGACCTACTATACCGTTGTGGTCGGCGCCTTAAAAGTACAGATTTGTTAAATCTAAACTATTAATTTAACGTAACCTATTCATTATCAAAAAGCATTTACAAAGGTAAAACAGCATCAGCTAAGGGCCTTCAGGGTCCGTTGGCCGGTTTTTAGCCTGTGTTAAAGTCAATTATTTAGCAATAAGGAATTTTTTGTGTCTGCATTTTCTATACGCGCCGCCCGGCTCACTGACAGTGAGCAAATTCTTAAGTTTATTACCGAACTGGCTACCTTCGAAAAGGCCGCTGATGAAGTAGAAGCTTCGGTGACAGATATCGAGCGCACCCTGTTCGGAGATACCGCCACTTCCCATTGTATTTTGTGTGAGAAAGACGATAAGCCCGTGGGGTTTGCTGTGTACTTTTACAATTACTCGACCTGGCAAGGCAGAAATGGCTTGTACCTGGAAGATTTGTATATTACCCCCGATTTTCGCGGTCAGGGCGCCGGCACTGAAGTTCTGAAATATCTGGCCCGGCATGCCATCGACAACAATTGTGGCCGTTTTGAGTGGAGTGTGCTGGACTGGAATCAGCCTGCCATTGATTTTTACGAGTCGTTGGGCGCCGTAGCAAAATCAGAATGGCTGGGATACCGCCTCTCAGGCGATGCCCTCACCCACTTCGCGAACCGCTAAAAACAAACACTCAACCTGCTCATCGCGCATAGACAATGCGCGTATGATACCTGGCACTGGTAGTATTTGAGCCTTATTTCAGTATCTTAGCGCGTTAATCAATTGAGCCGCCGGGGTGACACTGCTACATTGTGGTTACATTGTGACCCAGTGCTCGCAAAAATGTCTGCTGGCCTTTACTACCTCGGAGATACCTATGCAAAAAACATTAATTGCCACCGCGATAACCACCGCGCTGGTCCTGGCCGGCTGTTCCGGCAATCAGGCAACATCTGAATCTTTATCTAAGGCTGCACCTGAGCCTTCCACCGATACCGTTAAAGCCATGCCGGATAAATCTTCGAACCCGTTACTAACCGCAAGCCCGCTGCCTTATCAGACCCCGCAGTTTGATAAAATCAAAATAAGCGACTATGAACCAGCGTTTGCCCTGGGCATGGACGAGCACGCCAAAGAAATTCAAGAAATTGCCGACCAGTCAGCACCGGCTTCATTTGAGAATACTATTTTGGCGTTTGAAAAAAGCGGAAGTCGGCTAACTCGGGTCCAATCGGTATTTTTCAATCTTTCCAGCATCAAATCTAATGATGAGGTTCAGCGTATTGAAGCAGCGATGGCACCCAGGCTGGCCGGCCACTTTGACAACATATTGCTGGATGAACAATTATTTGAGCGAGTGAAAAAGGTTTATGACAACCGTGAGTCACTCAGTACCATTGACCAGCGACTGACCGAATTTTATTTCAAAAAATTTGTTCGTGCCGGTGCCAATTTGTCAGACGCTGACAAAGCCACAATGCGAGAACTGAATAAAGAAATCACTAATCTGCAAACAAAGTTTTCCCAAAATATTTTGGCTTCGTTTAAAAACGATACCATTGTTGTAACTGACGAAGCTCGTCTTGCAGGCTTGTCCGACAGCGAAAAAGCTAACCTTAAGTCCGCGGCAGAAAAAGCCGGGGAAGATGGTTATCTGATTAGTCTGGTGAATACCACCCGTCAGCCAATCTTGTCCAGCCTGGAAAACCGGGGACTGCGCGAGCAAATCTGGCGCCAGTCGGCAACCCGGGCAATGGATGTGAATGCGCCCATTATCTTGAAACTCACTAACCTACGGGCTCGCAAAGCAAAGCTATTAGGATTTGAAAACTGGGCGTCGTATCAAATTGATGATCAAATGGCCCAGACCCCGGCCAATGTTTTTGAAATCCTGGATGATTTAGCGCCTAAGGCCGTCGCGAAGGCTAAGCGTGAAGCCGCCGATATCGAACAGGTTATGCATGACGATGGCGTCAGTGGTGCGGTTAAGCCCTGGGACTGGGCGTATTATGCCGAAAAAGTCCGTAAGCAAAAATACGACCTGAATGATGCGCAGGTAAAGCCATACTTTGAACTCAATAATGTGCTGGAAAAAGGCTTATTTTTTGCCATGAAAAAACTCTATGGCATTACGTTCAAAGAGCGTACCGACCTGCCGTTATACGTGGAGGATGCCCGGGCATTTGAGGTATTTAATCAGGATGGCTCTGCCATTGGGCTGTTCTTCTTCGACCCCTATGCTCGTGAAGGCAAAGCGGGCGGCGCGTGGATGAGCGAGTTTGTCACCCAAAGCCATATGAATAACACCAAACCCGTGGTGTTTAACGAGCAAAATATAGTGAAACCCGCCGACGGTGAACCTACTTTGTTGTCCTTTGATGAAGTGACCACCTTATTCCATGAGTTTGGTCACGCCGCCCATGGCTTGTTTTCAGATGTAAAATACCCGAGCCTGGCAGGCACCGCCACGGCCCGGGATTTTGTAGAGTTTCCCTCACAGTTTCATGAAGACTGGGCGATTGAGCCTGAAGTACTGGCCAATTACGCCAAACATTATAAAACTGGAGAGCCTATCCCCGAGGCCTTGCTTAACAAGCTGCTTAAAGCGGTTAAATTTAATCAGGGTTACGACACCACTGAATATTTGGCTGCGGCTCTGATTGATATGGAATGGCACATGTTAAAGGCCGACCAGCAGGTCTCAGATGTCGGCCGTTTTGAGCAGCAGGCGTTGGCAAAGCATGGTATTGACTACGATCCAGTTGCACCACGCTACAAGTCGAACTATTTCAGCCACACCTTTGCCGGTGGTTATTCTGCCGGGTATTACGCCTACCTTTGGACCGAAGTACTGGCAGCCGATGCTTTTGCCCATATGCAAAGTGAAGGCGGCTTGTCGCGGGACAATGGTGATGAGTTCAGAAAAGAGATTTTGTCTAAAGGCAACAGCGAAGATTTAATGCAAAATTATATCGACTTTCGCGGTCAGAAACCGCAGGTCGATGCGCTGATGAAGCGCCGTGGCTTAGATAACTGAGCCAGTGGCGCCCACACTCAGGCTAGAATAACGCCTGGGTGTGTGGCCCTATCTTCCTGCCTCATAGACTTACAATTTACCCCGCCAGGCGCGCTAGTTGTTCAATATAATCTTTCAGCCGGGTCAGTATCAGTCGGTGAATATTTTTGCTAAACACACTGTCATCCATCGCACCTGTTACACAGCACTCACAACTTACCTGCTCGCCCTGCGGCATTAATGTTACGGTTATTCGTTCGCCGCCGTTTATGGCAATAGAAACTTTACGGTAGGGTATTATCTGGTCGACGTGACCTTGTATACTGGCATGCCAGTTCCCAGCCTCGCCCTTTAATAACAGTTTGAAGTTGCCGCCTTCCATAAAGTGCCCGGTGTAGGATAGGCACCGCCAGCCGCCAGGATTGGTAGCCCAGCGCTGAATAGCGGCTGGCTGTGTTAAAACCAGCCAGGTGGTTTCCAGCGAGGCATTTATCCTGATATTGAGGACGATCATGTACAGTTACTCCTGCCTTACTCAGGTAAACCAAACGTTCAACCCGGGCTTGATTAAGTAATAGCAGTGTCTCCGCTATTTAGATATCTGGCAGTGTCAAAACTCGAAGAATCTATACCAATGGATAATCTTATTCGCATTTTTCAAAGGATGCTTTACACTGCTGTTGCAGCATTGACCGTTATAAAAATATCGTTCCAGATACGCTGCCCGGCGCTCAGCTATAGACGTCCTTTTTCTCATAACGCGTTGTCATTACAAAAAATTGATAACAGTGCGCGTCTTAAAAAAGTCGGGCAACGTCGTTTAAATTGCTAAATTCATATTCTGACCCTTTTGAAAATAAGAAGAACATCATGAATTTATTTTTGCGTAACAATATCAAAATTATCGGTGATGTCGGACCAACGGTGATCCTGAGTCATGGCTTTGGTTGTGACCAGACAATGTGGCGGTATCTGACCCCGAAGCTGGCGAAAGACTACACCCTGGTACTGTATGATTTGGTGGGCAGCGGCCAGTCTGATTTAACTATGTACAGCTATGAAAAATACAATGAGCTGGATGGTTATGCCGAAGATCTTCTTGAAATTATCGGTGAGGTCAGCCCCGACGCCCCGGTTATTTTTATTGGCCATTCTGTCAGCGCCAGTATTGGCTTACTGGCCAGTGTTGCGCACCCCGACAAATTTTTATGTCAGATTATGGTAAGTCCCTCGCCCTGCTTCACCAATGACGCCGACTATACCGGTGGCTTTTCAAAAGCCGACATTAATGAGCTTTGTGAGACCATCGACAGTAATTATCTGGGCTGGTCCAGCAATATGGCCCCGGCGATTATGGGCGCCCCAACTCAGCCCGAGCTGGGTGAGGAGTTATCTAATAGCTTTTGCCGTACCGACCCGGATATCGCCCAGCATTTTGCCCGGGTCACCTTTTTAGCTGATCACCGCGCCTTGCTGCCTCAATGTCATACACCGACATTGATTTTGCAGTGCACTGACGATTTTATTGCCCCGTGCTCAGTGGGCGAATTTATGCAGGCTACCTTACCGCAATCCACCTTGACATTAATCGATAATGTTGGGCACTGCCCGCATATGAGCGCCCCGCAGGCATGTTATGAAGCTATCGATAGCTATTTAAATAATACTATT
The DNA here is from genome assembly GCF_015644725.1 of Salinimonas marina. Classification (NCBI taxonomy): domain Bacteria; kingdom Pseudomonadati; phylum Pseudomonadota; class Gammaproteobacteria; order Alteromonadales; family Alteromonadaceae; genus Salinimonas; species Salinimonas marina. The sequence goes on from NZ_CP064795.1 coordinate 2,507,779, forward strand.
GTCAGCGCCCGGTCAGCCCATGACACCTGAAACCTCAAGTTTATTTGAGAACGCCGCCTGTGGTTTGCTGGTGTGCGAAACTGACGGCTCGATTGTGCAGGTGAACCAAACATTTTGCGACTGGCTGGGTTATCGCTGTGAACAGCTGGTCGCCCAACAGCGTATCCAGGCGCTATTCACGGTGGGCAGCCGGTTTTATCACCATACCCACTGGGCCCCACTGTTACAGTTACAAGGCGCGGTCTCCGAAGTACTCATCGAGCTCAAAACCCATGCCGGTGACACGGTGCCGATGCTGGTTAACGCGGTACGCCGAACCAGCGATGGCCACAGCTACGATCATCTTGCATTTTTTGCAGCTACCGAGCGCAAAAGTTACGAACAGGAATTGGTGAAAGCCCGCAAATCGGTAGAACAATCACTTACCCACTTACGTAAAGTCCAGAATGATCTTAAGGAAAACCAGAATTTTCTGAGTCTAGCTATCCGTAGCGCCCACATGGGCGTCTGGACTCACGACATGGTACTAAACCGAATCAAGTTCAGTCAGGAGTTACAGGAACTCACTGGCTTATACCACAGCAACTTGTGGCAACAACCATCTCACTTTTATAAGTCCATTCATCCTGAAGATGTGACCGTTTTCCGTGAAGGGGTACAAGAGGCGATCAATCAACACTGCGAGTACGAGGTCGAGTTCAGGCTGCAACATGCATCAGGAGAGTGGCTCTCGATAGTAGGCCGTGGGCATGCTACCTATAGTGAAGCGGGCCAGTGCATCACCATATTCGGAATCTTTATTGATATTAGCGAACGCAAAAAGTCCCAGCTGGCGCTGGCAAATGCTCATCGCCAACTCGCATTAGCAGATCGTAAAAAAGATGAATTTCTGGCCACTCTTGGGCACGAGTTGCGCAATCCCCTTGCACCAATTCGAAATGTGCTGGAGCTCATGAAACGCAATACCGAGCAGCACCCTGAATTGAGCTGGTACCACGATATTTTTCACCGGCATGTCTCCCAGGTTACCCATATTGTTGACGATTTATTAGAGGTTACGCGGATTTCTCAGGGCCGGCTGGAACTTAAAAAGCAGGTAGTAGATATAAACGAAGCGGCTCAGATTGCGATTGAGTCCACTAAATTCTTTATTGAAGAAAGTCAGCATTCCTTCGAGATAACGCTTCCGGACAAGCCCCTGATGCTGGAGGCTGACTCAACCCGGCTCACCCAGATCATCGTGAATTTGCTGACCAATGCCGCCAAATATACGCCGCCTGGCGGTCATATCACCCTGCATGTGTATGCTACCACAGAGCAAGCCGTTATTCGCGTGAAAGACACCGGCATCGGCATCCCTTCAGAAAAGCTGTCCACGATTTTTAATATGTTTTCACAGCTTACGCCGGCCCTCGAGCGTGCCCAGGGCGGCCTCGGAATTGGGCTGGCATTGGTACATGGTCTGGTGGAAATGCATGAAGGGGTGATAGAAGTCAGAAGTCCCGGCATCGATCTGGGCAGCGAATTTGAAGTGCGTTTGCCGCTGGCAACCAGTCAGGTAGTCGACAAGCCCAAGTCACAGCCTACACACACTGACAAAGCGGCGCCCAAACGCATCTTAATTGTGGATGATAATGTGGATGCTGCTGAAAGCCTGGGTTTTTTGTTGGAGTTTGAGGGTCACTCCATTGAGTGCGCCAATTGCGGCGAGGATGCGATAACAATGGCTGAAGCCTTTCGTCCTGAGATTATACTGTCAGATATCGGCCTGCCCGATATTAATGGGTACGAAGTCGCCAAACAGCTACGAAACAAAGACTGGGCCGCCGATGTATTTATGGTGGCTATCACCGGCTGGGGCCAGAAAAAAGATAAGCTACTGGCTCAGGAAGCAGGCTTTAATCAGCACTTTACCAAGCCGGTGGACTTTTCAGAATTAAAAGCAGTACTAAGAAACTTTTCCCAGGTCGGCTAGTCACCAAGCTTACAAAAAAGCCGGCAGGTGTTAGAGCAAGTTTAATGATGTCGCTATAAAATTGTTCAAAGCCTTCACCAACACCAAAGTCCCCATCCGCAGGGCCTGTAAGGTATTTGGCGGAGAGAGATTCACTCGCGCTTTACATGGCGCTCGCCCTACGGGCAGCTGGCGCTGTGCAAAACGCCTTCCCTACCGTTTTGGCGAACCCGAGGGTTCTCATCACATTCTAAACCACCATAAACACATAGAGAGGGATTCCCTCGCGCTTTACATGCCGCTCGCCCTACGGGCAGCTGGCGCTGTGCAAAACGCCTTGCCTGCCGTTTTGTCGAACCCGTGGGTTCTCATCACATTCTAAACCACCATAAACACCAAAGCCCCGCACAAGGCGAGGCTTTGGTGTTTAAATTTGGCGGAGAGAGAGGGATTCGAACCCTCGATACGCTATTAACGTATACACACTTTCCAGGCGTGCGCCTTCAGCCACTCAGCCATCTCTCCAAATTTTGCGCTGCTCTGCAAGCAGCAGCGCGTATAGTAGGTTAACCTTCCCGGCGGATCAAGCTTCGGCGTGCAAAAGCCGCTTAAGCGCTGCTTATTTAAGCAGTTTCTGCTTTTAGTTGTGCAGAAAAGTCCAGCATCCGGTTTAACGGTACCAATGCTTTTTCACGCAAAACATCATCGACAAAAATCTCGTGACCTTCATTACCACCGCTAAGCGCATCGTAAATTGACTGTATACCGTTCATTGCCATCCATGGGCAGTGAGCACAGCTTTTGCACGTGGCGCCGTTGCCACCAGTGGGAGCTTCGATAAAGTTCTTAGTCGGGGCCAATTGCTGCATTTTATAAAAAATGCCTTTGTCCGTAGCCACAATAAATGTGCTGTTCTCCATTTCCTGAGCTGCTTTGATAAGCTGGCTGGTGGAGCCTACCGCATCAGCCATGGCCACGACGCTGGCCGGCGATTCAGGGTGAACCAGGATGGCGGCGTCCGGATAGATCGCTTTCATGTCTTCCAGCTTTTGTGCTGAAAATTCGTCATGCACGATACATTCACCCTGCCACATAAGCATATCTGCGCCGGTTTGTTTAGCGATATAAGCACCCAGGTGACGGTCCGGGCCCCAGATAATGGGTTTACCCTGCTCATCCAGGTGTTCAACTATTTCCAAAGCAATGCTGGAGGTAACCACCCAGTCGGCCCGGGCTTTTACCGCGGCTGAGGTATTGGCATACACCACCACTGTGTGATCAGGGTGGGCATCACAAAATTCTGTAAATTCTTTCTCAGGACAGCCAATATCCAGTGAACAGGTAGCTTCCAGAGTTGGCATCAACACGGTTTTTTCCGGGCTTAGAATTTTGGCGGTTTCACCCATAAAGCGAACCCCTGCGACAATAACGGTATCGGCCTGAATGTCGCGGCCAAAACGCGCCATCTCTAGAGAGTCAGCCACACAGCCACCGGTTGCTTCGGCCAATGCCTGAATTTCAGGATCGGTGTAGTAATGCGCCACCAGTACCGCATTCTTATCAATAAGCAATTGCTTTATCTGGGAACGCAGCTCGTCTTTTCGCTCAGACGTTAGCGGTTCTGGCATTGCAGGGAAAGGATAATCAACTTGTTCTACGCGAAATGCGACTGTCATAACATACTGACCCGATTGACGACAGCTAAAAGGGCGGCAATTATACCCGACTGTCATAAAAATTTCATATCGTAAACGTATGAATTATTCCATCACATTCAAGGTACCCCCAGCCGGTTTTTCACTTCTTTGAATTAACGATCTGTAATGCCTGGGTTAATTGGCACTTCACACGATATACAGCAAGCTGAGACCGGGTGTAACAGACTTTCGCTCATGGCTTGCACCCCAAACCATGAGTGCTGTTAAAAGCCGTCCCCGTTGTGTGTAGCCCTGTTGTCTGGGGCAGTGCTATTGAGAAACCTTTATGAGGGGGGGTGTTTGGGCCCGCCTATAAACGGCTGCATGCGTATCGCTCTAATACAGGCTTATTGGCTACCTCACCTGTAAAGTGCCAGGTCGTGCTGGATTACTTGACTGCTAGCGCAGTCTGCGCCCTTTCGGGCCGTGCTAAAGCACGTTCACCTGCGCTACGCTTGGTGTCGAACCGCTTCGCTGGTTCAAATCCGGCGCGAGCACGATATGTTCTTTTTGAAAAGTGTGTAACTGGACTATTTCGATAAGATGGTGGGTCGTGCTGGATTACTTGACTGCTAGCGCAGTCTGCGCCCTTCCGGGCCGTGCTGAAGCACGTTCACCTGCGCTACGCTTGGTGTCGAACCGCTTCGCTGGTTCAAATCCGGCGCGAGCACGATATGTTCTTTTTGAAAAGTGTGTAACTGGAACGTACGAATAAGATGGTGGGTCGTGCTGGATTACTTGACTGCTAGCGCAGTCTGCGCCCTTTCGGGCCGTGCTAAAGCACGTTCACCTGCGCTACGCTTGGTGTCGAACCGCTTCGCTGGTTCAAATCCGGCGCGAGCACGATATGTTCTTTTTGAAAAGTGTGTAACTGGACTATTTCGATAAGATGGTGGGTCGTGCTGGATTACTTGACTGCTAGCGCAGTCTGCGCCCTTTCGGGCCGTGCTAAAGCACGTTCACCTGCGCTGCGCTTGGTGTCGAACCGCTTCGCTGGTTCAAATCCGGCGCGAGCATAATGTGCTCTTTTTGAGAAGTGTTAACTGGAACGTACTAATAAGATGGTGGGTCGTGCTGGATTCGAACCAGCGACCAATTGATTAAAAGTCAACTGCTCTACCAACTGAGCTAACGACCCATCTTATGGTGTTCAGTAACCTGACGTTACTGGATGATAAGCTTTGGCGGCCTATCGGATTGTGATGCAATGGTGGGTCGTGCTGGATTCGAACCAGCGACCAATTGATTAAAAGTCAACTGCTCTACCAACTGAGCTAACGACCCTTTGCATTGTCGAAAAGAAAACATTTGGATAAATGGTGGGTCGTGCTGGATTCGAACCAGCGACCAATTGATTAAAAGTCAACTGCTCTACCAACTGAGCTAACGACCCATTTCTTTCCTGTTGTTGCCTGTCGGTGGCAACGGCGGCATATATTACCCATTTCCTGTGGGCGTGCAACCCTAAATCGCTTTTTATTTTCTTTTTTTAAGAAAACCTGCATCAAGTGGTCAAAATCACCACAAAACGAACAAACTTTCTGCACTTCAATGCGTTGTAAAAAAGCAAACGCCGCATCAAGTACTGAGTCAGCGGTAAATCAGGCCCCACCAGTTTCATGGTTTTGCCCGGCGTTACCACCTTTTCAATTACGGTGAATTTGTAATTTTAGTGCAAAAAAACAAAAAACCTCTGCAAACAGAGGTTTTTCTTATAAAGAATTCAATCTCGATTCGGCCAGCTTTCTGGCTGAGGAGTTTGGATATTCTGAAATTACCGCATTAAGATATGCTTTGGCCTGACCGGTATTGCCTAAACGCTGCTCAATCACGCCTAACTTCAGCAAGGATTCTGCACGTTTACTCGAATTTTTAAAGCGGTCGGCGACTTCACTGAACTGAGCTTTGGCTTCTTGCCAGTTTTGTTTATTAAACAATAACTGTCCTAACCAATAGTGCGCATTGGCCGCATACTGGCTATTAGGAAAATCGCTTATAAAATCACGAAATGCAGGAATCGCTTTATCATATTCGCGAGACTTTAAAATAAGGTTTACGGCATTATCGTAGGCTTCATCTTCACTTAATGAAGGCTTATCCGACGATGACGGTTGAGTCTTTTGCGCAGGTTCAGGAGACGCTGGCGACGAAGACGAAGATGCTTCACCTACCGATTGTTTTAACGACGTAACCCGTTTATCAATCTCGAGGTACAACTCGCGCTGACGTTCCAGTACTTTTTCCAACTGATTGGTATGGACCTCCACAGCACCACGCAAATCATCTATTTCGCCCTGCATCGAGTCCAGTTGTTGCTGTAGACGATGCTGCATCTGTGTGCGACTGTCTACCATGCGCTCAAGCACCGTGATCCGCTTTTCCAGATCACCGCCCTGCGGATTGTTGACATCATAAACCGGGGCCTGAGCCCCTGCCGCACCCGATACTGCACAGGCAACGCTCAGGGCGATACCGGTGCAGGTACGTTTAAGTACAGAGCAAGCCATTACTGATATACAACCACACCGCGACGATTTTGCGCCTGGGCATACTCAGTTGAACCCATGACCGCCGGTTTTTCTTCACCATAGGAAACGGTAGAAAGCTGATCGCTGCTGACACCAGCATTCATCAGGTACGTTTCCACTGCCTGGGCACGACGCTCACCCAATGCAATGTTGTATTCTGGTGTACCACGGCTGTCGGTGTGACCTTCTACCGCCACTTTTTGATCAGGATTTTGTACCAGGAATTCAGCGTGCTTGTTCAGAATTTCGCGAAACTCTGGTTTGATAACAGCACGGTCAAATTCAAAGTAAACCGTTTGCTCATTTTTCAGTGACTCAAGTTGTTCCTGAACCATCTCTTGCTGACGCTCCATGCGTTGCGCCGCTTCGGCTTCAACACGGGATTCTTCGGCCTGGCGAGCCTGACGCTCAGCTTCGGCTTGTTCCTGAGCTACACGGTTACGTTCAGCCGCCAGTTCTTCTTCACTTGGACCTGATGAACACGCCATCATCGTCACCACGGGCAAGGCGATAACGAAGCTTTTCATTACTTTATTAAGTTGCATCCTCTTAATCCTTATAGTTTTCATTAACAAATATTTTGTTTAAAACAAGAATGGTGACCAACTCGGTGACTTAACTTGTCCGTCTGTGGCTGGTAACCTTGCTTTGAAGCGCCCATCCAAAGACACTAAGGATAATACCTGAGTACCATTGTGCAAGGTGCTGTAAATTATCATACTTCCGTTGGGCGCAATACTAGGCGACTCGTCCAGATAAGTTCTGGTCAATACCTGAATGGCACCGTCTTTTAAGCCCTGGCGGGCAATTCGATAATCACCATTGGTCTGATTCACCAGCACCATTTCTTCGCCATCAGGAGCAATGGTCGCGCCCAGGTTTTGCTCACCCTCAAAGGTTTGTCGTCTTACTTTACCTGATGCTAAATTTACGCGATAAATCTGGGGTTTACCACCCCGTTCTGAGCTAAATATCAGACTCTCACTATCTGGCGCCCACGACGGCTCGGTATCAATCGCACGATTACGGGTCACCCTACGCAGTTTCTTGGACGCAAGTTCCATGACATAAATTTCCGGGTTGCCATCTTTTGACAAAACCATCGCTAATTGTTTGCCATCCGGTGAAAACACGGGGCTACCATTAATGCCAGGGAAATCCGTGATGGCCTCACGCTTGCGGGTATAAATATCCTGAATAAAAATTTGTGGACGTTTGTTTTCAAAACTCACATACGCCAGCTTTTCACCATCAGGTGACCAGCTTGGCGACATCAGCGGCTCAGGGGATGACAACAGGCGCGTTTCGTTTTTGCCATCATAGTCAGCAATGGCCAACTCATACGGGCGGGCATGGGCATCACGGTCACGTACTTTGACATACGCAATGCGGGTTAGGAAGGCACCCCGGGTACCGGTCAGCTTTTCGTACACCACATCAGAGATGCGATGGGCATACTGCCTAAAGTCCTCGGGTTTGATAACCGCCTGGCGTTTATCAATAAGGTGATCATTGGCCGCCACCAGTTTACCCTGGCTCATGGCTTTGGATTTGCCGCCGGTGGCTTGCCCCCGCAGCACATCCACTAATTCGAAGCTGACTTTGTATTTGCTGCCGGCTTGTTGCTCAACCGTGCCAACCAGTACCGTATCTACCCCGGCTGACGCCCAGGCTGAATAATTGATGCTGGCATCGGTGTCAGGATATTGCGGCATATCATCCGGCGCAGTAGGGTTAAACTTACCGCTACGCAGTAAATCAGCGCGCACCACGGCAGCAATGTCTTCGGGCATCTCGCCCGTGCCTTTGAAAGTAAACGGGACTACCCCGATAGGCCGCGCACCGTCTACGCCCTCGGTAATGACAATTTCCAGAGAAGCCTGCGCCAACGTGCTAAACATTAGCAATGTAGCACTAAACCAGATTCCGATTTTTTTCTTGATCACTACAATTCCACCGTTAGATTAATGTCTTTAAGTTGTTGATACACTTGAGGGTCTTCTGACATTGGCAGTTTATCAGGACGTCTTACCGCTGCCTCTGAAGCCCGGCACAATGCTGCATCGCCACTGAGCGTTCTGACCTGGACCACAAAGCCTGTGGTCGCCAGTCGAACATTCAGCCGACACTTCTTACCTTTATACGCAGAGTCTTTGTATAACCCCTGCATAATCTTTTGTTTAATAAGTGCCCGATAGCGGTCAGTTTCGGAAAGCACCTGCCGCTGCCGCCGTTGTTGCTGAGCCGCTCGCTCTGCGTCAGCCTGCTCCTGACGCATCTTTTCCATCGCCGCATCTTCTTCGGCCTGTTTGCGTCTGGCTTCGGCTGCGGCTTTCTCCCGGGCCTCGCGTTCTTTACGCTCTTTGGCTTTTTGGGCGGCCACCCGTTTCAGTTCTTTTTGACGTTTAGCCTCAGCAGCTTGCTTTTGACGTTCTTGCTCGGCCCGCTTCTCCTGCGCCCGCTGTTTTGCTTTTTGAGCATTGATTTTACGCTGACGCTCAGCCTCTGCTTTTTTGGCAGCGGCTGCGGCGGCCCGCTGTTGCTCTTCACGTGCCGCGGCTTGTGCCTGCGCTTTTTGTTTATCCGCAATGGCCTGAGCATCGATAAACGTCGCTTTTATCACCGGCTGTGAGGCCGGCGGCGTGGGCAAGGGATCCGGTGAAAAACTGACACTAATCAGCAACACCAGCGCAATGCCCAGGTGCACGCCCACAGACTTTGCCACCGCCACTTTTTCATCTGTGTCGAAGAGTCTGGCCAATATTTTGGGTTTGCGCATAGGCCGATTACTCTTTGGGATCCGTCATCAGGCCCACCGAAGGCACACCTGCACTTTGCAGCAAAACCATCAACTGAATGACTTTATCGTAGGCCACCTGCCCGTCGCCTTTAACTACCACCGGGGTGTCAGGCTGCTTTTGCAATTGTGCCTGAACCAGCGCGCCCAAATCTTCTGGGGCGACAGGACGTTCTTCGTCATCACCCAGATTCAGATAATATTTGCCTTCCACATCCACCGAAGCAATCAGTGGCGGGTTGTCTTTCTGCTCAATAGGCTCGGCACTGGCTTTTGGTAAATCCACTTTTACGCCCTGCGAAACCAGCGGCGAGGTCACCATAAAGATAATCAGCAATACCAACATCACATCAATGTAGGGCACCACATTAATCTCAGATACCGGGCGACGGCGTTTACGGGTATACATAACAGACTCCTGTACTAACAAACGCCTGCATTAAGGCGTTTGGTGCTGCTGCGCCGCGATGGCCTGACGATGCAATATGGCCGAAAATTCTTCCATAAAGTTGGCGTAATTGTTTTCCAGTTTTTCTACCTTATGACTAAAGCGGTTATACGCAATAACGGCCGGAATAGCTGCAAACAAACCGATAGCCGTGGCAATAAGCGCCTCAGCAATGCCCGGCGCTACCATTGCCAGTGTGGCCTGTTGCACTTCACCCAGCGCAATAAAGGCATTCATGATTCCCCATACGGTACCAAACAAACCGATGTAGGGGCTGATAGAGCCTGCCGTGGCCAAAAATGGTAACCGGCTTTCCAGCTCTTCTACTTCCCGGGACATGGTCACCCGCATAGCACGGTAGGTGCCATCCACAATACCGTTGACGGCGGTATTACCTTTACGCAGACGTACAAATTCTTTAAAGCCTGAACAGAAAATGCCAGATATTCCGCCAATATTGGTGCGCGCCGACAATTCCTGATACAGGCGGTTTAGATCTGCGCCCGACCAGAATTTGTCTTCAAAGTTGCGCATCTCGGTCTCGGCCGATTTTAGCGCCTTGGTACGCTGAAAAATAAATGTCCACGATGCCACCGAGACGCCCAGCAATAACAGCATTACCAACTGCACGACAAAACTGGCCTGAAGGAACAGTCCGATAAAAGTTAAATCAGATTCCACGCGATAAATCCCCTAATAAAGTGCGTGGGATTTTTCTTGCTTTCATTTTAAGCTGATCCACGCACACAACCTGAATATCAGCAGCAACCAGTAGTTCGCCACTTTCATTATAAATTCTTTGCTGAAACACCATGCTGGCACCTTTCAATTCTACAATCTGTGAATCAATACTCAACAGCTGATTGAATCGCGCAGGCGCATAGTTATGCATCTCGACCCGTTTGACGACAAAACCAATAGATTGTTCCAGCAAAACATCCTGATCATAACCTATTTCACGTAACCATTCGGTGCGGGCCCGCTCCATAAACTTCAGATAATTCGCATAATAAACAATGCCACCGGCATCGGTATCTTCATAATAAATGCGCACCTGCCATTTATGCATACTTATGCTTCCTACCACAATAAAATTAATCGCTTTGCCCCCAATCCTTGGTAGTGACGGGGACTATTCAAGAGGCAAAATACCGTTATAAACTATTTAAAACAATAGATTTAACGCAACTATCGCCACATTATAACAACCCGTTAACGAATTAGTTTTTCTAATCTCAAATTATAATTTTACTCAATTGATAGAAACCAGTTCTACTCTATAATGCGCACCATCTGTCACACAGACATCACGAATTTTTCGGGATGTATGAGAATTTCTCCTGTTAGACATGAGTTCCCTGGATTTATTTCCTTCAACACTTGTTGTTTTAGCCCGTTCATTTGAGCGGGCTTTTTTTTGCCCGGTACTTAGCCAACCTCATTTTCCCTGCAATGCTCAGAATTCTTGCCTCAGACTTAAGATCTGATTTCTTCAACCGCAGGCCGCTTTAGCTTATCGAGCCATTTTGTCGGGCAATCGGCTCGAGCTTTCGCCCGAGACTACCTTAACCAGCTTTGCCCAAAGCTAAGCGGAAAGTGTGCCACTTTGTACAATTGCAAAATGAAAACAGCAAAATGGAAAATCGTTAAGACTTACCGCAGCCCCGATACAGACCAGGAGCCGCGGTTTGTTATTCGGTAGGATTAAACCCAAAGTGCAGAAAGGCGCGCTGCTGCACAATACGGCCACGGGGAGTGCGTTGTAAAAAGCCTTGCTGAATAAGAAACGGTTCGATGACATCTTCGATGGTTTCTTTTTCTTCGCCGATGGCTGCCGCCAGGTTATCCAGCCCTACCGGGCCGCCATCGAATTTTTCGATAATGGCCAGCAGTAGCTTACGATCCATATAGTCAAAGCCTTGCTTGTCCACATCCAGCATGTCCAACGCACTGGCTGCCACTTGAGCACTGACCACACCATTGGCTTTGATCTCGGCATAATCGCGCACCCGGCGTAACAGCCGGTTAGCTATGCGCGGAGTCCCGCGCGAACGCCTGGCCACTTCCAGCGCGCCCTCTTCATCCATATTAAGATTTAAAAATTCCGCGCTGCGGGCCACTATCGTGGTTAAATCTTTCACTGAATAGAATTCCAGACGCTGCACAATCCCAAAACGGTCTCGAAGGGGCGAGGTCAACGAGCCGGCCCTGGTGGTGGCCCCCACCAGGGTGAAGGGCGGCAAATCAAGCTTTATAGAGCGCGCCGCAGGACCTTCGCCAATCATGATGTCTAATTGGTAATCTTCCATCGCCGGGTACAGAATCTCTTCGACTACCGGGCTTAGACGATGAATTTCATCGATAAACAAAACATCGTTGCGTTCAAGATTGGTCAGCAATGCCGCCAGGTCACCGGCTTTTTCAAGCACCGGTCCGGAGGTGGTTTTAATGCTGACATCCATTTCGTTGGCCACGATATTGGCCAGCGTAGTTTTGCCCAGCCCCGGAGGCCCGAAGATAAGCAGATGATCCAGCGCATCTTCGCGGTTACGGGCAGCCTGAATAAAAATTTCCATCTGCTCGCAAACATGGGGCTGGCCGGTGTAGTCGCTCAGCATCTTCGGGCGAATTGCCCGGTCGATCACTTCATCTTCGTTAGTGGCGTCGGCGCCAATTAAACGATCGGCTTCAATCATTGCAATAGACTCTTATAGTGCTGCACGCAGCGCTTCGCGGATAAGGGCTTCGCTGTCCATGTCGGAGGTATACACACCGCTTACCATTTTACTGGCCTGCGTGGGTTTGTAGCCTAATGCCACCAGGGCACTGGCCGCATCTTCACGAACATCGTTGATGGGTACTACGCTAGCGCCGTTGGTGCTTTCCATTGGTAAATCCGGCAAATTTACATCCTGAATTTTGCCAAATTTTGCCAGCCGGTCACGTAGCTCAACCACCAGCCTTTCCGCGGTTTTTTTACCTATTCCGGGCATGGCCACCAGTGAAGATACATCTTCGTTTTGCACGCAAACCATAAACTGACTGGCTGACATGCCCGACAGTATCGTTAACGCCAGTTTCGGACCCACGCCATTGGCTTTGATTAACTCGCGAAACAAACTGCGTTCCATTTTATCGGCAAAGCCAAATAGCAACTGGGCATCTTCGCGCACGACAAAGTGAGTGTACACCACTACTTCTTCGTTAAGGGCCGGCAACTGATAAAAGCTGGTCATGGGCATCTGAATCTCATACCCCACCCCGGCAACGTCTATTAATACTTCTGGTGGCTGCTTTTCCACCAGGGTTCCTCTGATTCGACCTATCATGTCATTAACTGCTCTGTATTATCGCAACCGGCCCCGAACAGTCTTACTTGCCTGTCCGGCCAGTTTAATCAAACTTTGTTCGGTATGAGCATGGCACAGGGCCACCGCTAACGCATCGGCAGCATCTGCCTGGGGAGTGCCTGGTAAACCCAGCAGATGTTTTACCATATGCTGAACCTGCGCTTTATCCGCGCCTCCCTTGCCCACTACCGCCTGTTTTATCTGTCGGGCAGAATATTCTGCCACCGGCAAGTGACTCTGGGTAGCTGCCACAATCGCGGCCCCCGCGCCTGCCCAAGCTTTAACGCTGAATCCGGATTCTTCGCCATAAACACTTGCTCAATGGCAAACTGCTGGGGGCCATATTGTTTGATGACCTCACCGACACTGCTGAAGATTTGTGACAAGCGTTCGGGTAACGCATCAGTTTTTAACCTGATACAGCCACTGGCCACATACACTAACTTGCCTTGACGGCGGGCAATTAAACCATAGCCGGTGATGCGAGAACCTGGATCTATACCCAGTATAATCATTATTTGGCTCCGGGAACAAATGTATCGACCGCCTCGCGGTTACTGGGCGACCAAATTCGCTGTAAAGCCGCAGGTTTGTCGAGCCACTCGTAGGAAAGATGTTCGGTTAGCACAATTACCGTATCAGCGGGAATTTGCGCGGTAAAAACATGTTCAGTGTTATAGAGGGTACCTGGCGGATAACGATGTAACCAGCAGGAACGGATTTTAAAGCGGTTGGTCTGGTGACAGTTCACCACCTGATGCAGATGCGGTTGCAGCTGTAAGCCTATTTCTTCGTGAACCTCGCGATAAGCGGTTTGTTCAGGAGACTCACCGGTTTCTATGGTGCCGGTCACCGATTGCCAGAAACTGGCATCATCATCTCGTTGTAACAATAAAATGCGGTGGTGCTCATCATAAAGCACCACCAACACTGATTCAGGTCTTTTATAACCCATAGAATCAGGTGTTTTTCTTGACCACGCCAATCGCCAGGTCAGCAAGCTGCTGTTCGTTTGCCGGGCTAGGCGCTGATGTCAGCGGGCACGCAGCCGTGGTGGTTTTTGGAAAGGCCATCACATCACGAATGGAGGTGGCACCGGTCATCAGCATCACCAAACGATCCAAACCAAAGGCCAGGCCAGCATGGGGCGGCGCGCCAAATTGCAACGCATCCAGTAAGAAGCCAAATTTACTTTGTGCTTCCTGCTCGCCAATACCCAGAATACTGAATACCGCCGACTGCATTTGTTCATCATGAATACGTACCGAACCGCCGCCTAATTCAACCCCATTTAATACCATGTCATAGGCATCAGACAAGGCGTCGGCAGGATTGGCTTTAAGTTGTTCGGCGTCCACATCCCGGGGCGCGGTGAACGGATGGTGCAGAGCGTGATACTGGCCATCGACTTCTTCGAACATGGGGAAATCCACGACCCACAGTGGGCGCCATTCGCCTTCCAGCAAATCAAGATCTTCACCCAGTTTCAGACGCAGAGCGCCCAGTGCTTCGGTGACCACATTGGCCGTATCGGCGCCAAACAACAGAATATCGCCACTTTGCGCGCCGGTGCGCTGTAACACGGCGTCAGTAATATCTTCGCTCAGGAACTTAAGTACCGGTGATTGCAGTCCTTCCTGACCGCCTTCAAGGCTGTTTACTTTCAGCCATGCCAGCCCTTTAGCACCGTAAATACCCACAAACTTGGTGTACTCGTCCAGTTGCTTACGAGACAAGCTGGCACCGCCGGGTACCCGAATGACCGACACCCGACCTTTAGGATCATTGGCTGGACCGCTGAATACTTTAAATTCTACCGTGCTAAGCAAGTCGGCCACATCCACCAGCTCCAGCGGATTACGCAGATCAGGTTTATCTGAGCCGTAGCGCTGCATTGCCTCGGCATAGGTCATGCGCGGGAAGTCACCCAGTTCAACATTTAGCATCTTGTTAAACAGATCCCGAATCAGACCTTCGGTAATCGCCATCACACCATCGGCATCCAAAAAGGTGGTTTCCAAATCGATTTGGGTAAACTCTGGCTGGCGATCGGCACGTAAATCTTCATCACGGAAGCATTTCACGATTTGATAATAACGGTCCATGCCTGACATCATCAGCAACTGTTTAAACAGCTGCGGCGATTGTGGCAATGCGAAAAATTCACCTTTGTGCGTGCGGCTTGGCACCAGATAATCGCGGGCCCCTTCAGGCGTGGCTTTGGTCAGGATGGGGGTTTCAATATCCAGAAAACCATCACCTTCTAAGTAACGGCGTACTGCGGCGGTTACCTGCGAACGAAACTTCAGACGCTGACTCATCAATGGCCGGCGCAGGTCCAGATAACGATAACGCAGACGCTGCTCTTCGGAATTTTCCTGGTTCCAGTCAAGGGGTAACGCATTCGCTTTGCTGTAAATATGTAAGCCGGTTCCCAGAATTTCAATCTCACCGGTACGCATGGTGTCGTTAACCTGGCCGGCAGGCCGGGCTCGTACTTTACCGGTCAGTTTTACACAAAATTCGCTACGCAACTTATTGGCTTCTTCAAGCACGTCCGGCAAATCCGGATCAAACACAACCTGAACCAGCCCTTCGCGATCGCGCAGGTCGATAAAAATCACTCCGCCTAAATCGCGGCGCTTGTTTACCCAACCGCACAGGGTAACTTCCTGTCCGACATAAGATGAATCAATATTCCCACAGTAATCTGTGCGCATGGTCGATGACCCCTGATAGTTCTGGTTGTTACCGGTGCTGCTGTTCACACAAACCCGACCCTGACTGTGCAAAAACACAGCATGCGGGAGTGGCAGGATAAAAAAGTGCGCGGCAACCGATGGCTTTATGACAAAATAAGGCCGCATAGTATAAACAAATGCGTAATAAACCCCAATGCCAAAAACAACATTCGCCGCAACAGATTTACCCGTAACCGCGCCGCTGCACCTTGGCTTACCCGTGTGGCAGGATAGCAGCTGGGCCAGCCGCTGGTTTGGTGACCCGGCGGCGCGTCAGCACACACTGCAGTATTATGCGCGTTTCTTCAATTCAGTAGAAGGCAACACCACCTTTTATGCGCTGCCCTCCCAGGCCACCCTCGCTAAATGGCAGGCGGCGGTGCCGGCTGACTTCCGTTTTACGTTTAAGTTGCATCAGGACATTACCCATAACGGGCCTGTTGGCGCGAACCAGGCGCGGCTGGAGGAGCAGCTTAGTCTGATGCGGCAACTGAAAGACCAGCTGGGCATGTTGCTGATTCAGCTGCCTGCGCACTTTGCCCCATCGGCACTGCGTCAGCTTAAAAAATTATTGGCGTATCTGGCCGATGAATTTGTGCTGGGTGTGGAAGTGCGTCATCCCGAGTTTTTTACCAAAGGTGAGGCCGAAGTCGCCCTGAATCGTCTGTTGATGCGCTATGGCGCTAATCGAATCATTATGGATACCCGTGCGTTGTTTGCAGGTCCGGCGCAAAATGCCATGGTGGCCGAGGCCCGAATCAAAAAGCCGCGAGTGCCGGTAAATATCATTGCGACGGCTCAATCGCCGGTGGTCCGTTTTGTGGGCGGAGATGATGACCACATCAATCAGCAAATGTTGACCCCATGGGTGCACAAATGCCAGCAATGGCGTCAGGAAGGAAAGAGTCCGTTTTTATTTTTACACAGACCCGATAACAAAGATGCGCCATGGCTGGCGCAACAGTTTGTGGAGCTTCACAACCGGTGTTACCCGAAAACCCCTCTGACCGGCCCGATGTCAGCGACCGGTCAGCAGGAAGACTTATTCTGAGGTGTTACGAAAGTCCGCGGCGTCAAGCTCGTGCTTTTTCATAAGCTTATGCATGTCGGTACGGTTGCGACCGGCCAGCTCTGCCGCCCGGGTCACATTACCGTCGGTCATTTTCAACAGCTTGTACAGATACTGCTGTTCAAAGGCATCCCGCGCTTCGGTCAGCGTGGGCCAGCTTTGTTTGGTGGCTGACAACGCCTGTTCGACCAAATGCAGGGGAATAACCGGCGTCTGGGTCAGCGCTACACATTGTTCTACCACGTTCACCAGTTGCCGAACATTACCCTGCCAGTCTGACTTAACCATCAGCTGCATGGCATCATCAGAAAACTGCGTGACATTGACATTGTGACGCTGGCCGCTTTGTTGCAGCAATGTGCGCGCTAACAAGGGAATATCTTCACTGCGTTCTTTTAGCGAAGGAAGTTTGAGATTTACCACATTTAGCCGGTAATACAAATCTTCGCGGAAGGTGCCCTCTTCCATCTCTTTGTGTAAATCTTTGTGCGTGGCCGAGATAACCCGGACATCGATATCCACCTGCTTGCTACTGCCCACCGGTCGAATCTGACGTTCCTGCAAAGCCCGTAATAGTTTGACCTGCAGCGTCATCGGCATGTCCCCGATTTCGTCTAAAAACAGGGTGCCGCCGTCGGCTTCACGAAACAAACCCGGGGCGGCCTGAACCGCGCCGGTGAAGGCGCCTTTGGCGTGCCCGAACAGCTCAGATTCAAGCAGGTTTTCAGGCAACGCGCCACAGTTGATGGCCACAAACGGCATATCTTTACGGGTGCTGGCCTGATGGATAGCATTAGCCAGTAATTCTTTACCGGTACCGCTGGCCCCGGTAATCAGCACACTGACTTCGCGCTGGGCAATACGATACGCCTGGTCCAGCACATTGGTCATTTCAGGTGAGCGGGTAATAATGGCTGAGCACCATTCGCCAGGCTGGGACGCCTGAGACTGACTCAGGGCCTTTTTAAGCAGGGTGCGTAGCTCTTCATGATCCACGGGTTTTGGCAAAAAGCCAAACACTCCGCGCTGGGTGGCGGCCACCGCATCAGAGATGGTGCCGTGGGCGGTCATCAGAATCACCGGGATATCTTGTCGAATGCCCATGATTTCTTCAAACAGGCTCAAGCCGTCCAGGCCTGGCATACGCAGGTCACTGAGCACCACATCAAATTCTTCGCTGCGAACTTTTTTAAGCGCGGCATTGCCATCTTCGACGGCGGTAACCTGATAACCTTCACCTTCTAAACGAATAGTCAGAAGCCGTAACAAACTTTTGTCGTCGTCTACCAGCAATAACTGCGGATTACTTTTACCTGACTCACTCACTGCTGGCTACTCCTGTTCTTATCCATCAATGTCGCTTCAATTTCTAATAGTTCTTCCAGCTTTTTTTGCTGGGCTTCAAGTTCTTGTTGCAATGCTTCACTGGACTGCGCTTGCTCTGCATTGACTTTGTTTAAAATGACCAGCGCTGATTCCAGCTCCAGCATTTCATTATTGGGGGCATCCACCATCGTTTTGACCAGCGGCTGTAACGCCGGCGACAGTTTGTCGATGATGCTGGTGATCCAGTGCTGTGACCGTAAACGCGCCTGATAAGGTGTGTCTACCGGCAGCGACAAAATCACCCGTTCAATGGTGTCGGGTAACGAGTCGCTCAATTCATCGATACGCGCTCTGCGTTGGGGCCAGGGCGTGGCATCAGCCTTAATCCACATATTGGCCCAGTAGATAAGATCGCATTGATGCTCAAACTCAATCGTGTCTTCGGTGACCAGACACATATCATCACTGTCATGAATTACCGTGACCGGTTGCGCTACTGTATCAGCCGGCTCGGTTACAGGTTGTGGTATCATCCCCGCGCAGCCTGTCAAAACCGCTACCAGTGACAGAACTAGCATTTTTTTCATTATTGTTCTTCCTCTTGCGGGATAGTCACCCTAAAACATACATCGGCATAATCCACCTCTGCCACTTCCACATCCCCATGCATCAGTTTGGCACAATCTGAGACAATAGACAGTCCCAGGCCGGTCCCGATGACATTATCGTTGCGTGGATCATCGCCCCGGGTGAAGGGTTCGAATAAACGGGTCACTGTTTCCGGGGAAATCCGTTTTCCACGATTGGCAACATCCAGGGTTATGTGTTTATCTTTTTCATAAATAGCCAGGTTGATTGGCCTGCCCACGGCGCCATGAGCCACCGCATTAGAAATCAGATTATCCAGAATCCGACGGTAAAGTTCTTCGTCTACCCAGATTTTACTGACCCGGATATCTACCGTGACTTCGCGTTCCTGCAAGGCCAGCGCATAATCTTCCAGACAATCCTTCACCATCTGGCTCGGGTTCACCTCGGTAAACGTAGGCTGCGCCTGTTGTAACAACAGGTTGTAGTCTAACAGCTTTTCAATCAGCGTATTGAGCCGTTGTGTACTGGAGGTCAATAATGCCAGCACTTCGGTCTGCTGAGTATTCAAATGCCCCACTACATTTTCCGACAGCAGGCTGCAACCTTCCTTGATGCTGGCCAGCGGGGTTTTTAATTCGTGGGCAGCATGACGTAACAATGCGGTACGGATATGTTCCAGTTGTTGCAGTCGATCGGCCAGCCAGTGTAAGTCTTTTTCGACGCCGATAAGCTCAGTGGGGGCCTGCGTCGATAAGGGCGGTAACGTGCCCTGCTCCTGGGCCAGGATCCGGATAATCTGTTTAAGCTTTTTAACCGGATTTACAATTAACTGACTGCCCAGCAAAATCAGCAGCAGAGAAACGCTTACCAGCATCGCCGTAGACCAGGCCTGTTTAGCCTGCATCGCGTTCAGATCGTTTTTCTGAACTTCCAAACGCTGCTGTATGGCGGTATCCACATCTTTTCGCATCAGCGACACATGCTTGTTCATCGCGTTCAAATACGCGTTAAGCACTCTGGTATCGTCAATGTTTCGAAAGGTTTTTAACTGGGTAATGTCTTTTTTAATGGTGTCGCAGGTATTGCTGGCCGGTAAGCTAGTGCACAGCTCTTTAAGTGCTTCGACAAACTGTATGATGGCATTATCGGTAAGCTCAGCCACCGTTTCATTGCGAATAATAGCATATTGACGCAGGGCACGTTCCAGGTCGATAGCGGCGCCATCGAGTTGTTGCATCAGCCCCACAACATCCACCACGTAGCGGGTTTCTACGTGGGTCATTTTGCCTACCTTTGCTAAATCGTTCTGGCTTTGCCATAACAATGCAATAAGTGGCACCAGGGCCAATACAAAACTGGCAAGGGTTAATTGTCGTAAGGAACCGAGTCGCACTACCTGCTCACTGAAAGAAAAACGGCCAATCAGAATGGCATACCCCTAAATTGCTAGCAAGTCAGAGACACGACGCTCCTTATTGCTTGTTATACCTTTTGTCTTAAGGTTTAGCAGTTGCCTGTGCAACAAACTCGTCACCGGAAAGCTCCTGTTTACTGAGTTTGCCATCTTTATTATTGTCCAGACGAGCAAACTTACGCAAGAGCTGGGTGTCAGACACCGCTTCTTTAAGAGACACCTGACCATCAAGGTCTGCATCTAGACGGGCAATGGTTGACTCTGTCGCGTTAGCATTGGCTACTGCCACAGACTGCACTGCAATAATGGTGAGTAAAATTAAAAAAACT
Organism: Salinimonas marina; assembly: GCF_015644725.1. Lineage (NCBI taxonomy): Bacteria > Pseudomonadati > Pseudomonadota > Gammaproteobacteria > Alteromonadales > Alteromonadaceae > Salinimonas > Salinimonas marina. The sequence goes on from NZ_CP064795.1 coordinate 2,528,023, forward strand.
TTTTCAATGCGTTTCATAAGCTGCTCCTGACTTTGGCAAATTTGGCGTCTTGTGCGGTAGTTGCCAAAAAGTAATAACAAAAATTACAAAGCCAGAACCATGCCAAAGTGCTTTAGCGTTTACATATTAACAACTTAAAGTAAAATTCGGGGACATTATTCCTATTCAGCTAATAATGTGTTGCTGTTCACCAACAGCTTCTAATCAGCTTTTACCGCCGTCTTCAGACCGCTGTCGCGGGGAGGAGCCAAAGTCAAAATAGTCAGGTAACAGGGCAATTTTTTCCAGGGGTAACGGCTTACTGAACAGATAGCCCTGAACATGATCGCAACCATGATTTAACAAATATTCCCACTGGCTAAGCTCTTCTACCCCTTCGGCACATATTGTCAGTGACAGCCGTTTAGCCAAATCGATAATGGCGCCGGTGACCAGTCGGCTGCGATGACACGTACTGATTTCCCGCACAAACTGCCGGTCAATCTTGAGGGTATCGATGGAGATTTGGGTCAGGTAGCTCAGTGAGGAGTAGCCCGTACCGAAATCATCCAGAGCCACCGCACACCCCATATTACTGAGGCGTTTGAAAAGTTTATTCGCAGATTCGAAATTTTCGAGATACGCCGACTCGGTTACTTCAAACTCAATGTATTCGGGATTGACCTGCTGCTCGGTGAATATTTGGTAAATAACATCGAACAATTCGCTATGTCGCAGGTCATGACCCGATAGATTAATGGCCACCCGAAATTTATGCTGCATAACTGACTGTAGCAAAGATAGATCGGCACAGGACTGCTCGATAGCCCAACGGGTCAGCAGGGAAATTTTACCGCTTTGTTCGGCCACAGGAATAAACTCACCAGGCAACACCAGCCCAAAGTCAGGATGTTCCCAGCGCATCAGGGCTTCAAAACCTATCACCTGGCCATTACGGTCAATTTTGGGCTGGTAAAACAATACAAACTCGTTGTTGACGATGCCCTGATCGATGCTGTTGGCGATAGACAATTTGCGTTTGTGGGTTTCTACCATCTCATTGGTAAAGATGGTGGCCATACCCCGTCCGCGAGCCTTAGACCGATACATGGCCAGATCAGCATTACTCATTAACTGGCTAAGCTCAAAATCAGCCTCGATGGCCCGGGCAATACCAATACTGACACCCACCGTCAGTGCCAGTCCGCGAAAATGAAAGGGCTTTTCGAATGCGGCAATCACTCGCTGCGCCAGATTGTCGAGACTGACATCGGTGACATCACGATCAGGGACAATAATAAATTCGTCGCCGCCCAGCCGGGCCACCAAATCGCTTTCTCGTAGCATTCCGGAAACCCGGTCAGCAACTTCAATTAAAATCAAATCACCCGTTTCATGCCCCAGCGAATCATTGATGCCCTTAAACCCGTCTAAATCAAAAAACATCAGCGCCAAATCAGTGCTCTGGCGTTTCGCCCGGGCCAGCTCCAGACGTAAGTTATCCATCACAAACTGGCGATTGGGTAAACCGGTGAGACTGTCGAAGTTTGCCAGTCTGGACATGGTCTGCTGTTGCTCTATGAGGGTCTGATTCTGCTCATCATTAATGGTCAGTTCGGCTTCTATGGTATCCAGCAGCATATTAACATTCTGACCCAGGCGGGCGACCTCACCGTTTGACCGGGTTTTAAAACGACGGGTGTAATCTGTTGACTGACTAAGCTGATGGGTGAAATGGGACAAACTGCTAAGGGGGGTTAGAAGCCGGTTCAGCCAGTACAGCCCAATGGCAATGGTAATCAGCAGGCTTAATGCCACCAACGGGCCCACATGCCAAAGCAGGGTCCGCCAGCTGTTGGTCACCGGGGAATTAATGTCGTTCATGATCATCAAATAACCATAGGTCACCCCATCTTGGATGATGCGGCGACTGGCGATCAATTGCTCATCAATGTGATAAGTCCCTGAGGGCGAGTTGAGAAGTAATACATAAGGGTCATTTTTTGGCAGGCCGTACTTGTGTCCGGCAACCCCGGTTTGGCTATGCAGCAAGACTTTGTGCCCATCATACACTCGGGCCTGTACAATGTGCTGATAGGCCGCCGCTCGTTTCATGATGGCCTGGATAGGATCCGCTGAAAAGAAAGCGCTGGAGCCCATGTCCGGGCTTGTGGTCCTGTTTGTGCTTTTAGTGCCCCCCATCGACGCTGTAGCGGTCACCGGGCCTGAGGAAGCGGCCATTAGCACCGGCAACAGTTCATCCGCCATATTCCTGGTCAGGGCGGTTAGGTTGCTTTTCACTGACTCGGTATAGAGCTGTTCATGCTTTTGTGCGGCAAACCAGGTAACTAGCGCCGAGATAACTAACACTGCCCCTACCAGCATAATTGCAATCGGGGTTTTGATAGATTTGAACACTTTACTGCTACCCTGTGCCGTGCTCACTGGTACTCATCGGATATTGCAGTTGACTGCGTTACTCGTCGGACACTGAAAGCTTGGTTTTAATAAACTGGCTATGAGGAATATACAAAAGATCGGCAATGCGCCGGATAGTATGCTCTTCCATAGGTGCAAGATTATCATCAGCATAGGCAAGTTCCCAGAGGCTGGTTAAGATATTCTTCTTTTGTTCATTATCGCACTTTTTGTTGATAACTTTAGTGAAATGCACCAAACCTACGGCATCATCGGCGGTCTCATGGCCATCTTCAACCAGGGTATCCAGCGCCTCCTGGTCAAGTGAGAACTGGCGTTCAAGAATTTCCCGGTAGGCAATTTTTTCGCGCTCATCAACCTCGTGATCGGCCCGGATAACTTCACTTAATAAAGCCGCAGTGGCCAGTTCTACGGAATATTGTGAGGCTTTGGTTTCCTCGTCGGGACGATCAAATAAATCCAGCACTTTTTTTAACATACACTTCAACCTGGTTGGTAGTTATTGCATTTTCTACGACCATAAATGTTAAAAGTTTGCTCATTCTGTCAGGTTGGCTGGCTGAAAATCCGCGATAACCACCATAATTCTGGCGGCACATGGCCTTCGCCTGGGGCCAGGAGCAATAAGAAAATGCCGATAGCGCCTGAAGAAAGAGCGGCAACAGAAAGAGTTAAGAAAGAAATTCACACGAATGCTAAGGCCCGCCCTGTAGTAAGCTGTCTGTAACTAGCACGCCGCCGGTACCGGGTGTCAGGCTGCTTAACCGAGCCGTTGCAGAGACCAACGGTCATACAAATAAGTCAACTAATACGACGGTGCCGCTATAGCTTCGTCAGCAATGCCACTATGCGGTTAGCGGCCAGGTATGGCCGTGGCAGGTCACTGTGCTATAAATTTAGCGTAATATTTTCTACCATAGCAGCTATCAGTGGCGTAACCCGCTGTGAAAATTAGGCTAAAGGGCAATTTATGCAAGACTCTAAACTGGTATACAGTACCGACACCGGCAGAATCAAAGACACACAGCAGTCCAGTGAGCGCTCGGTCTCCAAAGACGGGGTGGTAAGAATTAAACGAGAAACCAAAGGCCGTAAGGGTAAAGGGGTTTCTATTATCACCGGGCTGGACATGGATGCAAAAGCACTGAAAGCGATGTGTACCGAATTGAAAAAGAAATGTGGGTGTGGCGGCGCGGTCAAAGAAGGCACCATTGAAGTACAAACAGATGATCGCGACAAACTAAAGAGCCTGTTAGAGGCAAAAGGTCATAATGTAAAGCTGGCCGGCGGCTGACTGGGTTTACCCCTAAGGTTGGCTGCACGCACCAATTAGAATAACAGAGATAAAAGTGAGAATTGTTGATGGAAAAACTGTCTATTTGTGACCTGAATATTGTATTGGTCGAGCCATCCGATACCCAGCGTAAAATTATCACCACCTTACTGCTTAAGGAAAAGGTCAAAGAAATTGACTCTGTGGCCAGCCTTGCTGAAGCCCGGGCCGCGATCCGTTCCCATGGTGCGGATTTGGTGGTAAGCGCCATGTATTTTGAAGATGGCACCGCCTCAGAACTTTTGCGTTTTATTAAAGAGGATCCTGACTTCGAAAATATTCCTTTTATGCTGGTTTCATCTGAAAACCGCTTGAGCAAGCTTGAGGAATTGAAGCAGGCAGGCGTGGCAGCCATTTTGCCTAAACCGTTCGAGCCTTTGCACTTGTCCCGGGCATTAAACGCCAGTCTGGATTTGATTAACCACGATGAGCTTGAGCTGGACTTGTTTGATGTTCGCGATGTGCGGGTATTGCTGGTGGATGACAGTCGTCTGGCACGTAATCATATTCGGCGGGTGTTAGAAGGCATGGGTCTGGAAAAAATTAAAGAAGCGGAAAATGGGGCCACAGCCCTGACCCTGGTTAAAGAAGAAGCCTTTGACCTGGTAGTGACTGATTACAATATGCCGGAAATGGATGGGCGGGAATTATCTGAGTTTATCCGCTTTAATCCGGAAACCTCGCATATTCCGATTATCATGGTCACTTCTGAAGCCGCGGACAGCATGCATATGCTCAATATCCAGCAAACCGGGGTCAATGCACTATGTGACAAACCCTTTGAACCCACCGAAGTACGGGCGATGCTGGCCGCCTTGCTAGGTGAGTAACTCACCGTCCTAGCATAGGGTGCAAAGACAAAACAACAATTGCCGGTAATTGCGCACCATCGCATTGTAAAAAGGAATTGACACACACCCCTTTGCTTTATAAAGTCAGGACATGAAACACATTCTTGGTCGCACTTTCATCTTCTTTAACGGCTTTATTCTCTTTGCCTGAGGGAGCGTGCACTGTATTCAGAAACCTCCCCCGGGAGGTTTTTTTTTGGCTTTAAACGGAACCTACGATGACACAATCAGCGCTGGATACCATTCGACACCGCATTACTGAGCTGGACAGCCACTTGTTACAGCTTTTGGCCGAACGCCGCCAGCTTACCCAGGAAGTTGCCGAGACCAAAATTGCGCATCATATCCCGGTACGCGATGTAAAACGCGAAGAACAGTTGCTGGTCCGGCTTATCAAGGAAGGTCAGCAGATAGGTCTGGATCCCCACTATGTCACGCAGTTATTTCATGTGGTGATTGAAGACTCGGTACTCAATCAGCAAGCCTTGCTGGCCGCGCGAGCTAATCCCGGAGCCGCGCTGCCGCTCAATCGGGTAGCATTTTTGGGGGACAAAGGCTCGTATTCGTACCTGGCCACGCAGAAGTATTTTTCGCGACGCCCGGGTGAGCTGCTGGAAATCGGATGTCAAAGCTTTGCTGAGATTGTACAAAAGGTCGAGCATGCCGAAGCCGATTACGCGGTGTTGCCTATTGAGAACAGTACGTCGGGCAGTATCAACGAGGTTTATGACCAGCTACAGCATACCGAGCTCAGTATTATCGGCGAACTGATCCACCCTATCCGGCATTCCCTGTTGGTGGCCACCCAAACCAGCCTGGATAAGATCAAAACCTTGTATGCCCACCCGCAGGTCTTTACCCAGTGCAGCCACTTTCTGGCAGAATTGGGCAATGTGGAGGTAAAAACCATTGATAGCACGTCTTCTGCCATGCTCATGGTCAGTGAGATGCAACGGGACGATGTTGCCGCTATCGGCAGCGAAGCCGGCGGGGGCTTATACGGGTTATCGGCGATTAAATCCAATCTGGCTAACCAGAAAGAAAATCATAGTCGGTTTATTGTTGTAGCACGGGCTCCGGTGGTGGTGCCTTTGCAGGTTCCGGCTAAAACCACCCTGGTTATCTCTACGGTACAGCAGCCCGGGGCATTGGTTGATGCGTTACTGGTATTGCGTGAAAATAAAATTAATATGACGAAGCTGGAGTCACGGCCGATTCATGGTAATCCCTGGGAAGAAATGTTTTATATTGATGTGCAGGGCAATGTACAGGACGGCCCGGTACAAAAGGCACTGGAATCACTGCGCGGCATTACCCGGTATATAAAGGTTCTGGGGTGTTATCCCAGCGAAGAGATCAGTCCCACTAAGGTAGCCGCAGCCAATGCGCTGACATCCTCGTCATAGCGGTAACGCCTCTGCAATAAAAAAGGCTGAATATAGAATATTCAGCCTTTTTTTATGCTTTGTGACCGTCCTGAGTACGCTGCGGGCTACTTGCGCAACAAATGACTGTCATCGGCTTTTAATAACAACTGCTTGCTGTCGGTCAGGCAACGCCTGGCGTAATCGCCAAACCAATTTCCGACTTCGGCAAATTGTTGTATAAAGGCAGGTTTGTTGCCGGCTTCAAGTAACGCCAAGGCCGCGCCAAAACGTTCATGAAACCTTCGTAGTAAAGCAAAGTTATCCGGGTTATTAAAGATAATATCCGCGTACAGATCCGGCGCCTGCGCAAACAAACGTCCGACCATCGCCAGCTCCAGCCGGTAAATTGGTGATGAAAACTGCGTGAGCTTTTCCAGATCAGGTTTTTCACCGCGCAGGTGCTCACCATACACAAAGGTATTGAAATGGCGCATAACCTGAATATAAGCCATGGCCTCATCATGCTCTTTGGCATCACTGTGATGCACGGTAGCGCCCCAGGTATTCATCTGCTCTACCAGCCACTGGTAGGCCTCGGGCTGACGCCCTTCGCACACGACCACCACCTGCTTGATCATCCCCGGCGCATCCGGACCAAACATGGGATGCAGACCTACTACCGGCCCCTGGTGGACATTCAGCATGGCTTGCAAAGGGCGGGCTTTGATACTGGTGATGTCAGCCAGAATACAGTCATCAGGTAGCATCGTGAGCCGCGCGATTACCTGCTCGGTGATATTAATCGGCACCGCGACCACCACCAGCGTGGCAGTACTAAGTATCTTATGAGCCCGGCCATTGTCCCAGTCTGCAGGTTCAATGCTGCTGACCCGGTAACCGCTTTTTTCAAACAGCCCGACAAACACCCGGCCCAGAGCCCCTTCCCCCCAATAATCACGACCTCACCGGCCGCTGGGTTCATGCAAAGGTAACGGTTATTTTGCGTGTGATAAGACTCACGCATAATTCGGCGCAACAGGTCTTCGACCAATTCCGGCGAAACGCCTGCTGCCTGCGCCTGTTCCCGCCGTGAAGCGATGAGATCTTTTTCTCGCTCCGGCACATACACCGGCATTCCGGTTTCGGCTTTTATTTGCCCAACTTCGGTGGTGACTTTTGCGCGTTTCGCCAGCAAGTCGACCAACTGGGAATCCAGCTGGTCGATGTCATTGCGCAGCTCACCTAAGCGTCTCGACAAATCAGACATAAGTGTTAATTACTCTTTTACTATTTAGGCGACCTGAATACGTTTATCACGACGCATTGGTAATACGGTAATCAGGCGATCGCGCATCTGGGCAATAAGTTCTTCGGTGGTTTGCCAATCAATACAGCCATCAGTAATAGAAACGCCGTACTCCAGTTCGTCCTGGTTTTTATCGTCGGCTTTCTGATTGCCAGCGTTGATGTGGCTTTCGAGCATAACTCCGATAATAGACTGATTACCTTCTAAAATCTGATTCACCACATTTTTGGCCACCGCCGGCTGACGACGATAATCTTTGCTGGAATTGGCATGACTGCAATCCACCATCAGACCTGCGGTTAAGTTGGCCTCTGCAAGCTCAACTTCGGCATCGGCCACACATACAGAGTCATAGTTTGGCTGCTTACCGCCGCGCAAAATAATGTGGCCATCCGGGTTGCCTTTAGTACCAATGATACTGACCTGCCCCTGTTGATTAATACCCATGAACCGGTGGCCAGACGCCGCCGACTTTAACGCATTAATCGCAATACCCAGGCTACCATCGGTGCCGTTTTTAAAACCTACCGGCATAGACAGGCCGCTGGCCATTTCACGGTGCGTCTGGGACTCAGAAGTACGCGCCCCGATGGCGCTCCAGCTGAATAGCTCCGCCAGATACTGCGGACTGATGGGGTCCAGGGCTTCGGTGGCAACGGGCAATTCCAGTTCCGCCAGCCAAATCAATAGTTCGCGGGCTTTGCGTAAACCGGTTTCAATATCAAAGGTACCATCGATATGCGGATCGTTAATCAATCCTTTCCAGCCGGTGGTAGTGCGTGGTTTCTCAAAGTAGACCCGCATCACCACAAACAGGCTGTCTTTACAGGACTCATGCAGCTCTTTTAACCGTAGGGCATAATCTTTTGCCGCGTCAATATCATGAATAGAACATGGGCCGCAAATCACTAACAACCGGTGGTCCTGGCCGTGAATGATGTCGGAGATGGTTTTGCGGGCAGAAGAGATGCCATTAAGCGCTTTGTCTGACACCGGCAGTTCCTGGCTAAGCGCATCGGGGGTGATCAGCACATCCTGAGTGCTGATATGGATATTGTTCACTGTATCTTGCATCTTACCACTCTACTATTTAGAAACTGACTTCATAGTGTAGGCTGAGTTTTGTTGCCTAACCACTTACCTTTAAGTGCAAACTAATAATTACACTTTCATTTTTGCATTTATTCAAGCTGATTGACTTTTTATCAATATATAGCTAAAGCCGCAACCAACATTTGTTTAAAACCGCACTTTGGTCGTTTAACCGCAATTAAATCGGCTGAGATGCAGTTACCACCTGTCCGGCGGCAATGACTGTGTCGCTCTCAATACATGCGCCAGGCAGTATAGTGGCGCCCGGTCCGATAACCACGTTATCACCAATAAACACCGGTTGACTGTGCTGCCAGCCGGCACGCCGGCGGAGGCTATCGGTAGCATGATACACACTGGCTAACACCACCCCATCGGCTATGGTTACCTTCGCGCCAAAAGTGATAGGGGCGGCATCCAGCATGACCACATGGTGGCCAATATGCAATTGCGGGGCCGCAACGATATTGACGCCATAATCGCAATAAAATCCGCTTCCCAGGGTGACCTCGGTAACATGGGGCAATAGTTGCTGTATAAGTAACTGGCGCTCTGCCTTGTTCGCCTCCTGGTTTAGTTTGTGGCAACGGTGTTTGGCTAGCTTACGTGCGCGCTTCAACGGTTTAGCCTGGGTCTGATAGGGCCGGCCTGACACCATTTGCTGCCAAATCTGGCTGCTATACAACGCCTGACTCATGCTTTTCTCCAGCCATAAAAAAAGCCCGCAATCTGCGGGCTTTTCGAAAAGTTAACAATAACGCAAGGATTAGTAATCTTAGTTAAGCTTTTCTTTGATACGTGCAGATTTGCCTGAACGCTCACGAAGATAATAAAGCTTAGCACGACGAACCGCACCACGACGTTTCACTTCAATAGAAGAGATTGCCGGGCTGTGTGTTTGGAAAACACGCTCTACGCCTTCGCCACTTGAAATTTTACGTACGGTAAAAGACGAGTGAAGACCACGGTTACGCTTACCGATAACAACGCCTTCATAAGCCTGTAGACGTTCTTTGTCACCTTCAGTAACTCGCACTTTAACTATAACTGTGTCACCTGGGCCGAACGCAGGAACATCAGATTTGAGCTGTGCTTGCTCAATTTTCTTGATGATATCTTGACTGACTTTGCTCATCATATCCTCTCGTCCTAGTTAACTGTCATCTCGCTGCAACTGCGACTTGAATTCTTCAAGTAGACGCTGCTGCTCCTCAGTCAGAGCTAGGTGATTTAACAATTCAGGGCGACGCTGCCAGGTTCTTCCCAGCGCTTGCTTTTGTCGCCACTGCCGTATTTTTTCATGGTCACCACTTAACAACACAGAAGGAACTGACCGCCCGTCGAGTACTTCAGGCCGCGTATAATGCGGACAATCCAGTAACCCATCGGTAAAAGAATCTTCAACCGCTGAAGCTTTATGCCCCAGCACGCCAGGAACTAACCGTGCCACTGAGTCCATCAGGACCATCGCCGGTAATTCCCCACCGCTTAACACGTAATCACCAATAGAGACTTCTTCGTCAACATGGCTTTCGATTACCCGCTCGTCGATTCCTTCATAACGACCGCAGATTAATATCATGCGATCATTATCTGCCAGCCGGGCAACCCCGGCCTGGTCAAGTTTCTTACCCTGTGGAGATAAGTAGATAACCTTGCTGTTTTCTCCAGCAGCCTGCCGGGCTGCCGTAATTGCGTCTGTGAGCGGTTTGACCATCATCAGCATTCCGGGGCCACCACCATAAGGGCGGTCGTCCACGGTACGATGGCGATCATGGGTGTAGTCTCTGGGGTTGAATGTTTCGACCGCCAGCGTTCCCGACTTTACTGCCCGACCAATAACACCCTGTTGAGTGAATGGCGCAAACATTTCCGGAAAAAGGCTGACAATGCCAAACCATTTATCCGCGGTCACTTAAAACCCCGGATCCCAGTCTACGGTAATGATCCTACCGACTTTATCCACCGTCTGTACGACTTCGTCGAGATCAAACGGCAGTAATCTTTCTTTTTGACCAAATGCATCTTTCGCGTTTGCTTTGACTTGAATAACGTCATTCGCACCGGTATTAAATACATCTTTCACCACACCCAGATCGTAACCTTGCGTTGTTACCACCTGCATGCCGGTAAGCTCACGCCAGTAAAATTCACCTTCTTCAAGTTCAGGTAACTGGTCAGCAGTAATGCGAATATCAAGATTCTTAATGCGCTCGGCATCGTCACGAGTCTCAATATTCACAAGTTTTGCTACCAGAACTTTACCGTGCGGTCGCCACTGGTCAACGCGGTATTCTTTTTCGTCGCCCAATATCCAGGGCGAATACTCAAAAATACCCTCTGGTACGTTGGTATAAGTGTTGATTTTAACCCAACCTTTAACGCCGTGTGGCGCGCCGATTTTGCCAATAACCAAATTGTCAGACGCTTGACTCATTTATACCTACCAGTGTTGCAGCTTACGCTGCTGATTTTTTAGCTTCTTTTACCAAGCTGTTAACGCGCTCAGATAAGCTCGCGCCAACACCAACCCAGTATTCAACACGGTCAAGATCTAAGCGAAGACGCTCTGCCTGACCTTGTGCAGTTGGGTTGAAGAAACCGACGTTTTCGATGAAACGACCGTCTCGTGCACGGCTGCTCTCAGCCACGACAACTTGATAAAATGGACGCTTTTTCGCGCCGCCACGCTGTAAACGAATAGTAACCATGGGTGCCTCAAACTCGTTGTAGCGTTACCGTTAACTTTCCTTCCTGTGCCGTTCGCTTGTTTTAAGCTAGGCTGGAAGGCCGCAGAATTATACGGGTATGCGAATTAAATGCAAGCAAAACCCCGGCTTAAAAACAATTAAATCAGGATAAACTAAAGCAGTAGTATATGATGTTTGGCGGCGGCCCGGCTTCATTGCTCCCGGGCTGATGTTATTAATTCAGGCCGGTATGCAGGCTACAGGAGGATGATCTGTCTTCAACAACAGTATTAACCCAGGTAAACACCCGAGAAGTACTTCGCTGGCTGGGCGGCCATCTGGCGCCTTATCGCTGGCAGGTAGCCGGTGCTATTGTGGCGCTATTTTTGGCCTCAGGGGCCTGGCTGGCGCTGGGCCAGGGGGTTAAATATGCTATCGATAATGGCTTTATCGGGGATCATCCACAGGTGTTGAATCAGGCGGCTTTGGCGGTACTGATTATTTGCATAATTGCCAGCCTGGCCACCTATTGCCGGTTTTATCTGATGACCTGGCTAGGGGAGCGAATCAGCGCTGATATCCGCATGCAGCTATACCAGCATCTTTTGCATTTATCCCCCTCGTTTTTTTCAAAAATACGCACCGGCGAAGTGATTTCACGTTTCACCAGTGATACCGCTATCTTGCAAACGGTGGTGGGCATGAGTTTGTCGATGGCCTTGCGCTCGTTGGTCACCTTTATTGGTGCCCTGATTCTGATGGGGGCCACCAGTCCGTTATTAACACTATGCGTGCTGTTAGCCGTGCCGGTGGTGCTCATTCCCATTCGGGTACTGGCGCCAAAGGTCCGCCGTTACGCGCGTTTAAGTCAGGATAAGATTGCTGATTTAGGCGCACATATTGACCAGAGCTTGCATGAAATCGCCACCGTGCAGGCCTTTAATGCCCAAACCAGCGAAGCACGACAATTTGATAATCGGGTAGATGAAGCATTTGGCGTGGCCCGCTGGCGAATTCATTACCGCTCATTGCTTATCGGTTTAATTATGGTGCTTAGTTTAAGTGCCATTTTATTGATCGCCTGGGTCGGCGCCCGACAGGTATTTGCAGGTGATATCTCCGCCGGGGAGTTATCCGCCTTCTTGTTTTACGCCATTTTGGCCGGGGGCAGTGTTGCCACCATTAGCGAGGTTATCGGTGAGGTGCAGCGCGGCGTGGGCGCCTCTGAGCGCTTGCTGGAATTACTGGCCTCGCCAGTGGACATTGTCGACGGGACCACCACCCTGCCCCATCTGCCCAGTGCACCCGCTATCCATATTAAACAACTGCAGTTTGCTTACCCCGACTCGCCGGCCCTGTTCAATAATTTTTCATTGACCATCGACGCGGGTGAAAAGGTCGCGTTAGTGGGCGCCAGTGGCGCCGGCAAAACCACATTGTTTCAGTTGCTGTTGCGTTTTTATGATGTGAATGAAGGTGACATTACACTGGGGGGATACTCGATAAAGCAACTGAAGCTGCACGATTTACGTAACCAGATTGCGATGGTCAGTCAGGAGTCGGTGGTGTTCGCTACCACGGTGATGGAAAACATCCGCTATGGCCGTGAAGATGCCAGCGATGAAGATGTGGTGGCCGCTGCTAAAAACGCCTTTGCTGATGAGTTTATCGAAGCGCTTGAGGATGGCTACCATACACAGCTGGGAGAACGGGGCGTGCGCTTATCCGGCGGACAGCGCCAGCGTATTGCCATTGCCCGGGCCATCCTGGCAGACCGGCCGGTGTTGCTGCTAGACGAAGCCACCAGCGCCTTGGACGCCCGTTCTGAAAAGATGGTTCAGCAAGCCCTGTCATCGCTTATGCGCGGACGTACTACCATCGTGATTGCCCACCGGCTGGCGACTGTACAGCATGCCGACCGTATCATTGTGCTGGACCAGGGTAAGATTACCGCCCAGGGCAAGCATGTGCAGTTGATGAAAAGCGACACACTGTATCGGGAATACGCCGAACTGCAATTGCTTAGCTAGAGCCCTTGTGGTGCTATAAAAGGCGTTGCAATAACATTAATGATAAGCAACGTTCGAACCATCCTGCGGCTATTCGCGTTTTAATACCACACGAACTGCCAGCATGGTTTCGTCCTTTTTTAAGATAATGGAATTATAATGTTCACAAAACTCATAAAGCCAGTCCCGGCACTGGTTCTGGGGGTTGTATTGACCCTGCTTGCCCCGTTGGCAACTGCGCAATACTTCGGTGATAGTCAGGCCAAGCTGGTGGTATTAGAAAAAGTCACCTTTGAATACGCCAACCGCGATATTGAAGCCGTCGGCACCGCCGAAGCGGTGCGCTCGGTTACCCTGTACCCCGCCGTGGCCGATGAAGTGGTAGAAATAAACTTCGTACCGGGACAGTATGTTGAAAAAGATAAAGTCCTGATGCGGCTTGATGATAGACGTCAGCAAGTGGCCGTGCGTCGTGCACAGCTACAACTGCAGGATGCCCAGCGTTCACTCGAAAGACTGCAAAATACGCTGAATAAAGGCGCCGTTTCTCAAAGCGAGCTGGATGTGGCACAGACCGAACGCGACCTGGCCCAGGTCAACCTGGATGAAGCGCAGGCCGATTTAGATGACCGTACGGTAGAAGCGCCGTTTGATGGTGTGGTGGGTCTGACCGACATTGAAGAAGGCGATCGCATTACCACGCAAACTGCGATCACCACGTTGGATAACAGAACTAAACTGTATGTTAATTTTCGGGCACCGGAAGCCGCCCTTCCCATTTTGATGAATGAACCCTCGGTGTCGTTGCAGCCCTGGACCGACCGGGAACAAAAAATTCCAGCCCAGATAGCTGAAATTGACTCACGTATCAATGAAGTCGACCGGACGATGCGGGCCCGGGCGATTTTGGATAACAGTAAGGATAAATATCGCCCCGGCATGAGTTTTCGGGTCAGATTATCCATCAACGGTAATCGCTATGCCGCCATTCCTGAAGCTGCCCTGTTGTGGGGCGCAAATGGAGCTTATGTCTGGATTTCAGAGGAAGGTAAGGCCAAACGGGTCGATGTTAAAGTTCATCAGCGGCTGCGTGGCACCATCCTGGTTTCCGGCGATTTAGAGGAAGGTGACCTGCTTATCTCCGAAGGTGTTCAGCGGCTGCGTAATGGTCAGGAAGTCACTACCGAGCTGGCCCGGAGAAGCCCGCAATGAGCAAGCTGACCTCCCAGGCGAATGATTTGCCGTCTACGGCTATTCGCCGCCCGGTGTTGATTGTCGTGCTTAATCTGCTGATTATCATTGCCGGCTTTGCTGCCCTGAACGGACTGGAAGTTCGTGAACTTCCCGATGTCGACACACCGACCATTACTGTTACCGCCCAACTACCGGGCGCCTCGCCTGAGACAGTGGATGCCGAGCTCACCAGTCGCTTAGAAGGCGCGGTGGCACGGGTTAGCGGGGTAAAGAACATCTATGCCCAAAGCGAAGAAAATTCTGCCCGTATCCGGGTTGAATTTCGCCCCGGGGTTAATCTGGAAGATGCAGCCAATGAAACCCGCGAATCGGTAAGCCGGGTCCAGCGGGAGCTGCCTGAAGATGTGGAGCAGGTTTCGATTATTCGCGCCGACAGTGATGCTCAGGCGGTGGTCAGTCTGGCCGTGTCCTCCGACACCCTGGATATGGAAACCTTAACCGAGCGGGTTGATACCGATTTAGCCCCATTATTTTTAAGTATTCCCGGCGTTGCCGATGTGCAGCTTAGCGGTAACCGTGAACGAACCCTGCGGGTTTCGGTGGATCCGCTGCGGCTAACCAGTTTTGGTTTATCCATGACCGATGTTGCCGCGGCACTGCGCACGGCGCCGTTTGATGTGCCGGCCGGAAGCATCCAGTCTCAGGATCAGTCTTTAATAGTCCGCGCCGATGCGACCTCGGTGTCGGCCGAGGACGTAGCGGGCATTGTGTTACAGGGCGATGTGCGTATCAGCGATGTGGCCAGTGTCTATTTCGGGCCCGCCGATACCACCAGCATGGTACGCCTGGATGGCAAACCGGTTATTGGCCTGGGGGTGATCCGGCAGGCCAGCTCCAACACCATCCAAATCTCGGATGAAGTGCGAGCCATGGTGACGCAGATGAATCAGCGTTTTGCCGACATGGATATCGTGCTGACCTCCGACGATGCTGAATTTATCCGCGACTCGGTGAGCGAAGTGGTGCAGTCACTCAGTCTGACGGTGTTGCTGGTAATATTCACGCTACTTATTTTCATTGGCTCGTGGCGAGCAACGATTGTACCGGCGTTGTCGATACCGGTCTCCCTGGCCGGCGCGCTGGCCATTATCTGGGCGTTGGGCTTTTCCATCAATATTCTGACATTGCTGGCACTGGTGCTGGCTACCGGAATGATTGTGGATGATGCCATTGTGGTATCAGAAAATATTCAGCGTCGTCGCAGTTTAGGATTAGGTGCCCGCGCGGCTGCCGTGGTTGGCTCTCGGGAAGTCTTTTTCGCCGTAGTCGCTACCACCGCAGTGCTGGCCTCGGTGTTTATTCCCATTGCCTTTTTACCCTCCACCGCCGGCCGTCTGTTTCGGGAATTTGGCGGAGTATTAGCGGGTGCGGTGATTATTTCCTCATTTGTGGCGCTGTCGCTGGTTCCGGCCCTGACCGCACGCCTGCCCTTAAAAACAAGAAGTCTGATGGCTGGTTCGCTCGCACACTGGGCCGGATTGGTTACGCCGGGTTAAACGGCTATCAACGCTCGTTAGGCTGGTCGCTTCGGCATGGCTGGATCATTGTCTTTGTTAGCATTGCGGCAGGTGTGGGCGCCTGGTTTACTGCCACTCAGATAGACAATGAATTGTTACCCAGTGAGGATCGCGGCACTATCCGAATCTTTGCCCGCGGCCCCGATGGTGCGGGTATGAACTTTATGAACCGCCAGGCCGAAAAGATGGAAGAAGTGCTAATGCCCTATGTGGACAATGGCACCATCGACTCGGTTTACACCGTGGTCGGCTCCTGGGATCCCAACATTGTATTCATTACCGCCCCTTTGCAGCACTGGGATGCCCGGGACAAATCACTGCAGGATGTAATTGAAGAAATTCGTCCACAATTACGCGCTATTCCCGGAGCGCCTGGCAATGCCTTTGGGGGCAACAGTCTTAACCTGCGTGGGCAAGGCGGTGGTTTGGAGATTGCGCTTACCGGCAGCAGCTATGAAACCATATTTAAAGCAGCTCAGGACTTTTCTGTTAAGATTGAACAGGCTTTGCCAGAAGTCGGTGCGCCGCGTATCAGCTACGAGCCCACCCAGCCACAAATGCGCATCAATATCGATCGTCGCCGGGCAGAAGAACTTGGTGTCCCTCTGTCTGATATAGCCAGTACATTGCGAGCGGCCGTTAACGGAGATGATATTGCCGATTTGAATGTTGGCGATCAGGCGATTCCGATCATGTTGCAGTCCAGTGAACGTAACACCAGCAATCCTGCAGACTTAACCAATCTTTACGTAAAATCAGTAAATGGGGCCCTGGTGCCACTGTCCAGCATTGCCTACATTACCGAAGAAGGGGTGGCTGCCGAACTGGAACGTCAGGCTCAGCGCCGGGCAATTGAAATGGAAATGGAGCTTCCCGAAGATATGCCCATCAATGAGGTGGTGGAAAAGATTCGCGGCCTGCAGTCATCCCTTCCCGACGGTATCGGCCTTATTTTCTTAGGTGAAGCCCAAACCTTTGAAGAAACATCGAAACAAGTGGCGCTGACCTATGTGCTGGCCTTTATCATTGTGCTGCTGGTGCTGGCGGCGCAGTTTGAAAGCGTCAACAGTGCCATTGTGGTGATGCTCACCGTGCCCTTTGGTATTGCTGCGGCTATTTATGCCTTGTATCTGACCGGCACCACCATCAATGTGTATTCACAAATCGGATTGGTGATGCTTATCGGACTGCTGGCAAAAAATGCCATATTGCTGATTGAGTTCGCCGACCAGCTGCGCGACCAGGGCCACAGTGTCTATGATGCTATTGTAGAGGCCGGTAAGGTGCGGTTGCGCCCCATCATGATGACCCTGGTTTCTACCATTTTGGGTGGTCTGCCATTGATTCTGTCTACCGGGGCGGGCGCTGAGTCACGCAACGCCATTGGTTGGGTGGTATTTGGTGGCCTGGGCATTGCCGTGGTATTTACGCTATACCTTACACCGGTGTTGTATCTGGGACTGGCACGCTTTACCAAACCCAGAGCCGATGAAAGTCAGCGTTTAGAAGACGAGATGGAAGAAGCCCACCGTCAGTCATTGTGAATTGGGTAAAATATCCAGGCATAAAAAAGGCATCTTCGGATGCCTCTTTTTATGCCTGTTACCTGCGTTTTAACAGGTTTACTGTGTTGTTAAGCTTTTAGCTGATGTCTCAGTCTTTGCTGGCCTGCCAACCCTGCACACAATATCGTGAATATAAAGATGGTGGCTGGTTCGGGAACATCGGCTTGCGGACCGCCATTCTCGTCACCATCATCAATGATGATGACATCGACTTCATCGGCGGTACCAAAGCGAACATTATCGATAGCAAAGCCTGCGGGCTCGGCGCCAATTAAATCCAGAAAGACCCCGGCTATCTCGCTGGCTCCATTAGATAGTGCCAGCCCCAAAAACTCGATACCTTCCACATCGTTGCCAATCGACCCCAGCATACTGCCATCGCGGGCAAAGGCGGTAATGGCAGTAGACGCGACCGCATTAAAGAAGCCGCCATCAAAGCCAACAGCAAATTGATCTTCACTGAAAAGCAAAGCAATACCGCCATTAAAGGTAGGGGTACCGGATAACACCGGTGAGCTCGGGTTTGAACCATCCGTAACAGTAAAGGTATCGGGTGAATCCGGGTCCAGCATCAATGGCCCGGTGGGGGTCCCTACAATACATGCTGAGGCCGCCGCTCCGGGACAATCTACACCAGGGGTCGCACTTAATGACTGACCCATAAAAAAACCGCCAAAGGTGATCGTTGGATCGCCCACATCGCCGGCATATTCGGCTGGCGTATACGTAGGGTTTACGGTTCCTAATGGAAACTCAGAGAAAGTGATGACATTCGCCGAAGCGGTAAAGTCGTCGCTGGCAACTTTAACCACGGCAGCACTAAGCGGTAAGGCAAGAAAAACACCGCATAAAAAGACCATAATTTTGATTTTCATAATGACAATTCCTGGACAAAGGAAATAGGAGTACTTACACAAAACATCAATGCAGCAGTAGAAAAATACGCATAGAACACGCCAGTATTAAAATTACTAAAGTAAACAGGACCATAGATAATCGTCTATAATTTGAGGATTGGAGAGTGTAAATAATTCTGACAGTTTTATGGGGTAAGCCGGGGTTAGCACCGTCATGGAATCTTCAAGTAGTAGACGGATGGCTTGGTTTTAGAGCTTTGAACATAAATGCGGATGGCAGGAATCAAATAAATACTACTGGGAAGCAACATCCAGGATGTCGCTTCGCTATAACAGAAAACGGATTAGTTCAGGTGGTTTGTTGCTGCTGGTTTAGATTTTGGGGAGACCAGTGCTTTTGCCAGCATCTTGTGGCTTAGCAGAGCCAGGATCTCAGTTTCCTCCTCGCTGCGATCGCCATCAATACCGGTCATCGCCATTGCCACTTCCATGGCCTTTTCGGCATCAAACAATAAATCGTCTTTGAAAGAACGCAGATAGTAAATACCTTCTCCGGTATCCAGTGCCAGTCGCGTCTGATAAACCACATCATTAAAGAATGCCTCCCGGCAAATGGGGCTTTGCCAGTCCAAAGACGCGAGTAATTCTTCCAGATAGTCCTGTTCGGTCAGGGTTACCTTGTTATCTACCTGGTACAGCAATACTGACAGGCGGATTAAAGCCTGATTAAAGGTTTGCTGGCTGGACAACTGCATAGGTCTCTCCATTCGCCGGTGCCGACGAAAAAAATAGGTGAAACCCCCGGCCTGAGCGATGTCTGAGCAGGCGAAGGGAAAATAATGACAAGCCTGTTACGCACATTTTTACAGAAAGGTTCAGACGGGTTTAACGCGCCTCTGTCAGATTAGGTTTGCCCACTCTGGTCAACCTGAAACCAGCCTGCCCAGGTCACGCAATACGCCCGGAACCATGTAAAAACTGTGTTAATTATAAACCACGTCTACACAGATTCCCAACTTTTGCCCATTGGTGCTTTGCCCTTGTCCTTGGCCTTGCCCCTTGGCCCTTGGCCACTGAGCCTCCACTGATACGAAGTAACCCTGGTACCGTGTTGAAGACGACTTCGCCGCTATCCGGGAGGCCGTGCTTTAGCGTAAGCCCAGGGTCACATCGTGAATATAATAATTGCCGGTGAACAGGGTATGAACCTGACCTTCGGTATCTAATGCAAAAAATGCTTTATCGGTCTCATGAAGTGCCTGGTAACCACCGATGACCTGATAAAGCCAAACCTCAGAATCAAACGCCAGTTGCTGCTGCTGATAATACTCCAGCGCGGAACATGCCTGGCCGGTATCAATAACCTTACAGAAGTAACTTTCTACCGCTTGTTGGATTTCGCCTTTTTCGAGCGCCACCGTGCTTTGTTCACCGACATCAATATCGGCCGCTTCGGTGTTGGCCCCGGCATTCTGGCCGCGACGCTGCCAATGAGTCAAAGAAGACACCAATTGCTGATAATCATTTTCGTGCTCGACCTGATTCACGTCGACCGCAGCCGCATTCAGTAAGCCCGGGGCCTGATTGAACAAGACCGGGACCTGTGAGAGCGCCGGGTATTCAGAAGGAGTAAAATCCGGATGCTGCTCGGTATGCAGTAAAAATCCTTTGAGCAGCCGGGTACGCCCCTGAAACTCCCGAAAGCGGCCTAGCAAGTCGAGTAAGCGAGCCTGCGCCACAGCCAGCTCCTGCGCCGCATCAGAAAAGCTTTGCTGAAGCGCCACTACCAGCAAGTGACGCAGTTCGCGCTGGCTGCCCGCCACTTCGCTAAGCTCATCAAACCGAAAGCATTCCAGCTGCTGTAATAGCTCTGAAACCTGGCTTTGGGCCAGTTCGTTTTCACGAATTTTGGCCTCCACCGAAGCCACATACCCAAATTCGTTATTTATCCGGCTGAACATTACCCGAACACTATTTCCTAACGATTCAGTCAGCTGATAAACATGCTCGGTAAGCTCGCTCATGTGTGCCTGCGCGTCACTATAGCGGCTGTAGTGCAAGGCTTCTTTGTAATGTTCCGCCAGGGTTTTCAGGCTGGCCAGAGCGGCGCCGATATTGGCATTGACCGTACGGTTGCGCTCATCCTGCAAGCTGCCTTCAAGCAGATTGCGCACCGCGCTTTTCAGCCGCAAGGCACTGTGTACATCAGGTCGCCAAAGCACCCCCAGCTGTACTAACTGATCCAACACTTTGGGGCTGGCCTGGGCTTCATCTACCTGGCCACTCAGGTAAGCCTGCATAATGAGATCATGATGCCGGCTTAACGCATTAAAGAGCCGCGCTCCCGCCTGCAGCAGCGTCTGACTCATAGCAGATTACCCTGGGTAATGGCCGCATCGGCCTGCTCTGCCAACGACAGCGACTCAGTCTCATCAATAAACTTAATCATCTCGTACAGGTGTTCAACTTTGCCGGTGGCCAGATAAATTTGTTTCTCGATATTAGGCTTATACAAATAACCCAGATCAGTTAGTCGCTTAAACACCTGCTTCAGCTGGCCGTCTAAATTAACACTGGCGGAGTTAAACAGCCGATACCGTGATATCTTTCCAAGTTGTTCGGCATAGGCCGGGGTGTCTTCAATAACTGTTTGTAATTCACTCAGGCGCAGGGCCGCGCCCATGGTCAAAGGAATATCTGACTCACTGGCTTGTTGTACCAGCATCAGCCATTCCACCAGGGGCACCAGATTCGTCGCCACATCCTGAAACTGTTGTTGTAAAACCTTACGCTCTGCTTCGCCCAGCGTGTTATAGGCACAAAAAAACACTTCGCCGTCAGCGGTGCTGGCCAGACTACGATTTAACAATGCCAGATGCGGTTCGATAGTCGCAACACTATGGCGACTTTTAAGAAAGCGCCAGGCTTCTTCATCGGTCACCTGACAAATAAATTTACCTTCCAGCAGCAGGCTCAGCACCCGACCTGTTTCATTCATCATGCGGACACCTCCTGTTGTTGGCGACGGGCAGCAATTCGGCTGGAAATGGCATTGGTTTTTGGCTGCACTACCTGCAACTGACGACTGACCTTGTCAATGAGATAACGATTTTCGAACAGGCTGAGTACTTCCGATTCGGGATTGGGAAAGGCTCCCACTACGCTGATATTGTTATTATGACAAGCATCAAAAATTTTCTTTACGTTGCTTTGGTGCAGCGTGCCCAGCTCATCGATGGGCCAGTGGACCACGGTATTTTCATCCCCACGTAATAACCGGGTAAACGCCAGCAGAAATTTGCACAAAATCATATAGGCCATTCCATGACTGGAAGACTCATTTAACTGCCGGTCGGTACGGATCACCAGATCGCTGTTGCCTTCTCGCAGGTGCAGTTCAATATCCAGCAGCTTGCTGATACCACCACCTAGCGCGGCTCTGCCTAAGATATCGAGTACTTTACGCATACTCTGACCGTATTCCTCTGCCGGTAGCTGCGCCGAGCCATCATCGATCCAGGCTTCGTAATGTTCGCGAAACTGCTTTAGTTCAGGCCAGAACTCCAATTCGCTGATACGTGAGCGAATCTTAACGGCTGAGTCTGACACCCCATCCAGAAACAGTTCGCCATCTACCTCCTGCGAAATACGGCGGCTTTGAGAAACGATGCGCTTATCGATATCGGCCAGCACAAAATAGTACTGGGTTAAATCCGCGCCAAAAATCCGGCCCTGCTCTTTAAGCCCCTGTAACTTCTGCGGCACAATAACATTAAGCAGTTGGGCCAGGTGCGCTACCATGCGTCGGTGATCGATTGACTTGATGCCCTGAGCATTGGTAGTGGCACATTCTTCGCGTGCCCGTTCCCAGGTGTCGGATAAGCCGGTGCCGGCCTGCGCGGCAATCAGCTGATCAAAGCGTTCAATATAATTTTTGACATCTGCCACCAGCGTTTCACGTTGCTGAAGTAACTCCTGGACCCGGGACACCCGTTGACTGATGCTCAGTTCATCCTGCTTCAGTGTCTCACTCACCTGGTGTTTGGGCAGATTAAGCCGGCCCAGGGTTTTGTTGAGGTTACGCACCTTCTCCTGCTGATCTGAAGCGGTATGCAACGCAGCTTCCAGCTGTTCGTACTGCTGCTGGTACTGATCTCGCTGCTCGCGATACAACGCCAGTTTGGATGCCAGGCTGCGCTCTGCCTCTGCCAGCTGCTTGCGGGCATCACTCAACGCGCTCTGCCAGCTGACTTTCTGGGTGATAAAGGTATGCTGGTACCAGCGCTCAAAGTCGGCCACCAGATGGCGCTGACTTTCGGTTTGCTGAATTTTACTTTTCAATGCTTTCTGACGCTTTTTCAGCTGCCCGATTTCATCTACATCCACGCCGCGCTGATTAAGCTCATTGCTTAGCCAGCCTTCAAGTTCCTGACGTTCGCTGGCAGCCATCGTTTTGGCCTGGCGAATTTCACTGTCGATCTGGGTCAGCCGGGTGTTGATATCGCTGAGTAACTGCTGCCAGTGGAAACTGTGTTCGGACTGGGTTTCCCCCTGCTGTTGTTTTACCTTATCGCGCTCTTGTTGGAACTGGCTTTGAATTTTTTGCTGTGCCTGTTCATTGCTTGCCAGTTGCGCTTTGATTTTTGTCCGGCGCTGGCTTAACGCCTGCTGATACTCACTTTGCAAGCTTTCTCGATCTTGTTGGGTACGTTTGCGGGTCGACTCGGCGCTGCGAACCGCATTATCCTGCTTAGAAAGCGTCAGCTCACAGTGACGGACCGCTTCATTTGCCTGCGCCAGCAAGCTTTCCTGCTCGTTTTGCTGCTCATGTATCACCGTCAGCTGAGCCTGGCCGCTTTGCAGCTGCTGTTGTAACTGCTGTTCTGAGTGAGCGTATTCTGGGGTATCCAGTGCTTCAGTGGCCAGCCGCATCCCAAAGATGTGGTTCTCGTGGTGCTCAGAGTCTGCCACCAGCCCGGGGGCCAGATCAGTACGTTCCAGCAACTCCGGACGGATTATCTTGCCTACTGTGGTTTCCCAGCGATCCACATTTTTATGCAAAAACTCCAGCAAGGAGCCTTCGCCGGGATACAGCAATTGCTGAACGCCAGCAATAACCTTTTCCTGTTCTGCGTACTGTAAACGTAGCCTTTCCAGCTGTTTATCCACCTGGCTGCGGTGCTGCACCGCTTTGTGATGGGCTTGCTGCGCCGAGCGGTATTCACTTCTGGCAGCATCCTCATTAATCGTGGCTTCTTTAACCGCTGCATCCATCAAATCCAGTTGTGACTGTTCAAATTCATTAAAGCCCGTATTCGTGACGGTGGCATTAAGTTCGGCATGGGATACTTTGAGGCTACTGAGGCGTTGCTGTGTATCATCATTTAGTTTTTGCAGTTGCTCTGCAAACTGTTGTTTTAAGTCATGCAGACCATCACGCTCACGTTGTTGTTGCTCAGCGTACTTTTCAGCCGTTTGCTGCCGATTTTGCGCCAGCTCTTCCAGGGTCGCGGCCAATCGCTCGCCCTGCTCTGCCAGCTGGCGGGAGTACGCGGACTCAACATCCTGATGCTGTTCGGTAAGCAAGTTATAGCGGTTACTGACGGTGGTAAGCTCGTTTTGCCACTGACCCAGGCTGGCCACATCGTCTTTTAACTGATCGATGTTTTGTTGTTGCCAGTGTTCATATTCCTGTTCCACGGTTTCCAGCTCGCTGCTGTACTTTTCAACGTCCGCGCGGGCTCCCGATAAGGTCTGGTTTAACGTATCCCGCTGGCTGTGCCATTCTGTTTCACACTGTTTTTTAGCAAACTCATTGTCTTTAAGGTCTGCCTTGGTGTTCTCCACCCGGGCATCCAGTACCGAGATGTCGGTCTCAAAACAGGCGGCTAATTCTGCCAGGCCCGATTCGGTATCACTAAGGGCAAGATCGGCTTGTTCCAGCCGCGCAAATTCGGGCCGAATGCGTTCAAACTGTTTGATCAGATGACACTCGCGGATCCAGTCATCGACCCGCTGGCGACTTAACCCAGAGGTGGGCGGCTGCACCCCATCCTCTTCCAGGATAGCGGCAATCATGGCTTTTATGGTTTCCATTTTGCCTTCTTTGGAGTGCACCGCTTTGGCCAGCTTTTCCATATGCCGAATATGCGTTTGCCGGGCACACAAACTAAAGCTACGTGAATACCCCAGCAGTTCCCGGGCGTTACTGCTATGGTTTAAGACGCTATGATCGTTTTGCAATATAGCCCTGAAATCTTTGGTGTTCAGCTGACTGGTCACCAGCACATTGTTGCGTTTCATATTGCGGGCAATTTCGGTGCTGCTGAGGCTGGTATATTTGCCCTTTTTCTGAGAAACCAGGTAGTCTTCCAGCTCAAACGCTTTACCGATAAACCGATAATTCACCCCATTACCGGTGGAACTTAATACCGCCTGACACAGCTGCCCATCCGCTCGGGTATACTCGTAGATAATAAAGCTGGAGGTTCGGGGTAAATACCAGCGCTCGAAACTGTCGCGGGTCGCCGGTACTACCCGACTGGGATACTCGCCGTAAAATACCGGAATCAGACGCTGTAAGGTGGTTTTACCCGAAGCATTGGTACCGCAAATATTGGTGTGTCCTTCGAGTTTGAGCTCCACGATGCCAGGTAAATGAGTATCAATAAGGATGATGCGTTTTAAACCAGCCATAAAAACCTTTGTAGTTGGGTAGCAAAAGCTGCTTTGTTGTTATTATAAAAGGCTAAAAAAGCGGCGTTGTGGCCGCGCCTTCCTGCCCTTGCCGGCGGGCTATTTTGCCAAAAAAAGCGCTGAGAAGGTAGTGTTGTAAACAATATGATCGGTTTGCACATACAAAAATGCCGGCGTACGTACCGGCATTTTTTATCCAGCGACAGCTGGTGAATGGTCAAACAGGCCACTGTCCCTGGCCATAGCGCGCCCTGGGCTACCGGGGCGGGAACATACCACCAGCGCCACCCGGTGGCATCATGCCTTTCATTTGGCGCATCATTTTTTTCATGCCGCCTCCAGACATCTTTTTCATCATCTTTTGCATCTGAGTGAACTGCTTAAGCAATCGATTCACATCCTGAATCTGCGTGCCTGACCCAGCCGCGATGCGACGCTTACGCGAGCCCTTGATAATATCAGGACGGGCGCGTTCGCCCGGGGTCATAGAACTGATGATGGCTTCCATCTGGTTAAACTGCTTATCGTTGGCCTGATCTTTTATTTTATCCATCATGCCACCCATGCCCGGCATTTTATCCATCATGCCCATCATGCCGCCCATGTTTTTCATCTGCTCAAGCTGTTCTTTGAAATCTTGCAGATCGAAGCCTTTGCCTTTCTGAACTTTCTTCGCCAGCTTCTGCGCTTTGTCTTTATCGACTTTACGCTCAACATCTTCAATCAGGCTTAATACATCGCCCATGCCCAGAATACGTGACGCCACCCGCTCGGGATGGAAAGGCTCTAAGGCATCGACTTTTTCGCCCATACCCAAAAACTTAATTGGCTTACCGGTAATTTTTCGGACCGACAGGGCCGCACCACCACGGGCATCACCATCGGCTTTGGTTAAGATCACCCCGGTAAGGGGTAACGCATCATTAAAGGCTTTGGCTGTATTGGCCGCATCCTGACCCGTCATGGCATCGACCACGAACAGAGTTTCGATGGGTTTGACCGCCGCATGCAGCGCTTTAATTTCGTCCATCATGTCTGCATCAACATGCAGGCGACCTGCGGTATCGACTAACAGTACATCATAAAATTGTTTACGGGCCGTATCGATGGCCTCTTCGACAATATCCACCGGCTTTTGTAATACCGTGGACGGATGGAAGCCGACATTGACTTCCTCTGCCAGGGTTTCCAGCTGCTTAATAGCCGCCGGACGATAGATATCGGCACTGACCACCATGACCTTTTTCTTTTCACGCTCAGTCAGGTACTTAGCCAGCTTACCCACACTGGTGGTTTTACCCGCACCTTGCAAACCAGCCATCAGTACCACGGCGGGCGGCTGGGTCGCCAGGTTCAGCTTTTCATTCGCCTCCCCATGACCGATTCAAGCTCAGATTGCACAATCTTGATGAAAACCTGGCCGGGCTTGAGGCTTTTTGACACCTCGGTGCCCACGGCGCGGGCCTTCACCTGCGCGACAAATTCTTTGACCACCGGCAGTGCAACATCGGCTTCAAGCAGCGCCATACGCACTTCGCGCAGGGTATCTTTGATGTTGTCTTCGGTCAGTCGTCCCCGGCCACTCACATTTTTGAGGGTCTGGCCAAGACGTTCAGATAAATTCTCAAACATACACAAGAGTCTTCTTTGTTTGGTTAATGAGTCTAGTATAACGAAATTTGCGCAACGAACGTACCATCAGATGACGAAGATTTTTCTGATGAGGGGGAAAATAGCACGAGGTTAAGACCGTGCCGGGCTGTCCAAGCGTCATTATCTGTCTGATATGGTGATTCATAGCACTAAAAATCAAGCATATGGTTGAATTTTATCAACACTTACAGTAACAATACCCTCCTGTACAAAGGCCTGCATTATTCGCAGGCCAGCAAACTCAGGTAGCCCAATCCTAGATGCCGGTTCAACAGGACAATTCATGACCTCGCTTTTTGCCCCGATAGCGGTAATATTTTATGTTATTGCAGCAACCGTGCTGGTGCGCCGCTTTATTCATCATCAGGCCCCCCCTCATCAGGTTTGCCGTTAATACTTGCCGGTATCGGCTGTACCGCCCATGTGTTGTTTCTGACTAAAGCTATTATCCTGGCTCCGGGACAAAACATGAGTATCACCAATGTATTGTCATTGGTCGCCTGGCTCATTACAGCTGCACTGCTGGTCTCTGCCAAAGTATTACCCAACCGTATTATGCTGCCCGTGGTATTTACATTTGCGGCACTGACGGTACTGGCGTCATTGCTGATTCCGGTTAATCATATTATGCATATCGAACTGCATCCGGGTCTGGTGGTGCATATCACGTTGTCATTGTTTGCCTACGGCACCCTGGCTATTGCCTTTTTGTACGCGTTGCAGGTTTCCTACATTACGTTTCGGTTAAAACAAAAAGGCTCGTCACTGTTACATTCCGGATTGCCGCCATTAACCCTGGTTGAAGGTCTGATGTTCCGGCTACTGCAAATTGGTACCGGCTTGCTGGTTATTTCATTATTGAGCGGGTTTATTTTCTTAGATGACATGTTCAGTTTACAGTATGCCCATAAAACAGTGTTATCTATCCTGGCTCTGATCCTGTATATTTTTATGCTGGCAGGACAAACGCTCAGAGGCTGGCGGAGTCGCCAGTTAATTGTCATGAATATCATCGGCATTGTGTTACTTACACTCGCCTACTTTGGCAGTCGTTTTGTTCGGGAGGTACTGCTGTAACCGGTGTTAAATAATTTTTAACCAGAATTCAGTCACACGCATGGGTAAATGCGGTACTGTACATTAAAAATTCTGTTGGTTACGCAACACAACATTGAAAATCACCAAGGTATAGGAAACCCATAGTTGGACGCCATATCAACCAGCACGCTGTGTATTATACTGGCAGTGCTCATATTATTTTCTGCTTATTTCTCTAGTTCTGAAACCGGCATGATGTCGATAAACCGCTACCGGCTTAAGCATCTGCAAAATGAAGGGAACACCTCAGCGAAACGGGTTCAGAAGCTACTCGACCGCCCCGATCGGCTTATTGGTCTGATCCTGATCGGTAATAACCTGGTCAATATAGCAGCGTCTTCGATTGCAACCATTATCTGTACCCGGCTGTTTGGTGATTACTGGGGCTTTTTTGCCACAACTTTTGGGTTGACGCTGATCTTACTGATTTTTGCTGAAGTGACCCCGAAAACGCTGGCGGCGCTTTATCCTGAAAAAATCGCCTTTCCCAGCTCCGTAATTTTGCTGCCGCTGTTAACGGTGATGTATCCCTTTGTAGCCCTCATCAACAGTATTACCAACAGCATTTTGTATATTCTGAGAATCAATCCCACCACAGGCAGCGACGACTCACTGAGTCGCGAAGAATTGCGCACCGTGGTGTATGAAGCCGGGGCCATGATTCCTAAAAAGCACCAGGATATGCTGGTCAGCATACTAGATCTGGAAAGCGTTACCGCTGAAGATATCATGGTGCCCCGCGCCGAAATTTTTGCTATCGATATCAACGATGATTGGAAAAAAATTCAAAAGCAACTGACCAGCTCCCAGCACACCCGGGTGTTGTTGTATCGCGATCGTATCGATGACGCAGTGGGCTTTGTTCACGTGCGTGATGCATTGCGGTTGTTGTCGCGCGACCAGTTTACTAAAAGCAGCTTATTGCGGGCGGTGCGTGAAGTGTATTACACCCCCGAGTCCACGCCCTTGCATACCCTGATGTATAAGTTTCAAACCGAAAAAGAACGGATTGCGTTGGTGGTAGATGAGTACGGCGACATCATGGGCTGGTAACGCTGGAAGATATTCTGGAAGAGATTGTGGGCGACTTTACCACTAGCATGGTGCCGGACCACAGCAAAGAAGCACATTTGCAGCAAGATGGCAGCGTGCTGGTCGATGGCAGTGCGAATATCCGTGATTTAAATCGGGAAATGGAATGGAACCTGCCTACCGAGGGGCCCAAAACATTAAATGGCTTGATTTTAGAGTATCTGGAAGAAATTCCTGAGAATCGGGTGAGTGTTCGGCTATCCGGCTACCCTATCGAAATTGTGGATATTACAGAGAACATGATCAAGACCGTCAGGATAATGCCTGAGTATTATCTGGCGCAAAGCGACGGCTCTGACGATTAATCGGACGTATCGGCCCGGCGCGCCAGCGCCTGGGCTTTGGCCGCGGCGACTTTCTGGGATAAGTTAGTTAACTTTCCCATCAGTTGACGCAACTCATCGTCATCACGTAAATCCGCCTCAGCCATATGACTTTCCAGCGAATGCCGTAACATTTCGGGGATTGATTTGGTGGTCATTACCGTTGCTCATTAACGCGACTGCCCTGTCCGTTAGGGAAGAATCATGTCGCAGCCTCTCACTTAGAGTATGTATCGGACCGGTAACATTTTTCTAAAGCGCAACACTAATAAAAAATAGTGGCCTGTGAGCTGGCAGGAAAAGATCTACCCCTGATAATGCTCCAGTAACTCACCTTGATGACGAACGAGAGAATAACGAATAACGGCGACCGACCCCGTAGCAAACAACGCGGTTCGCTGTGTTCGGCAAAGCTCATCGACAAAATAGCTGACAAAGGGCATGTGGCTGACCACCAACACATTATTCATTGGCAATTTACGGGCCTGAGCAAGCATTGCATCGATGTAATCGTGGGCCAGTCGCACATCCCCATCCGGAATAATATCGTCGCACAACTGCATCTCACTGAACTTATTATCCTCTGTCATCATATCAAAGGTCTGGCGGGTTCGCTGATACGGCGAAACCAATGCCAGATCAATAGCATGATCCGGGCTGTACTTAGCCAGCCAGCGTGAGGTGGTTACCGCCTGGGTACGCCCGAAGTCGGTGAGCTTGCGTGACTTATCGTCGCGACGTAAGTCTTCTGCCTCTCCGTGGCGCATGATAAATAGCAAAATGGAATCGCTGCTTTGACGTGACATAACATTACTAATAAGATGAGATACTGCTCTTTAACGATAGCAGAAGGCGTATTTATAACCTAGAGATAATGTTCGAATTCTTTGGTATCTCATACTAATGTTTAAGTCAGGGAATTAGTGGAGTGTGTTGATTCCTTAAAATGCAGTAAAACCCAATGAATTGAGGGCATTTTGACAACACTTAATTTCACGCAATCTCATTTTCTTACTTTACCTAATGGTCTTAAAGTAATGCATTGTCCCCTTGAGGACTCTGCGGTGAGCTATGTTTCGATGGCAGTAAAAGCAGGCCACTTTTACGATCCTAAAGACTGTGAGGGCCTGGCCCATCTGTTAGAGCACGGTCTGTTTTTAGGCAGTGAACATCTGCCCGAACCCAACCAGATTAATAACTTGGTGGAGCGCCAGGGCGGCGCTATCAATGCCTGGACGGGCACCGAATACGCAAATTATCATTTTCATTGTCGCAATACCTCGCTGCCTACCCTACTCCCAGCCTTTGCAGATATGCTGCAACATCCATTGCTTAAGACAGCGGCGCTGGAAAAAGAAATTCAGTCCATTGAGGCAGAATTTCAATTTAAACGTAAAGATGATCTTCGCAGGCTGTATCAAATCCACAAAGAAACCTGCAACCCGGCGCACCCGTTCAGCCAGTTTTCGGTAGGTAATGCCCATATCTTTGGCCAAAATGAAATCTCCTCGTTGCAGCAAAAGTTGTTGGCCCATCATCAGCAATATTATTGTGCCAGCAATATGACGCTATGTATTTTTTCTTCCATACCGACGAAGGAGCTGGCCAGCGCGGTAACACATTTTTTTGAAGACATTCCTGCCGGTACCCCGGCCAGCGCCAACTGGCCGCCTCTGTACCTGGATGCCCATAAAGGCATTCAAATCAATATTGAGCCCTTACAGTCGGCGCGCCGGATGATTGTGACCTTTCCAATGCCAGCTCTGCACAACAACTTTCGGGTAAAGCCACTCAATTACATCAGCCATTTACTGGGCGATGAGGGAGAAGGCTCGCTACTGGCGTATTTGAAAGACAAAGACTGGGTGACAAACCTGATCGCAGGTAGTGGTATTGAAGGCGATGACTACAAAGATTTTAACGTGAATTTTCAGCTCACAAAAGATGGCTTGCAACATCATGAAGCTGTAATACAGGCGTTGTTTACGTATATCGAACTTATTCGTAGCTCATTGAACGACCCCTGGCGCTATCAGGAAAAAGCCCGGTTACATTCGTTAGCGTATCAGTATGAGGACAATCCCAAGCTGATGCCCATTGCCTGCGAATACGCCCAGCATATGTTTTTATTCAGTGAGGAGGAGATCAGGCAGTTCAGAACTACCATCGACAGTTTTGATCGCGAGGTGCTGGAGCATGCATTAGGTTATTTTTCAGCGGATAATCTCAGAGTGAAACTCATCGCCCCGGGACTACCTACCGAGCGCGAATGCCAGCATTATAATGCCAGCTACAGTGTTCAGCCGTTGACTCACGAGCTGCAGCAAAGCCTAGCGCAACCACCGCAAATTGAGGCCCTGTACCTGCCACCACCCAACCCATATATGGGTAGTGAGTATTCGCTCACTTTGCCTGAGCCTGAATACGAAAAGCCGGTAGCGTTAATCCGGGAATCGGGGCTGACCTGCTGGTTTGCTCAGGACCATCAGTTTCATAGTCCCAAGGGGGATATCTACTTTTCGCTTGATACCCCTGCCCTGACCCAGTCATTAGAATCAGTCGCCGCAAAACGAATATGGCTGGCCTGTCTTAATGACACCTTGCAGGCCAAATATTATCGCGCTGAAATTGCCGGTCTGCACTACCGTTTGTATGGTCACCAGGCCGGGTTCAGCCTGCATACCCGCGGCTTTACCAATCAACAGACGCTACTCGCGACTCAGCTTTTACAGGCAGTGCAAACAGAAGTTCCCACTCAGGAACAGTTTGAACAGCGTAAAGCAATGCAGCTTCAAAGCTTGCAAAACTCACTGCTAAACAAACCCACCAACCGCTTGTTTTCAAGAATGAGTGTGCTTATCCAGCGTAATACTCAGGCCCCTATCGATCTGATAAAAGCATTAGAAAAATGCGAATATCAGGATATGCTGACCTTTTCTAAACAGGCGCTTGAACAGTATTATCTTGAAACCTTTATGCATGGGAATTGGTCAGGTGAACAGGCGCGGAGTTTTGCTGAGCAGATTAGCAGTTTGAGTCCTTACGCAACCGGCGAAGCGTTACCCCGTCAGGTCTCCCAGCTTCCTGCTGGCACCACTTTATATCATCAGGTGCCCAGCGAGCATGAAGACAGTGCCGTGGTGCTGTATTTACAGGCCCCCAGCAGTAATCTGAAAGATACGGCACTTTGCATGGTACTAGAGCAGATACTGGCCGCACCGTTTTTCAGTGTTCTGCGTACCCAGAAACAACTGGGTTATGTGGTAGGCACCGGTTACGTGCCGCAGAACCAGCATCCGGGCATGGCATTTTATATTCAAAGCCCGAACTGTTCCCCGGACCAGCTTATGAACGAAATTACCGGCTTTTTGTTTAAACAGCTTGAGGAGGTGGATTTTTATCAGGAATACTGGCCTACTATTCAGCACAACCTGTTGAAGCAGCTTGATGAACGCGACCTTTCGCTATCCATGAAGTCTCAGCGATTGTGGATAAGCCTGGGCACCTCAGATTACGAATTTAACCGCAATAGTCAGCTGGCTGAGTGTGTGGCCAATCTGACATTTGAGGAAATTCGCTCATACGCGCACCAGATTGCCGACCGTTCGCTATTCGGAGAGTTGGTATTGTTTGCTAACGGACGCTTTGCTGAGCTTGACTGTAGCAAGGGAAAGCGGGTTGATAAAATTGCTGAATTCAAGTCGCTGACCCCTGCTTTGACTAGTCAGGGGGTAAATTACAACTAATTGATTATTCTTTACGCTAGTTATTGTATTACCATAAAAATATCTTGTAGACCCCAATCGATTTCGGCATATTGTGACTACGGTTTTACGGATAAAAGCCGATAAAAATAACATTAACTAATAATGATAAGGCGTTAGGCCGTATAAAGGTGTTTTTGGTGCGCTCGACCATCGCTCGTTTAACAGTTGTTCTGTTGATGCTGTGTGGCAGCCTGGCTTCGGTGTCAAGCTACGCCGTCTCGATCACAGATATTTATTTTAAAGAACTCACCCTCCGCGATGGATTGTCAGACTTAACTGTCCTGGACATTGCTGAAGATAAAGACGGATATATCTGGATAGCCACGCTAAATGGCCTCAATCGCTATTCAGGCTATGAAATCAAGCAATATCTTGCTTCTGAAGATGATGAGTTCTCAATTCCTTCTAACCGCATTACATCCCTTTATGTCGATAGCTGGGGCGTGTTGTGGGTCGGTACTACCAGTGGCATTGCCCGCTATAATAAAAAAAGTGATAAATTCGAAATAGTTCACAAAAAAATTCTGAGGATAAGTCCGGCTCTATAGGTGAAATTGTTTCTTCTTCCAGCGATGCCCCCTTGATTGCTATCGATAATAACCTCTATTTCTGGGATGAAAACAACCAGTTTTTAGATATTTATATCAAAGAGCTTAATATAGATTCAGATATTGTTTCTTTGCTTGATGAAACATCCCGAACATGGATTGGTACCGTCGACGAAGGCTTATTCATACTAGATAAGACGACCAAAACACTATATTCAGCCCAGGAAGCCAACCCCTGGTCAATACATGTACCAGCTGAGTCGATCAATCAAATTACTATTATTGATGGAAAATATTGGCTAGCCACTGAGAATGGGCTATTTGAAGTTCAGGCAAACGGTACTGTTAAAGAGCTATACAGCGAAAAGAGTTCAACCTCAAACGCCCCATTTGTTTTTTTTGCTTTCTCCTATCAAGAGCAATTATGGATTGGAACTGATGTAAGTTTAGATATTTACGACTTCAATACCAAACATTTTTTGTCTATAGGTCCAGATAGCGTCAGTCTTACAGGTTTATCTCAGCGCTACTTGTTGACTTACTTAAAAGATACAAATGATAACATTTGGATTGGTTCCTATCAGGGGTTATTTAAATACAACTCTAAAGAAAGCCACACGAGAGTCTACTCAAATCAAAAAAGCTTCCAAGAGAAAAAAGATGGTAATTCGATTTGGGCTATCAAACAGGACAAAGAAGAGACTTTGTGGTTCGTTACACAAAATGAAGGAATGGGTCGTTTTAGTTTTGATACTGGAAAAATCTCTTATTATATTACCGAACGAAATGAAACATTTTGGGATTTAGTCATAGATAACAATGGCTACTTCTGGATTGCCACGTCTGACGGCATAAAAGTATTTCGAAGAGATAAAAGTAAATTCACCTTCGTGACCAGTTTTTTCGAAGGAAATTTCATTGACTCAATTTACGAAGCCAATAACAAAATTTGGTTAGTGATGGAAGAAAATAAAGCATTTTCTATAGATTCAGCATTATTGCCGGGTTATTTGGATTCTCCTGACGCAACACCAATCACAGAAACGCATTATATCACCGGCATAGATCGTTACTCTGCTGTGCAATACGCAGATACGCTAGGTAGGCTTTGGATAGCAAGTAAAGAGTCTTTATTTATTTACAACCCAACTTCAAAGAAGATAATAAAATCAATTACTTTGAATAAAGACAGCGATTTCAGAACGGTTACAATCTTCTCATGGCGAGATTCTTATTGGCTTTTGAACAGTCTGAATACATTATCAAAAATAGATAAAACTAGATTAGAAATTATCGATAGTAAAGTTGTCGACGCAGAGGGCAAGGGGCCCATGTCGGCAATTTCTCACGAAGAAATATTATGGATAGCTACGAACGATTCAATATACGCTTACGATCTTTCTACATCAGAAAAAATCGAGACCTTTAGTTTAGAGCAGCTTGGATATAATAGTTTTAATGATGGGGTTGTCTTAAAAACTGCCAACGACCATGTAGTGTTCGCAGGTAGCTCTGGTTTTAATCGTATCAAACTTAACCGTCCAGAATTTAGATTAGCCGCGGATTATCCTACTCAAAAGCCACTAATTTTAGCAACGAAGGTATTCGGCTATAACATTGATGGTGAAAGCGGTTTAACGCAAAATATTATCAGTGCTGAACATGGTGCCATCGAACTTAAGTACGATGAGTCACGATTTAGCATCACATTTGAGCTAATTAATCCTCTGTTTCCTAATTTGGTTGAATACCGTTATCGACTTCAAGGTGCTGACGGAAATTGGATGAACTCTGAAGGCGGCCGCAATGCGCAATTCAATAATATTCCATTTGGTAGTTACACTTTCGAAGTTCAGGCCAAAGAACCAGGCAAAGACTGGTCAAAGACCTCAAGCCTGAAGATAAAGATAGGCCGGCCTCCCTGGTTGCACACGGGTGCACTGGCTTTTTATGCCCTGATTTTCGCAAGTATTTTGCTGTTACTGTTTAAAAATTATCAGTCGCGGAAAAAAACTCAGCTGGCGGTTCGCGAATCCGAAGAGCGTCTGAAGCTTACATTATGGAGCAGCGGCGACGAATTGTGGGACTGGGATGTCTATAAAGGCCAGGTGTATCGCTCAAACACCTGGGGTACGCTGGACTTTCCGCAGGATAATATCCGTACCTCCACGGCCTACGATGCTAATATTCATCCTAATGATTTACTCCGGGTTCAGGAAGCACTCAAAGCCCATCTTGCCAATAAAACGGAATACTACGAACTGACGTATCGGGCAAAAACATTTAACAATCAATGGATTTGGATTTTAGACAGAGGCAAGGTAGTTACCCGGGACCACAACGACCAGCCCATACGTATGACCGGGACCCTCAAAAATATTCATCATCTGAAAGAAGCCGAAGAACAGCTGAATCTATTTAAACGCTCTATCGAAAATATCTCGGAAGGTGTGTTTATTACCAATACCAATTTCAAATTTATATCAGTGAACAATGCGTATTGCCAGTATACCGGCGAAACCCGGGATCAGGCACTTGCTTCGTATTTGTACTTTCACCAGTACCCCGAACCCTATACCGAAGAGATTAAGAAAACTTTGCGAGCCAAAGGCAACTGGTTTGGAGAGGTTGAATCAGCCCGCATTAATGGTGAAAAATTTGAAATGGAGATGAATATCGATGCGGTTCACAATGAAGAAGGCCGTATCAGTCACTTTGTTGGTGTATTTTCTGATATCACCTCGCGCAAAAATACAGAAAAAGAACTGCTGAAACTTGCTAATACCGATCCATTGACGGACTTACCCAATCGTTCTTTTTTCCAGGCCAGCCATCAGAATCTGGTTCGCCGGACCGAAAGTCATGCATTGCTGTGCCTGGATATGGATAACTTCAAAAAAATCAATGATTCTTTAGGGCACCAGACCGGCGATGTTTTGATAAAACAAATTGCCAAACGGATTCAACGAACCACCGGGAAAACGGCAACCTGTTACCGTTTAGGCGGGGATGAGTTCAGTGTACTGCTGGAGGATAAATCGGATATTCACACCATTACCCACTACGCCCAGGGCTTATTAGATACCCTGTCACGCCCTTTTATCATCAATAAGCAGGAGTTTGTACTGGGCGCCAGTATCGGCATCGCCTTTTATCCCGAAGACGGCGTGAGTTCACAGGAAATGCTTAAAAATGCCGATACGGCTATGTATTTTGCGAAAAACAATGGGGGCAACAGCTATAAATTTTTCAGTGGCGAAATGAACCAGAATGCCGTTCGGCAGCTGCAAATTGAAAACCTGATTCGCCAGGGCATTAAAGATGATTTATTCAGTGTGTTCTATCAACCCAAAATAGACATCAACTCAGGTCGTTTGGTGAGTATGGAAGCCCTGGTCCGTTTTGAACATCCTCATAAAGGTATTGTCAGCCCGGGACAATTTATTCCACTGGCGGAGCAGACCGGTCAAATCATTGAAATTGGCGAACAGGTGTTGCGTAAAGCCTTAAGTGACACCAAGCGCTGGGTCAGTGAAGGAATATTCAGCGGCCGCGTGGCCGTCAACATCTCAGCCAAGCAGTTTGAATTACCTGATCTGGACGATCGCATAATCCGCATATTGCAGGAAGTCGGATTGTCACCACTGCACCTTGAATGTGAAATCACCGAAGGTACCCTGATGGAAAATCCGGAAGAAGGGTTACGGATGATGGAGCGGCTTCGGGAAAAAGGCATCCATCTGGCGCTGGATGATTTTGGGACAGGTTACTCATCCCTGGCCTACCTCAAACGTTTTCCGCTCAACACCCTGAAAATTGATAAAGCCTTTATTGATGATATTGATAAAAGCAGCGTCGATCGTCATATGACGGCTGCCATTATTAATATCGCCCATAATCTGGGACTTAAGGTGGTGGCCGAAGGGGTGGAAAAAGAAAGCCAGCTGACAATTCTACGGCGTTACGAATGTGAAATGTTGCAGGGCTTTTTGTATAGCCGCCCTATTAATGCCGAGCGTTTTGAAGCACTGCTCAGGGAAAATCAGCAGTTGCATAATCTGATAAGTAATAACAACCACTCTTAAGCTTCAGTACCAGAAATAGCTGACTGTTGTCAGTATCCAGGCTGAAAACACTCCGCGAATAAAAGTTCACCTCAGCAGGCCGGCATTCGTGTCAATCTGCTGATAGGTGTTCAGCAGCCCCAGCACTATCAGCAACCCGCCTTGGTGCTCCTTATATGTCGGAATAACCTGCCACTGTTTTTGTCACTATAAATAAGCCAAAAAATCAGCGTCAAAAATTCGTCACTGCAGAATAGCCTACTGCGCAGATTCGCTCGCTTTTTTAAAAGTGAATGACGTGGTTTTGGCGCGCATCTTAAGCCATTGTTTTTAATTGATTATTTTTTATTTTCCAAGTTGGCACAGTAATCGCTTTATCTTTATTACACACCGCAGAAATACTGACGGTGGTTAAAAAATAAGAAAATCAAAGAATTACTTACACAAGGAAAAGAAACATGTTGAAAGCATACGCAGTGGCACTTGTATTATCGACCAGCACTCAGGCCTCAGTAAATACTCACGAAACTGTACGTCCTCTAGAAAAGAAAGTTGAAGCTTCTACTGAAACTCAAGCCAGACGCCCTTCAAACTGCGGCAAGCGTCTTTGTCGTATTGGATTTTAAGCAACAATATGCTTTTTTCTGAAGAGGCATTCGCTATGCCTCTTCAGCCGTTAGCCCCTCAGGCGGCCATCCAGATATTCTCCAAACCAGCTTCCCGCTTCATCTGAATATAGCGATGAAAGGTAAACAGTGGCATCAGCACTGGTCCTGCGACGAGTCCCGCTAACGCCCAGAATTCTTTTTTCATGCCCGCTTTTGACGCTTCGACATAAAAATACCCACCAAAATACAACGCTATTGCTATCACAGCCACTGGCCATATCAACATTACCATTTGAACTACCCCTGCATATAATGTTTATCCAGCCAATTCCGGCGACATATTATACAGCTCAGATATCATACGATCCAATGTATTTAGTCATTTTTTGAGCTTATTCGCGGTGTTATGCCTGATTATCGGGTACAAAAAAACCGGAAGGTGCAGGCACACTTCCGGCTTTTTCAGGTTGTTACCGTATTAGTAAAAGGTACGGTTCTCTTGCTGCATCCGGGTCAGTAAATCACAGGGTGTGAATTTATCTGAAATGTTACCAGCATAATGATTTAGTTTTTCTACCACGGTGTCGATGCCTAAGGTATCCATATAGCGGAAGGGTCCACCCAAAAACGGCGGGAAGCCAATGCCAAAGATAGCGCCGATATCACCGTCACGTGCGTTTCGTATTACCCCCTCGTCAAGACAACGGGCCGC
This sequence comes from Salinimonas marina, assembly GCF_015644725.1. Lineage (NCBI taxonomy): Bacteria > Pseudomonadati > Pseudomonadota > Gammaproteobacteria > Alteromonadales > Alteromonadaceae > Salinimonas > Salinimonas marina. The sequence goes on from NZ_CP064795.1 coordinate 2,566,843, forward strand.
CTCATTTAACATCATTAACACACAGCGTTCTGCCACTTCTTTTTCGCTACGGCTGGAAGACGGAGAAATGCCCAGTAAGTTATAGATTGTTTCATCCACTTCCTTACCGGCATCTTTTCCTTCGTATAAATAAAAACCTTTCTGATTTTTCTTGCCTTTGCGGTTATCCGCCAGGACTTTGTCAAACGCATCAGGGCGGTAAACCGATCGCCAAAGGCGTCCACCAGAATAGGAATTATTTTGGTACCCACATCAATGCCTACTTCATCAAGCAACTTGACCGGGCCCACCGGGAAACCAAATTTCACCAGCGACTTATCGATGTGCTCAATGGGTTCTCCTGCCAACAACAGGTACGCCGCCTCGTTCATATAAGGCGCGAGAATACGGTTAACATAAAACCCGGCGCCATCTTTTACCACCACCGGGGTTTTACCTTGCTTGCGGGCAAACTCTACGGTGGTAGAAATCGTCTCATCACTGGTTTTTTCATGGGCAATTACTTCAGCCAGGGGCATTTTGTCCACCGGCGAAAAATAATGCAGACCAATGATGTTTTCAGGCTTATTGGCTTTTGCCGCTATTTGCCCAATGGGAATAGAAGAGGTATTGGACGCAAAAATAGTTTCGGCCTGGCAATGCTGCTCAATGTCCGCCACCATCTTTTGCTTTAATTCAACATCTTCAAAGACTGCCTCGATGACAATGTCTGCATCCTGATAGCCCTTGTAGTCCAGGGTGCCGGTAAGCAAAGACATTTGTTTCTGCATCTCTGACTTACGCATGTGCCGTTTTTTGACTTTTTTATTCAGCAGATCATAGCTGTATTTCATAGCATGGGCGATGCCTTCGGCTCGAATGTCTTTGATTCGTGCAGGCACGCCGGCTTTGCTGGCGGTAACATAAGCAATACCACCGCCCATTAGTCCGCCGCCTAATACGCCGGCTTTATTGACTTTGCGCGCCGGGACCCCGGCGACACCTTGTTCTTTTTTCATCTGCGTGGTAGCAAAGAAGATTTCGCGTAACTGAAATGATTCAGGGGTCATCACCAGCTCGCCAAAAGCTTTGGCTTCGGCACGTAAGCCAGCAGCCATACCATCGTTCGCCCCGGTTTCGATTACATCAATAATTTTCGCCGGGGCCGGATAATTACCTTTTGTCTTCGAAAAAGTCTGCTCGCGGGCTTTTTTAAACACAATGCCCCGCCCATGCTGTTTTGTTCAAGCAGCTTATTCATCATGCCTTTTTGCGGCGCCTGACGTTCAGGTTTGCGTTTCAGGGCAAATTTTTCAGCGACTTCAAGCAATACACTGTGGGGAACCACCTCATCTACAATGCCATACTTTTTAGCTTGTTTGGCTCGCGCTGAAGAACCGGTCAGCATCATCTTCATGGCTTGCTGAATACCCACTAACCGCGGTAATCGCTGCGTACCGCCACTGCCTGGCAGCAAACCCAGCTGAACTTCCGGCAAGCCTACCTGAGTGGCTTTGTGATCGGTACACACCCGATAGTGACAGGCCAGCGCCAACTCCAGACCGCCGCCCAGGGCGGGCCCGTGAATGGCGGCGACAAAAGTAGCTCGCATTTTTTCGATACGATTAAAAACGTCCTGACCACTGGTAGCAAGACGCTGGGCATCTTCGACCGTTTTGCACTCACTAAGCATAGTAATATCGGCCCCGGCCACAAACGAAGCGGCTTTACCACTGGCTAGCACTACGCCTTTTATGCTCTTGTCGGCTTCAATATCATCCAGCATGGCGTTGATTTGCTCTCCAAATTCCGCCTTCAGGGTATTCATCGACTCGCCGGGCACATCCATGGTTAAAATGGCTACCCCATTGTCTTTCTTTTCTAACGTAAAGGCGCTGGCCGGCGCTTCTTCAGTTGTTGGCGAAGTTGTCATTTGTTCGGTCATTATTCTGTCTCCACAATCATCGCTGCACCCAGACCACCTGCTGCACAGGCTGTCAGCAAACCAGTACCGCCGCCGCGCCGCTGAAGCTCATTAAGCATTTGGGTAATCATACGCGTACCAGTGGCGGCGAAAGGATGGCCATAAGCGATTGAGCTGCCCATTACATTAAACTTGTCCATATCGATTTCGCCGGTGGCTTTGTCACGTCCCAGCTTTTCTTTGGCGAATTTATCACTGGCAAACATTTTAATGTTCGCTAGCGTTTGGGCGGCAAAGGCTTCATGCATTTCAATCAGCGTCAGATCGTTCAGGGACATGCCCGCCCGATCCAGGGCGATAGGAGTCGCATAGGAGGGGCCCATCAACATGTCTTCCCACACATCTATTGCTGAAAAGGCATAGCTTTTAATATAACCCAGCGGCGTATAGCCTAGTTCTTTGGCCCGGCTTTCTGTCATCATTAACACAGCCGATGCCCCATCAGTAAGAGGTGTGGCATTAGCGGCGGTCACTGAACCATATTTTTTATCAAACACCGGACGCAACTTAGCGTAACCTTCCAGCTTTGAGTCAAAGCGCACATTATTATCCCGGCCCAGCGCGCCTTGGTAAGGTTCGGCGTAGGCGGTCATCACTTCATTGTCCAGTTTGCCGGCTTCCCAGCTTTCGGCGGCCAGACTATGAGAGCGATGAGCAAGCTGGTCCTGATCTGCACGGGCAATCTGATGGGTTTTGGCCATTTGCTCGGCCGTTTGGCCCATCGACAGGCCCGTGGAGTATTCAGCAACGGCGGGTGGCACCGGCATCAGATCTTTGAACGACAACCGTTTAAGAACATTGAGCTTTTGCCCCATGGTCTTGGTTTTTTGTAAATCTACCAACGCGCGCGCCAGATTTTTTGAGACCCCGATGGGGATACCGAGGTGGAGTCTGCGCCCCCTGCTACCCCTACCTGGATATTGCCGGCCATCATGCTCTCGGCAATGTTAACGGTAGACTGAAAACTGGTGGCGCAGGCACGAGATACACTGTAAGCATCCGTGTGCACATTCATGCCCGTACCTAATACAATTTCCCGGGCAATATTGGGCGCCTCAGGCATCTGCACAACTTGTCCGTAAACCACCTGATCAATCATATCCGGGGATACGCCGTTGCGGATCAGAAGTTCATTGACCACCATCTTGCCTAGGTCGACAGCCGGAACTCCATGAAAATAAGTTGCCATTTTTGCAAACGGCGTTCGTAGACCAGAAACAATCGCAATCCGATCGCCCTGACGTGTCGTTATTTGTTGTTTAGTCGCCATATTGTACCTGAATCGTTTGCCACTTTACGGTGTTCTCGCGAAGTGGTCTGACCTGTAATAATGTAAGATTTTACAGACTATCATCAAAATAGCAAATGGCCGCAAAAGCACCTCGCCACAGCATATCTGTGACTCGCCGCTTTACACTCGTTTACATTTGATGATTGTTCCAATGTAAAGAATATGTCTTAATCAGTGTATTACCTTAAACCAACCGGCTACCAGCGCAAGCGCGCAGTGGTTATTTATTGTCAAAGCACTGCGTTAACCACGTCTTGAAGTTGCCGGAGATGGAACCATATAAGAAACCAAGAGTCAGTAACCCACGAACTTTTGTTTCTTACACTAGTAGTGTTTGGTACAGCTATTTGATCAGGAATTTAACACGCTATGGCAGCAGAGCAGTTTCAGCAACTTCACGCCTATCTGAACTCACAAATAATCGGTCAGACCCAACTCACCCGTAGCCTGCTTATTGCGATGCTGGCAGATGGTCACCTGTTAGTTGAAGGTCCCCGGGGCTTGCCAAAACCCGGGCGATCAATGCGTTGGCGAACGGCATGGAAGCAGATTTTCATCGGGTCCAGTTCACCCCGGATTTGCTGCCGGCCGATTTAACCGGTACCGATATCTACCGCCCCGAGACCGGCGAGTTTGTGTTTCAAAAAGGACCACTGTTTCATAATCTGATGCTGGCGGATGAAATAAACCGGGCTCCGGCCAAAGTGCAGTCGGCCTTATTGGAAGCGATGGCCGAACGCCAGATTACGGTGGGCAACAAAACCTACAAGTTACCGGCGTTGTTTTTGGTTATGGCGACCCAGAACCCGCTGGAGCAAGAGGGTACCTACCCGCTGCCAGAGGCGCAGCTGGACCGGTTTTTGATGCATATTGAAATTGATTATCCCGGCGCTGAAACCGAGCTGCAAATTTTGCAGTTAACCCGGGACGAAGAGCGCAAAATGGCGGCGCCCGCACCGGCCAAATTATCGCAGGCCGATATTTTTGCAGCCCGCAAGCAAGCATTGAGTTTGCATCTGGCCCCTGAGCTGGAACGCTATATGGTAGAGCTGGTGGTGGCCACCCGCAGCCCGGAAAAATACGATGATGAGTTAAAAGACTGGATTGAATTTGGGGTAAGTCCGCGGGCCACTATTGCCCTGGACCGCTGTGCCCGGGCCCATGCCTGGCTGGCAGGGCGTGATTTTGTCGGCCCCGATGATATTCAGGCGGTGGTGCATAATGTTCTGCGCCATCGCATTATTTTGTCGTATCAGGCTGAAGCGCAGGGTGTCACCACCAATCAGGTGCTCGATCGTATTGTTCAACAGGTGGCTGTGCCGTAGTTATATGATAAATAAGGCCCACATGCTCACCGCGTTACACAGTAACGGAATTGAGCTGAGCACTACCGAATTGCTGCGCTACCGACAGCTGACACACCTGATTAACCTCAAGCCCGGTAAGGCCCATTGTGCGGCTTTATCCGGCGGCTACCTGAGTAAGCATAAAGGCCGGGGTATGGAGTTTGATGAAGCCCGCCATTATCAGGCCGGCGACGATATTCGGGCGATCGACTGGCGGGTAACCGCCCGCACCGGTAAAACCCATACCAAAATTTATCGTGAAGAACGTGAACGACCGGTTTTTATTCTATGCGACCTGTCTGCCTCAATGCAGTTTGGTACCCAATTGCTGCTAAAAAGTATCCAGGCGGCGCATCTGTCTGCCCTTATTGCCTGGTCGGCGGTCCAGCGGGGCGATAAACTGGGCGCTCTGCTCTTTACCGCTAATCAGCATCGCGAATGCAAACCGATGTCCCGTAAGCGCGCGGTGCTGGCCCTTTGTCACGAGCTGATGCAGTTGCAAAATGATCAGCATGATACAGAACAACTATCAGCTATTGCGTTTAGCGATGCCTGCGCCCGCGCACGGCGGCTGGTCCGGCCCGGTAGTCTGGTATACGTTATTTCCGATTTTGCCACGTTAGATGCTGCCACCGCCCAGCATCTTGCGCATCTGGGTCGTCATAGCGAAGTAAAATCGCTGATGATTACCGACCCCTTCGAACATGCTTTGCCACAGGTTGCCGGGCAGCGCCAGGTCAGTGTCACCGACGGTCAGCAACGTCAGACCTGGCTACTTGGCGATTCGCATCAGCAGCAACGGTACCGCGAAAGCCGCGAACAGCACCTGGTGCAGACCACGCAGTTGCTACGTGATGCCGGTATTTTCTGTCAACAAATCAGTGCGGCCACACCGTTGGAACATCAACTGAACGTGCAGGCTGGATCCAAACAATGAACGAACAACAACTTCTTGCACAACTAAAAGATATTCAGCCTCCTGATCCTGTTTCATTCTGGCCGCTGGCCTGGGGTTGGTGGCTTGTTGTCGCCCTGACGTTATTGGTATTGACCGCGGTAGTATGGTGGTGGCGCCAACGACGTCGTTTTAATGCCCCCGCCGCCAGGCGCTCAAGGAGCTTAAAAATGTTTCTGTGGAAGCCGACAACTGGCCGTCACAAATCAATCAATTACTCAAGCGTACCGCCATCAGCTACTTCCCCGCCCTGCCCTGGCGGGACTGTATGGTCAACGCTGGACCCAGTTTTTGGTAAGGCAGCTCAGACCGGGGCAGCAGAGCCAGGCCGCCGAGGAACTGAGTCACTTACAGGCTATGCTGTATCAGCCCGTCAAGCCTGACAAAAGTCAGTTTAGCCGATGCCGGCAGGTGGCTGAGCACTGGATCAAACACGCCAGATTTAAGCCTCTGCCTGACGCGACGGTACTTAATGACGCTGAGGTAAGCCATGTTTGAGTTTGCCTGGTGGTGGGTATTATTGTTACTGCCGCTGCCGTTGCTAATGCGTTTGCTGCCAGCCAGTACCCCCACTCAGGAGGCGGCACTGCATATCCCCCATGTACTGGCCGGCGCTACTGCCTCATCCTCTCAGACACGTGCTCAGGCATCGGTTAAGCTCATCTGGTTATGGCTGATATGGCTGCTGTTGGTGGTGGCGGCCGCCCGCCCACAATGGCTGGGCGAGCCGGTCAGTATTTCCAGCGAAGGGCGTGAAATGATGCTGGCAGTGGATTTATCCGGCAGTATGAAAATAGACGATATGACGATAAATGGCCGTCAGGTAAACCGTCTGCAAATGACCAAAGCAGTATTGGCTGACTTTATCAAACGACGGGTCTCCGATCGCCTTGGTCTGATCTTATTTGCCGATACCGCTTATTTGCAGGCGCCCCTGACTTTTGACCGTAAAACGGTGGCGCAGTTGCTCGACGAATCCGTGATTGGTCTGGTAGGCGAACAGACCGCGATAGGCGATGCAATCGGTCTCGCGGTGAAGCGCCTGGAAGCCCGGGAAAAAACAAACAAGGTATTGATTTTATTAACAGATGGTCGCAATACCACAGGTAATATCACCCCAAAACAAGCTAAAGAACTGGCGGTTGAAAGCGGGGTTACGGTTTACACCATTGGGGTGGGCGCCGATAAAATGGTGGTCGAGAACTTTTTTGGTCGCCGGCAGGTAAACCCATCGCGGGAGCTGGATGAGGATATGCTTACTGACATCGCTACCGCCACGGGTGGCAAGTATTTTCGGGCCCGGGATTCCCAGGAACTCGAGCAAATATACAGTCGGCTGGATGAACTGGAACCCATCGAAGGCGATTCGCAAAAGCTGCGGCCGTTAAGTGCGTTGTATTATTATCCACTGGGTCTGGCGTTACTGTTTAGTGTGCTACCCCTGGCCGGCATGCTGTGGCGACACCGCCAACGCCATCCATCTCGGTCCACCTCGCAAGTAAAAGAGCGCTAATCACATGGTCTGGCAGGAATTTCATTTTTTAAGACCCTGGTGGCTCGCCACCATTCCGGTTTTACTATTAATCTGGTTTTTCTATCGACGCTGGCGGGCACAGCAGTCCGGCTGGCACGGCGTGATAGCCTCGCATTTGTATCAGAAAATGGTGGGCGCGGGCCAGGCACAACAAAGGTCTGGTTTATACGTAGCCCTGTTAGTGTGCTGGATACTGGTAAGTCTGGCGCTGGCTGGCCCTACCTGGCAACGGCTGCCGCAGCCGGTCTATCAGGTCAAGGCCGGACAGGTAGTCGTTATGGACATGTCGTTGTCTATGCGATCTACCGATGTCTCCCCCGACCGGCTTACTCGCGCTAAATACAAGGCGATGGATTTGGTCAAGCGCATCAGTGACGGTGAAACCGGATTGGTGGCTTACGCGGGCGACGCATTTATTATCAGCCCTCTTACCGCAGATTATAAAAACCTGAATGCGCTCATTCCCAGTCTGAACCCGGAAATTATGCCGGTTGCTGGTAGCGATCCGTTGCTCGGCATCGAAAAGGCCAGCGAATTACTGACCAATGCCGGCTATCGGCAGGGGCATATTTTCTGGATAACCGATGGCATCAGCCGGGAGCAACAGCAAGAGTTACAAAGCTATCTTAGTACCCTGCCCTTTACGATTAATATTCTGGCAGTGGGGACCGAGGAGGGCGCACCAATCAAGCAGGCCAGTGGTGAATTGCTTAAAGACCGGCGCGGACAGATTGTGGTGCCCCGCTTACGCAAAGACGCCCTACAGGCGTTGGCCAGCACCACCGGGGGTGAATTTGCCGTTATTTCGGCCTCCGAAGCTGATATTCGCAATCTGGCGAACAGTTTCAGACAGGATGAGCGACAAGTCGCTGAACAACAACAAAACCAGTACAGTGGTGATCAGTGGCAGGAGTTCGGGCCATATTTGTTGCTTGTTTGTCTGCCGATAATGCTGCTTTTTTTCAGACGAGCGGCGGCGTTCTGCCTCACTCTCGTATCGGTGTCACTATGGTTGCCTGAACCCGTTTATGCGCAAAGCACCCCGCCGGCTCAAAATGATAGTGATGAAGCGACGACTGCCCGCCAGGCACTGAGCTGGCAAAGTCAGCTATTTGAAAACACCAACCAGCAGGGCCAAACCCTGTACCAGGCTGGCGCTTATGAACAGGCCGCCGGGCACTTTGAGGCCCCGGACTGGCAGGCCAGTGCCCATTATAAAGCGGGTAATTACGAGCAGGCGGCGTCGTTATTCAGTCAGCAGGATACCGCGGATGCGGCTTACAATCAGGGCAATGCCCTGACGCAGCTGGGAGATTACGAGCAGGCCATACAGGCGTACAACAAGGCGTTGGCCAAAAATCCCCAACATACCCAGGCGCTGCATAACAAAAAAATTGCTGAGCAATTGCTGCAACAGCAACAGCAACAGCAACAGCAACAGCAACAGCAACAGCAACAGCAACAGCAACAGCAACAGCAACAAAACAACGAGGGTGAGAACCGCGAAGATCAGTCAGGCCAGAACTCTGACCCGCAGTCCCAATCCGGCCAGCAGGACCAGTCGCAACCGGATGCTCAGGACGCCTCCCCATCCGGCTCGCAAGACCAGGGTGAGGAGCAAAGCGACGATTCCGGCGCTGCGAAGCCAGATGAATCTGCCGACACCGGGTCCTCACCTGAGTCGGCTGCTGGTGATAAAGAGGATGCGTCAGAACAAGCTTCTGAACCAGCCGCGTCTGGCGCCCCGACTCAGGCAGAAAAGCCCGCCGATGAGGCAGAAAATCCTGAACACCAGGTGGCAGGACAGGCTGAACTTAGTGATGCAGAAAAAGAAAACCTGCAACGGCTTGAAAATCTTAAAAAGCGCATCCCCGATGATCCGGCTTTCTTACTTAAGCGAAAAATGCAGCTTGAAGCCCAGCAGCGGCGTAACCGGCGTCCCCCATCCAACCGGAGTGAGTGGTAATGAAACAGTTGTACATATTAATAATGGGTTTAGCACTAAGTCTGGCCAGCCACGCCAGCGTCACCAATGTGCGGGCTCAGATTGATAAAAATCCGGTGATGGTGGATGAGGCTATCCGCCTTTCGGTCATTGCTGCCGGGGACCCCTCCCGGGATGCATTTGACAGCTCAGCACTGCTTAATGACTTTGTGGTGGGCCGCACTGCCATTAGTAACCGCACCAGTATTATTAATGGTACACGCAGCAAAACCACCACCTGGACCACCACGTTGTTTCCTCGTCAGGAAGGTCGTTTTACGATCCCCGCTTTTACTATCGAAGGACACCAAACCCAGCCTATTGAGGTAGAGGTTATTCCGGTAAGCCAGTCGGACAATGACAAGCCAGCCCGTGATTTTTATGTTACCACCAGCGTGGATACCAACGAGGTCTATCTTAATCAGCAAATTCGCTACACAGTGAAACTGTTTCTGGCTACTGATATCGAACGTGGAAGTTTACAGGCACCCAAGCTGGCTCAGGCGCAAATCAGCCAGCTGGGCGATGATAGGCGTACCACAGAAATTGTAAATGGCCGGCGCTACCAGGTCATTGAACGTAATTTTGCGGTGGTACCTCAACGTTCAGGCGAGTTTACTATTCAGGGGCCGGTCTTTACCGGTGAGGTGCTGGCCCCCAATACTAACCAGCGCTTTGGTTTTTTCAATCGCACTCAAACCATCAACCGGCTGGGGCCGGATATAACCTTAACGGTTAAAGCGCAACCTGATGATATTGATTTTCACTGGCTTCCCAGTGAGTTTGTGGACATTCACGAAGAGTGGCCTCAGCAACAGGAATTTACGGTGGGTGAACCGGTTACCCGAACCATGACCCTCACCGCCATGGGGGTGGTAGAAGAACAGCTTCCCGACTTCCCCACTCATTATCCACCCGGCTTCAAGGTCTACCCCGATCAAAGCCAGACCGCTACCGTGGATAAAGACAATACTCTGATTGCGCAGCGGGTCGCCTCGGTGGCGATTATCCCCACGAAAGCGGGTAAATATGTGCTGCCTGAGATCACCATCCCCTGGTTTAATGTCCTGACCCAAGAGACCGAATACGCCACATTGAAAGCCCGCAGCATAGAGGTGGTGCCCGATACGGCGTCTGCCCCGGCGCCCACCAGCCCTGCCGCTGCGGCTTCATCTACGCCAGAGCCTGAGACCGGCGAGGCGCCGGCGCAGACTACGCCGCCAGAGTCCGGAGCCGGTATGCCCGGATACGCTATGTGGCTGTTGCTGGGCCTTTGGGTTGCCACTGTACTGCTATTGGCCATCGTTATACGCTATTATCGTAAAAAATTAAGCCAACAGCCGCCCGCAGCCGCGGTTGGAAGCGGCCATGAAAGGCAAGTCGAAGCACAGGCCTATGCGCAGCTTGAAAGCGCCTTAAAAAGTGGCCAGGCCAGTCAGGTGGTCGCGGCGTTGCATCACTGGCTCCGCCAGCTGGAAGGCCTTGAGCAGCCCCTTACCAGGCCGGCCGACAGTGTTCTTACCGCACCGTTGCAGGCGCCGCTGGATGCGTTGCTGGCGAGCTTGTATGGCCCCGGATCAACGACGTGGGATGTACAGCCACTTCGCAGCGCCTTAGTGGCTGTTCGTCAGCAATATTTGCAACACCAACAAGAACAACGACAACCGTTGTCACCGCTCTATCAGCAATAATAAAAACGGTGACGCTTGATAACACCAGGGAGATCACATGCAAAAAAACATGTTTCGTTTAAGTGCGCTGGCACTGGCACTTAGCGGCTTAATGGCCTGCTCGCCTGCCTCACAGGAAGCCAGCAGCAACAAAAGCGCGGGCAACGCCACCGAGTCTGAGTCGCAGATGAGCGCTCAAAGTGAGTCTGAACGGCTTAATGCTTTTTTCGAACGTACCTTTGAAGAAGACTTAAAACGGTCACCCGTGTCCCAAAGCTATCTGGGCTACAAGTGGGACTATGGCGAGTGGGATGATGTCAGCGAAGAAGCCAAAGAACAGCAAATGGCTATCTACAAAAATCGTCTTGAAGAGCTTGATACGTTCGATGCAAAAAAGCTTAACGAACAGGAAAAATTAAGCCTGAAACTCTACCGTTATGAGCTTGAACGGTCACTGGAAAACGACAAATTCCGTCATCACACTTATGTTATCAATCAGTTCCGCGGGCCGCACACCATGGTTCCCAGCTTTTTGATCAATATTCATAGTGTTAAAACTGAAGACGATGCCAAAGCCTACATCAGCCGTCTGGACAAAGTGGACACGTACTTTGGACAGGTTATTGACCAGATGAAACTGCGCCAGGAAGCAGGAGTTTTTCCACCAGCCTGGGCTTACCCGCAGATGATACAGGCGTCACGTAATGTGATCTCCGGAGCGCCTTTTGACACATCTGATACCCCTTCAACCTTGTGGGAAGACATTGATGGCAAAATCCGGGCCCTGGAGGTTGAAAATACCGTTAAACAAAATCTGCTGGCCGAAGCAAAAGCCGCACTGCTGACCTCGGTTCGTCCTGCGTATGAGGAGCTGATCAGTGAATTGGAAGCCCAGGAAAAATTAAGTCCTGAAGGCGACGGTGTATGGCGGTTACCGGAAGGCAAAGCCTGGTACGACAATCGTCTTAGCTGGTATACCACCACCGATCTTAGTGCCGAGGAAGTCCATCAGATTGGTCTGGAAAATGTGGATCGTATTCATAATGAAATGAAGAAGATCATGAAGGAGGTGGAATTTGACGGCACCTTGCAGGAGTTCTTTGAATTCATGCGTACCGATGATCAGTTCTACTACGAAGATACCAAAGAAGGACGTCAGCGTTATCTGACCGAAGCCAAACAGCATATCGATAATATGCGCGACGCACTGCCAGACTATTTTGGGCTAACCCCTGAAGCCGATATGATTGTTAAGCGGGTGGAGGCTTTCCGTGAACAATCTGCAGGTAAGGCGTTTTATCAAAGCCCGGCGCAGGATGGTTCACGGCCTGGCATCTATTACGCCAACCTGTATGACATGAGTTCCATGCCCACCTATCAAATGGAAGCCCTGGCGTACCATGAAGGTATTCCCGGCCATCATATGCAACGCGCGATTGCTCAGGAACTTGACGGCATTCCGATGTTCCAGAAATTTTTAAGCGCCACCGCCTATACCGAAGGCTGGGGATTGTATAGCGAAGAGCTGGCTAAGGACATGGGTTTTTATGAAGATCCCTACTCTGATTTTGGCCGCCTGGCCATGGAATTGTGGCGAGCCTGCCGGCTGGTGGTCGATACCGGCCTTCACTCAAAACAATGGTCACGTGAAGAAGCGGTTGAGTACCTGGTAGAAAATACTCCGAACCCTGAATACGATGCGCAAAAAGCGATTGAGCGCTATATTGCGTTGCCCGGGCAAGCCACCGCTTACATGATTGGTAAGCTCAAAATCATGGAGCTGCGCGATAAGGCCCGTGAGGAATTAGGCGATAAATTCAGTTTCCCGGAGTTTCATGATGAAATTCTCAAAGACGGCCCGGTGTCGCTGGCGGTGCTGACCGATAAAATCAATCGCTGGATTGAGCAAACTAAAGCAGAATAATTCGCGGCGAATAAACGCCTTCTGCAGATATATCTCCCCGGCCTGGCGCCGGGGTTTTTGTTACCATTGTTTTTCATTCCAGCCTGCGAATCAGCTATGCTTATCAAATACCTTCAGCCAGCGGCCAAAAAAATGTTCAGGTCACGAAATAAATTATCGGCCCCGCGGGTCTTATCTGACATGAAACAGAAACAAAAACGCTATGAAGCGCTGGTGCACGCCTTTCACGCCGATATCTATCGATATGCGTATTATCTGGCTAAAGACAAAAGCGTGGCGGAAGATATCGCCCAGGAGACGTTTTTACGGGCCTGGCGTTCGCTGGATGCTTTAAAAGATGAAAAGGCAGCCAAGTCCTGGCTGATCACCATCGTGCGCCGTGAAAATGCCCGGCGGTTTGAAAAAAAGCAGTTGGATATTGTGGAGTATGATGAGGCCGCACTAGTAGATGAAACCTGTTTTGCTGAAAGTTCGGTACACCAGAATGAGATCCATCGATTGCTGGCCGGACTTTCGCTTGAATACCGGGAGCCTTTGATTTTGCAATTAATTTTTGGTTATAGCGGCGATGAAATCGCGGCGCAGCTGGACCTTAATAAAAATACCGTAATGACACGTTTGTTTCGTGCCCGCAACCAGCTTAAAGATACCTTGAGTAAGCAACCAGAAGTACGAGGTCACCGTAATGGATGAGTTAGAATTCCGGCGTCGTATCTATGCAGATCCAGACACCATGGACGCAGACGTGCTTAAGGCAGCTGAAGCCGACCCTGACAAACAGGCTTTTCGCGAGCAAGTCAGACAGATGAACAATAAGCTCAAACAGGCCACAAAAGTGCCGGTCCCGAGGACCTGGCCCACAAACTGATTTGGCAACAAACGACCGCCGATTACAACAAACAGCGCAAACATCAGCGCTGGTATACTGCCCTGGCCGCCTCTGTAGCGCTGGTGATTGGGGTAATGGGGACATTGTGGGTGGTGCAACAGCCACCCGGGCTGGAAAATCAGGCGCTGGCACATGTGACCCATCTTGATAAAGAAGTGCCCCATAGCGTATTGCCCTTAGATATGGCGCAAATCAATGCCAAGCTCGCCAGTTTCGGGGGGCGAATGGTTGAGTCTATCGGTGACATACAGGTGGCAAACTTTTGTCATTTACGTTCTGTTCGTAGTCTGCACCTGATTCTGCATACCGACCAGGGTCGTATGTCCGTGTTTGTGATGCCCCCCGACAAGGGCAGCACCATTCCCGATAGCTTCAGCAATAACGAATTTCAGGGCACCCGGTTTCAACTGCAAAAGGCCAGTATTGTGGTGGTGGGGGAAAAAGGTTCTAATCTTCACCCTCTTAGCCAGAAGGTGAGAAAAAGTATACAGTTTTCAGCCTGATAAACTCTTTCCAGCCACTTTTTAAAGTGACTTTTTTTGTCGGTGCGTCAATATTTTGTAAATTTATTAGAGTTCAAATTGCCCCCATTCATGGAGACTTACGTAAGTTCCTGTTAGCATGCCGAAAAAAATAAGGAAGGATTTATGGCAACAGGTACTATAATTTCGTTAGGGCTTTACTTCGCAGCCATGATTGGCATCGGGGTATTTGCGTATCGACAAACAGACACCAATGTCGAAGGCTACATGCTGGGTGGACGTCAGTTAGGTCCCGCTGTAACTGCACTTTCTGCTGGCGCTTCGGACATGAGTGGCTGGATGCTGATGGGTCTGCCAGGGGCGATGTATGTCTCAGGCTTGTCTGCAGGCTGGATTGCAATTGGTCTGGTTTTGGGCGCACTGGCAAACTACCTGCTGGTAGCACCACGTTTGCGGGTTTACACCGAACTGGCAAAAAACTCCATTACACTACCCGATTACTTTGAAAATCGATTCGATGACAACAGCCGTCTTCTGCGTGTCATCGCATCGGTTGTTATCGTAATTTTCTTTACGCTGTATACTTCATCTGGCGTAGTTGCCGGGGGTAAACTGTTTGAATCCTCTTTTGGTCTGACCTATGAAACCGGTCTGTATGTCACCACCGCGGTCGTGGTGCTGTATACGCTGGTAGGTGGTTTTATGGCCGTGAGTATGACCGATTTTGTACAGGGTTGTATCATGTTTATCTCGCTGGTGATGGTGCCTATCGTGACCGTCATGGAGTTAGGCGGCTTTAACGAAGCGGTGCAAGCAGTGCGCGATATCGATCCTGACCTGCTCAGCCCATTTGCGGATGCCAGCACCAAGCAAGATCTCACCATCGTTGGTATTGTCTCGTTACTGGCATGGGGCCTGGGGTATTTCGGACAGCCACATATCATCGTGCGTTTCATGGCTATCCGTAGCGTTAAGGATGTCCCTGCAGCGCGTAATATTGGTATGAGCTGGATGCTGGTTTCTATCATCGGTGCCCTGGTTACCGGTCTGTTTGGTCTGGCCTATGTGACGTCGCAGGAAGGGGTTCAAATTGACCCTGAGACCGTCTTTATCTACTTGTCACAGATTCTGTTCCACCCGTTAATTGGTGGTTTCCTGCTGGCAGCCATTCTGGCGGCGATCATGAGTACAATCTCCTCGCAGCTGTTGGTGACTTCAAGTTCACTGACCAGTGACTTTTATCAGGCCTTCCTGCGTCGTAATGCCTCAGATACCGAGCTGGTAATTGCTGGCCGTGTATCAGTGGTGGTTGTCGCGGCGGTCGCTATTTATCTGGCATACGATCGTGACAGCACGATTCTGACGCTGGTAAGTAACGCCTGGGCAGGGTTTGGTGCTGCATTTGGTCCGCTGGTTCTGTTCAGCCTGTTTAAACGCAGTATGACCCGCCGCGCCGCACTAGGTGGCATGGTTGTGGGTGCACTAACGGTGCTGTTCTGGATTTATGCACCATTCCAGATTGATGGCAAGCCGCTAAGTGCATGGATGTATGAAATTGTGCCTGGCTTCGTCCTGGCCAGTATCACCATTATGGTGTTGTCGAAATTTGGCAAGCCGCGCGAAGGTGTTGAAGAAACCTTTGATGCATTCCAGAAAAAAATGGATGAAGAGCTGCGCTAAGTCGTTGTTCGCTTTTACCAAAAGCCACTTCATCTGAAGTGGCTTTTTTATTGCTCCACGTTTTTTGCGCTTCCCTTTTCCGCATTCGACGGTAACAGGCCTTCTGGTAATAACTTGCTACAGGTTATTGCAACTGTGCATCCTTATTGCATTACAGATTAGACAAATAGGACTAACCTTAGTGGGATTAAAGTTTTTCTATGAAAATTAACCCATAAGCATGTTAACCCGTACTTACTGGCATAAAAGTGCTATTTCGTATAGCTAAATCGCATAGCACTTTATGATCTAAATATGCTAGTGTTCTATACATATAATCGTTTCGTATATAACCTTAACTATCGGACTCGACAATGACTTCAGAAATACCGTCTATTACGCATTTGAAACAACTCGAAGCCGAGAGCATCCATATCTTTCGCGAGGTCGCCGCAGAGTTTGACAACCCTGTGATGCTGTACTCTGTAGGTAAGGATTCTTCGGTTTTACTGCATCTGGCACGCAAAGCATTTGCTCCGGGTAAAATTCCTTTCCCATTGCTGCACGTCGATACCACCTGGAAATTCCAGGAAATGATCGAGTTTCGTGACCAGCAGGCAAAAAAATACGGTTTCGATCTGTTAGTTCATAAGAATCCAGAAGGTATTGCTCAGGGCGTAGGACCATTTTCCCACGGCAGCTCTGTTCATACTGACGTAATGAAAACCCAGGCACTGAAGCAGGCGTTAAATGAACATAAGTTCGATGCTGCCTTTGGTGGTGCCCGTCGTGACGAAGAAAAGTCTCGGGCGAAAGAACGGGTGTATTCGTTCCGCGACAGTAATCATCGCTGGGATCCAAAAAATCAGCGTCCAGAGTTATGGAACATCTATAACTCAAAAGTAAACAAAGGCGAAAGCATTCGTGTGTTCCCAATGTCAAACTGGACTGAGCTGGATATCTGGCAATACATCTATCTTGAAAACATCGATATTCCTTCGCTGTACCTGGCGAAGCCGCGCCCTGTGGTAGAACGCGACGGAGTGCTGATCATGGTTGATGACGACAGAATGCCACTGGAGCCAGGTGAAGAGCCGCAAATGCGCTCAGTACGTTTTCGTACCTTAGGCTGCTACCCACTGACCGGTGCGGTAGAGTCAGAAGCCGCGACCTTACCTGAAGTTATTCAGGAAATGTTACTGACCAAGACCTCAGAGCGTCAGGGTCGGGTCATTGACCATGACAGCGCCGGGTCGATGGAAAAGAAAAAAATGGAAGGATACTTCTAACATGGCTACCGATATTGTCTGGCATCAACACGAGGTCACTAAACAGACCCGTAGTCAGCAGCTTGGTCAGCAGCCTCGGGTTATCTGGCTTACCGGCTTAAGCGGCTCAGGTAAGTCCACCCTGGCCAATTTGCTGGAAAAGAAGCTGGTTGACAACAAACGCTATACCTATTTGCTGGATGGCGACAATGTCCGTCACGGTCTGTGTGGTGATCTGGGCTTTGCAGATAAGGACCGGGTCGAGAATATCCGGCGTGTAAGTGAAGTCGCCAAGCTGTTTGTAGATGCCGGCAGCATTGTGATTACAGCATTTATTTCACCCTTTCAGACAGATCGCGACTATTGTCGAAAATTGCTTGATGACAATGAGTTTGTGGAGGTATTTGTAGATACCCCGCTGGAAGTTTGTGAACAACGTGATCCTAAAGGGCTGTACAAAAAAGCCCGTAACGGTGAAATCAAGCATTTCACCGGTATCGATTCTACGTATGAAGCGCCTGTGAGCCCTGAAGTACACCTGGATTATCAGGATGAAAGTGCTGAAGACACCGCAGAGCGGTTGTATCATTTATTAGTAGATAAAGGACTTGTGTAATGGCCTTACCTGACCCTTTAGCAGAACAGATTCTGCGTATCGCCCGCCAGGCCGGCGATGAAATCATGTCGATTTACGACAAAGATTTCACTATTTATGAAAAACAGGATACCAGTCCGTTGACAGAGGCTGATTTGGCCGCCCACAAAACCATTGTGGCAGAGCTGGAACAAGTGTCTGACTTACCGATTTTGTCGGAAGAGTCGGCCGATATCAGCTGGCAGGAACGTCAGACCTGGCAACGTTACTGGCTGGTAGATCCGCTGGACGGTACTAAAGAATTCATCAAAAAGAATGGTGAATTTACCGTCAATATTGCCCTGATTGACAACGGTAAGCCGGTGCTTGGGGTGGTGTACGCCCCTGCCAAAAATACCAGCTATGTTGGCGTGGTCGGTAAAGGCGCCTGGCAGATTGATGAACAAGGTCAGTCAGCGATTTCGGCGCAGCCACATCGTGCAGGTGATACCTGGAAAGTGGTAGGCAGCCGGTCGCACCAAAGCCCGGAAATTCAGCAGTTACTGGCCCAACTGGACGGTGAGACCGAACTGGTTGCCATGGGCAGCTCGTTGAAGTTGTGTCTGGTTGCCACCGGTGAAGCTCATCTGTATCCCCGTCTTGGCCCCACCTCAGAGTGGGATACGGGCGCTGCCCATGCGGTGGCATTAGCGGCAGGTGCCACCGTTACCGTCCTGAATCCGGAAGACCCATTGAATAAAAACGCTGAGCCTCTTTCTTACAATCAGAAAGAGTCTGTGTTGAACCCCTTTTTCCTAGTGAGCGCATAAGCATGAATAGCGAAAACAGTTTATTGAAAGAAGACGTTCTGGCTTATCTGGAACAACATGAAAAGAAAGATTTATTACGCTTTTTAACGTGCGGAAGTGTCGATGACGGCAAAAGCACCTTGATTGGCCGGTTGCTGCATGACTCCAAAATGATTTATGAAGATCAGCTGGCGGCAGTAACCAAAGACAGCAAGAAAATGGGCACCACCGGTGAAAAAGTGGATTTGGCCCTGCTGGTAGACGGCTTGCAATCAGAACGTGAGCAAGGCATCACCATTGATGTCGCGTACCGCTATTTTTCTACCGACAAACGTAAGTTTATCATCGCGGATACGCCGGGACACGAACAGTACACCCGTAACATGGTTACCGGTGCTTCTACCTGTGACCTGGCTATTCTGATGGTTGACGCCCGCGCCGGGGTGAAAACCCAGACTAAACGGCATTCGTTTTTGGCCAGCCTGCTGGGCATCAAACATGTCATCGTGGCCATCAACAAAATGGATCTGATTGACTTTAGCGAAGAAAAGTATGAAGAGATTAAACAACAATATCTCGACTTTGCTGCCGATTTGAACATTCCTGATATTCGCTTTATTCCAATTTCGGCGCTTGATGGCGACAACATTGTGAACAAAAGCGAAAATACCCCCTGGTTTGATGGCACCCCGCTTATGGAGTTACTGGAAACCATTGAAGTGGGTAAGTATGTGAATGCCGATGACTTCCGTTTCCCGGTTCAGTATGTCAATCGCCCTAACCTGGATTTTCGTGGTTTTGCCGGCACCGTGGTGTCTGGCCAGGTGCAGCCTGGTGATGAGGTCACCGCCCTGCCCTCAATGAAAACTTCTAAAGTAAAATCCGTGGTCACCTTTGAAGGTGAACAGGATCGGGCCTATACCCCGCAGGCGGTAACCCTGACCCTGGAAGATGAAATTGATATCTCCCGTGGCGATATGATTGTCAAAACCGGCAATCTGCCGTTATCTTCCTCGCAGTTTAAAGCCCATTTGGTATGGATGGCAGAAGAGCCAATGATGCCTAATAAGCAGTACAGCTTTAAATTTGCCACCAAGATGACCACCGGTGCGGTTGCTGAAGTTGAGTATCAGATTGATGTGAACACCCTGGAGCACAAAGGTGCGGCGCATCTGAATCTTAATGAGATTGGTGTGGTTGACCTGAAGTTTACCCAGGAAATTGCCTGTGACTCGTATGATCGCAACCCAGGTACAGGATCGTTCGTGGTTATCGATCGTATGACCAATGGCACTGTGGGTGCAGGTATGATCATTGATGAACTGGCTGCCGATAAACATCATCAGTCTCCGGACTTTTCCGAGTTTGAGCTTGAGTTTAACGAACTGGTTCGTAAACACTTCCCGCATTGGAATGCACTTGATATCAGCAAGCTGTAGGTTCAGGTTCTGACAATATGGATGTGAATCAAATAATAGTGCTGGGGCGTTCTTCAGCACTATTTTTGCGCTGGTGTTTAGTCACCAACGACCCTCGACGATCTTTGCCCTGGCCATGCTGGGGCTGCTTGTTATGCAACAGGTCAGTTTTGACGATATCCTGCAAAACCTGACCAACAAAGGACTCATTACCCTGGTGTTGCTGCTTATTGTCAGCAGTGCCATTGATAAAACCGCACTTATAAAACGGTTAGGACGTAAATTGGTTACCGCTAATTTTACGGCCTCGTACTGGCGTTTATTTGGTCTGACTTTTTTCTCCTCGGCATTATTAAACAACACAGCCATTGTGGCCAGTTTGATAGGACCGGTAAAACAAAACCAGTATCATCCGGCGTCCAGACTCCTCATTCCATTATCTTATGCCGCAATTCTGGGTGGTACGGTGACCCTGATTGGCACCTCAACTAACCTGATTGTGGATAGCTTTTTGCAGGAACACGGACACCCTGGGTTTGCCTTCTGGGACTTCACCCTGTTTGGGTTGGTGGCCGGGCTTAGTTGTGGCGTGCTGATGTTTTTTATCAGTCCCATGCTGCCCAATATTGCCAATAAGGAAACCGATTATCGTGCCTATACGGTCGAAGCTGAAGTAGAGGCAGGCTCAGAGCTGATTGGTAAGACAGTGGAAGAGAATCACTTACGAAATTTACCAGAATTGTTTCTGGTCGAGATTATTCGTGATGGTCAGCTTATCACCCCGGTCTCTCCCGATCTGGTAATACTGGACCGGGACAAACTGATTTTTTCAGGTAATGTTCAAAAGCTGGATAACCTTAGCCATATCAAAGGCCTGACTACCTTTGCCGAGGCGGACGGTTTGTTGCGGGAAAATCTGACCGAGGTCATCATCGCTAACCGGGCGCAGGTTATCGGCCAGTCCATTAAAGCCCTTGGCTTTCGGGCCTTGTTCGATGCCGCCGTCGTGGCCATTCGCCGTGATGGCGAACAATTGTCGGGCAAACTCGGGGAAATAAAACTGCAGGCGGGGGACTTTTTGCTGTTAGCCGCCGGGCCTGATTTTCAGTCGCGCCAGAATCTGTCCAAAAATTTCTTTATTCTGTCAGAACAAAAAATCAATCGCCCCTTAGGCGGTCTGCAGGAATGGATAACCCTGGGCGGTTTTTTGACGGTGGTAGCGTTGTCGGCAGCCGATATTTTGCCGCTGGCCATTGGTTTGTTGTTTTTTGCGGCGGTGCTTATCGGTGCTCAGGTTACCTCTAATGGCGAAGTAAAACGCAATATGCCGCTTAATCTGATTGTGGTAATTGTCGGTGCGCTGAGCCTGGCTACCGCACTGGAAAACTCCGGTGTCATAAAGCTATCGACCCAGATGCTTATTCCCTACCTGTCGGATACCGACTGGTTTGTGGCCCTGATTGTAGTTTACATTGCTACGCTGGTGCTGACCGAGTTTGTAACCAATAATGCCGCCGCCGCGCTGATGTTTCCATTTGCGTATGGCCTGGTGGGAATCATCGAGGCGCCGCTGATGCCATTTGCCCTGGCGGTGGCGTTTGCCGCTAGCGCCAGTTTTATCTCACCCTATGGTTACCAGACCAACCTACTGGTGTTTAATGCCACCAACTACCGGTTTAGTCATTTTATTAAATGCGGACTGCCGATTTCAGTGCTCTACTCCACGATTGTACTGCTGATGCTCAATGCCTATTATTTTTAGGCCTTAGTCCAGGTTGCTGGTGTTTTGTTCAAAACTAAAAAGGGCGCTGTTATCAGCGCCCTTTGTTTTATAGTCTTCGGATAGTTTCAAAAAAAGCGACTATCGGAACAACACCTTTTCTTTATTAAACCAGAACACACAAAAGCCCAGCAGCGCAGCGGCAATGATGGCGGTAGAGCCAAAGATCGCAATCAGCTGGAAATAGTCCATGGTGCCTTTAATCAGCTCTTTCATAGCCAGCGCGACATTGGTCAATGGCACCCAGGCCCACCCGCCTTCAAGCTTAATGCCGGGCATCAGCGCCAGTATAATAGGTACAATAATAACCATCACCAGCGGCCCCATGTAGCCTTGAGCTTCTTTAAAGGTTTTGGCATAAATCGATAAACTAAGCAGTACCGCTGAAAATATCGCCACAACCGGGATCAGCATCAAAAAAATCAGCAGAAAATCGACAATTCCAATAGCCCCCATAAATTCGGTTATGGCTTCAATTGCCAGGCTTTGTCCTACCAGTATGCCCCACACGGCCATACTGAGCACCGTCACCAACGAGGTGGTGACGCCCGCGGTAGCAATGGTAAAGAACTTGCCTAATACCAGCTTGTGGCGGTCGATAGGTGAAATGAGCAAGGTTTCCAGGGTGCCCCGCTCTTTCTCACCGGCGCCCAAGTCGGCGGCCGGGATCATTCCGCCTTGCAGACACAGGATAAACACAATATAAGCCACCATGCCGCCGACAATCTCACCCATATTTTCGCGTTTATCGGCAACATTGACCTCGGTCAGAACAATAGGCTCAAGTAATTTTTGCTGTTGTGCATCGTTAACCTGTAACTGCGCAAATGCCTGCTGCTGTGATGATTGTGCAATGGGCTCAATGATATTAGTTAACCGCTGTTTGATCGCATTAAAGCCGGCACCGTTGTAGTACAGCTGCAACTCATTGTTGCCCGCTTCTAATGGCTGACTGTTGTAGTTATCGGGTATCGTCAGCACAAAGTCGACATTCTCGGCTTTCACCCAGTCTTTGATATCCTGGTCCGCCGGTAATTCGACACGCTCCAGGCCCGACTCAGCCAACAGCGCCTCGTTAATAGTCTGGGCGTTCTGCGCATTTTGTACCGCATAGGTCAATGTTTTGGTTCTGGCTTCTTCGGTGGCCTTGCTGGTAAAGTAAACCACTCCGCCGAAAATCACCGGAAAAATAAGCAGCGGCAACAGAATCATAAAAAACATGGTTTTTTTGTCTCTGACGACTTCTTTGAGCTCTTTTAAGTACACCATCCACATTAGTGATTACTCCTTTTAACAACAGACAAAAACGACTGATTTAATGACCCGGGCACCAGGGCCTCAAACTCTTGCAAAGTACCATCAAAGCCGGTTTTGCCTTGGCTTATCACCGTCACCCTATCGCAAAGTTCAGAGACTTCCTGCAAGTGGTGCGTGGAAAAAATAACCGGGATCCCGCTATCTTTAAGACGCTTGATAAAATCGAGCACGGTTTGGGCTGCCATAATATCCAGCCCGGTAGTGGGTTCATCCAGTACCACTAATTCAGGATCATGGATAACCGCACGGGCAATGGCGGTTTTTTGCTTCATGCCGGTAGAGTAGTTATCACATTTTCTGTCTAAAAAGGTTTCAAGCTCAAGCAAACTGGCCAGTTCTTCTATTTTGGTTTTAATCGCGGCTTTACTCATGCCATGCAACTGACCGAAATACGCAATGTTTTCGCGGCCTGTGAGCCGCCCATACAATCCGGTGGCACCAGATAAGAAGCCAATAGACTTGCGGGCCACCAGCGGCGTGGTCACGACACTACGGCCCCCTATTTTGATATCACCGGCGTCGGGTTTTAAGGCCGTGGATAACATCCGTAACGTGGTGGTTTTACCGGCACCATTGGGGCCTAATAAGCCT
The DNA here is from genome assembly GCF_015644725.1 of Salinimonas marina. Classification (NCBI taxonomy): domain Bacteria; kingdom Pseudomonadati; phylum Pseudomonadota; class Gammaproteobacteria; order Alteromonadales; family Alteromonadaceae; genus Salinimonas; species Salinimonas marina. Next base: position 2,590,297 of record NZ_CP064795.1, read on the forward strand.
AACACCTGTCCACTGTCACAATGCAGTGAAACATCCTGCACCGAATGAAAAAACTTGCCTTTGAGCCGGGGATCTTTTTGTTCTTGTTCGCTTAGCTTTTTAGGGTTATCCACTGCGAACTTTTTTGCCAGCCCGGTAATTTCAATCATTTTCCATTTTCCTGCTTTGGTTATTTTTCCCTTTTTGCACTGTATCTTATCCTTTTTTAAGGTTCATATAAAAAGTGCTTCAGAATGTTTCGGTACAGTTCACATGTGTTAAAAAAACGGTATCCTAGGTTTTCATGGACCTTCCAGATAACAACATTAATAAGGACTTTTATGCACTCGGTTACCAACCCCTTTCAGGCCTGTAACGATATCTTTTACCGGCCTAATGGCGTATTTCGCGCGCTGACCACCACGAACAACTGGTCCTGGCTCCCCTTCGTGTTAGTCATCGTGGCCTCGGTGCTGCCGGGCTACCTGTACTTTTCCTCGGTGGATTTCAGTTACTATGTCGACCTGCTCGCGTCTACCATGGGCGATGTCAGTCCGGCCGAAATTGAGCAGTTTCGTCAAAACCAGCAACAAAGTTTTTATGTAATTATCGGCCTGGTGGGCCCGCTTATAGGGTTACCCCTTTATTATCTGCTCATTGCGCTGTATTTACACCTGGCCACAAAGTCTGATGAACAAAATGTTCAGGGCTTCACCGACTGGTATGGTTTTACCTGGTGGATCAGCATGCCTTTGTTGCTATCGTCGCTGGTTTCAGTGCTTCTGATTGCCATCAGCAGCGACCCACAAATGTCACCGGCAATAATGCAACCCTTATCTCTGGCTTATCTGTTGGGTGTGCCATTGTCTTCAGACTGGAATGGCCTGGCCGGCGCCACGTCTCTCATCATGCTATGGACAATTTATCTGACCACGGTAGGCATTTCGCAATGGACCAGCTTTTCGACAAAAAAATCAGCGGTGATTGCGGCAGCGCCCTATGTGCTTATTTATGGTGTGTGGGCCCTGATTGTATTGTTAACCTAAGCTTTAGGTAAGCGGCAATTGCGGCGTGGTGCCTTTGCCTGCTGGCAGGGGCCGAAAGTAATCAGTATTACGATAAAATTGTTCGGTTTGCCCGGTCCACCATCCGGGTACCCCCAGTAACGGTAAAGGCGGCATCAGACGCGGTGGGTTGAAATCATCCAGCTGCCTGATGCGTCTTAGCAGTGCCTGATCTAAATGTTGGGTTTGCTCAAAAGCGCTTAAATGCGCAAAATTATCATCTACCTCCACGGCCAGCCATTTGCCCGTCAGACCCATAAACGGGCTTAGCATCATTTCTAAATTGGCATGGCCAAACACAAAGGCAAAAATCTGTTGTTGCCAGCATTCACGCCGAAAATACAGTGCCTCCAGCCATTCATGGGATGCCAGTTGCTGTAGTAACTCATTTGCCTGCTGCAGATACTGATGCGGTACCGCCAGAATGACGCCGCACTCGTCAAAATGGGTCACATGATTGCGTCTTTTGGTGCGCGGGTGCACACCGTGGTCCCGAATATCCTGCACATGCAGCATATTTAAATACTGTTTCGTAAGCGGAAATTGTAACCAGATACACGCATTAAACAAATCATGCCAACTGTCTTCACGGGTTGGAATGCAGTTATCTTCAGCAATAATCTCTTCATAATAACGGGTCTCACTGACATTCAGCTGCCCCTGATCCACAAATTCAGGCCCCTGCCAGGCCTCCCTGAATCGTTGGTCGACAATATAATTAAGCTGCACAGCGCGGGGAAAGGTGCTGAGTTGGGCAAGACCCAGCTCACTAAGAACCTGCTTCACAGGTTGAGCAAAGGAGGCTAAAGACAAGCCCGCTTGCCAGTTAGGTTCATTTGATTTCATAAAGGAGTATTGGTTCGCTGTGCTTGTTTCACTATACTGGTGCGTATTGTAGACAATCAGAGACTAACAATGAAAAGAATTCTCTTCCCTTTACTCGTACCGGCCCTCTTAGGGGCGACCGGATGTTCAGAGCCACAGATCGAGCAGACTTCCCCTCAGGAACAAACCAAACAACAGGCCCCTTCAAACTTTGATGAGGTGTATGCATCCATCACTGCTGAGAAAATCAAAACCCCATTAAAAACATTATCCTCGGATGAGTTTGAAGGACGGCTGCCCACCACCGCCGGCGAGCAGAAAACCCTCGACTTCCTGGTGAAATCTTTTAAAGAAGCGGGTTTTGAGCCCGGTAATCAGGGCAGTTTTCTACAAAAAGTAGAGCTGATGGAAATCACTGCGAACCCCGACATGCAAATGCAGATTGGTGATAACACCTTCCGCTATAAAGAAGATATGGTGGCTTCGTCGAAACGTGAACAAAAACGGGTCTCACTGACTGACTCACCACTGGTATTTGTAGGCTATGGCGTAAATGCCCCCGAATACGACTGGAACGACTACGAAGGCCTGGATGTTGAAGGCAAGACCGTGGTTATTCTGGTTAATGATCCGGGCTTTGAAAACCCCGAAGGTGAAAAGTTTCAGGGTAAAACCATGACCTACTACGGCCGCTGGAGCTATAAATATGAAGAAGCCAGTCGTCAGGGTGCTGCCGGCGCATTAATTGTGCATGAAACCGCGCCTGCTTCTTATCCTTGGTCGGTGGTAGCCAATAGCTGGAGTGGCCCTCAGTATGGTTTGGTAAGCAAAGATAAAGGCGCCGGCCGGGTGGCTATGGAAGGCTGGCTGACGCTGGATGCAGCAAAAAAAGTTTTTGCTGATGCCGGACTCGATTTTGCCAGGCAAAAGCAACAGGCCTTAGCAGGCCCCCACCACCAGGCACTGGATGTAAGCGCATCGGTAACCGTGGAAAACAGCTTCAAGAAATCAGAAAGTTATAATGTGATTGCCACCCTGCCTGGTAGCGAAATGCCCGATGAGCACATTATTTATTCAGCCCACTGGGATCACCTGGGCAAAGACGATGCACTTAAAGGCGACAAAATTTATAATGGTGCGCATGACAATGCCACCGGCGCTGCAGCCAGCCTGATTATGGCCGAGGCCTTCGGCAACCTGAATCCACGCCCAGATCGCTCAATTAGTTTCCTTATTGTGACGGCTGAAGAACAGGGTTTGCTAGGCTCTAAATATTATGCCGACCATCCGGTGATCCCTTTGGAAAAAACCGTGGCGAACATTAATATGGATGCGATGAATGTACTGGGTAAAACCAAAGATGTCGCGGTGGTGGGCCAGGGTAAATCTGAGCTGGAAGATTATCTTAAATCTGCCGCTGAGCGTCAGGATCGGTACCTGACGGGCGAAGATAAGCCTGAAGCGGGTTATTATTATCGTTCAGACCATTTCAGTTTTGCCAAGCAGGGAGTACCGGCGCTGTATGCTGAAGGTGGCAGCGAACCCATCGATGAGCAAACGGCTAAGTATCGTAAACGTATGAATGTCATCGTGACCGGTTGTTATCATCAGGTTTGTGATGAATATCGTGACGACTGGGATTTAAGTGGCATTGCTCAGGACACAAAATTGTTATTCGATGTGGGGGTGGCGGTGGCTAATGCCGATGAATGGCCGCAGTGGAATGAACAAAGCGAATTTCAGCGTCCTTAACCATCCCGTGATTGCATGAGCATGACCTCACCTTGCTCATGCAGCCATCCGCTACTAACGCCACCTTTAAGGTGGCGTTTTTATTGTTAATACAACCGCAACCTTTTGCTATCAGCGGGTTAAATTGTCAGTTTCTTTTTCTGTCATTCAGATTGTAGTTGCATTTTTTTCACAGGCTGGCACATTCAATAGAACGCGGTCGCAGCATACTCATAATAATACGTCCCTCCGCCTTCTTGCTTTGTAAAAGCCCGACAGAAAAACTAAATTCTAATTTCAACATGTGATAAGAGAGAGCCCGTTTTATGTGTGGTATTTTCGGTATCCTGGATATTAAAACCGATGTGTCTGAACTCAGAACTCAAGCACTGGATCTTGCAAAACTGCTACGTCATCGTGGTCCTGACTGGTCTGGAGTTTGGAATAATGACAATACCATTTTGTGTCACGAGCGACTGTCTATCGTCGATGTAGACACTGGCGCCCAGCCATTGTTTAGCGATAACGAAGCACAGGTATTGGCGGTAAACGGTGAAATTTACAACCACAAGCAGCTGGCCAGCGAATTGGGCGATACGGATTACACCTTCAAAACACGTTCAGATTGTGAAGTCATACTGCCACTGTTTAAGCAACACGGCCCGGGGTTTATTGACCAGTTGCAGGGCATGTTCGCCTTTGTGCTATACGACAACGAACAGGATGCCTATCTGATTGCCCGTGACCATATGGGTATTATCCCGCTGTACACCGGCTATGATGAGCACGGCAATTTTTATGTGGCCTCAGAGATGAAAGCCTTAGCCCCCATATGTAAAACCATCAGCGAATTTCCTCCAGGTCACTACCTGTGGAGCAAGGAAGGCAAGCTTACCCATTATTATCAGCGCGACTGGATGGATTTTGCCAATGTTGAAAACAACAGCACCGATCTGGCTGAATTAAAAACCGCATTTGAAAAGTCGGTGAAATCGCATCTTATGTCAGATGTTCCCTATGCCGTTTTGTTGTCAGGCGGACTCGATTCCTCTCTGGTTTCGGCCGTAGCAGCAAAATATGTGGCCAAACGGGTGGAAGATGAAGATAAAAGTGATGCCTGGTGGCCTCGCTTACACAGCTTTGCGGTAGGGTTAAAAGATGCTCCGGACCTGGTCGCCGCTAAAAAAGTTGCCGATATGATTGGTACCGTTCACCACGAGGTGAACTTCACTGTCCAGGAAGGCCTGGATGCCCTTCGTGATGTTATCTATAAGCTGGAAACGTATGATGTCACCACCATTCGGGCGGCGACCCCCATGTACCTGATGAGTCGTCAGATTAAAGCCATGGGCATTAAGATGGTGTTGTCGGGTGAGGGCGCCGACGAAATTTTTGGCGGTTACCTGTATTTTCATAAAGCGCCCAATGCCAAAGAATTTCACGAAGAAACCGTGCGTAAACTTGAACGTCTGCATATGTTTGATTGTGCCCGCGCTAACAAAGCCACCAGCGCCTGGGGGTAGAGGCTCGGGTGCCGTTTTTGGATAAATCGTTTATCGATGTTGCCATGCGCCTTAACCCTAAAGACAAGATGTGTCTGGACGGTCGTATGGAAAAATGGATATTGCGCAAAGCCTTTGATGATGGCAGTACCCTGCCTGAAGAAGTGTTGTGGCGTCAGAAAGAGCAGTTCGGTGACGGTGTCGGTTACTCATGGATCGATTCGCTACGCGAATACGTTGAGCAGGAAGTGAGTGACCAGCAACTGGCAACCGCCGAGTTCCGGTTCCCGGTTAACACCCCTGATACCAAAGAAGGCTACTTTTACCGGACTATTTTTGAAGGCTATTTTCCGCAGGAAAGTGCAGCGCGGTGCGTCCCGGGCGGTAAGTCCATCGCCTGCAGTACTGCCGAGGCGCTGGAGTGGGATGAAAGCTTTAAAAACAATGCGGACCCGTCAGGTCGCTCGATGAAAGGCGTACACTCTTCCACCAATGGTTAACATTAAGATTTAACGGGTAAGTATTCGCTGCCCCTACTTTCGTGCTAATCTGAAAGCTCGCTTTATGCGGGCTTTTTTTGTATCCAAAAACATTAACTTTGCAATTTATCACCCATAATTTGTAGTTATAGAATGATCCCACCACTACGCTTCGGGCTATTAATTGCGAGATCAATTAAAAAGGGTTGCTTATGGAAGCCCATTGGCAATTTTAAAAGGACACGTATGCTTAAACAGGCGACACTATCTTTAGCCATTGCAATGGCTTTTTCCCAGAGCGGGTTTGCCGCGACAGATGCAAACTACAGTACAAAAACTGAAACCGTTACTTCTGTAAACGCGCCCGAACTGAAAAATGCTTTGACTTATCAGTCTGATATTGTTGTAAACGACACCGCTTTTCGGTTTAAATCGGCGCAGCAAGATCGATTTGGTACTACCTACACTTATAGCTCCACCAGTAATGCTAATTCATTATTATTGCGTGAACGGGGCGCCATGATCAGTGCCACACTGATAGATGACGGGATCCCTAAAACCCTGAGTGTAGATAAGCAATCAGCAACCTTAACCCAATTCAAATTAAAGACCAGTGGTAAAGAAGCGGTGGTACCGATGGTGACCTCGCGCTCTGCCGCCGCGCAGTGGTCTGAACTTCGTCCGCAAAACAAACGAAGTGTCAGCCTGACCGCCGATGGTGGCTTCGAGATGCCCGATGATACCGGCGTGGCCTTCTTTATCTCGGCTGCCACCTTTGTGGAAGCTGAATCGGCGGCCGCTGACACGAACACTGATACCAGTCCGCTGGCTATTTTGCCGCAGGATATTGAGATATTTAACAATGCTCTGGAAACTGCCGATGTTGACGGTTTTTCTGTCTCAGCCACCAACTTCTATTTGATCGACGATGACGAAGGTGACTTTTTTGCCGATGACGATGCCATGGCTAAGGCCGAATTTGGAGCCGGCGAATCCGATTTCATAAATACCGTACACCTGAGCGACTTTGAAGATGGTCAGTTTACCCGTTCAAGCTCACTGCAAATCACCAATGCAGATGAAGCTGAAGCTGAACAGTTTTTGTTTTTCATCAAAGAATCCCATCTGCTGTATACCCCGTTCAGTAATACAAACCTGACCCACGCACTGGGCCATAACCTGGCGCTGAATCATGAGCGCAGCTCACTGAGCGAAGCGGTACCGGGTGCGCTGCCTTACGCCTTTGTCGAAGAAGACGAAGTGGCCACCATTATGGCTTCCTACAGTAACCCCGAAGCGATCCGGGTGGCTCGTTTTTCGGATCCTTCACAGACCGTTGATGGCGTGACCATCGGCGTGGAGAGCGGTGATAGCGCTGCGGACAATGCTCAGTTTCTGCGTAAGGCCGGCCCTATTCTGGCCAACTCAACCAACCTGAAAAGCAGCTCCACGCTGGATATTTCCGATTCTTCAGTAACCTTGAACTGGGAACCACTGGAAGGCACCATTGAGCAGGACGTTATTCAGACCAGTTATAACTGTAATTTGTACCGTTCTGATTTGTCGGCTTACAACATCGAACGGAATGTGCCTTTTGATGGCGACACTAACACCTCAAGTTTGACACTGGATGCTGACACCAACGGATGTCTGGTGGTAATCAACTGGGTAGATTTTGACAACAATCCGCTGCCCATTGTCCGGGTGATGCAAGAGTATGACTCCGCCTCGCCAATGCATGTGGATAACGTCAATATTTCTACCGAACCTGGCGCGACCAGCACCGCCTCCATCTATGTGGAAGATGCCAGTGTCGACAACAGTGACCTGAATTTATTTGTGACTAAGCTGGTGGGCGTGCAGTACGCCAATATTGCTTATGATGATGCTGAAGCTGCAGCTGATATTCGTAAGTTTATGACCGCCGAGATCACCGGTTCTGGTAACAAACGTACCCTCACCGTAACCATTGATGATGATTACCGCGAAGCGCTGGACTGGGTTGCATCATTAACCGCAACTGAATTGCAGCCGCAACTTATCACCATGAATATCGGCCTGGAAGGCACCAGCGATGTCGACTCGCTGCACCTGGACATGCGCGGTTTGTTTAACGCCATTCCCCGTGCTTACAGCGATGAATTGGTGGGTAAGGTCAATAGCGATGGCGGTGATGTTTCGGTGACGCTTACCGAGACTATCGCCAGCAGCGACGTCTCAGTATCGGTATTAACTGATGCCTTCAGTGACTGGGAGCCTGAGTTTTCGGTAGCCAGTGATAATGGCGAGTCAACGGTAACGATTGATGCTCCTGGAGATTTATTCGACGGCAAAGACGAACAGATTGTTATGCTGAAAGTGGGTTTCGGCGATACAGTTCTGTACAAGAATGTCGGTTTTGTGGCCTCTGCTGACACTGATTCCGATGACGATGGTGGCTCCGGTGGTGGTTCTGGCGGTTCCGGTGGCGGCTCTGGCGGTTCCGGTGGCGGTTCCGGTGGTGGCTCGGGTGGTGGCTCCGGCGGTGGCTCTGGCGGTTCCGGTGGCGGCTCTGGTGGTGACTCAGGCGGTGATTCAGGCGGCGGTGGCTCTTTGTCCATCCTGGGCTTGTTCTCAGTAGCGCTGGTAGGATTGCGCCGTCGGCTGGGTTTAAAACGCTAAGCTAAGCCACTTGTGCTATAACAAATAGTGTGAATAAAAAGAGCGGAATAACCGCTCTTTTTTTATGGCTGCTGGTTTTGTAACTGGGCAGGAATATGCCACAGGCGCTCATCTTCTATAGGCGTAAGTTTAGGTAAAGAGGGGTTCTCCAGCCTGAAGACTTTTCGCTTGGATAACCCCAGTGACTCCAGCGTTTCCTGATGGGTGGACTCAAACAAAGCATCAAAGGAGCCATCTTCAATCGCCCGCTCTAACCCGGTTTGAATCAGTCTGGCCAATGTCGGGTTGCCACGATTTACAAAAAAATACATCGCGCTGGGATAGTACAAACTCAGTCGGGGCTCAGCCACGATATCGGGACTGATCTCGTCACTGGCCAGTTCGTGCTGGATTTCTATCACCGAGCGCGGAAAAAAGCTGGCCCGCCCGGTGGCCAGAATATCAAAAGCTTCGGGGTATTCCGGCACGGTAAAAACATTAAACCCATTGGCCTGCAGTATTTTTGTATCGGGCCATTCCTCACCCTGCACCGGCGTTTTTTTCACCAGGGCGGATAAGCTGTCGATGCGGCTAAATACCCCTAACTGACTTTTGGTGGTTAAAAAAACCCGCCAGCCTATAAGTCCTTTGGCAATGGGAATGCGCACCGGCAGCAGTTCTTTTTCACGCTGAGCGTCCGTCATACTCCAGACCACGTTCACCTCGCGGTTTTCCTTTAACTGTCGTAACGCTTTACCCTGTAATAAAATGCGTTCAGAGGCGCGCAGCTGATATTTAACGCCGGTTTTCTCCAGCGCCAGCGTTAACAAAGCGATGGGGTATTCTGCACGTAAATCATTATCTTCCAGTGGTCGTGGATAGGTGATGGTCCACAGGGCTGCCTGCACCGACTGACTGACCATCAATAGTATGGTAATTACGGCTAACCATTTTTTATTACCGGAGAGCTTCAGGTTACGCATGGCGATGGGCCCCTTCAGATACAGTTATTCTATGCCAATGTACTTATGTGTTTGTAAGGATAGCCGCCAGTTGCGCGCTATACAGGTTTTTATCACCAAATCTGTGGCACGCTGCTGTTGTGAAATAGGCTGCAAACATACCGGCGGTAGGTTGTCTTCATCTAACCGTGCTAATAAGGCATCCAGTTCATCAATGTGGCGCTGCATAGCTACCGGATGCTTTATCTCATTGGCCCGTTGCAAAGCACTGGTCAATACCGGCATGCCCCCCTTCATGTCTACCTTTGGTGAGACCGTAACCCAGGTGTCAGGATCGCAGCGTATTTCATAGGTGCCACTTGTTTCAATTTGGGTGGTGTAGCCATGCTGATGCAAAAACCGGGTAAGGGGGACCAAATCATACATACAGGGCTCGCCGCCTGTGATCACCACATGTTTCGCGGTATACTTTAACTCATTAAATAACGACAGTACGGCATTTTCATCAGCATTAAAAAATGCTTCGCTTTCACGGGATTTGGTTACCACCTTATCCGCGGTGGTTAGAAAGGCATCGTCCAGGGTCCAGGTATGTTTGGTGTCGCACCACGGACATCCGACCGGACAGCCTTGCAAGCGCAGAAAAACAGACGGCACGCCGGTGTGGATACCTTCACCCTGGATGGTCTCAAAAACTTCGTTGATGCTTAATTGTTGTGTGCTCAATTCACGCCCCTTACTGCAGTGTCTGCGCAGAATTTTACCAAGATTCAGTGCGACATGCGGACCTAATTTAAGGAAAACTTTATCATGTCAGAAAATGTGGTGGTCATCTATTCCGGTGGAATGGATTCTTTTACGGTATTGCACAAGGCTCTTCAGGAAGGCAAAACCGTACATGCGTTGTCATTTGACTACGGTCAACGCCATAAAAAGGAACTGGATTATGCCGCGCGAGTCTGCGCGCAACTGGGCGTCGCGCACAAAGTGGTGGATATATCTGCCATCAATAGCATTGTTGGCGGCTCGGCACTCACCAGTGATATTGAGGTACCTGAAGGGCATTATGAAGAGCCCACCATGCAGACCACGGTAGTACCTAACCGCAATATGATTCTGTTATCGCTGGCGGTAGGTTACGCAGTGTCTCTGGAAGCTGAAAAAGTGTATTACGGGGCCCACTCCGGGGATCATGCGATTTACCCCGACTGCCGGCCGGAGTTTGTGCAAAAGATGAATGAGGTTTGCGGCATTGCCAATTATACCCCGGTGGAAATCGTCACCCCTTATCTGCACGCCAGTAAAGATGCGATTTTAACCGACGGCCTGGCAATGAAGCTGGACTACAGTCAAACCTGGACCTGTTATAACGGCCGTGAGAAAGCCTGCGGGCAGTGTGGGGCGTGTCAGGAACGCCTGGAAGCATTTGCCGCTAATCAGTGTACTGATCCGTTAGCCTACGAGAACCACTAACCCGACTGAGCCGGAAGCAGTCACCTGTTTTATTTCACACCTTGTGATCACTATTGGTAAGATGGGGAGCGGGCTGTACACGCCCGCTTCAATTACCTGTTTTGACGCTATTTCTGGCTTTCGGCGATAAAATAAGTCAGCTCTTTGATGCAGTGACGCAGCACCGGATTAAGCCGGGTATTTTTACCGTTCATCACAAACAGCTCATGTTCAAAATTGAACAAGCTGCCGTTGGCAATGGGTACCAGGCCCAGGCTGGCGCCCTGCTCTTTTGCCATAAAGTCAGGCAACAAGCCAATGTATTCACCAGTCATTACCGCTGACATTGCCGCGTCGTACGAATCTGAGAAGGTTTGGATCGCCAGGCGGTGATCATCTTCAATATAGTTGGCCGACGATAACCCGGACAGCCCTATGGCCGGGTAATCTCCGATTTTTACGTCTTCAGGCAAAGCACAGTCTCGGTACTTCGCCAATGAGTGGGTGGGCGAACAATACAGTCGTCCCTGGCATTGCACACCGATAGGATGAAAGGTGACCGACTCAGGCTTGACCATATCGTAGGTGGATATGACCAGGTGGCATTCTCCTGATAACGCGACATGCTCAACTTCGTTATACAGGCGCGTTTGAATATTCACATGAATATCATCAAACTTCTTCATGGTGCTTTTAACTGCTTTACTCACCGCCAGATGAATAGACAGCGGTAATCCTGACATCAATACCAGGGTAATATGACCTGAATAATCATCGTGTAAGGACTTAAGATTAAAGACAAAGTTATCAAAGGCATTGAAGATACGCTTGGTTTCCTGAAATACCACCTCGCCTTCTTTGGTCATCTGAAAACCACCGCGTCCGCGGTGACACAGAACCAAATCTAATCGTTCTTCAAGCTTTTTAATGGCTGCACTAATATTTGGCCGCTGCATACGCAGGACTGGCTCTGCTGCAGTAAAGCCATTACAGCTGGCTACTGCATAAAAGACACGTAAGAGTTTGATGTCTGACTCTTGTAATCGATTCAACATGAACGCACCGTTTTAGGTATAGTTATAGATACTCAAAACCCATCATAGGCAACCCGCTGCAGGATTACAACGAGATTTTAACAGTTTAATTAAATAGCTATAAAATCAGGAAAGAAACAAAGCAACCCAAACGTATCAACACAGATACTGAATTGCTTTGTTTTTAGGGGACTATTCTAAGACAGGGCAACCACCTGCTTGCGCAGGGTTTCTACTTCATCGCGTATCGAAGCTGCTTTTTCAAATTCTAACTCACGGGCTGATTCAAACATCTGTTTTTCAAGCTCAGATATACGGGCCATAAGATCGGTGGGGTTTGGTGCCTCAGCCCCTTTTTTCTTATCACCCATTTTACGCAGCCGCACCTTTCCGGAATCGCTGGTTTTGCTGTCACCCAGATCCATAATATCGGTAATGGGTTTGTTCAGACTTTGTGGTGTCACCCCATTGGCTTCATTATAGGCTTGCTGTTTTTCCCGACGACGCTGGGTTTCATCAATGGCTTTTTGCATTGATTTGGTGATGGTATCGCCATATAAAATGGCACGACCATTAAGATGTCGGGCAGCCCGGCCAATGGTCTGAATAAGTGAGCGTTCGGCCCGTAAAAAGCCTTCCTTGTCCGCATCCAGAATCGCCACTAAGGAAACTTCAGGCATATCCAGACCTTCACGGAGCAAGTTTATCCCAACCAGCACATCGAATTTTCCCAGACGCAGGTCACGAATAATCTCCATGCGCTCGACCGTATCAATGTCCGAGTGCAGATACCGTACTTTCACGCCATGCTCGTTCAGATATTCACTTAAATCCTCGGCCATACGTTTGGTCAGGGTGGTAATCAGTACACGCTCATCCACCTTCACCCGTTCATGGATTTCCGACAGGACATCATCCACCTGGGTGGCCACCGGACGCACTTCTATTTGCGGATCGAGTAAGCCAGTTGGCCTGACCACCTGTTCGACCACATCGTTGTCGCATTTTTCCATTTCGTACTTGCCCGGCGTGGCCGATACATAAATCGTTTGCGGACAAATCTGTTCAAACTCATCAAACTTCAGTGGCCGGTTATCCAGCGCCGACGGCAGCCTGAAACCATACTCCACCAGGGTTTCTTTGCGCGAGCGATCACCTTTGTACATGGCGCCTACCTGAGACACCGTCACATGGGATTCATCGATAAACATCAGACCATCAGCCGGAAAATAATCCAGCAGCGTCGGCGGTGGTTCGCCCGGCGCCCGCCCCGACAGATAACGGGAATAGTTTTCGATGCCCGAGCAGTACCCTAGTTCCAGCATCATTTCGACATCAAACTGCGTTCGCTGCGAGATACGCTGCTCTTCAAGTAATTTATTGACGCTTTTCAGCTGCTCTTTTCGTTCCTTAAGCTCTTCTTTGATGCGCTCGATGGCCTCCAGAATTTTTTCCCGGGGCGTCACATAGTGGGTTTTTGGAAAGACCGTGGCCCGCACCACCTTCTTTTCCACCTCGCCGGTAAGCGGATCAAACAGGCTGATCGTGTCGATTTCATCATCAAACAACTCTACCCGAACCGCTTGTTTTTCCGAGTCGGCAGGAAAAATATCAATCACATCACCGCGTACTCTGAAATTACCCCGCTCAAACGCAATATCGTTACGACTGTATTGCAGCTCGGCCAGACGCCGCAATATGTCGCGTTGATCCATGGTGTCGCCCTGGCGCAAATGCAGCAGCATTTTCATATACGACTCAGGATCGCCCAGGCCGTAGATGGCCGAGACACTGGCGACAATTACCACATCACGACGCTCCATCAACGCTTTGGTCGCTGACAACCGCATCTGCTCAATGTGTTCATTAATTGATGAATCTTTTTCAATAAAGGTATCGGTACTGGGCACATAGGCTTCAGGCTGATAATAGTCGTAATACGATACAAAATACTCCACCGCATTATTGGGGAAGAATTCTTTCATCTCACCATACAACTGCGCCGCCAGGGTTTTATTGTGCGCCAGAATCAGTGTCGGCCGCTGCACCGATTCAATCACATTGGCCATGGTAAAGGTTTTGCCTGAACCGGTTACCCCCAGCAAGGTTTGCGTGGCCAGACCGCTGTCTAAACCATCTATAAGTGACTCTATGGCTTTGGGCTGATCACCAGCTGGTTGATATTTTGAGACTAATTCGAATCCACGACTCATGTATAGACATTCTCCCACATGTTGCATTTTCCGGTTTGACGGGAACAGACCACAATGCTGCAGACTGTCCTGGCGCCTGATCGCGTATTAACTGGTACGGTGCTTTTTCAGCATTTGTTTGAAGATACAATATGAAATTACTGCCATGATCACATTGGCGATTACATTGCCCCAGAACAAGCCCGGGATATCGAAGAGCACACTGCCGATGTATGACACTGGTACGAACAAAACAAACAGACGGATGATACTAAGCACCAATGCCGTCATTGGCCGATGCATCGCATTTAACGAAGAGTTGGTTAAAATCACCACACCCTGCATGCCGTAGCCTAAGGGCACAATTGCCAGAAACAATTTTATCAGGCGGGCGACTTCCTGCTCATTGGCAAAAATCAGGGCAATCCAGTGGGAGGCGGCCCACAATAATCCGAATACCACCACCTGCCAGACCAGAATAAATTTGAGCGCCACCACATACGCCTGCTCTACGCGCTGATAAAGGTTGGCACCGATGTTTTGGCTGATTATGGGTGGCAGGGTCATCGACAGTGACAGAATCACAATACTGGCAATCGACTCCAGACGATTGCCCACGCCCCAGGCCGCGACCGCCTCGGCGCCATAGGTCGCGACAATCGCCGTCATTACCGCGCCGGCAATGGGGGTCAGCATATTTGCGCCCGCCGCGGGCAGACCTATGCGTAGCACCTCTTTAGAGCTACGTTTAAATTCGGCCAGATTCAACAAGCGCGGAATCATCAGTTCACGACGCACCGCCAGTAACCAGATAATCCAACTGGCGCCAAAAATCCAGGCAATAAATGTGGCCACCGCCGCACCCTGGATCCCCATGGCAGGCACCGGTCCGAAGCCAAAGATTAAGATAGGGTCCATCGCTGCGTTCAGCGCCCCACCTGAGGCCATGATAATGCTGGGAGTACGGGTGTCACCGCAGGCGCGCAGTACGCTGTTGCCCACCATCGGCAGGCTCAAAAATACGCTGGAAAGATACCAGATTCCCATATAATCACGGATATAAGGCATTAGCGCTTCACTGGCATTAAGATATTTAAAGATGGGCTCTATCAGCACATAACCCACCGCCGCCAGCGATCCCACCAGTAGCACCGACAACATCAACGAACCGGTGGCATACAACTTCGAATCATTGATCGCGCCCGCCCCCTGCAACTTACCGATAATTGCAGAAGTGCCGATACCCAGACCAATATTCAAACTGATGACAGTAAAGGTGACCGGAAAGGTAAAGCTGATGGCAGCCAGTTGTTCCGTTCCCAATAAACTGACAAAAAACGTATCGACCAGCCCAAAACTCATCATCATCACCATTCCCAGAATCATTGGAATGGTCATACGCCGTAAGGTGTCGCCTATAGGCCCTTCGGTCAGATTTGTATTTCGTACGCGCACACCGGCTTTATTCACAACACTCTCTGGTAATTACAAAACGCATTATTACACCTTACCTTTGGCCGAATGAAAACCGCTATTCGCTGCGCATCTTGAAATTGCAGTCTATAAATTCTTTAAACTCATGAATCGCATGGCATCTGCACACGCTATTTCGGCGTTGGTTATTTTACCTGATGTCGTATCCACGCTGTTATACCGGCTACTCAGGCCTAAGATTTAACATGTCAGGAACAATCATTTGCCGAGACAACAGCAAAGGGGTCAGGTGTTTTTAAAGAAAATTATCCACAACAGCCACTTAAGCGGTCTTTAATTTGTGGATAGAACCCCTTTATCATTCTGCAAAATGTTAATAATCCGTTCCAGTTCCGCTATTTTTGGTGTTGTTCAAGGATTGTACGGTGAATTAACACACAAGCTAAAGATTGTCCAACTGATCCCGGCTGGATCACGACCAGGATCAAACGTAAAACTCTAAATACATGATTTTAGGGTGTTAATGTTGTTACTGTTTTTTGTCGCTGGCGTATTGACAGCCTGTGGATCGGGCCTGAAATGGGAATTCAGGCCGTCTATCAACACACTTATCCACAGTTTTAGTGGATAAGTGGGTTAAACCCAGTAGCGGCGTGTGATACCCGCCACCGAACGGATATTCTAGTAAGTGGCGACTAACCTTTAATACAACATGCTATGGCTGTACCTGCCCCAATACCTGTACATATTAACAGTATTTGTGGAGAAGTTAATAGCTTTTTCATAATCCCTATGATTTTTTGGTTATAAGCCCCCGGGGTTGGCAAACAAAAATTTTTCAGATGTTATTGATGTTCTGATTAGCCATAGAATGATAAGTCACCTATATGACAATTTGATTGCTGAAGCTTGAATTTGCTGACTATTTATACAAAAAAGTGCTAAAAAGCTACTTTTTGAGCAGTTGGAAAAAATATTCAGGAAGTTTGTTGACAGTTACCGGGATGGTCTTTAATATTCGCCTCCGTTGAAAAGCTGTTCCCCCTTAGCTCAGTTGGTTAGAGCGACGGACTGTTAATCCGCAGGTCCCCCGTTCGAGTCGGGGAGGGGGAGCCAACTTTTTAACGCATCAGAATTGTGTTCCCCCTTAGCTCAGTTGGTTAGAGCGACGGACTGTTAATCCGCAGGTCCCCCGTTCGAGTCGGGGAGGGGGAGCCAACTTTTGATGATATTATTTCCCTCCCTCTGTTTTATCTGAACTTCTTCATTTTCTTCCAGATTTTATTGTTTTCCTGTTTTTTTGTTAAATAACCTTATTCTTATCAAGTTGTTAATCGCGTTGCAAACAGCGATAATACCCCCCATTTTTTAAACCATAAATATCTGCCCTGTCTGCCCGGTAGTATACCGCACAGACCGACGGCTAATGCGGAGCGCTTAATAGCACTATGACCGACTTTTTACTTCTGCTCATAGGAACAGTGCTGGTCAATAACTTTGTACTGGTGAAGTTTCTTGGATTGTGTCCGTTTATGGGCGTCTCCAGTAAACTTGAAACCGCCATTGGTATGTCTATGGCCACCACCTTTGTGCTTACCCTGGCTTCGGTTTCCAGTTATCTGGTGGAGACCTACATATTACAGCCACTGGGTTTAGGTTATCTGCGTACGCTGGCATTTATTCTGGTTATTGCTGTGGTGGTTCAGTTTACCGAGATGGTAGTACACAAGACCAGCCCCACGCTGTACCGGCTCCTGGGGATCTTTTTGCCGTTGATCACCACTAATTGTGCGGTGCTGGGGTGGCGTTACTCAACCTGACTGAACAACACAATTTTATGGAAAGTCTGATCTATGGCTTTGGTGCCGCTGTGGGCTTTTCTCTGGTATTAATCCTATTTGCCGCTATGCGCGAACGACTGGCTGCCGCCGATGTACCGACGCCGTTTAAAGGCGCTTCAATTGCAATGGTGACGGCGGGTTTAATGTCGCTGGCGTTTATGGGCTTCAGTGGACTGGTGAAATTTTAATGACAATGACCATCGCGTTAATCGCCATCGGCTTACTGGCATTAGTGTTCGGCCTGTTATTGGGCTATGCCAGTATTCGCTTTAAAGTAGAAGCGGATCCGTTGGTGGATCAAATCGACGAAATCTTACCGCAGACTCAGTGTGGCCAGTGTGGCTACCCGGGTTGCCGCCCCTATGCTCAGGCCATCGCCGATGGCGATGAAATCAACAAATGTCCGCCGGGAGGCGAGTCAACCATCAAGGATTTAGCGAATCTGATGGGCGTGGAAGCCAAACCTCTGGATGCCGCGCACGGTGAGGAAGATACCAAAAAAGTGGCGTTTATCCGTGAGGACGAATGTATTGGCTGCACCAAATGTATTCAGGCGTGCCCGGTAGATGCGATTTTAGGGGCGGCAAAACAAATGCACACCGTTATCGAACGAGAATGTACCGGCTGTGATCTTTGTGTAGACCCCTGCCCTGTTGATTGTATTGATATGGTTCCGGTAGAGCCGACGCCAAACTCCTGGACCTGGGACTTTAAAGAGTCTGAGCAGGGCGATATCCC
This sequence comes from Salinimonas marina, assembly GCF_015644725.1. NCBI lineage: Bacteria > Pseudomonadati > Pseudomonadota > Gammaproteobacteria > Alteromonadales > Alteromonadaceae > Salinimonas > Salinimonas marina. The sequence continues at coordinate 2,608,170 of NZ_CP064795.1, forward strand.
CATTAAAATGGTGTCGTAATTATGTATCCTGACTTTGACACAATTACTCAGCGACTGACTGCCGGGAAATTGTACCCTTTTCCTGGGGGTGTACACCCTGAAGACCGAAAAACCTTGTCTAACCAACATGCTATCGGCCGCCCATCACTCCCTGACGAGCTGATTATTCCGATCCGCCAGCATATTGGTACCCAGGGCAGACTCGCGGTCGAGGTGGGTCAACACGTTAAAAAAGGCGAGCGACTTACAATCAGTGCCCATCCCTTTGCGATCCCTGTGCATGCGCCGACCTCCGGGTTTGTGCGTCAGATAAGCGATCGTACCATCGCCCATCCCAGTGGCCTGAGCGAACCCACGGTTACACTGGAACCAGACGGTGAGGATAAGTGGATTGAGCTTAGTCCTTTGGGCCAGTACAAAGATTTACCTGCGGCACAGGTGGTAGAGGCATTATGCAATGCCGGTATTTCAGGCATGGGCGGCGCCGGTTTCCCCACCCATATCAAAGCAGGTAATACCAAAAATCCTGAATTTTTAATTATTAACGGCGCCGAATGTGAGCCCTACATCAGTGCCGATGACCGGCTGATGCGCGAACATGCCTGGCAGGTCCGTCAGGGTATTGATGTGCTGCAACATCTGATCAGTCCAAAACTGGTTATTGTGGCGATAGAAGACAATAAACCTGAAGCGCTGGAAGCCATGCAGATTGCCTGTCAGGACAAACCTCAGATTAAGGTGCTAAGCGTTCCGACAAAATACCCAGCCGGTGGGGAGAAGCAACTGATTCAAGCTGTCACCGGGCGCGAGGTGCCCCGTGAAGGCCTGCCCGCGGATATTGGGGTGGTAATGTTTAATGTGGGTACCTGCTACGCGGTAGCCGATGCGGTGTTTCAGGGCAAACCATTAATTGAACGGGTAGTCACCCTCACTGGTGAAGCGCTGGATAACCCGCAAAATGTGTGGGCCCTGATTGGCACACCAATTAATCATTTATTAGGTTATGCTGGTTACAATTGCAGCAAACAGGCCCTGCCGCAGGTTATTATGGGCGGCCCGATGATGGGCTTTACCTTAAACGATGCGCAGGTGCCGGTGGTCAAAATCACTAACTGCATACTGGTGCCCGCGACGGGTGAACTGACACAGGGCGAGGACGAGCGAGCCTGTATTCGCTGCAGCGCCTGCGCTGACGCCTGTCCCGCGAATCTCCTGCCCCAGCAAATTTTTTGGCATGCCAAGGCCCACGAATACGACAAGGCCGAAGAATACGACCTGTTTGACTGCATTGAATGCGGAGCCTGCGCTTATGTATGTCCAGCGAAATTCCATTGGTGCATTACTATCGTCAGGCAAAAGCCGAAATTCGGGTCCAGCGGGACGAAAAAGCCAAAGCCGAAAAAGCCAAAGAGCGGTTTGAGGCTCGTAAAGCCCGGCTGGAACGTGAAAAGCTTGAGCGTGAAGAAAAGCATCGTAAAGCCAAAGAGGCCCGGGCCGCGGCTGCTTCCGGCAAGTCCAGTGAAGCGCCCAAAGATAAGGTTGCTGCTGCGCTAGCGCGAGCCAAAGCTAAAAAACAGCAGCCAGAAACACAATCCACTGAGCCCCCGGCAAGTGAAGCCGCCCCGCAAGGCAAACAACAACAGGTTTCAGCCGCTATCGCCCGGGCCAAAGCTAAAAAAGCCGCGCAGCAAGCTGCATCTTCGAAGACAGGTAGCACAGCCGACAATGCTTTAGCCCCCGAGCAGCACGCCCCTCCAAAAGATAAAAAAGCGCAGGTTGCCGCGGCGGTAGCCCGGGCCAAGGCCAAAAAAGCGGCCAGTCAAAATGGCGGTTCAGCCTATGAAGCTGGTGCTGATGGCGATGGCATTAACAATCCGCAGGCTGAGTCTGAACAAAACCCCGGCACGGACAAAAAAGCCCAGGTTGCGGCGGCGGTGGCTCGGGCCAAGGCTAAGAAAGAAGCCAGGGCACACGCTGAGCATTCCGAGAATGGCGCTGCTGAAGCTGATGCAGATGGCGATAACAATCCTCAGGCTGAGTCTGCACAAAAACCCGGCACGGACAAAAAAGCCCAGGTTGCGGCGGCGGTGGCTCGGGCCAAGGCTAAGAAAGAAGCCAGGCAAGCCGCGCACACCGAAGACCTTAACGAGCATCCCCATGTAGAAGGCCAGCATAGCGAAAGTGGTGAAGGCAAAGGTAGCGAAAGTGAACAAACCCAGGCTACTGAGGGCTCTGAGCCTGTACAAACAGAGGGTCCGCAAACTGAAAAACAGCGGCGCATTGCCGCCGCCGTAGCCAGAGCAAAAGCCAAAAAAGCCTTGCAAAGCGGCGGGGCTGCTGAGGATAAGCCAGAGGCACAATCTGAGCCGGCCAATACCGATGCGACCGCTGATATCCCGGCACAAGCGACAGCGGCACCACCCGATGCGCATGAGCAAAAGCAACAACGGATTGCTGCGGCTGTGGCCAAAGCCAAAGCGAAAAAGGCTCAGCAGACAAGTAAGGAAGACTCTGACTCAACACCTGTCACAGCGCCTTCTAACAATGAGCCGGCGGCAAAAAGTGATCGGGTTGCTGCGGCTGTGGCCAAAGCAAAAGCCAAACAAGCCGCTCGTAAGGCTGCATCAGATGAGAACAACAACTAGATGAAATTATTTCTAAGCAGCTCACCGCACCAGCGGATTAAACGCGATACAGGTCAGGTTATGCGCCTGGTCATTTATGCGATGTTACCTGCCATGGTATTGCAGGTGATGATATTTGGCTGGGGACTGGTTATCCAGGCAGCGCTGGCTGTGGCGACCGCCTTGCTGACCGAAGGACTGATTCTGATGATGCGCCAGAAGCGTGTCGAGCGCACGCTGGGCGATTACAGTGCGGTCCTCACCGCTTTGCTCCTGGCCATCAGTATTCCCCCGACCTTGCCCTGGTGGATGACCATCCTCGGCACCTTCTTTGCCATCGCTATTGCCAAACAATTGTATGGCGGGTTGGGCTTTAATATGTTCAATCCTGCCATGATTGGGTATGTGGTGTTATTAATTTCATTCCCGGTAGCCATGACGATGTGGCTACCGCCGGTATCGATGCTTGCAGAGCCACTGGGGTTTGTGGACACCCTGATGCTGATTTTTACCGGGTACACCAGTGGTGGCCTGGATATCATGCAGGTGCGCACCGTGGCCGACGGGATCACCATGGCGACACCACTGGATGCGGTTAAAACCGGCCTGGCTGAAGGACAGACCTACCACGAAGCGTTACTAGAACCCATATTTAACGGCGGTTTTGCCGCTAGCTTAGGCGCAGGCTGGGCGTGGTTAAGTGTTGCTTATCTGGTTGGTGGATTGGCGCTGGTGCGCCTGAAGGTAATTAACTGGCATATCCCGGTGGCAATGATTGGTAGCGTGATCGTAATTTCCGGCCTGTTGCACCTGCTGGATATGGATCATTATGCGTCACCGCTGTTTCATGTCTTTAATGGCAGTTTGCTTATCGGTGCGTTTTTCATCGCTACCGATCCGGTGTCTGCTTCAACCACCGATAAAGGACGTCTGGTCTTTGGGGCTGCAATTGGGTTTTGGCTGGTAATCATTCGTACCTTTGGCGGCTATCCCGACGCCGTGGCCTTTGCTGTCATTATTATGAATATGACGGTGCCGCTGATTGACTATTATACCAGGCCCCGTACCTACGGGCGCGACCGTAACCCCCACCCCACCGACAAGAGGTAATGTTGGGAATGATAAAAACCATTTCAAAAAATGGCGTCATGCTGACGGTGTTTGCGCTGATCACAACCGCACTGATCAGCCTGACCTTTGTGGGTACCAAAGATAAAATTGCACAGCAGCAACGCCAGCGTTTGCTTAGTGTACTTAATGAGGTAGTGCCGGCGTCGTATTACAACAATACCTTCTATCAAGACTGTAAAATTGTAGATGCGCCGGAGCTGGGCCGTAGTCAGGGTCAGCGGGTGTATCGTGCCCGGATGGACGGTACGCCGGTGGCGCTGGCGATTCAGACCACCGCTCCAGATGGTTACAGCGGCAATATTCGTTTAGTGGTAGGCGTTACTACCGAGCTTACTGTGTTGGGCGTGCGCGCGGTTGAACATAAAGAAACGCCGGGACTGGGTGATAAAATTGAGCTGGCCATCAGCGACTGGATATTGTCGTTTACCGGTAAGACCTTTGATGCCAGTGAGCAGAGCGCGTGGCAAGTGGAAAAAGACGGCGGAGAATTTGATCAGTTCACCGGCGCCACCATCACGCCCCGAGCGGTGGTAGATCAGGTACGGCGCACCCTTTTGTATGTTAAAGATCATCAGGAAGCATTGTTTACTCAGACGGCGGACTGTTATCAGGATACCGTGGATAATTAAGAGGCGACTATGAATCAATACCAGGATTTGGCATCCGCCGGCATCTGGAAAAATAACCCCGCACTGGTTCAGTTGCTGGGGCTGTGTCCGCTATTGGCCGTTACGGCTACGTTAATCAATGGTCTGGCACTGGGACTGGCCACCACCGCGGTATTAATTGGCTCTAATGTCACCGTCTCGGTGGTTCGAAATTTTGTACGAAACGAGATCCGGATTCCGGTATTTGTGATGGTGATTGCCGCCTTTGTCACCATTATTCAGCTGCTGATGAACGCATTCACCTACGAGCTGTATTTATCGTTAGGTATTTTTATTCCGCTGATTGTTACCAACTGTGCCATTATTGGCCGCGCCGAGGCCTTTGCCTCAAAAAATCCGGTGGTGCCGGCGGCATTTGATGGCCTGATGATGGGGATCGGTTTCACTATTGTGCTTATGCTATTAGGCGCCATGCGTGAAATTCTGGGTTCCGGGACCTTACTGGCTGGTGCTGATCGTCTGTTTGGTCCGGTCGCAAAGGAGTGGCCCATCGAACTGTTTGCCACCGAACAGCCCTTTTTACTGGCGATATTACCGCCCGGGGCGTTTATCGGCATGGGCCTGTTAATTGCGGCTAAAAATGTAATTGATAACCGGGCTGCTGCACGCCAGACGGCCCCCACCGACAAAGTGACCCGCATCCGGGTTACAGCCGACAGCTAACCGATAATTATGAACAATACCAAACGAAAAGCGCTGCTAACGCGTCTGTGTGATGCCAACCCGAACCCCACCACCGAGCTGAATTTTTCCAGCCCGTTTGAGCTGTTAGTGGCGGTTACCCTTTCAGCACAGTCTACTGATGTGGGCGTGAACAAAGCGACCGATAAGCTGTTTCCGGTAGCCAACACGCCGCAGGCTATCTGGGATTTAGGGGTGGACGGCCTGAAGCAGTACATCAAAACCATTGGTCTGTACAACGCTAAGGCCGAAAATGTTCACAAAATGTGCCGAATTTTGCTCGACGAACATCAGGGTGAAGTCCCCCAGAGTCGCGAAGCGTTAGAAGCCCTGCCAGGGGTAGGACGAAAAACCGCTAACGTGGTATTAAACACAGCGTTTGGCTGGCCCACAATTGCAGTGGACACTCACATTTTTCGGGTTTCCAATCGCACCAAACTGGCCATGGGCAAGGATGTGATAGCCGTAGAGCAAAAGCTTGAAAAGGTGGTGCCCAAAGAGTTCAAGGTCGACGTTCACCACTGGCTGATTCTACACGGGCGCTACACCTGTATCGCCCGTAAGCCTCGCTGTGGCTCCTGTATTATTGAAGATTTGTGTGAGTTTAAAGATAAGACTGAGTAGTTTTATTTTGCTTATGCGCTTTGTATGTGAGAAGAGACCGCAGCTTGAGCGACCTTCTCAGGATCATAATTTTCTGCTGGGCAACATTCGCTTGCAGATCGTTCCTCCATGGCCGATTTTCGCGACATCACCTGTTGCAGACTGAGGCGCTTTGACTTTGCGGCGAGCGCTCAGCAAGTCCTCAAAATAAGAGGCACGGACGGTCTGTTCAATACAGATGGGGTTTGGCACCGCGCTAGCATCTACCACCGTCCCGAACCTCCATCGATCGCCCATGAAGCGTTACCGGATACCGCATTCGACTCTGCCATCCATGCGAAGCAAAAGGGCCTGAGCGCACAGCCCATCAAAGTAATACAGTCCAACGTGCGGTCATTTGCACAAGCAAAGCCAGCGCCTGGGTGGTGTTAACCGCTTTTGTGATGACTCCCTGAGCTGAACTTCGCTTCATTTGCAATAATCATAATGCCTTCATCTGTATTGATGATACGCGCATCTAGTATTGCAAGCTTCATATTTTCTGAGACTAGACGCAGTTGATATGGCTCGTCCGCCAATACTTCACTCTTCTCAATGGTGGATATTTCAAAAGCCATGCTTGCGGGTATAAATACACTAACTCCCCCCTCAAATTTGGTTTCTGTCTTATCATGGGACTGCCGAACAGCATCTGACTGAATCTCTATGCCAGTGGCAGCGGTCGTTGAAGATGTCGCTAACACACCAAAAATGATAGTGGTAAAAAAAGCCATCGTAGCCAGAGCACTACCGCGAAAAGTTTTAACTTTGGCAGGCTGTTGGGTAATCGACTGGATTTCAGTTTCAAAGGCAGAAGCCAAGGATTTGACCGTTTCTAATGATGCGTTGCCTTCATTCTCTACTCTCTGAATTGTTCTTAAACTGACCCCCGAAACAATAGATAATTGCTGCTGGCTCCAGGCTTTTTGCTTTCTAAGCTCTACTACTAACTTCGAATTTATTTTCATATCCATTTCATTATTCCTTTGGTTAATTCGAAACTAACTCTAAAGGAACAGTCCTTATTTGTTTACGACAAAGACACGTCATGACTGCGACAACTAGCCGACAGGCCGCTAATGACCGCAATTATAAGCAGTTACACGACAGTATATTCTTAAATCATTATTGCATTACTGAGACTTCACCCCGTTTTTATGAGCAGTTTACTAAAAATATAAACGTACCGTTCTGACTTGCCAGTCTACCTCGTCGACCTGGTTTATAGAACCGCCCAGTATAATCAAATGCAGAGTGAAGATTAGGACAGAAGTGAAGATTAGGACAGTCACTTCTCGAATTCACAGTGAATGTTCACATAGCACTTGATGGCATGGGTTAAAGTGAAGATTAGGACAGTCACTTCTCGAATTCGCAGTGAATGTTCACATAGAACTTGATGGCATGGGTTGAAGATTAGGACAGTCACTTCTCGAATTCGCAGTGAAGATTAGGACAGTCACTTCTCGAACTCACAGTGAATGTTCACATAGCACTTGATGGCATGGGTTAAAGTGAAGATTAGGACAGTCACTTCTCGAATTCGCAGTGAATGTACACATAGAACTTGATGGCATGGGTTGGATCGAGGTTTATGCCTCGCTGTATTGACCTGAATTTGGTTTTAAAAAAGGTTAAAATAGGGAGATAGCTTTCAAATCAGGACCCAAGGTACGGAAGTACGGTGCCCATCGTTGAAAGATACATTTGGGTTGTAGGATGTAATTCGAGACGAGCTTAGCGTGTTTAAGCTGAATTGTATTTTAGATTTTGTCTGCGTTGCGACATCAGTTTCTCAATGCTTACTGAGGTCTTAAATTCAGTTTCAATTCCGCAGACTAATTTGTTCCAGTCGGTATCCGCCAGTCCAATCCCGGTGAGTATAGGAGAGACAGCATCCTCGATCTTGCCACGCTTTTTCGGATGAAAGTATCGCCCTGTTTGCTCTATAAGGCCTAAATAATCCTCCATTCGAAAAGGTAAACCATCAGACATATTATCTTTAGTATTTCCCGTAAAGTGAAGCAGCGTACGAGGTTGTTGATGATACTTCGCCGCCTGAATGCGTTTTTGAATACTGGTGTGAGCGGATGCTTCCGGTGTCTTTGATAAGCAGGCGCGCACGGGATTTAAATCTACATACGCCATACAAGCTGCAAGTGACGCTTCATCCATTAATGCCTGAGACTTAAATCTACCTTCCCAGAAGTGCCCCGTACAGTCATCTTCCTTATTCGCTTGCCTGGCAATATATTCATTGAGCAGCCGCATAAACCAGCTGATATCAAACAATCGGCTGCGATACACTTCAGCCAGGCTTTTTACCGTTTCAGTTTCTGCTTCAGACAGCGAATCACACTCGGCGGGATTAACAAACCGCCGGGCTATCAGCATGCCTTTGTAGAGTTTATGCCATCGCCGTATAACCTCATTTACCGATAACGAATCGGCCTTATCCTTGTTGATGCGCAACACCACATGGGTGTGATTGCTCATCACTGCGTAGGCACACACATCTACGCAGAACACGTCAGCTAAAAATAATAACCGATCTTCCACCCATTGGCGCCGATGTTCAAAGCTTTTGCCCGTCTGAATATCTTCTCCACATAAAAAAGCACGACGAACACAGCGAGATACGCAGTGGTAGTAAGGTGTGTCTGCCAGATTGATAAGGCTTTTACGTGGTCTGGGCATGCAATTCCAAACATGAGGAAACCGTGTCCTTATTCTGTTCGAATTTTTTCAAAACCCAACTGTACTTAAGAATGGTAAGTGACTGTCATTTTTGTCCAGTCATTTTTGTCCATATTTGTCCCAGTAAGTGGCTGTCATATTATTGAATATTTGTTCACACTAGAACTGGCCGACCATTGCTGTGGACAACCACACTTTTCGGGTTCCTAATCATAATAAACTGGCCACGAGCAAAGAGGGATGGCTAATAGCACTGCAACTGGAAAGGTCGCTGCGTTGATAGGCAGCAAGAAAGCCGGAACATGTTTCAACAATCCGCCCCTGGAAGATGATATTGCACTATAGGCACAAGCCGCCGGGTTCACTAAACTGGCGATTTCTACAAACATATCTTTAAAAACGAATACTATTTTAATTTTGACAGGCATGGCCCACAATAGTTGATAATTATGGCGCAGGGGCAGCAAAATTAGTTATGTCCTGGGAATAACCATTACTGACTTGTTACTTTTTGCTGTTCCAGTAGGCGCTTGCATAAAGATTTTTCTTACTATACTCGCAATGCTCTTTTAAATAAGACTTTAGCTGTTTGACAATACTGGCTTCAGCGGCGATTAATATGCTCGTATCAGTGAGCGTGGTCTTTTGCGCTGACAGTGTGCTGAGAAACCGTTCCGTCTTTTTGTTTTCAGTGACCAGCCACTCCACAGCAATACCTGCTGGCTTGTTGAGCGTCTGAATATCCTTATGAGTAGGAACCTGAATAAAGGCGCTGCCCGTGGCCTGTTCAGGTAACATTTCTAGGGTCGCTGCGATAACCGGAAGCGCGGTCAAATCGCCAATCAACAGATGGTTATCTACCCCCAGTTTGGGATGTTTCACGTCTCCTGGGCCCGCTATTCCTAAATAATCCCCAACCATGGCGCTTTGCGCCCAATTACTTGCCAGCCCCTGATGATCAAAAATGGCAAAATCCAGCCACAACTCCTGTGTCTTCGGATCAAATTCCCGAATGGTATAAGAACGCATCCAGGTTTTAAAACCAGCATAGGCACCTAATCTGGGAAGTTTATTTGCTGCACCAGGATCGGGAAAGATGGCTTTAACATGAGCACTTTTCCGATCTACCGGAAAGTCGCTAAGCGCCTCGCCAGTTAACACGACTCTTCGCATATGCGGTGAGATATCGTGTATCGCTTTCACCTGCGTCATTCTTATTTTAGGCGCCATATTGTGTCCTTATTAGATCGAAAAAATTGCGTTAAAGCTTGCCTTGCAATATAGTTGATATTATCATCCATATTGCAAGGCATCATACGACTTTAGATGATATGGTCAACTAATTTTAATACTTAAGGTCAAAATGAAACTTAATGACGCTTTATTTGAGCTGATGTTTGCGGTGCGCAGCACCACCCTTAGTAAGATTAAATCCTTACACCCCGAGCTATCCCCTATGCACTTCAAAGCATTGAAGCTAACTACAAAAATTTCTGAATGCACAGGACAAAAGGTTGCAGAGAAAATGGGACGCGATAAGGCCCAGATCAATAGACTGCTTAAAGAGCTGGTTGAAAAGGGCTTGCTGTATAAAACTGAAAATGCGAATGATAAACGCAGTCAGCTGCTTAACCTGACTGATGATGGTAAAAAAATAATAGCAAGCTTTGAAAAAGTAGAAAATGAGATCAATCAGTTACTGGTAAAAGACATTACCAGCGACGAGCTGGCAACCTTTATTCATATCTCGGAGAAACTTAAGACAAGTTTAGAGGCGAATACCGAGTAAGTTACAAACCACTGGCATTGATAACCTACCAGCTTGATTTTGTATACTCACTGTTAGGATGACGAGCTATTGTACTGGCGAGAAATATTTTACCCTGCCCCAGTGCAAGCAAGGCAGACCGGCACAGCGTAAGACATGGGGTTAATAATAGCCAACGGCCACTGCGACTTATTTAATGGCCTGCCGCCGCCTCCCACCACTTAACGAAAACCGAGCAAGTCTTATGTAACCAGCCCGTGGCCTTCCCGACCGGGCTTACTTTTCTGATCAACAGCTTTATTACCGACGACCACGTTTTGTTGTTGCCCTCACCGCGATTTAGCCATAGCCAGTTAGCAAAATGCGCGCTATTCTTTTGCTTATCAACGTTGTTGCGAACTTATAATGAAGCCAGTTAAACGATTAATTTTTCTATTTTTATTCCCTTTACTTGTTTCTTGTCAGAATGGAGAGCCCCCTTTATCGGCAACCGAACGGTGGCAAATAAGTGACCGTTTCATTGTGGATGGCAAGTTGTCGGCCCATGGTGCATTTACAGCTTTATTGTTGGCCGATAACAGTCTCGAGGTTTGGAACAACAAAGTCCGCAAACAAGTCTCTGGATGGCAGACAAACCAGTTAGTGCCGAAGACAATGTTGATGGACCTATCAGAATCGGCAGAGTATATCCTTTCTGCGAACGATACTACGGTTCAGGTTTGGTATACCGATAATGAAGAATCTTTAGGAAATGTCGATTTTTCAACACACCTGGGTGATGCCAAAATAACGCAAATCCTTTTTTTGTTGCCGCCTTATCTGTTTTTAGTGGGGACCAGCAGTGGTGATGTGATTTTTGCTGACAGTCTCAACAATAGTTATCGGGTTAATCGGCACCATACAAGCGATGTTGTTCAGCTAGCACTTTCCAAAGACCAACGCACCCTGTTTAGTGGCGGTAATGATGGCTTGGTGGTCAAGTGGGATATGATTAATTACCGCCCCATAGTCACCAAACGCTTGCCATTTCGAATCGTCAGTCTTGCTATTGGCCGCGATAATCAGATATTTATTTCCGATGCCCTGAAAGATCATATCTTATGGGATAGTTCGCAAAATTCGGTGGTTGGGCAAATTACATACTGGCAACGCTTTAAATCGTTTCGCCACGCCATATTTACCCCCCATCAGCCCTGGTTAGTGACTTCTTCTCCAAAAGCCGGGATGCACCTCTGGCACACAGACGATATGACGATGCGAGGATCGTGGCAAGTGGAAGCCCAAACACCTGGATCTACAGTAGAAGATATCAAGGTAATTGGGACCAGGAGCCTGCGCACGCTTAGCACAAATGGAGTGCTACAAGACTGGGATCTGAGTTCTTTTGTTTTGAAGACGATCAAATGATGAGTGCGTTGCACGCAGTGTGACTCTATCTAACCCGCCCGTTAAGCCATACCGAAAAAAACGGTAGGTAATTAAATCATATCTACCTGATAATTTATTGGGTTGGCAAACCGCACTGCCACCTGCGATATTTCTTAGTTAACCACAGCAGATCTGGCACGCTACGAACAGTTCCGTCGGCGAACCCCAACTGGAAATGCAGGTTTTGTAAAACGTAGATGACGCGTGCGCTGCCCGCGTTTCAAGGAATAGCTTTGCGGGCTGACAACAATTTTATCTGGCAAGCACTGGCGTAAGGGCAACGCCAGACCCGGGTACCAGCAATAGCCAGAGTTCGGCCTTATAAAACCCGCCCAGCCTGGACAGCGCTCATTCGATAGCGGCCTGGCAGAGGGCATGTTCTTGCTTTTGTCACGCATAGCGCATTGCATTACTTCTCAATATCCACCCGGATAATACGATTAGTTGCGCTTTGATGAATTAACAATGCCCCGTCAGATGTTGGCCGCATATGACGTAAAATCCCCGCGTAAAAATCCCCGGAGGGAATGGCCCAACTTTGAAAATCTTCGGTGCCCGGATCAAACCGGACTAATACGTCAGGGCGCATACCCGACTCGTTGTACCACACCATACCGTCGAGTACCGCGATGGCATACGGATGGGAATCCGGGCCACTCGGTGATGGCCACTCTTTTATTTCCCTTGTGTCAGGATTGTAACGGCCCAGTTTGCCTAATCCTGAGTTTACATACCAAATTATACCGTCAGGGGCTATGTCTAACCGTCTGACGGTGGTGCCTTCCCCTGGTAGCTTTACCTCTGACAATTCAAAGGTTTCGGCATTCACAGAAACCAGACAATTACTGCCATTGCAGGCTACCCACAGGTTGCCGGAAGCATCGCTTTTAATACCATAAGGTCTGGCATCAGCAGTGGGCATTTTTTTAAGCTGAACCTCGCCCGTCACGGGATCTAATCTACCAATATAATTAGAATGCTGCAGGGTGAACCAAAGAATGCCATGGTTATCAAACACGCCGGTGTGAGGGTCTGTGGCGTCATCGTTGGGCATTGAATATACCCTGATATCACCGGTATCGGGATTAAGCCGGCCGACACTGCCGTTTTTGTTCCCCATGTACCAAATCATTCCATCTTTATCGACACTCACAGAGTGAGGCATCGCGCCAGCCGGCAACGGGTATTCGTGCATTGCGCCGGTGTCAGTATCGATACTGCCAATGAGATTGCCCCATTGGCCCGCCCACCAGATTTTACCGTCGGGTGCTTCAACCGGATCTCTTGAACGCTGACCAAGCGTGGGCACTACCCATTCTTTAAAACGGATATCGATATCACCGCTGATTAACGTGGGAACACGGTCTTTAATCGGCGGAAAATGCGCGGCTAAGTAACTCACCAACTGCTGCTGAAGTGCTTTATCTGCTGATAAATCGGTCATCGTATTGATCAGAGCTGTCCAGTCTTCTTTACTGTAACCCAGACTGGTGTGGATACGGTTGGTGGTATGACATGAGCTGCATAGTCCTTCTACCAATGCTTTGCCATCACCGTCAGGCAGCTCTTTTGACTGAACATAGCCTGAAACAATGGCAAATGTCAGGCCCAGTAGTAGCAGACATGTATTTACGCTATTAAACATAAATCACCTCGGTTAATTGATATGCACGCTCGTGGTGCTTCGGCAACTATAAGCCATTTATGGAACCATGAGTAGAATAGTGAGTAAAAAGCAACCACCGAATCTATGCATCGATAGATAAGCCGGGTGATAGTCATGGTGATAGTTTTGAAAAAACGCAGGGAAAAGTAGTCATGCAAGCTTTAGAGAAGGCAGAGCATTAAAAGCTATCGCCAGGCGGCCTGTTTTTTGAACATTCGACTGAACATCGCCCGAATAGGTTGAGATTTACTATTGTCAGCGAAACTGCATACCGTTCGTTTTTGTGAAGCACAACAAATACAGTGCGGAGCAATTGTAACAAAATCAGCGCGGAACCGAGCATCCAACCCCCTTCGACTTGGTTGGGAGTCTTATCTTATCGGCATCGGGGGAGCCCTTGCTTACCCATATCGAGTTATAATAGCCTGTATATGTTCAACCACCTGCTCGCATTGTTGCATGTCCATACCTTCTGGATGGGGGGTCGCAAACCCACCCGCATCATTATCGAAGTACTGACCCGAATGTCTTTCAAAACCATCTTCTGAGGCTATGCGCACTAAAATATCGGCCCCGATATTTATATCCTTGCCATCCATCCCAAACCCCTCCTTCACCATTTTACTTGCTAATAAAGAGCCGGGATTAACCGCAATAATAGTCGGGCCGTTATTGTTATAGCGTTCCGCCAGACTCCGGGTCCACATAGTAATGGCAAGTTTGCTCTGCGCATAAGCTTCCATATCTGTGAGCCGAGCCTTACCCGCTAAAGCCTGCAAATTAACCGGGGCTTGAGCCGCGGAAGACAGATTAATAACCCGGCCGGATTCACCCAGTACAGGAGCCAGATGCCGGGTGAGAACAAACGGCGCAATGGTGTTGACACAAAACCGGATATCCAGCCCCTCACGAGTGATAGGATCCGACACTTTAAAAATACCCGCGTTATTAATAAGCACATCAATGTGTTTGTGCTCTGCAGCGACTTTTTTGGCTAATGCACTAACCTGCGCTAGCTCAGATAGATCAGCCAGGTAGGTTTGAACGCGCCCGGATGAGAGACAAGCTAATTGCTGTTCAACATCTTTGAGTTTCTTAATGCTGCGCCCGTGCAATAGCAGATGATGATTCTGCGAAGCTAACTTTTTTGCGGTGGCCAGACCGATACCGTCGGTAGCCCCTGTAATTAAGATAGTTTTTTGCATAATGCGTGCTCTTTATAGTTCAGGGTCAGAAACCAGATAAGGCAAAGAAGCGGTACCTTTCAAAGCGCTGCCTTAGCATATTAACGCCATTTCTCGCGATGCCGAATCTGGGCAGAGCCATAAGATAGCAACTGGCAACAATACGGTCTGCCGGTCAGACTATCTTTTATGGCCGGACAGTCTCGCTAAATTTCGATCACAACCTTGCCTATGGCCTGCCCGCTGGCTAAACGGGCATGGGCCTGGCCAACCTGGGCTAACGAAAAGCGCTGTTCATCCAGGACAGGCTGTAAACCACCCTGCTCCACAATCTTGGTTAACTCATTTAGGATGTGCCCGTGTTGTGCCCGCATAGTATTGTGAATCATCGGAATCAGCATAAACACCACGTGCAAAGACAGCCCTTTAAAGTGGAGCGGCGTCAGATCTAATTCGAGCATAGAAATAGTTGATACAATTTGTCCATTGAGCGCGGCAGCTTCAAATGAATTTTTCATGTTTTCGCCCCCCACTGTATCAAAGACAATATCAAAACCCTTGTCATCGGTATGGCGGGCGACATAATCGGCCACTTTCTCGGTTTTATAATTAATGCCTTGGGCGCCCAGCTTTTCTATCAATGCGAGTTGTTTGTCGCCTCCGCCTGTAGAATAAACCCCGGCACCAAAGTGTTTCGCAAGCTGCAGCGCCACGTGACCTACGCCGCCTGAACCACCGTGAACCAATACCTTTTTGTCGCTGGTAGCATCTTGCTGAATCCCGGCTCGCATTAGTCCTTCATAGGCAGTGATAGCGACCAAAGGTAAGGCAGCCGCTTCTGCCATGGATAGATTAACCGGTTTTTTGGCAATTAAATCGATATCGGCCACCATGTACTCGGCTAAGGTGCCCTGAAGATCGCCCAGACCACCGGCGCATCCGTACACTTCATCGCCTTTGACAAAACCCGTTACACCTTCGCCGACTGCTTCTACCGTTCCCGCAAAGTCCATACCTAAAACGGCAGGCAATGCCGGAGCAAACGGTAAATCCCGGCCCATCTCCCGGATCATGGTATCCACCGTGTTCACGCTGGTTGCTGCCACTTTTATTAACACGTGGCCCGGTTTGACCTGGGGGATAGCGATATCCGCGGCTGCAAAAACCTCTTCGCCACCAAAATTCTTTACGACCATTGCTTTCATCATTGCTGTTCTCCGTTAGTTGACGAAGAAAAGTATATTCCCTACCAATTGAATTGATAATAGAGCAGAATAAACAATCACTTTATAGTTTTTATTGATAATTGTTGTTGATAAGCATGAATATTGACCATCTCAAATTGTTTGTCAGGGTTGCCAGTACCCACAATATCAGCATGGCCGGGCAGGAAGCCGGTGTGTCGCCCGCTGTGGCAAGCGCGTATATCAATAAACTTGAAGAAGGACTTGGCGTCAGGCTGTTGCATCGCACAACCCGCAAAGTCTCCCTTACCGAAGAAGGAGTTAGCTTTTTACCCCACGCCGAAGATGTACTGGCAAGTATAGAGGCTGCCCGGGCGTCCGTAGGCGCAGGCGTATCCTCGCCAAGAGGCACCTTACGCGTGGCCGCTCCGGCTTCGTTCGGACGCATGCATTTGCTGCCGGCACTCAATGACTTCTTCGAACGCTATCCCGAATTAACTATAGATTTAAAACTGTCGGATACCATTATCGATTTGGTTGAAGGCGGGTTTGATATTGCTATTCGCAACTCAGCCCTTAAAGACTCCAGCCTGGTGGCCCGTAAGCTGGCTGAGGACAGTCGAATTTTGTGTGCGTCGCCAGAGTATCTGGCCTGCTATGGACAGCCACATTCGCCAGACGATTTGAATTCTCATCAATGCATCGCCCTGATGGGGCTGGATAACTGGCAATTTACCACCCCCAAAGGGGTCACCAGCATTAAGGTACGGGGCCGTCTTCGAACCGACAATGGCGAGGCGGTACGTGATGCCTGTATCAACGGACTGGGGATCACCATCAACTCTCGTTGGAGTGCGTCCCAGGCGTTGAAGGAAGGCAAACTGGTTCAGCTGTTAAAGGACTATCCGCTGGTATCCAACACCGCTCTTTGGGCGGTGTACCCCAGCTCAAGATTATTAGCCCCTAAAGTCAGGGCTTTTATAGATTACTTTTCAGAAAAGTTTGGTGATGAGTCGTATTGGGGCTAAGCGTGTTTGTCACCCTTTACCGAAAAAAATGTGGCTCGGTGCACAAATAAAAGCCTGCAATAAGGATACGCAATCACCGACGATAATTGAGAAAACAGTTTTGTCTGATAATAAATTATTTCGTCGTAAGCAGCGCTTATGTTGGTATAAACCGTTATCTCCGGCAACAGCAGTACGAGTAGCAAAAAGTATTTTTGCGGGCTTTTTGCTTCTTATATCCGATTTCGTGCCGGCCTGTAAAAATATAAGCTGGTGCTTGTTGGTGCTTCGCGTCGCCTGTGCGGCGCAGCTTAGGCCGGTAATCAGACTGTCTATTAAACCTTCTAAAACGCCTCAAAATAGGCTATCTATTAAAACAATAATAAGAAGAGAGGCATAATATGAATGACATTAATGTGCTAGCCGTAATCGTTGCAGCGGTATCCAGTTTTGCCCTGGGCGGCATCTGGTATTCTAAACTGCTATTTGAAGAGACCTGGGTGCGCGCTAGCGGGGCGCCGCCTCAGCCCGGACACCCGGCAAAGGTGTTTGGACTTAGTTTTCTTTTTTGCCTGATCGCCGCTCTGGCTTTCGCGGCGTATTTGGGTCCTGCCCCGAATTGTCCAAAGCGTTATTGTCCGGTCTGATGGTGGGAGCATGTTTTGTGGCTACCAGCTTTGGAATCAACTACCAGTTCTGCCAACGTCCTGCGGTCTTACTGGCTATCGATGGCGGCTATCATATCGCCCAGTTTACCCTGTTCGGTCTGGTATTTGGTCTTTGGCATTAATATGGACATTTGAGCACAACTCAAGTCTGGCGCCTGAGCGCTAACCCTCACCGTCGCCGCCTGCTTTTACTTACCACCCTTTTTCGGCGATGCAAAATGAGCGCTCTCTATTTAAAGGGCGCTCCCGAAGTGCTGCATACCCCTAAAGCACATATCGGAAGCATCTACCAATCCAAAACACAAGATTTGCGGCGGTATTATGCTGCACAAACAGCCAGCAGGTTTCATGGACACTTAGATTTCGTGCATAGATTTCGTGGACACTCACTTTCTAACAGACTCTATGGACACCCACTTTATTGCTCAATAACCGTAGGGTGAATAGCCAGGCGCTGTACATATCCCCCTGACCTAGGAAACATAACTTTTATAACTCTGAGGGTTGCAGGGGTATCGCAGGCTTTGGTGGGTGTCCATGTTGGACGATGTTGGACGCCGTGATTGGGTGTTAGTGGGTGTCCATACCTAAAATTAGGTGAGTGTCCATATTCAGGACGAGTGACTTTGGTGAGTGTCCATGTTCAGGACGCCATGTGCTGGTTCTATCTCCTTTACCTGATTCCAGGCGTTGTAAATATATTTCCAAAGCGGTATCGCTTACTAACATGCCTTTCGCATACGTATGTTAATAGCGGTGAAACCTGGCTTCACTTAGGCTGGGCCTTTTAATTAACAGGCATGGCTTAATGACACCCACATTTATATTGAAAAACAAGGTTGCTATCGTTACCGGCGGCGCCAAAGGCCTGGGCCTGACGCTCACCGAATCACTACTCGCGCAAGGCATGCAGGTTGCGATTTGTGGCCGCGACGGCATCGCGCTTTAAAAAGAAGGTCAACGGCTGTCAACAACTTACCCTGAACAGCTATTCTGGCAGGAGTGTGATGTTAGCCAGGCTGAAGAGGTGGAAACCTTCGTAGATGAGGTTACGCAACGTTTTAACCGTATCGATGTGCTGATCAACAACAGCGGCTTTGGCAAGCAAACCCGGGTATGGGAAGCCAGTGAAACAGACTGGGACGAGGTGATGGAAACCAATGTGAAAGGACCTTTTCTGCTGGCCAGAAAAGTGGTGCCTGTCATGATATCGCAACAGTCTGGTTATATCGTAAACATTGCTTCGCAGGCGGCGCTCAATGGTTACGCCAATGCCGGAGTTTACTGCGCGTCGAAGTTTGCTCTGGTCGGTCTGGCAAAAGCGCTACAGGAAGAGGTGCGGGAGCATAACATTCATGTTCACTCTTTAAACCCGGCATTAATTCCGTCACATCGCAGTTCTGACGAGGCGATTGATGAAGGGTTGGTGCAAAACGAGGATATTGCCAGTACCTTACTGTTTTTACTTAAACAACCTCGCCGGCTAAAAATCGAAAATATCGGTATGTGGGGTTTTTAAGGCTTTAAATATTAAAAAGGACTACTTTATGATGCTGGCGTGGGTCAGAACACTGATAATTGCTTGCTCGCTTTATGCCCCCGTGTGCGCAGGTTTTGAAATCATTGCGCACCGTGGGGCCTCAGGATATCTGCCTGAACATACTCTGGCGGCAGCCACCCTCGCCCATAGTCAGGGCCCTGACTTCATTGAACAGGATGTGGTGATGACCAAAGACCATATTCCGGTGGTCTTGCATGATGTTCAATTGCAGGATGTGACCAATGTTGAGCAGGTTTTTCCCGATCGTCACCGCGCCGACCAACACTTCTATGCCATCGACTTTACGCTGGCCGAACTACGTCAGTTAAGTATTCATGAACGGCATAATTCGCAGGGCGAAGCGGTATTCAGCCAGCGTTATCAGGGAGACAGTGGTGGCTTTCGCATCGCTACTCTGGTGGAGCATATTGAGCTTATTACCCAGCTGAATCGTCAGTTTGCAGTCAATATCGGGTTATATGTTGAGATTAAAGCGCCTGCATGGCACCGGCGTCAGGGTGTGGATATTTCTGACGCGGTTATAACGCTTATTCAGCATCAGGTGGCCCGGATATGTCAGTAGTACTGCAATGCTTTGATTTTGCTGAAATCCGCCGCATAAGAACAAACCTGGAGTACAAAGGGCAGCTGCTCCAGCTGGTAGGCGAAAACAGTTGGAATGAATCTGCTACCGACTATGACTGGCTGATGAGCCGTGCCGGACTGGCGCAGGTAGCTAAGGTAGCAGATGGGTTAGGTCCGTGGTTGCCGCAAATATATGAACAAACCTCTGCCAGCAATGATCTTGAAGTACCTGCATGGGTGGCGATAGCCCGGCAACACGGCTTAACAATCCATCCCTATACCTATCGTCAAGATGCTTTGCCGGATAATCTCAGCGGTCGCTCGCTGATTCATTATTTACAACATACCCTTAAAGCCGATGGTCTGTTTACCGATCAAGTGCCGGCAGTCAAAGCCCGGCTTAGTCATAGTGCAGCTGATTAGCCTTTTGACAGCCGCACCACCACCCGCCGGTTTAATGCCCGGGTATCGCTGGTAGTATTAGAGGCGATATGACGCTTTTCGCCGTGTCCGGTAATTTCGATACGGTCATCCGCCACCCCCAGTGCAGTAAGGTAGCCTTTAACCTCGCCGGCCCGTTTTTCAGAAAGCTGCTCATTGGTCCACCGGCCACCGTAGCTGTCGGTATACCCATCTAATAACACCAGCTCGAGGTTGTTGTCTTCCTTCAAATACTCACCAATCATGGTCAGCCGCTTCTGGGAATATTTGGTAAGCTCAGTACTGTTTTTTTCATAAGAAAGCACGGTATAAGCAATATCATCAAAACTGTACGGCAGCAATTGCGACACGCACTGGACAAACTCATGATAGGTGGGTCTGAAATTGCTGGCATTTAACGCCACCGCGACTTTATCATGGCGGTTATACCAATCCTGATAATACAGGGTTGGCCAAAATCCTTTTTGCAGTTCGCTGAGCATGGTCCAGGCAGCCTCTTCAGGCAAATCCCCGTGGTATTGCTTGCGTAACTGCATATTGGCAATTTTACGTGGCGCCTGGCCAGGCATCCATTTTGGCGGCACCGCGTAAACCGAAGCGACAGAAAACTTCTTTGGGAGCAGCGCCATCTGCATATCAAATTCCATATTCAGCTGCTTTGAAGCCACACTGACAAACTTAGCTTCACCGTAACCGGGGACCTTGTGACTCAGCTCACATTGCAATCTGGACTGGCCTGCCAGGATCCAGTCGGAGCTTTCCACAGTGGCAGAGTACTGACGCATTGCGCCTGTCGCGGACAGACTGCACAGAAAGCTTACCGCAATTATTAAGCCTTGCCTGAAGTTCATCTTTATACACCGTGCTACATTCTATGTTTAAGATATCGTCATTAATCAAAAAAAGTTTAGCACACATTTACATCGTTACCGGAGTTGTCAGCTATCGGCGCGCGCGAGAGCAAAGCTGGATATGCCCGGCCATTACTGAGATAATTTACCGCGGTTCGTGCTTTTAGCGGAGTTATCCGTTGAAACCGAAATTATTTTGCCTGTCTTCAGAGGAATTATGTCAGACGATAACACCACCTTATCCACGCGCTTTCGCGGTTACTTTCCCGTTGTCATTGATGTGGAAACCGCCGGCTTTAATGCTGCTACCGACGCCCTACTTGAGATAGCAGCCGTCACCCTGACCATGGATAAAGATGGCAACCTGGTGCCTGATCAAACCTTTCATGCACATGTAGAACCCTTTGAGGGCGCCAACCTTGAGCCCGCGGCACTGGAGTTTAACGGCATTGATCCCCACTGTGCATTGCGCGGAGCCGTTGATGAAACCCAGGCTATGAAAGACTTATGCAAAACCATTCGAAAAGCGCAAAAAGCGGCAGGATGTCAGCGTTCGGTGATTGTGGCGCACAACGCTACCTTCGATCAAAGCTTTGTAAATGCCGCCATTGAGCGCAGCAATATTAAACGCACTCCGTTCCACCCGTTTGTGTCATTTGACACCACCAGCCTGGCCGGTCTGGCGTTGGGTCAGACCGTGCTGGTTAAAGCATGCCGTGCTGCCGGTATTGCGTTTGACCAAAGCGAAGCCCACAGCGCGCTTTATGATACGCAACGCACCGCCGAGCTGTTTTGCTATATGGTGAATCGTTACAAAGCATTAGGAGGCTGGCCGCTGCCGGTGCCAGACAGTGATGATGACAGCAAACAAAAAAAGGCTGCCGACACCTCTGTCTCAGATACCGACAACCCACCCGCCTGAAGCCGTTGGCTAGCCGGCGGCCAGTACGGGAAGCAGCAAGCCGGTCCTGCCAGCCTGAGCGTGGCAAACAATCAAAGATTGCCGTTTTTCCCCGCTTTCCAGGCCCCGGAAGCGGAGATTTTTTTTAATGGCACTCAAGCTTAATAATTTTCTTTTCTTGCAGCTTTTAGTTAGTGATTACTCTGTCGGTATAGCCCACCGCTCAAGCGCTCAAAAATACCCCAATAATTTTTCATGCAAACGCGAATGATTTTCATCCCAATCTGTCTTGCATTGAGTGCAAATAGCAATTATTATCATTTATATAGTAATCACGAGGTTTTATTGATGTACGTATGTATGTGCTACGGCGTAACAGACAAAGCAATTATGCAGGCGGTAGAAGATCATGGTGCGGGTAATTTGCGTGAACTTCGTGAGGTCATGGAGATTGGCAGTCAGTGTGGCAAATGCATCAGTATGACGCAGCAAATCATCGATTCGACCATAATCGACGAATCCTTATTCCGCGAAGTCTGTTAATACCGCGTGTAACGGTCTTACCCCATACCTCGCATCAAAATGTATATCGAACTTCGCCGTAGTAAAAGCCGCCATTAATTCCCCCCGGCGCTGTGGCAGGATATTGCGCCCCAACCTCTCCCCGGTACGGGTTCAATTGCGGACTGGTATCAAATATATTTTTTGCCCCTAAAGCCAGGGTTAGTTGCTCGGTCCACAACCAGCTTAGCTCTAAATCCAGGGTAAACATCGGCTTGCCATCAATATCCAGTCCGGCGGCCGCATCTAAATGATCTTCATAATAACTGCCATAATAGCCCGCCCGCCAAAACACCGAAAAGGTTTCCCAGTATTGCTTCAGGGTGACCGTAGCCCGGTGGGCCGGTAAGTTATTTTCCAGCATGTTTATGCGCGCCGCGGTCAGGTTAGGGGCAAAGGCAGGCTGGCCCTGGCTGGTTTTTGCCGGATACAGGGTCACCCGGTCTACTTCGGTGTGGGTCCAGTTATAGGCCGCGGTGATCTCATGAGTTATTGGGCCGCTGAGAAAGCTGTAATTTAAAACCACATCCAGCCCCTGGGTGTGAGTGTCAAAATCGTTGGTAAAATATTTGGCCGCGGCATATTCTGCAACGCCGTTAACTCCTTGGCGCTCCAGACGGGCTATATCACTGGCCGTCAGGGCAATCGCGGAGGTCGTACTGATGCGGTTTTTCAGCTTAATATTGAAGTAGTCCAGCGTCAGATAAAACTGCTCGCTCCACATCGCCACGGCGCCCAGACTGATGTTTACCGAACGCTCCGGCCGCAGCGCACTGGCCCCCAGTTGTTGGGAAATAGGATGGGTGGGCGGTAAGGTTGCCTGGTCCTGGAGACCCTGTGCCGAATACGCGGTGGTCACATTCACCACATTACTTTGTCCCACCGTGGGTGCTTTAAAGCCAGTACTGACGGAGCCTCGCAGTGCGTAAGTATCACTTAGCTGCCAACGGCCGCTAAGTTTGCCATCAAAGGTGCTGCCAAAGTCAGAATAGTGCTCCAGTCGCACCGCCAGTCCCGCCTCCAGATTAGTGTGCAGCTGGCTTTCCGCATCGGCGTATAAGGCCCAGTTGTGCCGACTCCAGTGACCCGCCGACTGCGGCTGGTAACCCGGAAAACCATTAGACCCTATGCTAAAGCCCTGCGAAGTGCCGGTAGCTGGGTTGAAGGCATACGGCCCGGCCTGCCAGGACAGCGGCTCGCCCGCGCGCTGATGGTAGGTCTCGCGTCGCCATTCCACCCCTACGCCCAAATACACCGGCTCTGGTAACCCAGCGGCCACCGGACCGGCGATATCAGCATTAAAAGTGCGCTCAACCTGCGCGACTGCGCCGGGCGAAAAGTTCAAGGGGGAGGCAGGGCCAAGAGACGGGTTTACCGTGCCCAATAGCTCATACGCGATATGCGAATAACCAGCCCCAAAACTGACATCATATTGCCACTGTGAAGATAGCTGTCCTTCTATGCCTGCAAATAATGAGGCATCTTCAATGGTACCGCCGAAACGAGGTGTAAAGCCGCCGGCAAACCATTCGTTAAAGGCAAAGCAGTTAGCGCCTACTGGCGTGCTGTTGTCTGCTATGCGCTGGTAGTCGGCCTGGTCCAGCACGTTGGCAAGAGTGATTGGAATGGTCGGACACTCAATACCGCTATTCAGACCATCCAGGTCGGCCACCAGTAACTGCAGCCCCTCCCCCTGCGGCTGGCTAAATACCCCGCTTCGTAAATGCGGGTGCCGATAATAAAAGCCGCCACCGGTTTGGCGTTTCGCTGCATTAGCAAACGCATAAAGCTGATGCTTTGGGCTGATATCGTATCCAAGGTTTGCCGCCAGCTTCCAGTCGTAATCTACCGCCAACGAGCCCCATATCTGGGCAGGATTGGCAACCTGAGTATTACCCGCGTCCATCAAAGCCTGCGCATCGTCTCGCTGCACTGACCGCGAGGTGGGCTTCTGCTCACGATATTCTGCTGACAGATTAGCAAAGCCGTTCGCTGTCATCGGCATGCCTATGTTCGCCTGTACCTGCACCAATTCTCCGTCACCGGCACCATACTGTCCGGTTTTGAGGGCGACGCTGCCGCCTTCATCGGCTTCTTTTAAAACAAAATTTATCACCCCGGCAATGGCATCTGAGCCATATTGGGCCGCAGCCCCGTCGCGCAACACTTCAACCTGCTTCATCGCACTGGCCGGTAACACTGAGATATCCGGCCCCTGGGCGCCGTCTGACAATCCACCGCCTAAAAATGTAATCACGGCCGAACGGTGGCGGCGCTTACCGTTTAACAACAGTAACGTGTGATCAGAGGCCATTCCCCGCAGGTTCGCCGGACGCACCAGACTGGTGGCATCATTAATTGGCTGATCATTAACATTCAAGGAGGGAACGGCGGAGGCCAGCATGCCTAATAAGTCAGCGCCCGCCTGGGCTTTAAAGGTATCTTCGGTGAGAATATCCAGCGGCACCGCTGAAGACACCACCGTGCGAGGGGCGTTGCGTGACCCAACAATGGCGATACGCTCAAGGGCAAAAGTATTCTCGTCATCGGCATCAGGCTGATGTTTGGTTATCGGCGTGGCAGCACGAGCGATGTCATCGATGTGCTTTACCGTGAGCATACCCCGTGCATCCACCTGCACGGCCAGTTCGGTCCCTTTTAATAACGCCTGAAGGCCTTCTTGCAGCGTAAAGCTGCCGGTCAGAGCATTCGCATTGACTTGTTGTGCCAGTTCGTAGGAAAACAGTAAGGTGGTATCGGCCTGACGGGCAAATTCGGTAAGCGCTTCATCAGCACTTTTTGCCTGTATGGAGAATTCGTAGGTTTGTTTTGCCAGTACCGGCAACGCTGTCATGCCAGCTAAACACAATGCAACCAGCCATCTGCCAAATCTATACATACTTACCAACAGACGTCCGTAAGCAAATACCTTTGCCTGACCTTAAAGGTGTAATTAAACCAGGCAAAAACACTGTCAGATAATGCCGCAAACCAGAAATGCACGTACCAAAAGATCCCAAAACTTTTGGTTATCTTGTCACAACACATATGCGAATGACAATACATTGCCTCTCATGACAAAAAAATTGTCTGGCTGGCGGTCAACTTAGCTACTGTGAACCGGCGGCGGTGCGGCGGCGTTCATCTCGGTTAATTCGATAGTCATGCCATTGGTGCGGGTGTGTTCAATATTGAAACTGTTTTTGAGGGCAAACAACAAACCGCTGATATCACCCACCTTGAAGTAGCCTGCCACCCGTTTGGTGCGCAGGGCCGGGTCTGCAATTTTGAAGGTTACCGGGGTATAGCGGCCTATTTCCTTTAATGCATCTTCTAATGCCTCACCTTTAAACACAATCATGCCTTGCTGCCATGCTAAATCCTGCTGCATGGCATCGGTGGTCATATTATGCCGCTTACTGACCTGCCCCTGTATGCTGGCTTTTTCACCTGAAACCAGCAATTGACCAGCATTACTGGCATCAGGATTTATCAGAGCCGTGGCATCACTGAGCTGGCCTTGTGCAGACTTATTGCGTACTAATACTTTACCTTCAGTAACCACCAGCTCAAAGGCACTGGTGTCGGTATACTGCATATTAAAGGCAGTGCCGATGGCGGTTACGGTGTTGTTACCCGCAACCACCACAAAGGGCCGGTAATGATCGTGGGCTACCGCAAAATGCGCTTCGCCTTTTTGCAATTCAATACGACGTATATTGCCGCTAAAATCAATGTTGATAATCGAGTTGGTATTAAGTTGCACAATACTGCCGTCAGCCAGCTTGACCGAACGCTGCTCACCAATAGCGGTAGCTACCCGGCGGCTGGTTTGCGCCAGATTGGTATCCTGGCCCAGAAGCCAGGACCAGTCAGAAACCAGGCCCAGCAGCAATACGGTGCACATCACCGCCGCCGCTCCATATCGGGTTTGCCGTACAAATTTGCCAGCCCATTGGTGCTTACGGGGCCGGGTAACCTGCTCAGACAGCAGCGTATTGAGTTCAGTAAGTACACTCATGTCGTCCCACAACTCGGCCAACTCGGCCAATATGCGCCGGTGGCCATTGCTGGACGCCACCCATATTTGCAGTTGTTGTTTTTCAGGCTCGGTTAAACCACGGTCAATACGGCTTATCCATAACGAAGCCTGCTCATAAATATCTTCTTTACTGGTAAACTGACGCACATTATTCATCGGCTTCGCACACCCTGACTGCTGGATGATGAGCCCGAAGGTGTCTCATTATTGGCTAGCCCAGCCAGATAACGGGAACATAGCAATAGCCCCTTCGCGACATGTTTTTCTACCGTACTTTCACTCAGCCCCACCAGTTCAGCGATGTCTTTTTGCTTCATTTCGTATACTTTTTTTAGTAGAAATACACGTTTAACATCGGCAGAAAGGGTATCGGTAGCACGACAAAAGTTGATAAAACGCTCTTTGCTTTCTAAATTTTTTTCCAGGCTATGCCCAACCAGATCGTGGGGCAACGCATCCATATTTTCGACGGCATCATTTAACTGACTGGCCGCACTGGTAACATGATTTAGCGCCAGATTCCTTACCGTTTTCAGCATATAGGTTCGCTCGTACTGAATGTCCTGATTCAGACCAGCCTCA
The DNA here is from genome assembly GCF_015644725.1 of Salinimonas marina. NCBI lineage: Bacteria > Pseudomonadati > Pseudomonadota > Gammaproteobacteria > Alteromonadales > Alteromonadaceae > Salinimonas > Salinimonas marina. The sequence goes on from NZ_CP064795.1 coordinate 2,635,021, forward strand.
TAACTTTTGATAAATGCTTCTTGCACAATGTCTTCAATATCGTCTTTGCTGACCATATTACTGATTGCGCGCATTAACTTTGAGCGGTACCTGATATACGTATCCGCCAGGTTCGACTTCTGTGTCATAGGGTGCGTCAGATATGCCTTGAAAAAATCTGCCTAATAATGCAGCAGCCCTTACGGTTTGTCATCTTTTTTCGCCGGATTGCCAGCGCCCTACAATACCCGATCCAGACCTGCTTTACGGGTAAGCCCTCACCGCGGTAGTTGGCAAAAGCTTAAGACTTACCCGTAAAGCAGAGGCATAAATGCCCCTGCTTTATCAACCAGCTATAATCAGAAGGTGTAAATGCCCCGCAGATAATAGAAGCCGCCGTTGATGCCTACCGGTGAGGTTACCGGATAAGCAGCACCCGCTACCTCAGTGTCGTACAAAACATTTTCATCAGGGTACTCATCCAGCGCATTTTTCGCCCCAACCACAACCTGCAGCTGTTCACTAAAGTGATACGCCAGTTCCAGATCCAGGGTGAACTCACTGCCGATGTCATCAATTGGCAATGCTGAGTCCAAATGGTCTTCATAAATACTGCCGAAGTAGTTCACCCGGCCCAGCATCCGCCAGTCGCCATTAGTGTGATTCGCAGTCAGACTCCAGCGTACCGCGGGCAGGTTGTTTTCCAGCATTCTGATACGATCAGCCGAGATGTTATCAGAGGCCTGATCCACTTCGGTCGACGTCCAGTTGTAGGCCAGTGAGTATTTGGTATCACCGCCAAACATTTCGTGGCTGTAGTTGGCCACCAAATCCACCCCTTCCGTGGTGGTATCAAAGTCGTTAGTGAAGAAGCTGACTTCAGTAAAGCTAGAGGCATCACTGACGCCCTGCGCCAATAAGGTAGCAATATCTTCAGGCGTGAGTTTGATACCGGAGGTGGTACTGATACGGTCAGTCAACTCAATATTGTAATAGTCGGCGGTCAGGAATAAGCCATTATCAAACTGCGCCACTACCCCGAAGCTCATGCTCTCAGACTCTTCAGGCGTTAACACGCTGCCGCCTTTTTGTACTGAGATAGGATCAGTTGGCGGCAGGGTGGCACGGTCAATAAGCTCACCATCGGTACCAAAGGCCGTAGTTACGTTACGCACATTACTCTGGCCGATGGTCGGGGCTTTAAAGCCAGTAGAGAAGGCACCCCGAAATGCAATGGTGTCGGTGGCCTGCCAGCGCGCCGAGATTTTGCCTTTGGTGGTGTCACCAAAATCTGAGAAGTCTTCGTAACGCACCGCACCGGCAATCAGAAAGTCTTCGGTCAGATACATTTCAGCATCTAGGTAAAAGGCAATGTTGTGGCGTGAGGACTCACCCTGACTGCGCGCAGATAAGCCCGGAAAGCCATTTGAACCAATCCCGAAGCCTTGTGAACCTAGTGGCCCGATTTCGTAGGAAGCCGGGTCACCCGCAAAGCTTTCATAGGTTTCGTGACGATACTGGAAGCCACCAGCGACAAACAGCGGGTCATCCATACCCACATCAAAAGGCTTGGTCAGACCAAAATCAAAGGTTTGTTCTGACTGGGTATAACGACCAGGTTTAAATGAGGTGGGCGTGTTAGGACCTAATGAGGGGTTCACTGTATTTGAAATGGCAAAATCGACCTCATTCTGGCCCAGATTCACGCTGACATCATAGGTCACATCGTTATCCAGTTCACCGCGGGTACCAAACACCAGCGACATATCGGTAATGGTGCCACCAAAGCGTGGGGTAAACCCACCAGGAAATAATTCGTTAAAGGCAAAACAGTTGGCGCCAACCGCCGTGGAGTTGTCGGCAATCAGGCCATAATCCGCATCATCTAACACATTGCCATCGCTGATGCGTACGGTAGGACATTCAACACCGGTGTTCAGGCCATCTAAATCGCCCACCAATAACAACGGTGTACCATCTTCGTCAACGCCGCCATCATTGACCCCACCACGGGTATGCGGGTTACGATAATAGAAGCCACCTTCGACTTCTCGTTCGGCGTAGTTACCAAAGATATAGGCTTCGGCGTCGTTGCCTAAATCAAGCCCGGCGTTGGCAAATAATTTGATGTCATCTTTGATTTCGGGATTACCCCAAATCTGCGCCGGGTTCGCTACAAATGTATTACCTGCCGCCACAAGGCCGGCAGCATCATCACGTTGCACGCTACGTGATGTGGGGTCTGCGGTTCGGTATTCAGCGCTTAGGTTAATAAAACCATCATCGCTCATAGGTAAGCCGACATTGCCTGAGATCTGCATCATGTCACCATCGCCCTCGTAATAAGAGCCATAGCGAGCTTCCACCACCCCACTGTCGTCATTGTCTTTTAGGACAAAGTTGATCACTCCGGCAATGGCATCAGAGCCATACTGCGCAGCGGCGCCGTCCCGAAGTACTTCAACCTGTTTAAGCGCTACCGCTGGAATCACTGAAATATCCGGGCCCTGGGCACCATCGGATAAACCACCACCTAAAAAGGTGATTACCGCTGAGCGATGCCGACGCTTGCCATTAACCAGCACCAGCGTGTGATCCGATGCCATACCCCGCAGGTTTGCCGGGCGTACCAACGATGATGCATCGTTAATTGGCTGGTCGTTCACGTTAAACGAAGGCACCACGGTTTGCAGCATCGACACCATGTCGGTGGAGCCTTGATTCTTAAATTCTTCGTCAGAGATAATATCAATAGGAACAGGCGACTCCCCTACTGAGCGTGGTGCGGCGCGTGTACCGACCACCGCTATCTGTTCCATATCTTCTGGTGTTTCCGCGCTGGCGTCCTGCTCCTGCGCCACCGCAGTATTGAATGCCAGTACCGACATGGCCGCGGAGGCGGTCAGAACGGTACGCACACTTTTAGTCAGTAATGACAGAGTTGTTTTCATATAATTTTTCCCCGGATTAATTTTTATTGCAGTGTTCCCGGCTGTTTATTGTTGGTTTTACCGGTGCAAAAAAACATTTTTCACTTGTTGTTTTTGGTGCTGTTTTGTTAACCAGCGTCTTCGTTATAGCCACTATTGCGGAGTAAAACAAACCATTTATAAGTGAAAAATTATTTATTTTTATAGCGTAGAGGATTTTGTGTGGTGACTTGTCTATTACTGTATTAGCGGCGTTCAGGCCGTCATGAAATGAGATTGTTCAGGGCGAGTCTGGGGGTAATGATACAAAAAACCCGGCTGCTGCCGGGTTTTTACATCACGATAATTGTTTATTCGCTTTTGCTTTTTTCAGCGGCTTCTTTTACCAAAGGCTGAAGCTCATTTTGCTGAAACATTTCAATAATGATGTCACAGCCACCTACCAGTTCACCATCTACCCACAACTGCGGGAAGGTAGGCCAGTTGGCATATTTTGGCAATTCAGCACGAATGTCAGGGTTTTGCAGAATATCAACATACGCAAACTGCTCACCACAAGACATCAGGGCCTGCGATGCTTGCGCCGAAAAGCCGCAGCTGGGTAATTTCGGTGAGCCTTTCATATAAAGCAGAATAGGATTTTCTGCAATTTGCTCTTTAATTTTATCTACGGTTGCTTCGGGGTTGGTGTTTTCCATTAAATCCTCGCTTTTACAGGCAACTGGGTAATAGCCGGTATATGTGGCCCGTATGGGTGAATTTCAAGTGCCAACATCATAACACACAGCAGTAGCATTGCGGGAGGGGCTAGCCTTTTGGCAATCACCAACGCGACCGACAAAATCTGCCCCAGCGTTGATCTTATCTGTGCTCACAACGCTATGAGAATAGCAGAGCAGTCCGGTTTTGCCGGTCTGGTAATACGGCGAATTTCCTAATTTTAACGGTAAATTCGCAAATTTGTCATTGGGTTATAATAATTCGCCCATATACAACTATTACGTTGAGACCGTTGTTGCGGCCCCGCTTTGACACCACGTAACCTGGCGGCAGGCACAACACTAAATTATCACCAACATGGAGACTCGTAATGGCTTTTGAATTACCAGCATTACCTTATGAAAAAAATGCTTTAGAACCGCATATCTCAGCTGAAACGCTGGAATATCATTATGGTAAACACCATGCCACCTACGTATCTAAACTGAACGGTTTGGTTGAAGGTACTGAAAAAGAAAGCCAAAGCCTTGAGGAAATTATCAAGTCTGCTGATGGCGGTTTGTTTAATAACGCAGCCCAGGTTTGGAACCACACATTTTACTGGCATTGCCTAAGCCCGAATGGCGGCGGTGAACCTACTGGTGAACTGGCCGATGCCATCAAGTCCAAATGGGGCTCGTTCGACGATTTCAAAGCGGCATTTAATGACAAAGCGACAGGTAATTTTGGCTCAGGCTGGACCTGGCTGGTGAAAAAATCAGATGGCAGCCTGGATATTGTCAATACTGATGATGCTGATACGCCGGTTGCAGGGAATGAGTATACGCCAATCATCACTTGTGATGTGTGGGAACATGCTTATTACATCGACTATCGTAATGCGCGTCCGAAGTATCTTGAAAACTTCTGGGCGGTACTTAACTGGGAATTTGCGGCAGAAAACTTCGCAAAATAATTCCGGTTTGTAAGTTCGTCAGAAAAAGCCCGCTGTGTAAGCGGGCTTTTTTATATCTGCTATTTTGTGCGCATCTATGATGGCTATATCGGCATTTACATTTTTCTATACCGCGTAAGTCTGTATGACGTAACTCATTAAAAAAAGTTCATTTTATTATAGAAGTATTGGGCTTTTTCTATTCCAAAATATGTTCAAAAAAAGTACCGGTTTTTTAAATAGCGTCTAAGCTGAAAGTACGGGGGACCGTTTTTTGACTTAGAGGTACGTATGGGTATTTTTGAACATTACCAGCATCGTTACGAAGAACGACAACAAGAAGAATTTACGATTCAGGAATTTCTGGAGATCTGCAAAACCGATCCGTCGGCTTATGCAAATTCTGCGGAACGGTTATTACAGGCAATCGGCGAGCCTGAGATGATCGATACATCCAATGATCCAACCTTAAGCCGTATTTTTTCAAATCGGGTGATCGCGCGTTACCCTGCCTTTGGCGAGTTTTATGGGATGGAAGAAGCCATTGAGCAAATTGTTTCTTATCTTCGCCATGCCGCTCAGGGACTGGAAGAAAAGAAACAAATTCTGTACTTGCTAGGGCCGGTGGGCGGCGGTAAATCTTCGCTGGCTGAACGACTTAAAGAATTGATGCAAAAGGTCCCTATTTACATGCTCAAGGGATCGCCAACCAACGACCATCCGTTCTGTTTGTTCGATCTGGCCGAAGATGGCAGTATTCTTGAACAGGAATACGGCGTACCGAAACGCTACCTGAAAACCATTATGTCGCCCTGGGCTCGCAAGCGTTTGCACGAATTTGGCGGAGATATTACCAAATTCAAGGTAGTGCGGATGTACCCCTCGGTACTCGACCAAATCGGGATCGCCAAAACCGAACCCGGGGATGAGAACAATCAGGATATTTCCTCATTAGTAGGCAAGGTCGACATTCGTCGGTTAGAACAATATGCACAAAATGATCCCGACGCTTACAGCTATTCAGGGTCCCTGTGTAAAGCCAACCAGGGCCTGATGGAATTTGTGGAGATGTTTAAAGCGCCGATCAAGGTGTTGCACCCATTGCTGACGGCTACCCAGGAAGGCAATTACAATCCGACCGAAGGGTTCTCGGCCCTGCCTTTTGATGGGCTGATCCTGGCCCATTCTAATGAATCAGAGTGGCAAACTTTTCGCAACAATAAGAACAACGAGGCATTTTTAGACCGGGTTTACATTGTAAAAGTCCCTTACTGCCTGCGCTTGTCAGAAGAAATTAAGATTTACCGAAAATTGCTGGATAGTAGCGAGCTGGCGGGCGCGCCGTGTGCCCCTGACACATTGGAAAGCCTGGCGCAGTTTACTGTTTTGTCTCGCCTCAACGAGCCTGAAAACTCCAGTGTGTATTCCAAAATGCGAGTCTACGATGGCGAAAGCCTAAAGGATACCGATCCTAAAGCAAAATCGTATCAGGAATACCGTGATTACGCCGGTGTTGATGAAGGTATGCAAGGGTTATCCACCCGCTTCGCCTTCAAAATTTTATCCCGGGTGTTTAACTTTGATCATCAGGAAGTCGCGGCCAACCCGGTACACCTGTTCTATGTCTTAGAACGCCAGATTGAACGCGAGCAGTTTCCACAGGATACCGCCGAACGCTACAAAGAATTTTTAAAAGGGTACCTGGTACCCCGCTATGTGGAATTTATCGGCAAAGAAATTCAAACCGCGTATCTGGAGTCTTACTCTGAATACGGCCAAAACCTGTTTGATCGGTATGTCACTTATGCCGACTTCTGGATCCAGGATCAGGAATATCGCGATCCGGAAACCGGCCAGTTGTTTGACCGCGAATCGCTTAACGCCGAGTTAGAAAAAACCGAAAAACCAGCGGGAATTTCTAACCCGAAAGATTTCCGCAATGAAATTGTCAATTTTGTGTTGCGAGCCCGGGCCAACAATGGTGGCAAAAATGCGTCGTGGACCAGCTATGAAAAGCTGCGCACTGTAATTGAGAAGAAAATGTTCTCTAACACCGAAGATCTGTTACCGGTTATCTCTTTCAATACTAAGGGATCGACCGAAGACAAGAAAAAACACGACGACTTTGTCAACCGCATGACCGAAAAAGGCTACACCCAGAAGCAAGTCAGATTGCTTTGTGAGTGGTACTTACGTGTGCGTAAAGCCTCGTAAGTTGCTGTCTATGAGCAAACAACAAGTAGGTGTGTATGGCGCATTTTATCGACCGACGACTGAACAGCAAAGGCAAGAGTACTGTTAATCGCCAACGCTTTTTACGTCGCTACAAACAGCAAATAAAACGCGCGGTTTCTGACGCGGTGGGTAATCGTTCGGTCACCGATTTAGAAAGCGGCGAAAAAATCAGTATTCCCACCCGGGATATCAGCGAGCCGGTGTTTCATACCGGCAAAGGAGGAAAACGGTCGGTAGTGCATCCGGGTAACGATCAGTTCACCGCCGGCGATCGCATTGAGCGACCGCCACAGGGCCAAGGCGAAGGTCAGGGAGACGGCGATGCCAGTAACTCCGGTGAAGGCGAAGATGAGTTTGTGTTTTCTATTTCCAAAGATGAATATCTGGATTTGCTGTTTGATGACCTGGCGCTGCCGAATTTGAAAAAGTCGCAATTTGATAAAGTGGTCGAATACGAAACCTATCGGGCCGGCTATCAAACGGATGGCGTGCCCAGTAATCTGGATGTGGTGCGTTCATTAAAAGGGTCTATCGCCCGGCGTATTGCGTTAACCGGTAAAGATCGCAGAAAACTAAAGGAGCTGGAAGCCGAGCTCGAGACCTTGCACAATGATAAGCACGACAACACGCTGGCGATATTAGCCCTGGAAAAAGATATCGAAGCTTTGCGGGCGAAAATTGCGCGGGTGCCCTTTATCGACACTTTTGATCTGCGTTTCAAAAACTACGACAAACGCCCTATCCCCACCAGCAAAGCAGTAATGTTTTGTCTGATGGATGTATCAGGGTCAATGGATCAAACCACTAAAGATATGGCAAAACGCTTTTATATCTTGCTGTATTTGTTTTTAACCCGTACTTACGAAAATGTTGAAGTGGTGTATATACGCCATCACACCCAGGCCAAAGAAGTCGACGAGCACGAGTTTTTCTATTCTCAGGAAACCGGCGGTACCATCGTCTCCAGCGCTTTAAAGTTAATGGATGAGATTATTAAAGATCGCTATTGCGACTCTAACTGGAATATTTATGGGGCGCAGGCATCCGATGGCGACAACTGGGCCGACGATTCACCTCACTGTCGTAACCTGCTTTTAAAAGATATTCTGCCGCTTACCCGGTACTTTGCCTACATAGAGATTACTGAACGCCAGCATCAAAGCTTGTGGCGTGAATACCAGGCGATAGAAGCCGGGTGCGACAATTTTGTCTGTAAGCATATTCAAAGCGTGAGCGATATCTACCCGGTCTTTCGTGAACTTTTTGCCCGCGATAAGCAGGTGGCCACCACCGGAGGTTAATTATGACAAAGGCACAAAAAGCACAACAACCGCTTAGCGATGGCCCTGACTGGAATTTTGACTTACTCGAACAGTACGAATTTCACATTGACCGTATCGCCAAAAACTTTCGACTGGACACCTACCCCAATCAAATTGAGGTGATCACCGCTGAACAGATGATGGATGCCTATGCCAGTATCGGCATGCCTATCAATTACAGCCACTGGTCGTTTGGCAAAAAGTTTATTCAGACTGAGCAGCAATACCGGCGCGGCCAGATGGGCCTGGCGTATGAAATTGTGATCAACTCGGATCCCTGCATCGCTTATCTGATGGAAGAAAATACCATTACCTTACAAGCGCTGGTGATGGCCCATGCCTGCTATGGCCACAATTCCTTTTTTAAAGGCAACTATCTTTTTGAAACCTGGACTGATGCCAGCTCTATTATTGATTATTTGGTGTTTGCGAAAAACTATATTGCCAAATGCGAAGAAAAATATGGCACCAGTGAGGTGGAAGATATTCTGGACTCGTGCCATGCATTGATGAATTACGGGGTCGATCGATACAAGCGGCCACAAAAGATCTCCATTCAGGAAGAAATGAATCGCCAGCATCAACGTGAAGAGTACCTGCAATCGCAGGTGAATGAACTGTGGCGGACGCTTCCTGAGGTTAAAGCAGAACAGCGTTCCCATACCTCACATTTTCCCCAGGAGCCGCAAGAAAATCTGCTGTATTTTATTGAGAAAAATGCGCCCTTACTGGAGTCATGGCAACGTGAACTGGTGCGTATTGTTCGCAAAGTCTCACAATATTTCTATCCCCAAAAACAAACTCAGGTAATGAATGAAGGCTGGGCGTGCTTTTGGCACTATCATATTTTGACCCAGATGTATGATGAAGGCCTGGTGACCGATAGATTTATGCTGGAGTTTTTACACAATCATACCAGTGTGGTGATGCAGCCTGACTACAACAGTCCTTACTACTCAGGCATCAATCCCTATGCTCTGGGATTTAATATGTTTATGGATATCAAGCGCATTTGCCAGCACCCTACCGAGGAAGATTATCGGTTTTTACCGGACATTGCGGGCAGCGACTGGCTTGATACTGTGCATTTTGCCATGCATAACTTTAAGGATGAGAGCTTTATTAGTCAGTTTTTATCGCCCAAACTGATGCGTGACTTCCGGTTATTTGCGGTGGAAGACGATGCGAGCCGACCTTACGTCAGTGTTAGTGCCATTCATGATGAAAGTGGTTATCAGATGATTCGGGAAAAATTGTCGGCGCAATACAATCTCAGTAACTTGGAACCCAACATTCAGGTTTACAATGTCGATGTACGAGGTGACCGCTCACTTACTTTGCGTTATATCCCTCAGCAAGGCATTCCTCTGGCCGACTCCCGAGATAAGGTGATGCGCCACCTACATCGCCTATGGAAATTTGATGTCAGGCTAGAACAGGAGCATGAAGATGGCGCCATTGAGGTCATTGCCGCCAGCCAGGGGAAATCGAATGCAGCCTAACCGGATTCGTTGCACACCACCGCCAGCTGACGAGCATCCTGACTGATGTGCAGGCGGCTGCCCCCTTCCGGGCAATAGGTTTTAAGATCTAACCAGGGCTGCCAGTCACCACTGTTGGCAGTTTGAGCGTCCGACGCTAAGGTTACATCGGCGCCCGGCTCATTAAAGTCCCAGGCATAAATCTGGGTATCTACCAGCGTCAGGGCTTTGGCATCGGGTGCCCAGGCCATGTAGTAGGCATCGTCAGGCAAAGTTACCAGCAAACTGGTTTTTTCTGCTTTGGGGTCATAACTCATCAGGGTCCAGGGTTGTTGGGCAGGCGCCGGATTTTTGGTGTAGCTAAACAAATGCGTATTGGGTATTGCCCACAGACTGGGCCCGATATTTTTGTCGATGACGGTGGGTGACAAATCTGCAGCCAGCCGCTGCAGCGTATGCGTTTCGCCAAGCACAAACGCCAATGCTTCGTCGCTATTCACCCATACGTGATATCCAATAGGCTCCAACCCGGTGAAGCGATAGTTTTCTTTGTGGGTATAAATCCATAACCACTGCTTGTTTTGTTTATCCACGCGAATCGCCGAAAACCCATTTTTCTCAGGCAAAGGAGTCGGTGAATATTCAGACTCAGCCGTGTGGGTCAGATTACGATGAAAGCCCCGGCTGATATCAAACTTCATAATATCGGTTTGTCTGGCCATGCCGGCCGCATAGCTTTGGGTATAATACAGTGCCTGTTCCTGGGCAAAAAAATACGGCTGGTTGGTATAACTGTTGGTGTCAGTGAGTTTACGGGCATGCTCAATAACCGGCTGCTGTTCATCATAGGATAAATCAAACAACCATAAGTTCGACACCGTGGTCTGCGCCAATACCGGGCAGGTAAAGGCTATCCACCCAATTATCATAGTTAAGCTACGACCTTTCATATCTATTCCTTGTTATGTTTTACGCCTGCACAGAAACGCTATGATTCATTTGCTGAGGCCGACAACCCAGCATAATCAAACCGCCTAGCAGTCCGGTAAAGGCGGCCAGCATAAAGGTCAGCTCGGCATTGGTCCCCTGCTCCCACAGTTGTCCGGCCCCATAGTTACCTAATGCCCCGCCCAAACCAAATGCCACCGAAATATACAATGCCTGCCCCCGGCTGTGATACTGAGCAGGTAAAAAACGGTGGATAAAATGCACTGAAGCCGCATGCGTCAGGCCAAAGCTCAACGCATGAATCAGCTGCGCCGCTATAACGACCCATGGGTAGTGGGCAAAGCTGGCAAAGGCATACCAACGCGCAGCCGTTCCAAGCATGCACACCATTAACAACCACCACACGCCAAACCGACTGATCAGCCGGGAGGCCAGCAAAAAGATACCCACTTCAGCAGCAACACCTAAAGCAATCAAAAAGCCGGTTTGTTGGCCAGTGTACTGCAGGTCGCGCAGATAAAGCGCGAAAAATCCGTAATAAGGTCCAAAGCTAATTTGTAGCAGGGTGGCGCTAACCAAAAAAACCACAAAGGGGCGACGGGTTACGTAGCGCCATACTGAACCGCGATTGCCTTCTGAATAACGCGGTGTGGCGGGTTGGCGGATGAACAGTGAGGCGACAAACAACGCACTCAGAACGCCCATACTTACGATCACCGGGGTTTCAGAGCTAAACACATCCAGCGCTTTACCAACCGCGACGGTGAAAACAATAAAGCCGATGCTGCCCCACAAGCGAATTTTGCCGTAGCTTACCCGGGTGGGAGCTACCGACTGCATGGTAATCACTTCTAGCTGTGGCAGCACCGCGGTCCAGAACATCATCATCAAACCAAATGACAATGTCAGTCCCCAGAACCCTGAAAAATAAAAGACACTGGTAAAGGATAAGGCACTGAGTAAACATCCGGCCCGCAGAATAAAGGCGGTCCGCCCTGTCTTATCTGCCAGACTCGCCCACAGTGAAGGGCCAATAATTCGGGACAAGGTGATAACGGCAAATAAGTTACCAATATCGGCCGAGGTAAACCCCCGACCATCCAGGAAAATCCCCAGATACGGTACCAGTACGCCCAGCTGCCCAAAGTACAACAGGTAGGTGATGGCCAGTAACAAAAAATTTAAGGGTTGGTGGGCAGGCCCCACAACCTGAGGCGCAGGGCTGGTCACCTATTCTTTAGCCTGTCCGGGGATAGGCGGCGTCCGGCTTTTAACCTGCGCATTCTGGGCCCGGTGACGTAAACAATGATCAAGCAATGTTATCGCCAGCATGGCCTCGGCAATCGGCACGGCGCGTATACCAACACATGGGTCGTGACGGCCTTTGGTTACAATCTCTATATCATTACCATCAACATCAATGGTGGAGCCCGGCACAGATATACTGGAAGTGGGCTTTAAGGCCATGTGTACGGTGATGTCCTGGCCAGAGGAAATGCCTCCCAATACCCCACCAGCATGATTACTGGCAAACCCCTGAGGCGTCAGGGCATCCCGGTGTTCACTACCTTTTTGTTCAACGACCTTGAAGCCATCACCAATTTCCACGCCTTTCACCGCATTGATGCCCATCATGGCACTGGCAATATCGGCATCCAAACGATCAAATACCGGCTCGCCCCACCCGGCAGGTACCCCGGTGGCGATAACAGAGACTTTAGCCCCAATAGAATCACCGGACTTTTTTAATTCGCGCATATACTCATCCAGTGCTTCCAGCTTGGAGGCATCGGGACAAAAAAACGGATTGGTATTGGTGATCGCTGGGTCCACCTCATCAATTTTTACCGGCCCAAGCTGGGATAAAAACCCATGAATTTGTACCCCAAAGTAATCTTTAAGATACTTTTTAGCAATGCCGCCGGCGGCCACCCGAATCGCGGTTTCACGCGCTGATGAGCGCCCGCCGCCGCGGTAATCGCGGGTACCGTATTTTTGTTCGTAGGTGTAATCAGCATGGCCTGGACGAAAGCGGTCTTTGATATTGGAATAATCCTGGCTGCGTTGATCTTTGTTTTTAATCAACACGCCAATGCTGGTGCCGGTGGTTTTACCTTCAAATACCCCCGATAAAATCTGGACTTCATCGTCTTCGCGACGCGCGGTGGTGTACCGCGAGGTGCCGGGTTTGCGCCGGTCTAAATCCAGCTGTAAATCGGCTTCACAAAGTTCAAGCCCGGGCGGGCAACCATCAATAACTCCACCAATGGCTATGCCATGGCTTTCACCAAAGGTGGTAACGGTAAAAAGTTTACCAAAACTGTTTCCTGACATTGTCTACCGACCTTCCTGCGAATTGAAAAACTGTACCAGGGTTTCTTTGGAAACCGCGAAAATACCATGGCCGCCCTGAGCAAAGTCGAGCCACTGCACCGCAAGTCCGGCAAAGCGATGCTGCATATGCACTTCACTATTGCCTACCTCGACAAACATCCAGCCGCCATCGTTAAGGTACTGGGTCGCCTGACGCAGCATTTGTTCTACCAAATCAAGACCATCATCTCCTGCGGCCAGCGCCAGCTCTGGTTCATGCTGAAACTCTTCCGGTAAGTCGGCCATATCTTCGGCATCGACATAGGGTGGGTTGGAGACAATAAGATCGTAACGCTGTCCCTGCAGGCTGCTGAATAAATCAGACTCGATGGGATAAACCCGATCGGCAAGCTGATGTTCCTGAATGTTCATATCAGCCACTTCCAGCGCATCCGGGCTGATATCTACCGCATCAATTTGTGCCTCTGGAAACTGGTGGGCCAGGGCAATAGCAATGCAGCCACCGCCAGTGCACATATCCAGAATGGCGGCAGGCGGCGACGCCAGAAAAGATTCAAAGCCGGTTTCTATCAGCTCGGCAAAGGGTGACCGCGGAATAAGTACGCGCTCATCAACATAAAACGGTAAGCCACAAAACCATGCCTCATTGGTAATATAAGGCAGTGGCAAACGTGTTTGTACGCGCTTTAATACCAGCTCTGCTACCATTTCGCGCTCACCTTTGGTCAGTCTGGCCGAAAACAGGCCGTCACCGGTCTGGGCTGGCAGATTTTGAGGTAAATGCAATCCATGTAATACCAGGGATACCGCTTCATCCCAGGCATTGTCGGTGCCATGTCCATAATACAGCTGAGCATCATTGAACCGGCTCACCGACCAGCGCACCATATCTAAAATACTATGAAGGTCGTTGATGGCTTCATCCAGATAAATTTTGTCCGTCATTAGGCACCCGGTACATCCGCTAAATTAAAGCTGGTATCATACCCAAAGATAACCAGCGCGCCCATGACTAATTTGGCCGTTAGCACTTGAATCTGAATTTAACCGGGGGCGGCATAATCAGCGCCTCGTACCAACAGGGTTTTCATGGCAGACGATACAACCGGTAACGACTCACAAGATGACGATTTCGCATTGTTCCGGGAAACCATGGGCGCGGTTAAACCATTGGCTCAGGATAAAATAACCCCGTATAAGACGTTATCCCCCACTCCCGCTCAACAAGCCCGCCGGCGGGGACAGGCCCAGCAGCGCCAGGCGACCGCCAGCTTCGCGTTTTCAGATATTTATCAGGCAGCACTGCCTGAAGCAGGCCCGATGCGGTATTGCCGTGACAATGTGTCGACCCACTATTTAAAACAATTACGCCGGGGCGACTATTATCCCGAACTGATTCTCGATTTGCATGGCCTGACCCGGGAAACCGCGAAACTGGAACTCAGTGCGTTATTACATACCGCGCACAAACAACTGATTAATTGTGTCGGGGTGGTGCATGGCATCGGTTCAGGGGTATTGAAAAGAGCGTTACCTCACCTGCTGGTACAACATCCGCATGTGATGGCGTTTCACCAGGCTCCGCTCGAGCATGGCGGTCAGGGCGCGTTGCTGGTGTTGGTAGAAACCGCTGAGCCTACGCATTTTCGTTAGCGCTTAAAGTGCTTGCTCCGGCAGGCATAGCGCTCCTGCATCGATAGCGCCACATCAGTGTCTGGTTTAGCACCTTTTTAGTGGAGACATGGTCCCGAATCCAGGCTGCGCCCTGCCGGGTAACAGCAACAGCTGCCTCAATAAAAAAACCTGAATAAAAAAGAAACAAAAAGACACCAACTGCTATTGCAAATCATTATCATTTACAATAATCTGGTTCTGCCTGTTTGGCGTTAAGGTGATTTAACGGTCTTGGCTTAGCGTCGGTGCTGGGCGGGTGTGTGGTGCGCCTGCCCAGCCATTTTTCAGGTAAACAAACGCATGAACCAGTTTTTCTGTAAGTCTTCTTCACAGGTTTTCAGTTGAGTGGCATAACGCAACGAACGTGATTTTACTTTTGATGCTACTTTTTTCAGCCAGGGTTTGCGATCATAACTGCGTCGTTTATAACCGCCCCACCCTTCGTGATAATTCAGGTATTGTCCGTACGCATCCCACTTAGAGGTTTTATTGATGGCGTAGGCTTTGTAGATAAACCAGCCCATGAAATCCATCGCATCATCAAAATCGTCCCGATCTGCCCAGCTGTTGCCGGTCTCGCGAATGTAATCACTCCAGGTCATGGTCTTGGCCTGAGAGTAGCCATAGGCCGAGCTTACTCTGCCCCAGGGGATCAGGCCAAAGAAAACATAATCCCGGGGCGGCAGGGCATTGTGTCTGAACGAGCTTTCCTGATACATCATGGCCATCGGCACGTGAATAGGCACGCCCCACTTATCTCTGGTATCAGCGGCGGCATCGTACCAATCATTCTTTTCTTCAAAAATTTTACAGATATTGCTGATATCTTTAGGCGGCGCCGTGGCGCAACCAACTAACATGAGCGGACAAAACACCGCCATCAGCAAATTCTGCCAAATTGATTTGAACTTTTTCAACATCACGTGTCCAAATAACTGTTCTAGCAAAATGTGTGTTTCCCTGGAACGCTTTCAACGCCTGACTCTGTCAGGCGTTTTTTTCGCCGGTGGTTCGTTAAAGTAGTTTTTGATGAAGGTCGCAAAGTCCTCTTCATCAGCACTTTCAACGTCTTGTTGGGCCTGTAAAGAGGTGGTCGCCATCGCCTCAAAATCCTGTTGTGTCAGATGGGTGTAATCCAGCGAATCATAAGCACGGGCGTACTCTTTTGCCAGCAGCAATCCTAACGCTGAATTATCCGCATCATCTTTTAGCAGTATCTCTAAAATCTGGCCAGACGGGGTTTTGGCTGAATCGGTTACTTTAGCTCGCTGAGCCGCTACCGCTTCACTGAATTGCCCGGTGTTATGCGCCTGGTCAAATACAGCAGCAACTTTGTCAAACTTATCAAACAACTCGCCGGCCCACGTCCGCATGTTTACCTGGTGGCCGTCGTTATCCAGCATCAGCTCCGGATCACGGCCTTCAAGAACCACCTTATTCATGTTTTCCCGGGCGGTGGCAATCGTATCTAATGTCAGTTCATCACTGGGCATAAGTAAACAGGTCACCAGGTATACATCCAAAAAGTCCATTTGTTGCTGATCAATACCATTAGGATCAAAAGGATTAACGTCCAGCGACCGCACTTCGATATAGCTGACGCCGCGACGTACCAGCGCATCAGAAGGCTTTTCCATGGCTTTGGTGGGCTGCTTGGGACGAATAGGTGCGTACAATTCATTTTCAATTTGCAGAATATTATGACTCAACTGCTGCCAGTGGCCATCTTCCCCCGCAGCATACTGACTAAAGCGGGTCGAAGGACGTTGCATAGCATCACGCAGCAAACGGACATAATTGTCCAGCTGGTTATAACAGATCTCCAGCGAGGATTGTTCGGCATTGGTATACCCCAAATCGCTCATTCGAAGCGATGTCGCATATGGCATGTAATACGTACCTTTGCCCACTTTTTCAAACGGCAACTGATGTTTTTTGTCTTTCAAAAATGAACTGCACAGCGCCGGCGAGGCCCCGAATAAATAAGGAATGAGCCAGCAGGTACGACGATAGTTGCGAATCAAGGCAAAATAATCCGCATCCACCTGGTCCTGAGAAGAGGCGGTATCATGCAACTGCGCCCACTGTTTCCAGAAATCCCCGGACAATGAGAAATTAAAATGCACACCAGAGATTGCCTGCATCATGCTACCGTAACGGTTTTTCAGACCGATACGGTAAACCTGCTTCATTTTGCCCACATTGGAGGAGCCAAAATCAGCAATCGGAATACCATTATCGTCATCAATGAAACACGGCATGCTCATTGGCCAAAGCAGTTCGTCATCCAGGTTGTTCAGCACAAACTTGTGAATATCGTTTAGCTGCTCCACCGTGGTTTTTGAGGAGTCTGCCGGAGGCGTGATAAATTCTAGCAACGATTCAGAAAAATCTGTGGTGATACTTTCATGGGTCAGCGCCGAACCTAAGGCTTTGGGGTGCCCGGTTTGCGACAATGCCCCGCTGGCTTTGATGCGTAAACCTTCACGCTCTACCCCACGCTGAATTTGGGTCAGGGTATGGGCAAAGTCGGAAGATTGTAGTGCAGCCAGTCGCTGCTCGAAGTTCAGTTGAGTCACAGTCAAATCTTCATCCGTTAATGTAAAATGCTCCCCCTGAATAAGGCGAAACATGGGCAAATCAATTGTGGTTCATCTTCATATACGATGAACCGCGTATTTATGGTGTTAACCGACGCCGACGGTTGTCTTGCAAAGACAATTCAACAATCGGGATATCCAGCTTCTGTAGCTGTGGCAACACCGAACTTTTATCACCGACGACAATAATCTGTAGCTGCTCTGGCGCCAGCTGTTCACTGGCCAGTTGATTCAGCTCCTGCAACGAAATATTTCTAATAATTTCAAGTTGCTCAGAACGATAATCCGACGCCAGGTCGAAGGCCTGAAGCTGGCTTAAAAAGCGTGCTTTACTCGCCGGTGTTTCGTAATCAAGGGCATCACTTAATGTGTAGGCACTGCGCATAAAGGCCAGTTCCTGCGGTGTCATGCCCGCGGCTTTGTAACGCTTAATTTCATCAAGGATCTCGGTAATTCCGGCGGCGGTATTGGGTCCGTTGAGATCAGCTGCCGCTTCAAACCAGCCCACTGTTTTGCCGCCTACAAATGCCGTCGAGGCACCATAGGTATAACCTTTGTCTTCGCGCAGATTCAGGTTCACACGACTATTAAACGCACCACCAAGGGCAAAGTTCATCAGCCTGGACTTAAAATACTCACCGGTAGCATCAAACAGCGGACCGCGTCGAACCAGCTTCACTACCGATTGTACACTATCAGGTTTGTCCACCAGATAAATTGTTTGCTGCTGATGCTCCGGAAACGAGCCGGGCCCGTTTATTTCATAGGCACGGGGCTGCCACGCCGATAAAAACTCAAAGGCCTGCATTACTTTGGCCTGGGGTAAGTTGCTCACCACCACCGCATGGGCGTTATTCGGGGAATAGTATTGCTGATAGTAGGCCTTTACATCAGCAAGGGTAATGTTCGCAATCGTCTCCAACGTGCCTTCATCCGGCAGACTTACGCGGTTTTTGTCGCCAAACAACACCAGATCCCGGGCCCGGCTGGCTAACGCCGAGCTACTTTTCAGCTGCTGCTGCATACTCTGCATTAGCTGCTCTTTCAGGCGGCTGAAGTCTGACTCTTTAAAGGCTGGCCGCAATAGCTTTTCTTCTAACAACGCCAGAGTTGGCTCTAGGTTTTTCGTTAGCGAGGTTACCCGCACCTGGGTATAACGACCGCTGGTATCAAATCGGATCCGGCTTCCCAGTTTTGCCAGCTCATTGGCCATCTGCTCATTGGTATAGCGCTGAGTTGATTCGTTCATCATCATCGCTGTAAGTGTCGCGGTACCGGCTTTGTCCATAGCATCTAAAACAATGCCGCCTTCCATTCTCAGGGTGAAGGTGACGGTGGGCGTCTCGCTGCTGGTTACCCCTAACAAGGTTACCTCATGCGGTAAGGAGGCTTCCCAGTAGTCAGGTACTTCAACAATGGGCGCAGGTCCGGCCGGAGGCACCACCGAGCGATCAAAATCATCCGCTGCCGGGGCTGTGGTGGACAGTGGGTCGTTGGTATCTGTAGAGCTGATATCGCGCTCAGGTAAGGTAAAGTTCTGTGGTTTAACCGCCAGTTCCGATTTACCGTTTGGCACCACACTTAAGAACACCCCATGACCATTTTTGATATATTTACGATACACCCGCATGACCTCACTGGCGGTCACCGCATTGTAGCGTTCAATGTCCTGGGCGATAAGATCCGGCTGCCCCTGAAAGGTTTCGCCATTGGCCAGGGCTGATACTTTGCCCGCCACACTTTGCAATCCAAACACCGTGGACGCTTCAATGGAGGCTTTGGTGCGCTCCAGGTCATCCGGCTTCACCCCACGCTGCTCAAATTCACTTAAGGTGTCACTGATAACCTGCTCCAGCTGCGCCAGATCTTTGGTACTGGAAGGATTGGCCAGTGCCAGCATCTGAAACTCACAAGCCAGTTCCCGGCAGGGATGATTGACTGTGGCCTGCACTGCCAGCCCGGCTTTTACCAGATTTTTGTACAACAGCGAGGTTTTGCCGCCACCCAGAATATTGGATAACACATCCAGTGGTGCTTCGTCTTCATGACGGGCATACACGGTGGGGTAAGTGATCTGGAGTAACGGCAGATGGACATTGTCCTGCAGGGTGATATAGCGGTCTTGTTCCAGCGTGACAGGTTCAGGGCTGGCTTTTGCGACCGCCGGGCCTTGGGCGATGGGCCCGAAATATTGTTCAACCCAGGCTTTGGTTTGCGCAATATCAATATCGCCGCCAATGGTAAGCACCGCATTGTTGGGGCCATACCAGCGCTTGAAAAATGCTTTTAAATCGGTGACATCGACCCGGTCGAGATCTTCTACATAGCCGATGGGTAACCATGAGTACGGGTGCCCCGCGGGGTATAGCGCTTCGGCGGTGCGCTCCTGACGTAAGCCATAGGGCTGGTTGTCGATACGCTGCGCCCGTTCGTTTTTAACCGTTTCACGCTGATTTTCAAATTTCTTCTGATCCACCGCCGGTAACAGATAGCCCATCCGGTCTGCTTCCAGCCACAAGACTTTTTGTAACTGGTTGGCCGGTACCGTGGCGTAATAATTGGTGCGATCGGTATTGGTCGAGCCGTTTAGCTTGCCCCCGGCTTCGGTGATAATCTGAAAATGCTGTTCGTCGGCCACATTTTCTGATCCCTGGAACATCATATGCTCAAAAAAATGCGCAAACCCGGACTTTCCCGGTTCCTCACGAGCCGACCCCACATGGTAGGTAACATCGATATGCACCAACGGGTCAGAATGGTCTTCATGCAAAATGACCGTCAGACCATTTTCAAGCTGATAGCGCTGGTGGTCAATCGCCATGGTCTGCGTTTGGGCGTCTGCCTGCGTCGGCGTCATTGCGCTCTGCGAGCTCCGGGACTCAGTACTTCCTTGTTGCTGACACGCGCCTAACAGCATAATGCCGGCGACCAGGGCAGATAATTTACAAACAGGATTTAACGACATTCCATTTCCTTTATCTTGATGTTGTTGTTAACGCACCTGCGGTGGGCCTTGATTTTAACGAATCTGTGTCACATCATCAGATGTATCGCGATTATGTCACACAGGCAATTCTTATCGCCAGACTACCAGATTATCAGGTAAATGGCCCAAGCACATCCAGCTGAAATGTATCAATTTGTCGCGGCTTGCCCTACAATTTGCCAATAAGGTTCAAGGAACACCCATGAATAGTACATCTCAAATTATTGACCTGGATTTTGGCCTGTCACAATTAAGCGGCAACCGGGCTTTGTTGTTAAAATTGCTGCAAAAATTTGCAGACGAATACCGCCAGTTGCCTGGTACGCTGGATCTGGCCTTTAGCGAGGCTCGCTGGGACGACGCCCGGGTATTAGTGCATACATTAAAAGGTGTGGCCGGTAACCTTGGCTGTAACGCCTTATTTGAAGAAGCCCGGGCGTTTGAAAACCACCTGAAAAGCCAGGCCAGCGTACCTGAAAATGTTGCGCGCTTTAGTCAGGTTCATCAACTGACCTTAAGCACGATTGATGAACTGAACGGCCAGACCGGCCAAAGCGGCGTCGATACCCAAAGTGCAGCCAAGACCGTCCCCCCTCAGGCCTTACTGAGCGCGTTAAAACAGCATGAGTTTATCCCCCAGTCTCAATTAGATGACTGGCTGGGAGCCCTGAACACCAGTGCGGCGCACAAAGAAGCGATTCGTGATGCCATTGATGAGCTGGACTATGAACAGGCTATTGAATTAATAGAGCGATAAGTGACCCGACCTTCCATTTTATTTGTCCATAATGATTTCTACATCATCAACAAACCTGCTGGCGTAACGATGCATGACAGCGCGCAGGGAATTATCTCTCAGGTTTTGCCCCTGGTCGAAGATAGCCGGCTATATCTGTGCCATCGGCTGGATGATGGTACCTCCGGCTGCCTTATTCTGGCCCGCAACGCAGCGGCGGCCGCCCGTATAGGTGAGCTTTTTGCCCGCCGGCAGATACAAAAATATTATGTGGCGCTGGCCACCGCCAAACCCAAAAAGAAGCAGGGTACGGTGAGCGGCGATATGAAAAACCGTCGCCAGGGTCAGCATATTTTGCTTAAAACCCGTGAGCAGCCTGCCGTCACTCAGTTTTTCAGTCAGGCGGTTGCGCCGGGGCGGCGCGGGTTTGTGGTACGGCCATTAACCGGTAAAACTCATCAAATCAGAGTGGCACTAAAAAGTCTTGGTGCGCCCATCCTGGGTGATGATCTGTACAAAGGCGACCCCGCCGAGCGGTTGTATCTGCATGCCTGGCAGCTCAGCTTTTGTTATCAGGATGAGTGTATCGAGGTGACCAGTACCCCTACTGGCGAACTGTTTGAAGATGAGGCATGCAGGCACTGGTTGCAATCAATGGAACCGGTGGCACAACTTGCCTGGCCCAACTATCAACTGCCGATTAATTAGTACAGGAATTTTTGCATGTCTTTTCCTCTTCAGGGACGTATCCAAATTGTTGGCAGTGGCGCCATCGGCTCAATCATTGCCGCGAATGCCCAGCGCCATGATATAGCCTATAGTCTGGCCCCCCGCACCAGGGATCAGCTTACCCAGCGCTTAATTACCTATAGTGGACAATCGGTACTGCTGAACCATAACTTGCCGGTGGCTGAGCGGTTACAGGATAGCGACCTGCTGATTTTTCCGCTTAAAGCGCATCAGTTGCAAAGCGCAGCTCAGCAATGGCAGCAGCGGGTCAGCCCCGATACGCCGGTGTTACTGCTACACAATGGGATGGGCGGGTTAGAGTCTGTCCGCGAGGTTTTCAAAAAACAGCCTATTTATCTGGCCACAACCAGTCATGGCGCAATTAAGCTCAACCCCCACGAAGTAAAGCATACCGGCTTTGGTCGCACCATGGTGGGAGAAGCCCCCGACAATTACCGTGACAACAGCGCGCAAAGTGAAATGGTGATGAAGGTGCTCAGTCGTTGTTTGCAGCCGGTGACCTGGCAACAGGATATTGTGCGGGCATTATGGTTAAAGCTGGCGATTAATGCGGTAATCAATCCGCTTACCGCTATTAATGATATTCCCAATGGCAAATTAGACAGCGCAGAATTTAAAGATCAGATTGGGACTATATGTGAAGAGGTGGCGCAGGTGGCCTGTGCCTGTGGGATCCAGGCTGAGGCGACGGAACTTCAGAAAAATGTTCAGCAGGTGATTATTAATACCGCTGAAAATTATTCAAGCATGCATCAGGATCTGGCGCGGCACCGGCCTACCGAAAATGAAGCGATTAATGGCTTTGTGGTCAGACAGGCCGAAAAAAAAGGCATCGACGTTCCCGTCAATGCCTTTTTATATAACAAAATAACCGAACTTGAGGCTGATTATTCCTGAGCCTGAGGCTTCATATGGGGGAATAAAATCACATCTTTGATGGTCGGACTATCGGTAAACAGCATCGCTAAGCGGTCAATACCAATGCCCTGGCCTGCCGTTGGCGGCAAGCCGTACTCCAGGGCGCGGATGTAGTCTTCATCAAAATGCATGGCTTCATCATCGCCGGCATCTTTTTCTTCAACCTGCTTACGAAACCGCTCGGCCTGATCGGCAGAGTCATTTAATTCGCTAAAGCCATTGGCCAACTCACGGCCGCCCACAAAGAACTCAAAGCGGTCGGTGATAAACGGGTTGTCATCGTTTCGACGTGCCAGTGGCGACACTTCCCATGGGTACTCGGTAATAAATGTCGGCTGTTCCAGCTGTTCTTCGGCCGTGGCTTCAAAAATCTCACACAGATATTTACCGGCGCCCCAGATGCCATCGACTTCAGGTTCTTTGATGTGCAGTTGCTTAGCCATCGCTTTAAGCTCATCCAGATGGGCCTCAGGATCGCGGATAGCCTGTTCATTTGCTTGCGGCCAGTATTTTAAAATAGCTTCGCCCATGCTCAGGCGTACAAATGGCTGACCGAAATCATAATGCTTGGTTTCTGTCACTTCACCGTCATTATCACGCACGGTGTTTTCCAGCTTAGTCGTGCCCAGAATATTTTGCGCCAGGGTACGCAGCATATCTTCGGTCAGATTCATCAGATCATGGTAGTCAGCATAGGCCTGATAAAATTCCAGCATGGTAAACTCAGGGTTGTGACGGGTTGATAGCCCTTCATTCCTGAAGTTGCGGTTAATCTCAAATACCCGCTCAAAACCACCTACCACCAGACGCTTCAGATACAGCTCCGGGGCAATACGCAGATACATATCAATATCCATCGCATTGTGATGGGTGGTGAAAGGTTTGGCGGTAGCGCCGCCAGGGATCACCTGCAGCATTGGGGTTTCTACCTCAATGAACTTGCGGTCGGTCAGGTACTGACGAATGCCATTGATTAGCGCACTCCGGATCCGAAAGGTTTCACGGGTTTTATCACTGGTAATAAGGTCCACATAACGCTGACGGTATTTGGTTTCCTGGTCGCTTAACCCATGAAATTTTTCCGGCAGCGGCCGCAACGCCTTGGTAAGCAACTCGTAGTGAGCCATATCAACATACAAATCACCTTTACCTGATTTGTGCAGCACTCCCGACACACCAATGATATCGCCGATATCCAGCGCGCCGTAACGTGCTTTGATGTCTTTTTGCGTGTCTTTGGCGGCATACGACTGAATACGTCCGCTCATATCCTGCAGCAACAGGAATGGGCCCCGCTTGGCCATGATGCGCCCGGCGATACTGACTTCGTATTGCTGTTCCGCCAGGGTTTCTTTGTCCAGCTCACCAAATTTCTGCTGCAAATCGTCCGCATAGTGCTCACGACGAAAGCTATTAGGAAAACCATTTGATTTGCAGTTTTCACGAATTGCGCTCAGTTTGGCCCGGCGCTCGGCAATTAATCGATTCTCGTCTTGTTGGTCGGTCATAACCTAATCGCTTGTGTTGTTAAAGCCCGGACTTCAGGCTGGCTTCAATAAATTTATCTAAGTCACCGTCTAGTACGGTTTGCGTGTTGCGGTTTTCTACGCCGGTGCGTAAGTCTTTAATACGGGAATCATCCAATACATAGGAACGAATCTGGCTACCCCAGCCGATATCAGACTTACTTTCTTCCATGGCCTGTTTTTCAGCATTTTGTTTTTGCAGCTCAAACTCATAAATTTTGGCTTTTAACTGCTTCATGGCCTGGTCTTTATTTTTGTGCTGCGAACGGTCATTCTGACACTGCACCACAATGCCGGTGGGCTCATGGGTAATTCGCACCGCTGAGTCGGTCCGGTTAACGTGCTGACCACCCGCGCCTGAGGCCCGGTAAGTATCGATGCGAAGATCAGAAGGATTGATGTCTACATCGATGTCATCATCTACTTCGGGGTATACAAACGCCGAAGAAAACGAGGTGTGCCGACGGTTGCCCGAATCAAAGGGAGACTTACGCACCAGACGGTGGACGCCGGTCTCGGTACGTAGCCAGCCAAAGGCATACTCACCTTCAAAGCGCACGGTGGCACTTTTGATCCCGGCCACATCGCCTTCGGACAATTCGATAATTTCCGTTTTCAGACCATGAGCTTCACCCCAGCGCAAATACATGCGCAGCAGCATGTTTGCCCAGTCCTGGGCTTCGGTCCCGCCAGAGCCCGCCTGCAAATCAAGGTAGCAATCGGCGGCATCATTAGGGCCCGAGAACATCCGGCGAAATTCCAGTCCTTCGAGCTTTTGAACCAGCGTTTCCAGCTCGGCTTTCGCTTCTTCAAAGGTTTCTTCGTCGTCGGCTTCTATTGCCAGCTCCACCAGGCCTTCGATATCTTCGGTGCCCTGATCAAGCTGCCCAATGGTGTCGACCACCTGCTCCAGCGCAACTTTTTCTTTGCCCAGAGACTGCGCGCGTTCAGGATCATTCCAGACATCCGGATTTTCCAGCTCGCGATTAACTTCTTCTAAACGCTCTGACTTTGCATCAAAGTCAAAGATACCCCCTAAGCGCTTCAGTGCGCTGGCGAATATCGACTATGGCGTTTTGCACAGGGTTTGTTTCCAACATAATCCGCTACATTCAGGTAAAAAGTAAGACCGCGAATAGTAACGAAAATAGTGAAATTTTGATAGCGCAAAGCTAAAAAGAAATTGCTGCTAAGACAGATTTGACTCCCTTAGCAGCGAGGAGGTAGTGAAACTAGCCGGCCTGAATGCTGGCGCACAGTTTGGTGGTATCTGCCCCCAGCTTTTTAAGCTGTTTGATGGTTTTTTCGTTATCGATTTCGCCCCGCTCATTTAACAGCGTATCGACTTTGGCAATGGCTTTTTGATTCGGATGCACCAGCACGCCCACATTTTCCAGTAACATGCGCAGGGCCACCAGCACCCGCAGTCCGCCTAACCCGCCGGCAGAGGCGGCCATGATGCCGGCGGTTTTGCCGCGATAAGCCTGCATCATGGGTTCACCTTCCGCGGCGCGCGAGGCCCAGTCCAGTGCATTTTTCAGCAACGCCGGATAGCTGCTGTTGTATTCGGGCGACGCAATAAGAAATCCATCATGGCTGACCATCAGCTCTTTAAATGCCTGGGCGCGTTCCGGGATCCCCTGTTCGGCCTCTTCATCCTGATTAAAAATAGGCATGGCATAGTCTGCCAGACTGACGACCGTCACCTGGGCACCGGCTTCTTCGGCGCCCTGCACCGCCACATTTAAAATGGCCTGATTAAATGATTGGCGACGGGTACTGCCACAAAAGGCGAGAAGTTTTGGCATAGTTTGCTGTTCCTTACAAAAAAGGGGCTGTTGAATTCAACAGCCCCTGTGAGTAAATCCTGAAAATAGTATCGGGATATAATGGCTTATGCCTAAGTTTACATTTTTTCCAGGGTTTCGATACCCAGTAGCGATAACCCCAGGGCCATGGTATTGGAAACCAATGCTGCCAGGGCCAGACGACTCTGGCGCACGGCGACCGGCGTATCGTCACGCAATATCGGGCAGGCTTCATAGAAACTCATAAAGCAACTGGCCAGGTCGTACAGGTAGCTGCACATTACATGGGGGGTGGCGTCCCGGCCTACCACATTGATGGTTTCTTCAAACTGCAGCAACTGTACTGCCAGCGCATGCTCCTGTTTTTCATGCAAGGCAATATCGATGGGCAGGTCCGCCAGCGATACACCGGACTTTCTGAAGATACTTTTGACCCGGGTAAAGGCATATTGCAGATACGGGGCGGTATTGCCTTCAAAACTGAGCATGGTGTCCCAGTTAAACACATAATCGGTGGTACGGTTTTTACTCAGATCAGCATATTTAACCGCACCGATGCCCACCTTACGTGCAACTTCATCCAGCTCTTGTTCGCTCAGGTCGCTGTCACGCTGGGCTATCAGATTACGGGCACGTTCTACCGCTTCGTCTAACAGCTCTACCAGTTTTACGGTGCCGCCGGTGCGGGTTTTAAACGGGCGGCCATCACTGCCCAGCATCATTCCAAACGGGCAATGCTCATAACTTTGTTCCGGTGCCATAAAGCCAGCCTTACGGCCCACAATTTCAGTTTGTTTAAAATGCAGGGCCTGGCGGGCGTCGGTCAGGATCAGCGTTCTGTCGGCATTCAACTGGCCGCTGCGATAGCGCATGGCCGCCAAATCGGTAGTGGCATACAAGTACCCGCCGCCCGACTTTTGCACAATGTACACCGCCGGATTACCTTCTTTATCGGCCAGCTCTTCAATGAACACCACCTGGGCGCCCTGATCTTCTACGGCAATCCCTTTGGCTTTGAGATCTGCCACCACCTGGGCCAGATCGTGATTGTAGGCCGACTCGCCCATGATGTGATCGCGGGTCAGGCTGACATTCAGTTTGTCGTAAACCTCTTCGCTGTGGGTAATGGATACATCAATAAACTTATCCCACAAGGTCAGACAGGCCGCATCGCCACCTTGCAACTTAACCACAAATTCCCGGGCACGATCGGCAAAACCGTCTTCCTCGTCAAAACGGATCTTGGCTTCACGATAAAAATCTTCCAGATCCGACAACGCGGTTTCAGCCATCTGATTGTTCTGTAGCTTATCGTGCAAATGCGCCAGCAGCATCCCGAACTGCGTGCCCCAGTCCCCATATGATTCTGACGAATCACATTGTGACCTAGAAACTCAAGTAGCTTAACCACACTGTCACCGATGATAGTGGTACGCAGATGACCAACGTGCATTTCTTTAGCAAGGTTGGGGGAAGAATAATCGACCACCACATTTTGTTTGGGTTGCTTGGCCACGCCCAGACGCGGGTCGTGTATGGCCAGCTCACACTGATTTGCCAGCCAGCGATCGCTTAAATGAATATTGATAAACCCGGGGCCGGCGACTTCCAGTTTGGCGGCCACATCGTCCATTTTCACCAGCTCAACAATTTTATCGGCAATATCCCGCGGCTTTTGCTTCAGCTTTTTAGCCAGCGCCATCGCCCCGTTAAACTGATATTCGCCAAACTCAGGGCGGGTGCTACGAGCAATAGGAACCGGCGCATCGGCGGCATTCAGTTCGGTTAAGGCTTCTTTGAACCGGCTGACTAATAGTGCATGTATATTCATAGTGGTGTCTTAATGTTCCCGGGTGTGGGTAAATTGGATATCGGGGTAACGTTCCTGCGCCAGTTGCAGATTTACCATGGTAGGAGCGATATAAGTCAGATTGTCGCCGCCATCAAGGGCCAGATTCTGCGCGGCTTTACGCTGAAATTCTTCTAACTTACGCGGGTCTTCACTGTAGACCCAGCGAGCCGTGTTCACACTGATATGCTCGTAAATTGCTTCGACATTATATTCAGCTTTTAATCTGGCCACCACCACATCAAACTGCAGCACGCCCACCGCACCTACGATTAAATCGTTATTCATCATTGGCCTGAAGACCTGTACGGCCCCTTCTTCGGACAACTGAATCAGTCCTTTAAGCAACTGCTTTTGCTTGAGTGGATCGCGCAGGCGAATGCGTTTGAACAGCTCCGGCGCAAAATTTGGAATACCAGAGAAACGGAAATTATCACCGGCGGTGAAGGTATCGCCAATACGAATGGTGCCATGATTGTGCAGACCAATAATATCGCCGGCGTAAGCTTCTTCGAGCAGGGACCGATCGCCGGCTAAAAAGGTCAGGGCATCCGCAATACGGATATCTTTACCAATACGGGTATGACGCATCTTCATGCCTTTTTCATACTTGCCCGATACAATACGGCAAAAGGCAATACGATCGCGGTGTCTGGGGTCCATGTTGGCCTGTATTTTAAATACAAAACCACTGAAGCCGGGTGCATCAGCTTCGATACGCCCTTCTTCGGTTTCACGTCCCAGCGGGGCCGGTGCCCATTCCACCAGCCCGTCAAGCATATGATCCACGCCAAAGTTACCTAAAGCGGTACCGAAGAAGACCGGGGTAATTTCACCGGCCATAAACAGTTCATGGTCAAACTCATTGGAGGCACCCATTACCAGTTCCAGCTCATCACGCAGCGTTTGCACCAGATCACTGCCAACGGCCGCATCCAGTTCGCTGTTATCAATGCCTTTGATGATACGGACATCCTGGATGGTGTGGCCCAGCCCGCTTTGATACAAAATGGCTTCATCGCGATGCAGGTGATACACCCCTTTAAAGTTTTTGCCACTGCCGATGGGCCAGGTGATTGGCGCACAGGCAATGTTCAGCTCGGTTTCAACCTCATCCAGCAATTCCATTGGGTCGCGGATATCCCGATCCAGCTTGTTCATAAACGTAATAATAGGCGTATCACGCAGCCGGGTAACTTCCATCAGTTTACGGGTTCGGGCTTCCACCCCTTTGGCAGCATCAATCACCATTACACAGGAATCGACGGCGGTCAAAGTCCGGTAGGTGTCTTCTGAGAAGTCTTCGTGTCCCGGGGTATCCAGCAGATTGACCAGATTATCCCGGTAGGGGAACTGCATCACCGAGGTGGTTACCGAGATCCCCGCTCTTTTTCCATTTCCATCCAATCCGATTTTGCATGCTGACCAGATTTTTTGCCTTTTACAGTACCTGCTTTTTGCAAAGCGCGACCAAACAACAGGACTTTTTCGGTGATGGTGGTTTTACCCGCATCCGGGTGCGATATGATCGCAAACGTGCGACGTTTGCTGATTTCGCTTTGAGTATTATCTGCCATGTAAATTCTTTGCTTCTTTTATAAGATGTTTACCTGCGCGCTGCAGGTGTCGCACGCGGAATTGCGGGTTGCCAGCCAAGCTCGGTTACTGACCGGTTGGCTTTGCGACCAGGAGGTCAATTACTAATCAGTATCCACCGCCCTACGCTGATGCGGCCGTATTCTACAAATCTCACCCGCAGGCATCAACAACTTGTAGCGCTGACGCCACAGCCAAACATCCATGATAACACGTTCATTTAGCTGACCCACGATTGTATTTGTGGGTAAACGCTATTCGCTTGCACAGGGGCGCCCAGGCCGCAAAGGCTTAACCCGAGCGTTTTACCAGCGGCCCCAGGGTGGCCTGCTGCAAACCGAATATATCGGTGACCTGAGCCAGAAACAGCTCGCCGGTCGCCACCGCATCGGCAAAGGCATTGTGCGCCAGATAAGGTGGTAAGCCGCGGGTTTCGCGAATACTGGTCAGCCGCAGATCCGGTTTAACCATCCCCGAGGCCACACACAAAGAGCGCTCAATGGCCAGCGTGTCTAAAAAGACCAGCGGCAAGTCTACCTCTGCAGGTAATTTTAATAAGGCATGTAAAAACTGCTGTTCAATCCAGGCGCCATGGGCAATGACCACTTTACCGGCCAGCGCCTGCAACAAGAGCGGCCCCAGTTTTACCGGCGACATACCGCTGTCGAGGGTTTCTGGCACAATATGATTGATGATGGCGGTATCCGGCACCACGCTATGCCCGGTGTCGACATAATAATGCTGAGCGGAGGACAGCGACAAGACCGGAAACTTCAGAGTCAGCATGCCCACTGATAATATGGCATCGTGGCTGGCATTGAGTCCCGAGGTCTCAAAGTCCAGGATCACACATTCCAGATCTTTAAGCGGGGTTTCAGGCGCGGCCAGACTATGCCCGAAAAAGGTTTTTAACTGCGGCTCAAAGTCGTTTTTCGCCAGGGCCAGCCGCCGTTTTTTTTCGGCTTTGACCAGCGGATGAAAACGACTGAACCAGGAACGCCTGGCCAGCTTCATCGCAATAATCCTGCGGCATTAAAGCGTTGCTGGGCGGCCTCCTGATAACGCGCAATTATTCGAAATGCATCTTTAAGATGATTGCGTTCAAAGGCGGTCAGTTGTGAAGGCGCAATCAGATTGTCCTGTTTACCGCCATGACAGACCACTTCACTTTGGTGTTTAAACCGAACCATGTTGATAAACTGGAACGCCTCGAGCAGTTCATTACGGCTTTTATCGTTAATGACCTTACTTTTGGCCGCGTCGCGCAAACGGTGGGTGGTTTCGGTAGCCGAGCTGCCGGCCGCCAGGGCGTAGACCCGTGCCAGCTCCACAATCAGGTTGACCGCCTGGCGCTTAATGTTCAGCACCTGCCGGTTATCCCCATCACGGGTTAACACAAATTTGCGAAACAAACCCAGAGGCGGATTTACCCTCAACGAATTGGCCACCAGCATCGCAAAGAACCGGTGGTGGCCTTCCACCCGGGCCAGCAGAGATTGTTTTAATGCGGCCACCAGATGATCGGTACCAAACAAAAATCGCAAATCGAGAAACACACTGATATCCAGCAGATTCTGTAATTCTGTTTCTGCCACCCATTCTTTTACATAGTCCTGCCAGGTGGCCAGCGGCACCCGCCAGCGCTCGTTACTGGCCATGATATTGCCGGTACAGTGGGGATAGC
Organism: Salinimonas marina; assembly: GCF_015644725.1. NCBI lineage: Bacteria > Pseudomonadati > Pseudomonadota > Gammaproteobacteria > Alteromonadales > Alteromonadaceae > Salinimonas > Salinimonas marina. The sequence continues at coordinate 2,666,031 of NZ_CP064795.1, forward strand.
CACATTCGTTGAGCGCATCACAAACATAATCAGCCAGCGCTTTAAAATATTTAACTTCCTCACCTTCCGGCTCCCACTGCAGAATCATGCCATTGTCCTGATCAGAACCAAGATGCATTTCAAACCGGGCCTGGGAGCCGGCACAAAACCAGGCATAAGGAATGGGTGGCGGCCCGAACTTATCTTCTGCCAGTTGCAAAATACGTTTATTGAAGGCATCAGCAATCAGGGTCACCATCTGCTGGATAGCCCGTGAGTCGACCCTGGCAGCTTGCAAGGCTTCAAACACGGATTGACGTTGTGGCACCAGCGAAATTAATTCTTTCAAAGACGTCTGACGGTAAATCTGGCTAATTAAAAAGATCGCCTGTACATGAGAGTTTTCAACCAGGCTGGTGGCAGTAAGTACACCGACCACGGCATCGTTTTCAATTACCGGCAGGCTGCGAACATTGTGTTGCATCATGATCTCAATAGCCTGCAGCAAAGGTGCCTCGGGGTTAACTGTACGCAAATGCTGGGTCATGATTTCTTTAATGGGCACACTGGGATTCATGCCGGTCGCCAGCACCCGGGTGGTCATATCCCGATCGGTAACCACTCCCACCAGGGCATCGTTATCAAAAACCAGGGCATTGGAGCGATGCATTTTCGCCATGACCTGAGCCACTTCACGTATGGGAGTGTCTTTGTTAACCCGCGCCACACGCCGGTTCATTACTTCTTTGACGCTGCGAAGGTACAGCGCCTCTTCCCCTTCCTGATGAGCCGAGGAATGGGCAAGGCGAACCGACTCCTGGGAAGAAAAATGGTTTCGAATGCCCGGATTGTTGTCTATCAGACGGGTTAACACCTGTTTAGGAATACGATACAACAAGGTGTTTTCAATTCCCTGCAGGGTATAACCACATTCGCCGGTACGGTATAACTGACTAAAACCAAACAAATCGCCGTCGGCAAGCCGGGTGCGCAAGCTGCCATCCTGATGGCGCTGTTCTACCGCGCCGGTACGCACAATGTACAGCCCCTGCCCTACAATCTGCTCGCCCGGCAAGGTCTCATTTTTCTTCAGATACATAATATCGACAGAGGTTGCCAGGGATTGCCGCTCTTCATCATCGAGCAAATCAAACGGGTCAATTTTTGCTAAAAAACCCACAATATTGGGCAGTAATGAAGATTCCATAATTTATCTTTTGGTTGTTGCGACCTGCCGCTGACAAGCAAAGGCAGAGCTGCTGTAAAATGTAACGGGTCTGGCCGTGGCGCCAGATTCAGGGCAAATGCAACGCCAGTGACAGTAGCTTACGCTGGCCCTGTTCAATACGGCTGACGCTGTGCGAATACAAATCTGGCCGAAAAAAGTAGATACGGTTGAGCCACGCAAAAATCACTTTATCCGCGTTAAATACACCGCCTTTTTGTGGCTTTTTAAGCACGATATTGAATTTGTAATAGCGACCGCCTCCCATTGGATCATTGTGTCGAAGCACCTGATGTCCGTGTGGATAGGTCACCAGATTAAGCGAGATACGAGAGAAACTAAATAGCGCTTTGTTAATGACTTTGCCCATTAACCAACCTTACTTGTGATGAGGTAATAGCATAATCTATGGATACTGGCACAGGCAAAAAACGAAGAAAAGTGTGGATCGGGATGCAGCCCAGATGAATTGTTTATGAGATAAAACTATTTGATTGTGGCAGCACCACGTTGAAGCGGGCGGTCCTGCTGCCGCCCGAGATCCAGTTAACTTATTTAATCTGCCCGATTTTGCGCATCTGGTCGCGCCAGGCCCGGTACATAGGCGCATCCTGCTCATGTTGCTGCATGGTTTCTTTTAAACCAATACTGGCGGTCAGAGCTTTAGTGCCTGAAGAGGCGCTATTACAATAGGTCGGAAGCGTGGTGGTAGAAATGCCCTTACCAGCCACAAACAACCCCCCGTTTTCTTCATTCCAGACATCAAACACCAGCTCATATAAGTCGTACATCTCCGCGCTTTTGATAACCTGATAATTCAGATAAGACGATGCATCGAAGCCGTGCCCGCCGGCATATGCCGTCAGGGCGATATTGTATTGGCCGGTCAATGTTGCCGCCTGACGAATGCCATAACGCAGACCCGGCGCCTCTCCCTGTTCATGAAACCGGGAAGTACCATCGACATACTGTCGCGCATCACTTAGCATGCTCTGCGCGCTATCAATGCTGAACTGAGTGGCTGAGGTATTTAACACCAGCGGGTCCACCGCCAGTGCGTCAATTTGCTCGCCTGGCGCCTGCGCTCCCTCAAAATACGTTAACAGGGCGCCCTCAAGCAGCTGTTGATTGTAGGTCACCGAACTTTTGGCATCCTGGATGGTACCGGCCAGTACACTGATGACCCGCGCGGCATCGTCCTTCCATACATCGTTAAACAACGCTTTTACTTCAAGGGTGCGGGCGGCCTGCCAGTTGCTGATAAGCAAATTTTCCTGCTGCAACATGGATAAATTTTCCATCGCCGGCGCACTGTACGCATCAGGCCAGCGTGTCAGAGCCTGAGTCAGCGCGTAATCACGGCCCTGACGCTGCGGGAAGGTGCGTTTTGCCAGCTCGTTGCCAAGTTCAAGGTACACCACCCGATTTGAGTTCAGGGAGGTGTGTAGCAACTGGGCCAGACTTTGCAAATATTCATTGTCTGCAGCCAGCGGCAGGTTAAGCCACAAATGCGAAGCCGACTGATTTGCCAGCTCAATCATTAACTCATACGGTGCGCCTTTTTCGGTGCCCCAGTTGCTGTGTGATAACCGGACCCGGTCAGCCCAGCCCTGCGCATCAAAGCGGTTGCCCGTCTCGGTCGTCAGCCCGTACAAAGAGGCCGGTGTGTGCCACAGCGCCGGACGCACGACTTTTGCTGGCTTAAGATAATTTAAATAGGACTGGGTGAACAATCCATCCATTTCGCTTTGCGGACGCAACAGCCGTAAGTTACGCAGATAATTACCGGACTGCCGGGGATCGGTATCTACAATCGCCACGCTGATGGCGCCCTGGCCTGCATAATCAAGCAATATCTGCTGGCCTTCTTCGCTTATCACCCTGGCATTTTCAAATACCAGCTCGCCCTCACCTTCAAACGTAAAGGTGTAGGTTCCGGCCGCGTAAGCATGGTCGATATCAGCACTCATTACCGTGGTGAAAATAGCATCGGCACGACGGCCGTTACTCAGCTCCATACTGGTGGGCCAGCCCTGGGCGTCTACCTGAATATGCTCGCTGAGCTGCTCATCAATCGCGCCGGACTGAGCGACAAACCAGCCATGCTTGCGCTGATCCAGACTGTGTCCGGTGACCCCTGAGGCTTTCATCAAATCAGCCAGTGACCAGGCGGTCATATCAGCCTGAATCTTTGCCACCTGCGTGCCTAGTCTGAACTCATTGGGCGTCGCAGTTGCGGTTTCGGACAAGGCATCTTGGTTTACATCTTCACCGATTAATCCACCAGGTAAGCTGGTCGCTGGCGGGGTTGAGTGCACCGGCGGTGTTGGCTTTATGGGAAGGTTTGATGAGGAGCCAGGTAACGGACCTGAGGCTGTAGGTACAGGCGCAGCCTGATTGATTTCAGGGACATTTTGCGCGATCTCGGGCTCGCTTCCCCCGCCAGAACCACAGGCACTGATAAGGGTCGAACAGGCAAGCATTGAGAGGTAAATAATTGGTTTTTTCATAACTGCAACACACTTCGTTAAAGTCAGGAATTGCGCTTTTGCAAGCTGACAGAGCAGGAGCCGTAAGAGTAGCCTTTAGTGGCTAAAAGCCCTATGGAAACGAGGTATAAGCGCCAATACGCGAGTATTTACAAGGTTTGAAAATTTAACTAAAGTCGATTTTTTATTATTAAATAACAGTGACTTATTTTTTTGCCTTAGTGTGAAAACTTGCAGGTATTTTGAAAGGTATAGATTAGCAAACCCTAATCTTTAGCGGAAAAGTGTGTAGCTCATAATGATTGCGTCTTCTGCCTGGGCGTTCGCATCAGCCGCTGGATAATAGGCTTTGCGGACTTCCTGAGTGACAAAGCCACTGGTTTCATAAAGGCCACGGGCGATCTGATTAGAGGCACGAACCTCAAGCCATAGACTGGCCATCTGGCGTTGCTGACAACAGGTAATCACGTCATTGAGCAGGTAACGACCGGCGCCCTGCCCGCGGGCGTCCTGGTGCACCCCGATATCAATCACTGTAGCTTCATCCACCACCATCAAAATGATCGCATAGCCGATAAGACGCTGATTTTGCCATAGTGTACGTAAACAGTAGGGAGACGTAGTGCTGTCTGTGAAGGTATCCAGACGCCAGGAGGTCGGTACCACCTGCTGATGGATAGCATGGGCCAGCCTGATATCCTGCGCCCTGGCAGTGGTCGTATGAAAGCTATTCATAACCACCTAGCCTAGCCACACCATAGCTTGCCACAACTGTTTTTTGTCGGCGGCGGTGAGTGCTGCAGGGGCCACCGGTAGGCTAATTTGCTGGCTGGTCACCTTTAACTCAGAGGCAATTTTGACCGCGGGCATCGGCTGATTTGGTAATACCACTGCCATTGCCAGACTGATGTCGTCTAATAAGGCTTCGGCTTGCGATTGCTGCTCTGCGGTCAGGGCTGCCTCGGCAGGCTCAGCGGTCGCTGCCACAGCCTGGGATGACGTGGTGTCTTTGCTATCGGGATTATCACGGCTTATCGCCGTTCGTAATGCGGCAAGCTGTTGAGTTCGATCCGGCGCGGTCTGTACCCGTGATGCAGATGGCTGAGTAGTCACCGGCATTGCAGAGTCAGTCGCTACATCTTGCCCGACCTGCTGCCAGACACAGATACCCATTTGTTGCAAAGCGGCAATTTGAGAAAGATTCAACACGGTCAGACAAACCTGAAGCTAAAGAAGTACTACCCTAGCGGGAAACAAATAAAAAAGAAAGGAAAGTGGCAGGGGTGGAGGGACTCGAACCCCCAACCATCGGTTTTGGAGACCGCTGTTCTACCAATTCGAACTACACCCCTAGCGCGGTTTCGCATTATACGTATGCAATACAAAAGGTAAAGACTTTTTACCCGCAACCGTTCTAAATGCTCAGCAATTCAGCATATTGCGCAATTCCTGTGCATTTGGCCGGTTTTCTACATGGCGTTACTGGTCGCCTTTAAGGCGGCATGCCAAAGCGCCTCGGTAATACCGACGACCCGTTGATAAAAACTAACGTGTTCAAGAATATGATGCAAGCCAATTCCGCTACACTGTGCATAGGCCTGAAACAACTGTTGTTGCTGCCCGGATTCAAACTGATTGATGGCGCAACAACTGGCGATATCGAAGTACCTGCTTACCTGCCCGGCGTACTCCCAGTCAATCAGCATCAAAGGCTTTAGTCGCAACAGATGACCGGCCGACAAATCATTGTGGCCGCAGACCAAATCCCCGGCTACGTCTGGATGGTTTTTCAAACGCTGTATAAGCTCGCTGGCCTGCATTGCCAGCTCACTGTCGGTGGCCAAATCAGCAAGGCTGAAGTAATGCTGCAGGCGGGCCGGCAAATTCAGGTAGGGACCGGTAATCGGCAGCTGATGAATGTGGGCCAGCACCTTGCCTAAGAGCGCAGGTGTCACCACACCGGGCTGCCGGGTTTCAAACTGTTCTACCCACCAGTGGTCATCGTCGCTCATCCACAACGGCTGCGGCGCGATGCTACAACCGGCAAGTTGTTGTTGCAGATGAAACTGCGCCTTGCGGTCAATACCACTAAAGGTGTCCTCTCCCAGCCACTTGACCAGCAAGTGCCGGGACTTATCCTCCAGCTTATAAATATGATTGACCGCACCGCCGTCAAGTGGCGTTAAGGTAGCGTCATTCGATAGTGACAACGCTTGTGTCAGCGCCTCAGGAATACGCATGTACAGTATCTTGTTGCTCGCGATATTCCGCGCGCCACTGCCAGTAACCGTAAACCGAAAAGCCAAGATAACTGGTGAACAGGCAGGCCGAAAGCACCAAACCGGATTGTGCATAAAGGTAGGCGGAAGCTAAGTTGATAAAAAACCAGTACACCCAGTTTTGCAGCACCTTGTGCGCCACCATAAACGTGGTGACGACACTTAGCACCTGAATACAGGCATCCAACCATAAAAAACGGTTATTAAACTGCGCCTCGGCCACTTGTGCCAGTCCCCAGCCAGCAATTAATAACACCGGCACCAGTAATACATGCCAGGGCCAGTTTAAGGAACGTACCTTACTGATGGCCTCCGGGCCCTGTCGCCACTGGTAATAACCATACACAGCCATCAGCATGTAGAAAAAATTCAACACCGACTGAAATGGCAGGGTTACCTGCCAGAAGACATAGGTGTAAATGCCGGTGCTGGCAAATGCACATGCCCAGCACCAGCTATTTTGTCGTGCCGCCAGCCACACATAGCCCAGCGCCAGCACCACCGCGGCCCATTCCAGTAACGAGGTCGCGGCCAGTTGTTGTAAAAAGGTCTCGGTCATGACTGAGCCGGGGTGTTATCAGACTGCATGGCATCGAAGTTTAGAAACTTGGCAACAAATACTGCCTGGCCTACCTCTTCATGGGTCTGTTGCATCTCTTTGCCCAGGATCATCATTACCGTCTGATAATCGCCCCGGACCAGCGTATTGGTGGCACTGGTGTCGACCCATAAATCGGAGTGACAGTTGAGCCGCTCGATAAATCCTTTTATAGGTTGAATGTATTGTTCCATAAGGGGATACAATGAAATTTCGACCATAACCTGCATACGTTTTCTCCTAAAACTGGTAGTTAAATGTAACACCAAACTGACGTCCGTCCGCCAATTGATAGTACGGCTCGTCGAAAGCATAATTGTCACGGGGATCGTTACTAAAGCCACCAAATCCGCGTACATAATAGGTTTTATCAAACAGATTATTCACCCACACGGTGGTGCTCCAGCGCTCCTGCTCATAATGCAGCTGGGTATTAAACACGGTGGCAGAGGGCGACATCACATCATGGCCATCAGAAAACCGGTAGCGATCTTTAAAGTCCGTTTCCACTCGCCAGCTTAACACGCTGGTTAACCATAACTCACTGAACAGGTTGGCGGTCCAGCGCGGCGCTTGTGCCTGACGTTGTTCTTCGACAAACTCGCCTTTGGCATTGGTATACTGTTCAAAACGCGCATCCAGATACCCGAGACTTCCCTGTAGCGCCCAGTTGGAGGTCACCTGCCAGCTTGCCTCTAGTTCAGCCCCCTGATTGGTGCCCAGATCGGCATTATCGATAATATCAATAAAGTCCGGCGTGCTGTCTGCTCGTATCACCACATCAAAGTCATTGACCTGGGTATTATCCCGACGCATATAAAATAATGCAGCGCGCACGGTGAGCTGCGGCACAATAAACGGACCTTTCACCCCCACCTCATAATTCCAGCTGTATTCTTCGTCAAAAATGCGCTTATCTTCCGACACCCGTTGGGCCGGGTTTATCCCAGCGCCTTTGAAACCACGGGATACGCTGCCATACCACAACTTATCCCCGGCGGTATATTGCAGCGCAAGCTTGCCGCCGACCATATCGGTATCGTGATTTTGCTGTAAGCCCTGACTGTCGGCATAATCAAATTCGTAATTTTCCAGGCGCACCCCAAAAATCAACACCAGATCTGCCAGCAATTGAGATTGTGTCTCGCCATAGACGGCGGTGGTGGTTGGTGTGTACTCACTTAAAAAGTCGGAGCCGGCGTAGGTGTATTGGCGCCGCAAGGCTTCTTCAGTACCTTTAAAATGCGCCCCCAGGGTCCAGCTTGTGCTGTCATTAAACAGCCGGGTTGTAGCAGAAGAAGTAAACCGTAGCTCGGCGGTCTGGGTATCGATTTGTCTGAAGTAGGCATCGAATGAACGGTAAGTACCCGGGTGAAACTCAGGGTAGGTCCAGTCTTCATCATACCCATAGGCCAGATTATGACTGGCATGGGTAAGCAGCATAGTGAGCTGACCAGCGTTAAAGTTACGGGTGAGCTTTGCGCTCAGCCCATGGGTTTGCTGGGTATCATAACCAGGCTCATCCGCTACCGACTGGCGGTTATTGTCTAGCGAAAAGGCATCATAACCATTGTCGATATCGTACCAGCGATAATTGAGATCCAGGATCGAATTTCGATCCAGATCCCATTGCAATGCTAGCCGTGACGCGGTTTCATCAATATTATTGGTGTCGTCGCTGTTTAAGAAGCGGTTTTCAACAAAGCCGTCACTACGATTATGCACCCCACTGACCCGATAACGCACGGTATCGGATAGCGCGCTACCGGTGGCACCTTCTATTCGGTAGCTATTATTGTTGCCCGCCCGCAATTGCAGATGACTGGTCTGATCTTCAGTGGGTTGTGCACTGACAATTTTAATGGCCCCCGCCAGCGCGCCGGTTCCAAACAACGTAGACTGGGGTCCACGAAATACTTCCACCTGCCGGGTATCAAACAACACCCCGGTGGCACCCAGCCCGGAAAAATCAAAGTCATCGACTAAAAAGCTGACGGAAGGGTTCAGTGGCTCAGAAAACTGCGAGCGCTCACCGATACCACGAATTTGTACAAAGCGGCCCCGGGAAGCCCCCGCGGCGAAATTCACATTGGGTGCCACATTTAATACATCATCCAGATATTCAGCCTGACGACTTTGGACCCGTTGTGCATCCATGATGGTGGCGCTGGCACTGAGCTGATCCAGCGTGGCCTGCCGAAAATCAGAGGTCACCACTATGGTTTCAACATTATTAGGGTCAGAGTTTGCGATAGCAGTAAAAGGGGCGCATGAGAGCAGCGCTATCAGAACAGGATTTTTTTTCATTCAGGATCTCTTTTCTTAATGCGAAGAAAGATCCGGCTTTACGGCAGGTTGACTGGTCAGATGTAAACACCATCCCTACGCCGGTATTATCCGGATCAGGTAAAGGGTTCCCACATACGTGGATCTCAGCCGGTGACGGCGCCCCTTGGTCTGTCTTACTTAAACTTTGAGCGGGAGAGTCTAGCAAGTGTAAATAAATCGTCAAGCAGAAGAAAAAAGAAACGCCCGCTATTAGTGACGGCGCGGGCGTTTCTAAGGGTGGTCGTCGAAGACCGGATTGTTAGCGTCTGTTGCGCTATTAATCAACCATAAAACCGGCAACGGGTAATGGCATTGGTATGGGTTCATCAGTGAGCCAGCACACCATTTTGACCCGGCGGGTGAAAATGACTTCGAATCAATATAGATAAAAAATTATGCTGTTACCCCCCATAAATAATAAAAAAGGGTGTGGTAATTAAACAGGACACTTTTTACGATATATGGGACAATTTTCTTTCTCCACAGATATTTTCCGGCTACCCGGGGTCGTTTAAGCAAGGAGCAACATGCAGTATAAAGGTTTATTCTGGTCTGCCATGGTGCGGGCTATCTTAAGTATGCGCCGCGACCAGGGTACAGTGTCGATGGCCGATGCCGATGCATTAGCATCATTACCCGATCTTGAAGCCGGACTTATCGATAATGTGGCGCTCCATGAGCTGCTGGAGGCATTGTGCCCGCCGGCGCAGCGCGAAACCCTCGGGCGCTCGCTTATTGGCTATTTTGATTTTAACAAAATGGGTAACCTGGTGGTGTATGCCACGGCTACTGAGCATATTGAGGCGGCGCTAACAGCCCTTGTACCCCGGGCTGAACAGGTATTCCATGACGCCATAACCCGCCAGACGGCAGATGATACCCATATTGAACTGTCGTGGCAGGCCAGTCCATACCCACTGATTGATGATTTGCAAAGCTATTTTTTATTGACGCTTTGCCGGCATCTGGCTGGGCGGCAGTTTGATTTTGCTTATACCCGGGGCTTACCCGCTAAACAACAATGTCTGCTGGCAGCGCTCAGTCGAAGTGAGTGGCAATCCGGTGCCCGGATCGCAGTGGGCATTGATGCAGACTGGCTGCAGCGACCTTCGTTTTATCATAGTCAGGCAATGGAAAAGCTGCTGGCTCCTACATTGAGCCGAATTGAGACACCCGGTCTGAAAGATACACTGTTGCATATATTTGCCAAGGCTGAAGCCCCCGCCCGGATACGTGCTGAATGGGCAGCGCAACAGATGAATCAGACTGAGTCGGGCCTGCGTCGTATGCTGCGGGCGCATAACATTGCTTTTAGCAGTGTGTTAAAGGAATACATCCATGATAAGTCCTGCCATAGGTTGCTGGCCGGGGAAAAAACCGAAGATACCGCGGTAAGCCTGGGGTTTGCCGATCGCCGCTCATTTGAACGTAGCTTTAAAGAGTATGCCGGTATCAGCGCCGGTCAGTTACGTCAGCTTGGCAATCGCCTGCGCTTTCAAAAGGGCAATCATAGTTTGCTGGATATTGTGGACAATCTGCCCCCGCTACCGGCGACTATCCAGTCACTTTTACAGCTTGATGATGACACCATGACATTAAAGTCGGTGGTTCAGCTGATTCAAAAAGATCCTATTTTTCAGGCTCATATCATGAGTAAGGCCAGCAAGGCCATCTACGGTAGTTCACCTGATACCCTGGAGCAGGCCATTGGCCGTAATTTAGGTCTCAGTAATATCAAACAGTTAGCCGTGGTTTTTGCTGCCCAGCAGCAGCTAAATGCGCAATGCCGGCACCCTGATGTGGAAAAGCTCGCCGATGCAATGTTGCTCAGCTTACCGGTTTTTGAAGCGTTGAACACCGAGACCGAGACACCCGTGGCCACCACCGATACGCTGAAACAATTAATTCTATTCAGTACCTTGTCGGTCTTTCTGGTGTTTCATGATAAGTGTTTATTTGTCGACGGCGTGATGCGCGCCTGGGATGAAGCGCAGACTTTCAGTGACTTTGTGAGTCGGCTGAGTCAGGAGTTTGGAGTATGTCTGTATGGCGCCACTTCGCTTATGCTGCTGCGCTGGGGTTTTAACAGTGAGATTAACCAGACACTATGGAAGCTGTGCCAGGTAGCAGAAAGCCAAGCCGCAGGCGGCGCAGCCGGCCAGGTTTTACACGCCCATAACATCAGTTTTACGCTAAACGCGATGGGGCACGAGTCGCACCCCATCGTTTATGACTCAATGATCCCGGCCCTGGCCGCGCGCATCAAATCCGTTATCAGCCAGTGGCAATAACTATGACTGGCTGCTTTCGGTAAGCAGGTTCAGCGCTTTCAGCTCAACTTCAGTTTGTGCTTCCAGACTGTCCAGAGTTTTTCCATGCGGCACAGGTTGGCGCGTGGCGGGGTCTACTTTGACAAACACGATGTCATCGGCCAGACAGATTGTCTTTTTAGTGGCTTTGTTGCGCACCAGACAACTGACCGTGATGGACGTGCGTCCCACGGCTTTGGTGGCAAGACCAAATTCTACGATATCACCCTGCATCGCCGGCGAGTCAAAATTGATTTCGCCAATATGTTTGGTTACCAGACAGTTGGTTTCCAGCTGGCAAATCGCATAAATAGCCGACTCCTCATCAATCCACTCCAATGCCCGGCCGCCAAATAATGAATCGGCATAATTGAGATCGTTTGGCATGACTAATCGACGCGATAAAAAACGCATTCGTAATCCTCTGTGTAAATGTTTAAACTTTGCCACCATTATACGTTAATTTTTGCATTATGGCTCTGGCAAACCTTCAGCGCTGGTTACAACGGCATAGCTTTGTTCCGCAGGCGCACCGACAATTATTGTTGTTATCCGGTGAAAAACAGTGGGTAATGCAACAAATAACAGCATTAGGGTTAGCCGAAACTCTACCGGGTGAGTCCTGCTGGCTTGGCACCAAGCCGACCCACCTATGTGTCTCCAAACATCGGGAACTTCCCTTGTTCCGGCAGTTGCTGGGGCAGGAATTTGAGGTGGCGATTTTCAATGGCTTTGATGGTTTACGCCCCAATGCATTACTGGCGATTGCCGGCACGGTGAAACGGGGCGGCACGCTGATCATGTTGCTACCCGACATCGCAGACTGGCCTGCCCACCCCAGTGTCACCCAGCCGCACTTTTTAAGCTATGGCAGCAACTTATCGCACAGCGCTTTTACTAAATCCTGGCTTGCACAACTTATTGATGATCCAGCCGTGGCGCGCTTCAGCCGCGAGACTGTGCAACTGCCGGTGGTGCAGGCAAACATCTCAAAGGTGGATACATTTGTACATCCTCAGTTTCATAGTCCGGATCAGCTGCAGGCGTGGCATCAGGTTATCAAGATAAGCGATACCGACACCCGGCACTGTGTGATCACCGCACCCCGTGGTCGTGGAAAATCCGCCTTACTGGCGTTACTGGCGTGGTACTGGCATCAACAGGGCAAAACGGTGTGGCTTACCAGCCCGGTGCAACACAGCCAGCAGGTATTTTATGAAACTCTAACGCGTTACAGCGATGCCGGTTTTGCCGCCCGTGAATCGATTGTATGGCTGGCCCCGGACAACCCTGCCCTGGTGCATGACCGGCCTGATATTTTATTAATAGACGAAGCAGCGGGCCTGCCTTTACCGGTTCTCAATACATTGGTGGATACCCATCAGCGCTGCATTCTCAGTACTACCACTATGGGCTTTGAAGGTTCGGGACTGGGCTTTATCCACCGCTTTGTAAAACCGCGAACGAATGCTAAAACCCTGGCTGAGATAACCTTAACCACGCCCCTGCGGTGGTATTCCGATGATCCTTTGGAAGCGGTGCTTTGCAATACTCTGCTGCCGGCACTGCCCTCCCCGGCTCATACTGAGACCACCAATGTGCAGTGTGAGCTTCTGGTCCCCGCCCGGCTGAGTGTGGCTCAGCGTGATGCTGTATTCAGTTTACTCGCTTTAGCACATTATCAGACCACCCCCGATGATCTAATGCGTTTGCATGATGCGCCGGATAGCTTGTTGCTAGTGGCAACTGCCAATGAAACCATAGTGGGCGCCATTGCTATTAGTACTGAAGGTGGCCAGACGCTGGCAGCGGTTGATTCGCAGATTGCCCAGGGCAGGCGCCGGGTAAACGGCCATTTGTGTGCCCAGAGTCTGGCGCTGCTTAGTACCGAAAGCCAGTTGGCAGTACATACGTATTGGCGCATCAGCCGTATTGCGGTGGCTGAAAAGTGCCGGCAACAAGGGATTGCGCGGGACATGCTGACCCAACTTGAAGCAATTGCTGCCCGGCAAGAGGTAGACTGGCTTGCAACCAGCTTCGGCCTCACCCCCTCATTACTAACCTTTTGGCACAAGGTGGGTTTCGAACAGGTTAAAACAGGGGAGAAACCCGATAAAGCCAGCGGCCAGCCCAGTGCACTTTGTTTAAAGCCACTCTCGGGCAAAGCGCTGCCATGGCAGCTGAAATTACGTTGGCTGTATCAATTTGATACACAACAGCCTGTTAGCGCGTCTAAGGCGAGCACACTCTGGCTTCGTCAGGTTATGAAAAACCGGTTGCATGGCTACCTGGCGTCCGATCGTCCCAGGCAACATATGGGCGCCACTTTTAACCTGCTCGCACGCGCTCTTGGTGCCGCGGTACTGCAACAAACGCCACTTTTTTATGCGCTTTATGTACAGCAACACTCCATCCAGACTGTAATTGGGCAGCACCGGTTAAAAGGACGAAAGATGTTAGAGCAGGCACTACGGAATGAGCTTCAGGCAGTGGCTCCGGCACTTTATACAGCAGCGGCAGAGTATCCTTAAACCGATTGGATCAAATCTGCTCAGAAGCATTCAGTAACCATCGAGTCCGGACATGGACACCCACCCAATTAAGGACACCCACCTAATTATGGACACCCGTCAATTATGGACACTCACTACATATGAAAGCCAAGTCCGGACACCCATAACACCTAGACCTACAGACGTTGTAAAAATTAGTTATGGTACTCGCAGGTGGTCATTGGAAAAATTGCAGCCCGGATATGGACACTCACCCAATTATGGACACTCGCTTCGCATGAGAGCCAAATACGGACACCTGAGCAAATGATGGACACCCACCTTTAACAGCCACTGCTAAAAAGCACTCAATAACCATGGATGGTCATTAAGGATACCCACCGTGAGTTATGGATGTCAGTTTTGGACACTCACTACCTGTAAAATTCAGCTGTGGACACTCACACGACATAGACATCAAGAAGTTATGAAAAGCAGTTCTGACAGCCGTAGTTGGTCATCGAGAAAATTACTGTGGAGATAACCGTTAAAAGTCAGTTGTGGACAGCCACTACCCATATACGCCCGGTATTTATCAGAATCAGTAGTGACCCATATCGTATGCACTAAACACCCACCGTTAGTCATGCCCCACTACGTCAGTTAGAAACACTCACACCACCCAAACCTACAGAAGTTGTAAGAATCATTTATGACACCCGCAGTGGTACTCGAGAAAATCAGCGAATCATGGACACTCACAACAAATGAGAGCCAGGTACGCGTAAGTTATGGGTACCCACGACACGTAGACCTGCAGAAAAGATGGAAACTAGTTATGCCAACCGCAGTGGTACTAGAGAAAACCATTCAATCATGGCCAGCCACTGCTCATAAGCTTGCAGTAACCATTAAGTCCGGATTTGGCCCCCCACCAATCATGGACACTCACTATCAGTTATGGGCCCTCAACGGCCCTACGGGGTTATGAGAATCAGTTGTCACCTTCATAAAGTTCGCCATCAACACCCACTTAATTTGCTCATCCCAAAACAATTGTCAGTTGTGGTCACCCACAACGGTCACCAAGAAAAGGACTGCTATGCTAATCGTTAGGGAGTTAGCAGGGATGGTGGAATCGAATGAAAGCTGACTCACTTCTGGTATGTTGAAAGCACATATGGCGGAAAGCTACTGTTATGCTTTATAAATGAGAAGACGAAGGTATGGCAATTTAAAAGTGCATATATATCAGGTGCTTTATCTGAATCAGGGTCTATCTATACAAATCTAACTTGTACTAGCCTGAGTCCTCTAAGGGCTGCACTTTTATTATAATCAGCTGTATTGGCTGGTTGCATGGCCTTTTTATGAAAAGCAACGATAGGAGGGTGATACTGTCAGACATCGGCAGATTTCCTAGGCTAACACGCATAAAAAAGCCCCTATCAGATAGGGGCTTTTTAAACTTAACAATCAGGAATTAAATCTTAATACCACGATTCTTAGCTTTTTCTTTGATGTACGGTTCCCATGCCAGAGCATTGCGACGCATAGATTTCTCTTTCTTCGCTAGCTGCACATAGTCCCAGGCTTTTTTGAAGTTACCCAGATAGAAGTTTGCTTCCATTAATGAGAAATGGATTTTTGCTTCTTCTTCAGCACCTCGTTCCAACGCCTTGTTTAAAGCGGTAATGGCTCCTTTGTAATCCTCAGCAACCATCAGCAGAGTACCCTGCTTTTGGAAATCCTGGGGATCAGAACTCAATTGAGCTGCTTTACCATAGTATCTAGCAGCAAGATCGTAGTTCTTAGCCTGGTGGAATGAGTTTGCAATATTACGCATCATCTTGTCATCTTTCTTGATATCGCCGTTTTCAACGTGCTTCTCAAGAATTTTTGCTGACATGTATGGGATACCATTAGTGGAATACAGTTGAGCCAGGTTTTTAAATTGTGACTCTTTTTCCAGATATCCAGCGTTATAGGCAATTTCCATGGTGGCAAGCGCATCTGAATAGTTTTCTACCAACATGTAGAACACACCAAGTTGTGTCCACCATCCCGGCGTTTCAGGAAACGTATTAACCAGAGTTTCGGCAACCTTGACGGTTTCAGGATACATCTTACGCTGATAATAAGACTGTAATTTCAACACATAAGGATTTTTGTTCGGCTCCTCATAAAGCGCAATGGCTTTATCAGCAGGCTCAATCACTTTGTCCAATTGCTTGGTTTCAAAATATGCCTGTGCGATACGAACATAAACCATTTTGTCTTCTTTACACGTGAAGTCCATCCACTGCTGATACCAGTTAATGGCCTCTTTGTAGTTTTCTTCACGTAAATTCAGATCACCAATAAGCTTCAGGGTTTGCGCATGTTCGGTATCATTAAGTACTTTTGGTTTAACCGCACTGGTTAGGTAACGAAGTGATTCTTTACCTTTACCCTCTTGCGAGGCCAATAAGTTACCAATAAAACGGCCCACGTAAGCTTTATCAAAGTCATCAGATGCATCTACATCATAAAGGATGTCTAATGCTTCTCCTACTCTGTCTTCGTTATAGGCATCAAACGCTTTCTGAACCTTTTTACCTGCACGTTCACCCACCAACTTCGTTTTGCCCTTTTCATATCCTGGACAAACTACCGGAGCAGATGACTGCGCCATGACCGGCGCAGACAGTACAGCTGATACTCCCATGACTAAAGCAAGGGCTGACATTTTGAATGTTGTTTTCATCATGATCATTGCTCCAGTTTGAAGTCTAGCTGAACAAACATATTAGGTTGCTTAACACGTTTACCTTCAACAATTTTTGGCTTGTATTTCCACTTGCTCAACGCACGACGCGCTTCGCGGTCAAAAATACGTTTAGGGTCGGCATCGATAACATCGATGTCTTCCACACCGCCGGCTTCGTTAATAGTAAATGAAAGCTTAACCCAGCCTTCCCGGCCATCACGTGCTGCTTGTGGTGGATACTTAGGATCAATACGTACAATTGGTGTAGCTTCACCATCTTGTTGCATCGCGCCAACTGCACCAATGTTCACCCCTACGCCACCGGTATCAACTGATGGAACAGCCAGGCTGAATCCGTCAGAGTCTACTTCAGAGGCATCCGGCTCAACAGGTTGCATTTTAGGCGGCTGCTGAGGCGGTGGAGGTGGTGGCGGTGGCGTCCGCTGACGTGTTTGCGTGTCAGCATCGGGCTCCTGCATCACCACATCAATTACGGGTGCATCGGGAATTTCATCTGCCGGGCGGCCTGAGTTTTCGATCAACTTAGCCATCAATACGAATAACCCAAAGGCAACCGCGGCACCTAGTAGTATAGAAACGATAAATCGAACCATCTTATCCCCTTGCTGCTACTGATATGCGATCAACACCTGCAGCTTTAATCTGGTCCATCACTTTCACGACGACACCATGCTTGGCCTTAACGTCAGCCTGGATAATGACATAGTCTGTCGGCTGCTCCGTCAACAATCGCTCTATATTTGCTCGGACACTTTCAACCGCCACTTCACGTTTATCCAGCCATACACTTCCATCATCTGTAATAGCGATGAAGATATTGGCATTTTTGTGCAGTGACGCCTGATTCGCTTCTGGCTTATTTACCTCGATACCTGCTTCTTTTACGAAAACAGTGGTAACGATGAAGAAAATTAGCATGATGAATACAACGTCCAACATTGGCGTCATATCAATCTGCGCATCTTCCTCTTCGGTTCTGACTTTCCGCGCCATAATCTCTCTCTCTAGTGATGTGGCAGGCTATCAACCAAGCCTTCTTTTGCCAACTTAGCTTTCGCTTCGAGACGAGAACTTATGAACAGTCCAGACAGCGCTGCTACCATTCCGGCCATGGTCGGAATTGTGGCCATAGAGATACCAGATGCCATCAAGCGTGCGTTACTGGTGCCTTGCGTTGCCATTGTCTCGAACACAGTAATCATCCCGGTCACTGTTCCCAGCAGACCAATCAGTGGGCACATTGCCACCAATGTACGGATAATTAACATCCTCGCGTCCAAATTATCAGACGCCTGGGAAATCCAAGCTTCACGGATTCTATGCGCATACCATGAGGTAGTATCAGCGCGGGCATCCCATTTGGCGATAATATCTTTTTTCACCTTTGGAAAGACCGCCGTGATATACCAGTAGCGCTCAATCATTAATACCCACATAAGAAAGAGCGCGGCAGCAACAAAATACAACACGTCACCGCCGGTAGCGATAAATTCCCTGACAGATTCCCATAATCCAATCAGGCTATTCATATTACGCTTTCCCCGCCTCTGTGTGAGCTGCAATGATACCTGCAGTTTGCTCATCCAGAATGTGAACAATAGATTTGCTTCGAGAAGCAACGATGCTGTGAGTCAGAATCAGTGGTAGAGCTGCAATAATACCCTGAGCTGTTGTTACCAGCGCCATTGAGATACTACCTGCCATCAGACGAGGGTCACCTGTACCAAACAGTGTAATGCTCTGGAAGGTTGCAATCATACCAAGAACCGTACCCAACAGACCCAATAGTGGGGCAATCGCGGCGAAGATCTTAATTACATTGATTCCGCTTTCAATTGAAGGCAATTCTTTAAGAATCGCTTCGTCCAGCTTAAGCTCAAGATTTTCGGCATCCGCGTGTTTGTTTTCCTGATAAACCTGCAGGATACGACCCAGAGGGTTGCTGCTTGAAGGATTGCCAGGGTTTTTAACCTGAGACTTGATCTTGCTGCCAGTCATACCAAGCGTAACCAGCTTGTAAACACCGATAAGCAGACCAATGATAAGCATTACTGTGATGGTGTAACCAACCGGACCACCTGCATGATAACGCTCCATCATTGTTGCTTTCTCTTTCAACAGACCCAGGATAGCGCCTTGTGAAGGATCGGCATAGAACGGCACGATACCAGAGGTTGCAGTTGCCAGTTCTTGCGCAGAAGAAACCAGGTGGCCTTCAGGTTGACGGCCCAGCGGCTGTACCACTTCGTTTTCAGCATCAAAGGTCAGGTAACCTTCTTCACTTACTAGGTTAAAGGTACCAACACGAACTACTTCCTGCTGGCTGCTACCGCCGTCCAGCAGAACTACGTCAGTAGTAAAGCGAACAACCTGGCCAGATTCAGTCATTTCAGTTTGCAGAGCAAACCACAGATCTTCAAGTTCCTGAATGTTCGGCAAGCCTTTAGACTCTTCAGACATTTCAGCCAGGAAATCGTCACGACCCGGGAACTGCGCGCTCACGATTGACGTTGAAATACGACCGTAGGCTTCAGAAGCCGCCTGACGTACCACACCAAACATCTCACCCAGCGTACCCGTAGCTTGTTCCAACTCTGAAGACTTGTCGTTCAAAGTCGTTTCATTGTCAGAAAACTGCTGTTGCAGACGATCGCCACGATCCTGTTCAGATTTCAGCTCAGACTGGGCTTTACGTAACATCGCCTGTTTGTCTGAACGCTCTGAACGAAACTCGGCTTCGCGTTCTTTGTTAATACGGGCCTGAGATACCCGATTATTCTTCACCTGATCTAGCAGGTCTGACAGACTTGCTGCTTCCTGTGCTTGCGCACCGGTCGCCATAACCGCCAACGTTGCAGCGGCTACAAGAGATTTAAATACTAGTTTCATTAAAACTTACTCCGCTGCTTCAATTGGTAACTTAATCAGATCTGGTGTGATAGTGCCGTTGGCCATCTTCACAGCATCAACCACTGACGCCAGATATTCATCACCCAAAGCCTGCCATTCACGGGCATCTTTGTTCCAAACCCATGCACTTGTCTGATCAAGGGACAGAGCCAGCAAAGCCGTACGGCCCAGGTTATAGAAGTCAACCGTTACTTCAGTACCGTTGTCATCAATAGTTCCCTGGTAAGAAGACATCTTGCTGCCGTATTCCACTTCTACCAAGTATGCTTCGATAACCTGGCGGAATTGCTCAGAAACTGTAACGTTTGAGTTCGCCATGATATCGCGCAGACGTTGAATGCGCTCACGACGTTCTTCCAGATGAATCGGTACATCCAGCTCGACAAACTTTTCCAGGCTGTCGATCATGCGGAACATCAACGGCACGATGCCTTGCTTTGTTTCTTCAATGCTGTCGATTTGACGTTGCAACGACTCGATACTGCGCTGTTGGTCTGCAACCAGGCTGGCAATGTAATCGTTGTAAACTTTCAGGTTTTCTGTTTGGTCAACAGTTTGACGATATTCAACCAACAACTCTTGTGACTGCTCGAATAATGCGTTGATTTTTTCTTGAGATTTCGCTGCAGCCGCATGGATCTTAGCTTCTTCTTTATGAAGATCGTTAAGAGTAACTGCAGAGACGGCTGCACTGCCTGTCAGTGCAAATGCACCCATGACAGTAGAAGCAATAAGAGTTCTCTTGCTCATCTTGGACATAGTTCCCAACCAAATTTCTTATTTAAATCCTTGCTGAGATTATCTCGAGCAAGGGGCGTATAAACTTTTACAATTTTTAGTTTTCGGAATGGTAGCTGGTGGCGTGGTCGCGCCAACACTACGAATCTGTAATAGTCACACGGAATGACTAAAAGAGTCAAGTAACACAGTCTTAACACCCCATGGGACGGGAGGTTTGTTCAATTGCTGAGCGAAACATTCAATGATTTAGCATAAATAACCAAAGATGAAAGGATAAACACAATGTGACGTAGCGTATTCTCCAGAAAATTCATCCCGAGGAGGGGGGAGGCTCTACATTACTAGCGGCATAAATAACCAGTTGAATATAGCAGTTTAAAGTTGTTAACGGCAAAAAACATAGACGCTCGTTAACTTAATGTTACCACGGGATTTTCTATAAGGTGCGTCTCAGATTGACAATGTTGAACCTAGCTCGTGGTGGCGCCAGATAAAGACTTGTCCCTTCAATTATGGTTTCTATTTTTACAAAAGGGTGCTTTTTGGGTACCTAACCTTCCTCACCCTACAGTATATTTTGTTAAGCTATGCTCCTAACCATTATTATTATGAGAATACTGTGTTTAACCAGAATAATCCGCCGGTACATGACGGCCGCCACACGGCGCTGTTTCAGTCTGCCGGACATATTAATATTCCCCAGGCATTTGATACTGATTTTGCTCAGGCAATGGCGACAGGATTAGAATCGCACAGGCACTATAAGATGGCCGCTTTCATCAACAACCAGGTGTTAAACCTGTCTGCATCACAATGGCAAGCATTATCGAGCCAGCAACGAAGTGAAATACAAAAGTTGATGCACAATAATGCCGCACAGGGAATCGGCTATTGTTATGGACGTTCAACACTTGCGGATGCCGGCGCCCAAACCGCCGTATTCAAACAGTTTTCTGAATGGCTGAATGGCCCGCAAGTATTAGACTGGGTGAAGCAACTTTCGGGTCATACCGATATTTGCGCCGCCTCGCTGCAAGCCAGCTGTTTCGAACCTGGCCACTTTCTCACCCGGCACAATGATGTGCATGCGACGGAAGAGCGCCGGGTCGCCTATGTCGCCAACTTCAGCCGAGCCTGGCACCCGGACTGGGGCGGTTTGTTGCAATTTTATTCCAATCATGGACAGCCACAGGAAAGCTGGGCACCCTTTTTCAACAGTCTGAACCTGTTCGATGTAACTCGGGTGCATAGTGTGACCTATGTAACACCGTTTGCTCAGCAGTCCCGCTACGCGTTCTCAGGGTGGTTTCGTGCCACTGCCTTGTGAAGCCCTAGTCTTTGGTAAAATCACAGGCCACCGTCAGGCGGGGCTGGTTATCACTAAATGGCGTGGTGCCGTGCCAAAAAAATGAAGGAAAAATTACCAGCTTGCCAGCTTCGGGTTTAACCTTCGCAAAAACAGTGTTTTGCTGAACCTGGAAGTTAGGCTGACCAAAGTTCAAATAGCCTTCTTGTTGCTCATCGTTAAGCTGGGGAAGCTGAATATAGCAAACAGAGCTTAGCCAGCCCATGGGATGGATATGGTTATTATGATAGCCACCGCTTTGCAGGTTTACCGACCACGCATGTTCCGCCCGACATTGGCTGACTTTATTGAAGTCGGCATACGGAGAAGGTAACCGCGAAAACTGCTGGTGTGCCTGCGCGCCATGCCAGTTAAATTGTTGCTGAAGATGCTCAATAAGCGGATGCTGCCGGGCAAACAAATTACCCCCAGTCTGCGTACCGTGATGCAGGGTTTGCTCAAGAGGGGCCTGAAGCGACTGATGCAAAGAAAAAGATAAGTTTGCAAGGCTGCTAAATACGCTGCTAGCGAGGCATAGCCTGACGGTGGTCTAATTGTACCTTCATAAATAAAATTGGTGCGGCACTGAAAAGCCGCCTTATACCCGTCTGGCAGAGTGGGGAAAAACGGCAGCAATGCCAGCCCCCATTGATGAGCAGGATTTACTGACAAAACCCGCTCTATACAATGTTGGGCAGCCGTAGATTCGCCGGCACTGATCAGATGCTGGGCCAATTGACACAAACGATCCTCGGTTAGCATCCCTTGCATAGCCCGTTTGGCGGCCACGGTCGCCTGAGTACTATCACCGCTGAGCCGGTATGCCTGGGCCAGATGATAGTTACGCGTCGTCCCATCAACCCGGGCACCAGCTGACTCGAGTAACCCCAACACCTTATCATGTTGTTTCATTTTTATGAGTAAGGTTAAATAATCATCCAGGGTTTGGGCCGTAAATTGTTTGTTTTGCTGTAACAGTTCATAGGAATGCAAACATTCGGCAACCTTGCCCTGTTCGAACAAAAGCTGGGCCAAATTTTTGTGACTCGGGGCGTAGGACGGATTCAATAATTGTGCTGTTTTATAGTGCGAGATCGCGCTGTCATATTGTTGCATACCTACCAAACAATTTGCAAAATTATGGTGTATTGCAAATGCTTGCGAATGCGATTTTATTAATTCGCTAAGATAAGTATACGCTGTTTGAAAGTCACCCGCGGTATTAGCGACCTGAGCTTTAAGCAACTGCATCTCGGCATCCTGATTAAAGTTGTCAGCGAAATTGACCACCAGCTTTTGGGCTTGCGTACCACACCCACGGTCAACAAGAGCCCGGGTGGCTGCCAGAAACAATACTCTGGAGGAAGCCATAAGTGACGCCGCAAGCTGCAGGTTGCGCTCAAACTCAGCCCGTTTGCTGCAGTGCTGTAACTTTTGAAAGAAAAAACAGAGCGATGGCACCCTTGCCCCGTCCTGCAACGCTATAGATTGGCTAAGGCAGGTAAGCGCACGGTCACTTTGGTTCTCAAAAAAGTAACATTTTGCCAGGTTGAGATATAGCTCACCATCGCCACCCGTTATGGATATGCAGTGTTGCAGATCGTCAATGGCAGGCTGATAGGCCCCCTGCGAAAACCGGCTGGCAGCCCGAAAACGTAACAGCATTGGGTTGGTGGGATTACGAAGGAGCAGCTGTGCTAATAATCTATCGAGATTAGCAAAGTTCTTTGTTACTAGGCATTGTTGCAGTCTGTTGAGAATCGCATTACCTGACGTCAAAGCTATGCACTTTTTGTTATTAAGCTTTACCTTATACTATCTAAAAATTAACCAATTACAATACTTCCTTAGGCTAGTTTTTGAGCTGACTTGTTCACTTAGGCTTTTGATAAACAAAAAAAAGGCTCCCACTGGGAGCCTTTTTCAATTAGTGATAGATTAGAATGAAGCTGCGATTCTTACGTAGTACGTACGACCAAATACATCGTATGTTGCAGGATAAGTATTCGCTTGTTGATCGTTGTCACCGATGATAGGTGGCTGCTTATCAAACACGTTGTCGATACCTGCGGTTACACGGTAGTTTTCGCCCAGGTAATAGGTACCTGATGCATCAAAATAACTGTGTCCATCAATCTGTTCAACGGTGTAATCAGTGCCATCGTCGTCGTCGTTCACTTCGCCCACATAACGCCACAATAGCTGACCAGTGAAGTCATCAATGCTGTACTTAACCGTTACCCGGTGTTTGTATTCTGGCAATGGCTCCAGACAATCAGCGCCAAAGTTACCGGCACATTCGATTGGGTCAGCACCTGGGAAGGCTTCAAAGCTAGACTCGTCGGTATAGGTACCCAGGTAATCTAAACTCAGGTTGCCCGGCCCCGCATCAACGTTGTAGCTGGCGATAAGGTCAATACCAGACAGTTTTACCGATGCCGCGTTTTGCGACGCATCAGCTACAAAGTCAATAGATCCGTCAGGACGACGATTTACCGCATCACAGTATTGTGAACCTACACCACCGGCACTTGTGTTATAACACAGGTTAAGAATGTTATTAGTACCAACCACTGCAATCGCATCTTCAATTTCAATGTCAAAATAATCGATACTGAAAGTGAAATCTTCAAACGGGGTAACAACCATACCCACTGTCAGTGTTTCAGCTTCTTCTTCTTTCAGGTCCGGGTTGCCGCCAACTTTGGTGCGAACCTGGCCTGAAGCCGGATCGATTGCCGAGCCAAACAGCACATCTTCTGGTACACCGGTGGCCTGACACAAGGCGGCAAGTTCGGCACTTTGAGATGCTGGTGCACCTGACGCAGAACATGGATCCGCGGCACCCGGGAAGTTTTCACCCGCTGGTGAGAACAACTCGGCAATATTAGGCGCACGAACTGCCGTGTTGAATCCTGCACGGAAACGTAAGTCGTCATTCACAGCCCATGAAGCACTGATCTTATAACTTTCTACCGTTCCTGCTGTGCTGTAGTCAGCAGAACGATATGCCAGTTCCATGTCAACCGACTCAGCAAATGGCAGACCGTATAAAATTGGCAAATAAGCTTCTGCATACCACTCAGAGGTTGAGTAACCACCGGCTACAGGAGGCGCGCCATTAAAGCCGGCAATAGTGCCCGCCGCTAAATCCTGTGAAGGTAAGAATTCGAAGTCTTCGCTACGGTTCTCATAACCAATCGCAATACCTACCGGACCACCTGGCAACTCGAACCATTCACCAGAGTCACCGGCGATACTACCGCCCCACATGATTTGGTCAAATACCGCTGAGGAAGAAACCGCGGTGCGCAGGAACGCCGCTGCATCTGGTGAAATATTACCTTCACCGAAGATATTTAAAGGCGTACAACCGAGGGTTGAACCATTTGCTGACGTATCGGAACATGAAGGGTTGCCGTCGGCGTCAAGCACAACATTGCCGGCTTCATCGGTTTCAAGTAATAAAGCCTGATCAAAACGACCACGGTTGACGTTACCCAGCTGGGCTTCTGTCTGGGTTACCTGACCGGTTTGATAGAATACATCATAGGTCCAGGCTGACTCACCAAAGCTACCACGCAGGCCAGTAACCATCTGATAAGACTGGAAGTTACTTTCTGAGCGGCGTGGACCCACTTCCAGCATACGACGACGAACCAAAGCTGTCGCTGTATCTGCGATGCCATCACCGTCGGTATCAACATCATCACCAATGCCGTCAGAAAGAGTCTGCTGAGCATCAGCTGTTAAAAACGGGTTGCCATCCAGGGTAAAGGTTGAGGTCTGGAAAATAGGCGTGGCCGCTAATTGCTGCGGTACATTGCTGTCGGTAAACATTGCACGGGCATAGATTTCGGCATTGTCAGTAACATCATATGAACCCAAAGCGGTAATCTGATGACGTTCCTGAGGAAGCTGAATGTAGTTAACCGGGGCGAAGTTATAGAAATCGTTAACCTGACCACTAGCTACGAACGGACGAAGGCTACCATCCTGGTTGAAGATAATACCCGGCGAGCCTGGGATGCCATCGGAAAGCCCACCTGCAAAAATTGACGTACCTGGTACACCAGAAGAACCGCCTGGCTCCAGACCACCCGCGCCATCGTCAAACTGAGCAACAGATGCAAAACCACGATCGCCCTGGAACAAATCGCTACGGTCGGTGTAGTTGATGTTGAAAACCACATTACCTTTACCGTCTGCAAAATTGCCACCAATAGTGAAGTCCGCATTCCAGATTTCCGCATCGCCCTGTTCTGTTACTTCGTAACCTGTGGCAATGTCAACGCCTTCAAAATCATCTTTAAGAATGAAGTTAATAACACCAGCCACCGCGTCAGAACCGTATACGGCTGATGCGCCACCAGTTAATACTTCAACATCTTTAATCAAGGCGGTTGGAATAGAGTTAATATCAACCGTACCACCAGCGGTGGTAGGAACCGCACGCAGGCCATCAATCAGAACCAAAGTTCTGTTAGTGCCCAGACCGCGCAGATCCACCGTTGCGGTGCCGTTACCCGGGTTATTAGACGTTCGGTCTAGTCCAGGAACAACCTGAGGAAGCGTATTCAAAAGTGATTCGGTGTTAACCGTTGCGGTAAGCTCAAATTGCTCTTCACCTACCGTTGCAACCGGTGCATTAGAAACAAAATCGACTTTACGGATACGCGAACCCGTTACGGAAATCTTTTCTACAGCTTCTTCAGCTGTAACGTCTTCTTGAGCTACCGCCATATTTGTAGAAAAAATGGCAGCTGATGCTGCGCCGAACGCACACGCCAGCTTCACTGACTTCGCCAGTTTATTATTTGTAAACATGTATTGTCTCCCTGGACCACCAAAACATTATGCTCAGTGTTTATAATATAAGACGTTAAAACGACTTTTTATTCGTTAAGGCACTAAACCCTGAGGTGATAATAACCACATCGGCTTGATGCGGTCAACTACCATTGTTCTGGGATGAAATAAAAGTTCCATTTTTTTTTGTGTTTTTTTTACGCTTTTAATTAATAAGATGTTAATAGTCCAACTTTCATTCGAGCGAATATATGAATAAAGCGTTAATAGCTTGCCGTTCAGAATAGCGCCTCCAAGCATTACAAAAGAATTTTTATGCGAATTTTTTCGATTTCTATCGCTCACTGGCTGCAAGGTACCTACTCCCCATCGCCGTAATGCTGGGTTCTCCTATACCCTTTAACAAATTAAAAACATATATTGTTGAGCAAGAACGAAGAAGCTGGTAATGACGTCCTTTCCCTAAACATTTTTTCCCATAAAACCTGCTTTGAAGCCCATGCAGTCAATACGGATCTTGAAAATATCCACAAATGACCAGGCCGAAAATTGTCTACCTTGAATATGAACGCTCATGATTAACGCCGTAGTGACTAATCAGTAAGTGACAGCATGAGACTCAGGCTCGTGTACCGTAACCAATTTGCCTACGACTAACAGATTAGGCCAATGCTAAACCTGCGGCTAATAATGTGAGAATGCTTCAAGACAAGTTATCCGTAGTGGGGGCTGTAACTCTGGTGGGGGCTCCGGGTGCAGCCGGTATTGTGCGAGTACTATTTATGCTTTATTGCATAAGCTACTACCAAGCTTTAGTGGCCTTTAACTGTTTCGGGGTAGCTATTCATTGAGTTACCTCAGGTAATCCGCTTTTTAACAGGCACAGGTTATGGGTTTACTGCCCCGCCAATCACACGCTGGGACCGTCCGTCAGTTATGGCGACTTAATTGGCAGGCTGATACTTTGCCAATGCAGGATCGATGAGTGACTCAATAAGAACACCCCATGGTCTGCGGTAAATCATTGCAAAAGCAATAGTAGCTGCACCAAAAAAAATGCCAGTCAGGTAACTGGCTGGCATTTGTATTTATTGTAAAGCAACGAGATGCTCTGCCCTCAGACCACTATTTAAAACGTGGCACGAACACCAACATAATACTGACGACCGATTGGGTCATATGTACCTGCATCTGTTTCAGTACCTGTATCACTGCCAGCAATACCACTCAGAATAGCCGGTGGATCATTGTCCAGCGCATTATCTACACCGCCGTAAAACTCGAAGTTATCGGTGGCAAAATAGCTAACCTGAAGATCAACATAAACCTCTTTACCGATTGTGACGCTTTCTGGCTCGAAACCGAAGCCTGCCAGGAACTGGTCATCAATTGCAGCTTCACCAATATAGGTCGTATTTACATTTACAGAAATATCTTCGTAAGTGTAACCCAGGTACAGGCTCCACTTATGCTCAGAGGCACCAACTTCACCACCAAACGGGTCAGCTGCTGCATTTGGCAACGGAATAGTTTCTCCGTCAATCAGATAAGTGTAAGCCAATTTGCTGCGGAACGTACCGTTCATGATTTCAGTGCTGTACTGAGACGTAATATCAACACCTTCGGTGTTGAAACCACCAGAATTTGTTACACCACTGTCGATAAACTCGATAGAACCGGCACTGTTGTTACCTGCGTCAGTTGCACGACGAGTTACAAAGTTACAGAACGAACTATCGCCGCCACCATAACACTGGTCAAGAATAAACTGACGTGGTGTAGATACAATCGCATCTTCAATCTCAATATCGAAGTAATCGATGGTAAAGCTCATGTCTTCAAGAACTTTGATGCCACTGTTATCTGGGGTAATGATCATACCAATAGTGGTAGACTTACCCTTCTCTTCCTTAACATTCGGGTTGCCCAGGTTGAAGCCACTGATACCCTGAATGTCAGACTGGTTTAGGGTAAATGTGCCGCCATTAGCATTAACATTATCCTGCACACCTGGCGCCGCCAGACATGCGTCAGTCAGTTCACGGGTACAAGGATCGGTCAGACCAGATGGGAAGGTTTGCGATGGTGGCGCGAATAATTCGGAAATATTGGGCGCACGAGTTGATTGTGCCTCGATAGCTCGTAAACGCAACCAGTCTGTCACTTCCCACTCTAAACCGTAATTGTAACTTGTAGTACTTCCTACGGTTGAGTAATCAGATGCACGGTACGCACCGCGAGCGCTCAGACCTTCAACAATCGGTACATTCGCTTCTACATAGTATTCAGTAACATCAAACTCACCTGAGGTGGCCGGAATGGCGTTACCCGCATTCAGACCGGCTTGCTGCAAGGCATCAAACTCATCGCGGCTGGTTTCTTCACGATATTCAAAACCAGCAGCAATACCTACATAACCAGCTGGTAATTCAAACAAATCGCCAGAGATGTTGGCACCAATAACTTCCTGAGTTAACGAGGTGTTCAACAGACCCGGTGCATTTACATACGCCGCGGCTTCTGGTGTGATTGAGCCATTGCCCCATACATTGATAGGTACACAGCCAAAACTACGGGCAGTGGCATCAATACATACTGCTTCGTCAGTAATACCGTCGGCATCAAGGTCCAGGTCATCTGAAACCGCTTCAAGCGCATAACGGAAGTTTTGTACGTTTACCTGACCAGAAGACACCTGAGACTCGTTGGTTTGACCATAGATATAATAGGTTTCATAGAACCAGTCATCAAAAATAAGACCTTCCATACCTACCGTGAAGCGATAAGTGTCACGCTCAGCTACGTTACCGCGTGCAGCGATGCCAGCCAGTCGCTTAGCGAAGAAATAATCCCGCAGGCCGTCACCATTGCCATCTGTGCCTAACCCGGCAATGCTGTCTGGAACAAACGGGTTACGTAAAAACGCTTCTTCGCCAGTGGCAGTGTTGGTTACATTAAACTCATAAGGGACCAAACCATCGGCGTAAATATCATCAGAGGCAAACGGAAATGGTTCTAGTTTGGTTTGTGTTTTGGTTGAAGCATAGGTGCCTTCAAAGAAAACACTGTGGTTGTCAGACAATTCATAGTCACCCAGGGCAGCAAACAAGTAACGTTCGGTGGGGATGGCAATGGTCCGGAATGCACTACGGTTAAAACCGTCAGCGGCATTATCAGCGTCACCATTAGTGCTGAAGCTGTCTTTTAAATTATTGTCTGAATCAAATGTGTAACGTGTGCCACCTAAGTCGAAACGACCCTGAGGCGGGAATGACGAGAAGAATGGACGCACCGGGTTAAAGATATCTTCAGGTTCATTAGTAAAATATACATTAGAAAGCTGATCCACTGCGCTACGATCACGGTCGCGGCTAAATACTGCCCCTTCATCTGAATAGGACAAATGGAACATCATGTTGCCTTTGTCCGCGCCGATGCCCGAGGTGATATTAAAGGTACGCTCAGTGGCGTCGCTTTCAGCTGACTCACCGTATTTAAGATCAACTTCAACACCTTCAAAGTCGTCTTTTAAGACAAAGTTAACCACACCGGCAACCGCGTCAGAACCATAGACTGATGATGCGCCACCCGTCAGAATTTCAACACGTTCAATAAATTGCGCAGGAATGGTGTTCAAATCTACTGAAGAGCTACCAGGAACACCTGAAACATAACGGCGACCATTGACCAGAACCAAGGTTCTTGAGGCGCCCAGGTTTCTTAAGTCAACTGTGGCAACACCAGCACTTGAAGTGCTGAAGTTTGAGTTAGTGCGGCTGATGCCTGGCGAACCAAATGCTGGGTTTTGTAACAGCAGTTCCTGAATATTGGCTACACCTGCAGCATCGATGTCAGATGCGTCAAATGTTTGCAATGGTGAAGGAGATTCCAGGCTGGCAGAACGAATCCGTGAACCTGTGACCTGTATTTTTTCTACCGCTTCTTCCTTTTCTACTGCAGCATCCTGGGCATTGGCCAGTGCTGAAGAAAACAGTGAAACCGAAGTTACACCAATAGCGCATGCCAGCTGGACTGACCTAGCTAGCTTATTATTTTTAAACATGTTCGTCTCCCTAGAACGTAATAGCACGATAAAGTGCCTTGGTTTGTATGTTGCTACAGCAACTATTTATTCATTATAACTTTTGGTTGGCGCTAAATAATAACCACATTGTTCACATGGGGTCAATCGACTAAAGAACATGTTCAGTAAAAAGTTCCATCTATTTTTGTACTTTTTTTGTGAAATGCGTTTCATACACGCTAAATATAGGCTGCGTAAGGACATTTTATTGTAAAAAAAAGCTACATAGTCCTATGCGGCATTTCTCATTGGATCTTTGCTATATAGAATAAATATGCAGTTGTTTAACCGCCGCATTCAGTGTTCCCTTTACCTTTACCATGAGGTCGTTTTATTACCAGCAGGTGATTTGAAAGCATGAGCAAAAAAGCCCAGCTAATAATGCTGGGCTTTTTACCTGGTTCATCAGTTATAGAATCAACCTTATGAAAGGGCCTACCTTAGTTGCTTATTCAAAGCGATAGATAACCCCTGCATTAAAGCGTCTGCCGACCAAATCGTATAATGGGTTAAAAGTATAACCTGCCGGTACCTTGTTAAACACATTTCGGATGCCGGCGTACACTTCCAGGTTTTCACCAAAGTAATAATTTGCTGCCAAATCATGGGTCCAGATAGAGCCAATGTAGCTAATGTCTACATCTTCTTCGCTACCTCCGTCAGGGGAGACGTCAAACAGTGCGCTGCGGTCAATAAAACGACTGGTGTAGTTGAACTTCCAGTTGTCTAATCGATAATCAACACTGGTTCTGAACTGAAGTTCAGGGTCACCAACTTCACCGACTTCAACATCAATTTCATCTGGACGATTTTGGAAGGCAAACTCTTCTAATTCATCGACATAATTACCCTGGATGTTAAAACGAAGCTCACCCGGTAAATCATATTGAGCTAAATCCGTGGTATACCGAATTTGCATTTCAAGACCTGAGGTTTGCAAAGCCGCAGCATTGACAAAGCCTGAACGAACCAGCTCCACATCAAAGTTCTCATTTCGATCAACCTGTGAACAGAACGCGGAATCAGGGCCACCCGTGGCATCGACGCAATTATTGACGATATCCTGTGCATCAACATCAGTGATAGCGTCAGTAATTTCGATATCGTACCAATCTAAAGTGATAGACAAATTCTCAACAAATGTCGGCTGCCACACTACACCAAAAGTGCGAGATTCACTTTCTTCAGGTGTTAAATCGGGATTACCGCCAGATAGGGTATCCACACTTACATTATCATTTGCTTCGAAGCCTTCTGGTATGCCAAGCGCCATACAGTTCGCACGACGATCTTCATCCTCATCAATATTATCGGCATCACAAGGAACTGATACACGCGCAAAACCTGGAGATATAGGGCTAAATGCTTCGTCTACGTTCGGTGCACGAACTGCTTCACCCACGGTTCCTCGTAAACTAACCTGTTCGATTGGAGACCATAAAAAGCCAATTTGCCAAGCATCCGCGTTTCCTGCGTGAGAATAGTCGGCAGAGCGGAACGCGGCATCCACAGATAACTCTTCCGCCAAAAATACACCTGACAGAATTGGGAGACGAGTCTCAATGAAGAACTCTTCTACATCATATCCCCAGACGAGTCAGGGGTTGCCGCGCCGGTGTAAAAACCAGCTTTGGTGAATTCATCCGTAGTTGTCCGAACGTCTTCTTTGCGGTGCTCATAACCTAATGCAAAGCCAATTGGGCCGCCAGGCAATGTAACAAACTCAGCAGTATCAAAGGATACCGTGGCGCCATACATTTCCTGAGTAAGTTGATCTTCGCGCGTTACATCACCTGAAATAAAGTCATAAGCCTCTGCACTGGCATTGCCAAACCCGAATGGGTTAAACGGTACACAGTCGCCACCGTTTACGGCAGCTGGATCTTCGTAATCATCACCCTGCGCTGACGCTACCTGGCTACGACATGCGGCTTCTCCGGTCTCCGGGTCTATTACTGAATCTATCGCAGCATCAAGATTTGTAGGAATCAAATCATTAAGGGTACGACGCACGTTAGATGTTTCGCCGTAGGTATAATAGGTGTCGTAGTCAAAGTCTGTATCGGACAGCGTAAAGTAACCCTTAAAGCCTGAAACAATACGGTACAAACGTCGATCATTGGCCGCAGAACGGTTACCTATATCGTCAAAGAAACGTGCCATTGATACTTCGCCGGTTTGGCCTGCATCAAATAGTTGCTGACGGGTAGCATCGTCCAGATACGGGTTGTCGGTAGCATTGATGGCGATATTGCCAAATCGAAATGATGGCTGGAATTGCTGCTCGATATCTTTATCAACGTATTTCATATCCCCATAAAAACGGATGTTGTCGGTAAGGTCATAACGATAGGTACTGGCTAAAGTTAAGGTGTCCTGTGCAGGGATATAGTTTTCGTACCGGTCAGGAAAGAAAACCGTGTCGTAAGCTTCGTCAAAATTACCAAAGGCGAAACTGTTGGTGCGGTTTCGTTCGACCTGAGTGATGCCAGTACCGTCCGGAGTAAAGGTAATGCGCGGATTCCCTGAGAATGGGTTTAGAACACCAAATGCATTGATCATTTCGGATCCTACATTTGGAACTCTGAATTTATCCGGAATACCGTCGTCTTCTCCGCCGTCATCAGGATTGTTTACCGTACCGATAAATTGAGATTGCTGGAGATTAGGTTTTAAGACTTCAGATATTGAGCTTTTTTCCGCGAAAAATGTAACATTACCACGGCCATCTTGGGAGGTAGCCCCGGCTAAAATGCTAAACGCAGAATTTTGAGTGCCTACATCCTCTAGATCCGAAGCATGTGAATAACGCGCCTCAAAACCTTCATAGTTATCTTTTAGGATTACGTTGATAACACCTGCTACCGCGTCTGAGCCGTAGATAGCTGAAGCACCGCCGGTGATGACTTCAATGCGGTCAATCATTGCGGTAGGGATGGTGCCCGTATCAACCGCGTTAGAGAATGGCGAACCTGCAACGTGACGCTTGCCATTTACCAAAGTTAGGGTTCAAGTTGCACCTAGAGCACGTAAGTCGGGTGAGCTGATACCTGCATTGGCGTTACTATTGTTATTACCAATCAGGGTGCTGGCGGCTCCGATAGCCGGCAGCTCAGCCAACAGAGTTCCCAGATCGGGGGCACCGAAACGCTGAATTTCGGCAGCATCGATAGTCACTACAGGCGCTGGCGTAGATAGTTCTGGCCGGGCAATACGTGAACCGGTAACTGAGATTTTTTCGACGGTAGCTTCACTATCTTTGCTATTTTCTTGAGCGAATACATTGCCTGAAGATAAAAGCGCCACAGTTGAGCCAACCGCGCACGCGATCTTAACTGACGAAGCCAGTTTAGAGTTTTTAAACATGAATTGTCTCCCTGAAAAGCAAAAACGTCCATTTTGCTTTTGTCTATTATGATATTTATTATTGTCCAATTAGGGCGAGGGTTTTGTTCCTTCCCGCCCTATTATAAAAACCATAATGGGAACAAATTTTCAACAACAAACACATATATTCTCGTAACGACGAGTAACATTTTGTGCACAGCCTGAAGATTTAGCTATAACTCGATCAACTTATGCTTATCGCCGCCAATCATATTCATTTTTTCTTATAAAATCCAAAGTAATCTTTTACCTGCTCTGGCAACGGTGGCAACATATCTTTGGGCAACAAAAAACTCGCTGCATTGAAAAAATCGACAAAAATTCGATTAGAGTCTGTGGTCTTTTTGAGATACTGATGACCTGATGAGCCGCCGGTGCCTATTTTTGTGCCAAGCATGCGTTGCACCATCATCGCATGGCGGTATCGCCATATGGTCAATTTTTCATCAATTTCAGTTAGTGCAGTAATCAATTGGAATGGC
This sequence comes from Salinimonas marina, assembly GCF_015644725.1. Taxonomy (NCBI): domain Bacteria; kingdom Pseudomonadati; phylum Pseudomonadota; class Gammaproteobacteria; order Alteromonadales; family Alteromonadaceae; genus Salinimonas; species Salinimonas marina. Next base: position 2,700,258 of record NZ_CP064795.1, read on the forward strand.
AGATTAAAAATAGGTTCTTCAGGATATTGCTTGATGAACAGCATGGCCATCATCGCCTCGTGATTTAACCGAAAGGTGCCGTCTTCATTCAATTTCCTATACGCATTTTTATCAAACAATGCCGCAAAGCTTTGGCGGGTAGACTCGAGATCTTTAAGCTCCTGACGTTTTTCTTTATCAGAGAGCGTTTCGTTATTTTCGATAATATTTTTATCTGATTCCAGACAGTCGTCGGAGGCGTTTTTGAAGTGTTGCCAAAAGGCAAATTCGTCTTGTTCCATTAATGGCATGCGGGCCAGCCATTTTTCGACCAACTCAAATAAGCTTGGCTTGCTTTCCAACTCTTCCAGAATCTGGCGATCTTCTGCGGTTAAACGGTTATAAAAGCTTTGTTTGTCGAAGTCGATTCGAAACTCGCGCTTTAAGCCTAATGATATTTCCAGCCGCTTAAACTGAATGGATTGAAAACCGGAGGCCGGTACCAGGTAATCACGAAACGCCAGAAACTGTTGGGGCGTTAGGGTTTCCATTACGCTTATCTGGTCGTTCAGTAATTGCTGGATTTGAATGATTCGATGCAGTCGGTGGACCACCTCAATCAACGCATTGTCGGGAATTTCGTCCTGATTAAACACGGTAATCACCGCGTTCAGCTCATGCAGAATTTGCTTAAACCATAACTCGTAAACCTGATGCACTATTACAAACAACATTTCGTCGTGGGCGGGGTCGCCATAATTGGCGCTTTGCATTTTCTGGGCGCCCAGAATCTTGTCCAGTTGTAGGTAATCACCATAATAAACAGGGGTTTTGTTGCGTTTCATAATTCTGGCTTCTTGTTGTTTTAGGTACACTTAGTCTACCATTTATGATACAAGAATGAGGCTTTGAACTAACAAATAATTAACAGGGAAGCGCGCAATGAAGTTGCATGATGATATTCACAATTATTATGAGCATCTGGTCACTGAACACATTGAACAAAAAGGCCTGGACAAACTTTACTCGGCGGATTATCTGGCTGACATCTGTTGTCTGGCGCTAAACCAGGTTCCGCCCCGCTACATTCGCTATGAGGTAGATATGGCGTTTTATCTGCCACAAAGTGAGCGTCGTCAAATGGAAATGAATGTGAGCCATGCGGTTGAAAAGGCAGTGGGTTTTCTTAAGAGCCAACCACAGGAGAAAAAATAGAAAAGGTGGGTGGCGGGCTTCCAGCCACATCTCGGCACATGAGTCGTCTGCTGCGGCTGCTCCCTTCCAGGCCTGACCGAGTTCACAAAGTATCACTGCAAGAGGACCAAAAGCCCACCATTGAAACGCTGGTTTGAAAGCATTCGCTTCCTAACCAGCGGCGCGCATTATGACGTCTTGTTTACTAAGTTTCAACCCTTGATTGCAAATCGCTCTTCGGCAATCACATTGGCAACCCGGTTAGTGGCTTTTTGTTCCTTATCAGCTCGGGTGAAGATTTCATTCAGGGTCTCGCCAATACGCTCAATATGTTCGCGCATCGCCGAATCAGACGAGCTCTCCATACGCTGATGATAGATATCGATAACGCCGCCTGCATTAATTACGTAATCGGGGGCATATAAGATGCCTTGCTGCTGCAAAATATCGCCCAGCTCTTCACGTGCCAGCTGATTATTGGCCGCACCGGCAATCACTTTTGCCTTGATGGTTGGCAAGGTCTCATCATTGATTGAGGCACCCATGGCGCAAGGCGCCACCACATCCACATCCAACGTATAAATCTCTTCGGGTGCCACGGCAGTCGCACCCAGTTCAGTAACGGCCCGCTCCACACCTTCAGGATAAATGTCGGTAACAAATAATTCGGCGCCCGCATCTTTTAAATGCTTAGCTAAACGGTAGCCCACATGACCCATGCCTTGAATCGCCACCTTTACGCCCTGCAGATCCCGGTTCAACTTGTACTGAACCGCTTCACGCAAACCCACAAACACCCCATAAGCGGTGGAGGGCGCCGGGTTGCCGTCGGGCTTTTCGCCGGCGATATGATATTGCGCTTTGACCCCGGCGATATACTCAGACTCTTCGGCCATGATTTGCAGATCCGTCACCGCGATACCAGAGTCTTCTGCGGTAAAATATTTACCTCCTAAAGAGTCGACGAATTTGCCCATGGCGGTCATCATTTCTGGTGTTTTGGCTTTACGAGGGTCGCCGATGATAACAGATTTTCCGCCGCCAAGATTTAAATTGGCCATCGCCGCTTTATAGGTCATGCCTTTGGATAAACGCAGCACATCCGTTAACGCTTCGGAACTATTAATATAGGGCCACATCCGGCACCCACCCAGGGCCGGGCCCAGGTTGGTATTGTGAACGGCAATAATGGCACTCAGGCCGGCCTCTTCATCGTGATAAAATGCTACGTGCTCGTGTTTATCAAACTCTGGGTGATCGAAAACCGCCATAGACCCTCTAATATGTAGAATTTAGTTTACGCAATGATAGCGAAAAGCACGGAGGATATGCCTTGCGAAGTTTGTTAATGGTTTTAACACCGTGAGATAATTTTTCTACAATTGAATATCCGCTAGGACGTTTATCCTATAAAGTTTTTTATTGTATAATGAACATCATAATTGGTTGGACCAGACTAGAATGAAATTAGATAAATTTGACCGCGAAATTTTGCGGGTCTTGCAGTGCGATGCCACCGTATCTATGGCTGACCTTAGTCAGAAAGTAGGTCTCTCGCACACCCCCTGCTGGCGCCGTGTAAAGCGAATGGAAGCCGAGGGCATAATCCTGGGCAAAGTGACTTTACTCAATAGTAAAAAGCTGAATCTCGGTGTTTCTGTATTTATTTTTGTAACCTTAAAGAATCATGATGGGGACTCACTGACTGACTTTGAACAGGCCGTGCAGTCAGTGGATGAAATCGTGGAATGTCATACCACCAGTGGTGAGAAGGATTACCTGCTCAAAGTGGTGGTAGAAAGTATTGAAGAATACGAAACCTTGCTAAAAGCCAAGCTGACCCATTTGCCGTTGGTAGACCACTTAAGCTCCACCTTTGCGTTAAAACAGGTTAAAAACACCACTGAGCTTCCGATCAAACAACAATAACAGCACGCATCATGCGTTACGACCCGGGCGGCGCGTCGGGCTGATTTTCAGGCCGTGCCGCCACAAAGGCCTCAAGTTGTTCGCAATTGCTGACCACTTTATGAATTTGTGGATAGGTTTCCAGATTGATACCAAAGCGTTTAGCGTTGTAAGCCTGCGGGACCAGACACACATCCGCCAGCGAGACGGCAAAATCAAAACAGTAGTTGCCGGACTGAGTGGCCAGGCGTTGCTCCAGCGCACTAAAGCCTTTATGGATCCAGTGGGCGGCCCACTTTAGCTGCTCGGGTTTCGCCACCCCAAACTGCGTTTCCAGTGCCTGCATAACCCGCAAATTCCCTAACGGCTGAATATCACAGGCAATGTCCTGCGCTAATGCCCGCACCCTGGCCTTTTCCAGCGTATGGCAAGGCAACAACCTGGTGCCCTGATCATATCGCTCGTCAAGATATTCAATAATGCTAAGAGATTGATTTAAGATGATGTCCTCATCATCGTCCGCCAAAGTGGGTACCAGCGCGGCAGGGTTGAGCTGCAAATAGTGCTGTTGATGCTGCTCGCCGCCCTGGTTCACAAGGTGAATGGGCACATATTCATACTCAAGCTGTTTCAGGTTCAGGGCAATGCGAACCCGGTAACTGGCAGTAGAACGCCAGTATCCATACAGTTTTAACGCCATAAACAGGTGCCTTCTTTACTTATTTTTTGTGCGGTTTAAGTTGCTGTTCAATGGTGCCAAAAATATTGTTGCCGGCGGTATCCAGCATCTCAATTTTGATTTTGTCACCAAATTGCATGAACGGGGTTTTGGGTTTGCCATCACGGATGGTTTCGATCATGCGCACCTCGGCCAGACACGAATAACCCAACCCGCCATCTTCTACTGCTGAACCATGTTCGGTGCCCTGTTTATTGGAGACCGTTCCTGAGCCAATGATGGCTCCGGCACCAAGATTACGGCTTTTGGCAGCATGGCTAATCAACTGGCCAAAATCAAAGGTCATATCCTCGCCGGCTTCAGGCTTACCGAACAACTGACCATTATAAGTAGAGCGCAACGGCAGGTGTACTTTGTTGTCATGCCAGGCATCACCAAGCTCATCGGGTGTCACCGCCACCGGTGAAAAGCTGGAGGCGGGTTTTGACTGGAAAAAACCAAACCCTTTGGCTAGTTCTCCTGGGATCAAGCCACGTAAAGACACGTCATTCACCAGCATAATTAATCGAATGCGGCTGGCGGCGTCTGCTGCAGAACATTGCATAGGCACATCATCAGTGACCACTGCCACCTCGCCTTCAAAATCCACACCCCACTCATCACTGGGCAATAAGATATCGTCACAGGGGCCGATAAAGTCGTCACTGCCGCCCTGATACATCAGGGGATCGCTCCAGAAGCTTTCTGGCATTTCCGCGCCCCGGGCTTTGCGCACCAGTTCCACATGGTTTACATAAGCACTGCCATCGGCCCATTGATACGCTCTGGGCAGCGGCGATTCACACCGGCTTTGAACAAACTCTTCATGATCGGTTTGACGATCATTTAAGGCTTCGTAGCGCTGGCGAAGTGGTCCTTCAAGCTGATGCCAGTTATCCAGCAAATGTTGCATGGTGGCGGCGATATCCGGTACCGCGCAGGTTACCGCTAAATCCCGGGAAACCAGCATTAGCTGGCCGTCGCGGGTATCATTTTTATAGGTTGCTAACTTCATAGGTATCTTTCTCCTCTGGCGCTATTTTTCGCGCCAGCTATAAACATATTCCGGGTTTTCAACCGCGTAAGCGGCCGGGCCTGCGGTAAGCGCATCACGGGTGTCCAGCATTACCGCGACTTCATCGGTAAAGGTTTTTTTATGGGCCCGGCCGGCCGCAAAGGCTTTTGGGTGCGGGCCGTGGGTAAACCCGGCTGGATGAAACGTGACCATGCCTTTTTCGATGTTATCGCGACTAAAAAAGTCACCGGCGTGATAAAACAGCACTTCATCATAATCATCGTTGTTATGATAAAACGGGACTTTCAGCGCGCCGGGGTCCGATTCTATCGGTCGGGGCACAAAGGTACAGACCACAAAACGGGCCGCCACAAAGGTGGTATGCGCAGAAGGCGGTAAATGATAGCGATGACTCATCAATGGCCGGATATCCCGCCAGTTCAGTCTTACCACAGACAGGTCGCCGTGCCAGCCGATGGCATCCAACGGATTGTACGGATAGGTAATCAACGAACATTGCTGATGGCGCTTAACTTCTACCTGCCAGCGGTTTTCATCCTGCTGGTCCAGAAAAACATCGTTGATTTGGGGGGTATCAAGCACCGCAGGGTCGAAGATAGCATGACCTCCCACCATCCCTTTTTCCGGTAACTGGTAGGCATCATTGGTGGCTTCAATCATCAGCACCTGCATCGCTGTCGACGGTACCAGACGCCACATGGTAGAACGGGGAATGACCACATAGTCGCCATCGCGTACATGCAGATGGCCGTAGTCACAGAAAAGCTCACCTTCCCCTTCGTGGATAAACAATAATTCATCGCCGTCGGCGTTGCGGGCCAGTTTTGTCATCGCTTTGTTGCAATGCCACAACCGGTACTGGCAATGGGCATTGCTCAGGATAAGCGGCGCATTGAACGGGCTGTCACAATCCGGTTTATGATCGGTACTCGCTAATTGATTCAGATCAAATGCCCGGGGCCGCAACGGTCCTTCCCACTCGGTCCACCCGGTAGGGGCGTGTTTATGGTGCATGTGTGTGGCAGGGCCGAAAAAGCCATTGCGGCCAAGCTCACGCTCATAAATGCCCTCTTCGGGAAAATCAGCATGGGCCTGGCGTGAATGGGTGCCCTGCGCGGTAGGAAACCGAACCCAGTTACGCATCTTGCTGCTCTTGGGTGATTACGCCACGACGGATTTGGTCTTCTTCAATGGACTCAAACAATGCCTTGAAGTTGCCTTCACCAAAACCTTCGTTGCCTTTTCGCTGAATAATTTCAAAAAACACCGGACCGATGACGGTATCAGTGAAAATTTGCAGCAAAATACCGTCTTTCATGGGCGCGCCATCAATCAGTATCTTCAAATCCTGCAGCTTTTCCAAATCTTCTGTGTGTCCTTCTACCCGATCATTGACGGCTTCGTAGTAAGTGTCCGGCGTGTGCATAAACTTCATGCCACGTTGCTTCAAATCCGCCACGGTCTGGTAAATATCATCTGACGTCATCGCGATATGCTGAATGCCTTCGCCATTGTATTCGCGAATAAATTCTTCGATTTGTGATTTATCGTCAGACGATTCATTGATAGGGATACGAATCTTGCCACACGGAGATGTCATGGCTTTACTGACCAACCCGGTAAGTTTGCCTTCAATGTCGAAATAGCGGATTTCTCTGAAATTACCCAGACGTTCGTAAAAGTTGGCCCACACGGCCATATTACCGCGACGCACATTGTGCGTCAGATGATCCACCACCGTCAGACCCGCATTCGCTTTGCCCATACGCTCAGACGCATCATCATAAAAGTGAAAGTCCACTTCATAGATATTGCCGTCCTGATAACGATCGACAAAATACAGGGTACTTTCACCAATACCGTAAACCGCCGGGATATTAAGCTCCATGGGACCTAAGTTACCGGTAAATCGCTTCGCCCCATTTTCCAGGGCATGGTTTAAGGCCTTGGCAGCGTCTTGCACTCTAAAGGCCATCCCGCAAACACTCGGGCCCCGTAGCCGCGCAAACTCAGCAGCCTGCGAAGTCGGCTCTGCATTCACGATAAAATTAATATCGTTTTGCTTGTACAGCCAAACCTCTTTGGATTTGTGTTTGGCTACCTCGGCAAAGCCTAAGGAGGAGAACAGCTGCTTTAATGCATCAATACCAGCCTTATCGGCGGCGGTGTATTCCACAAACTCGAAGCCGTCGGTACCCAATGGGTTGTAAGAAAAATCAGTTTTAGCCTGTTCCTGAGACATAATAACGCCTTAATTATTTACAATGTATTTACACACTAAACACCAAAATAACGATGCTGAAAAGTTTTTGCTGCGAATAGACAAGGGGTCAAGGACGGTATAGGTGTATAGAAAATTTGCCACCTGATAAAAGTAGCAAATAGAGTGGTGTAGAACGCCTGTCGTGGGGCGACAGGCGTAAAGCAAAACTGACTACTGCGGAATTAAAACTTTACAGTGGCTTTATTGATGCCATAGTCCCGTAACTTATTGGCAATCGCGGTATGACTCAGGCCCAGTTTTTTAGCCAACTGGCGGGTACTGGGATAAGAAGGATAAAGACGCCGCAACAAATCCCGCTCAAATTTTTTCACTTCCTCATCCAGCGTGCCTTCAAAGTTTTCATCGATGTAGGTCATGCTGGGGGCACAACTGGGCAGCTGGATATCTTCTTTTGTGATTTCTTTGCCATCGAGCAGAGACAAGGCCCGGAACAAGGCATTTTGCAACTGTCTGACATTACCCGGCCATGGATATTGCTGTAAAAACTCCACACAGGATTTACTGAGCTTGGCCGGCCGCCGGCCCAGCTTCGAGCTATGCTGAACAATAAAAGCTTCTGCCAGTGGCACAATATCCGGCTTGCGCTCTTTTAAAGACGGCATGACCAGACTCAGCACATTTAGTCGGTAGTACAACTCTTTACGAAACTGTCCTTCTTCTACCAGTTGTCCCAGATCCCGGCAGGTGGTGCAGATAAAGCGCACATCAATACACACCGGGTTGTCATCCCCTACCCGGCGGAATTCACCATGCTCCATAACCCGCAGTAATTTGGCCTGCAGCTGGGTCGACATATCGGCAATTTCATCCAGCAGTAAGGTGCCACCTGCCGCCAGCTCTAACAAACCGGCTTTGCCTTCGGGCTGATTGAACGCCCCCGCGGCATAACCAAACAGTTCGGTTTCGGCCACACTGTCTGGTAACGATGCGCAGTTTAACGCCAAAAACGCTCCCTCATTTCGACGACTGGCCTGGTGACAAGCTTTGGCAATCATTTCCTTGCCGGTACCGGTTTCACCAAAGATCAGAATCGGCGCATCCAGGTCCGCAATTTTGCGGGCTTCGCGTACCGTTTTTGTCATTGCCGGAGAATGGGTAATGAAATGATCAAAACTGTCCGGGTCGCTTTGATGGAAAGCCGTAAACTGCTGACCCAGCCGCATTTCCGATTTAAGCAATACCACCGCCCCGGCGATGATCGTGCCGTCTTCGCCATCAGGGACATGGATAGGCAATACATCTGCCAGATAATCCTGCTGGATAAACTGCACCTTGATAGATTGCGGTCGAATATCATCGGCTTCAATCCAGCGCTGAAAGTTAAAGCCGGTCACCCACTCTTCAACCTCAGTATGTTTTACCTCAGCCAGGCTCAGCTCCAGGCCACTGGTTACCGCCTCGTTACACATGAGAATGTGGCCACGGGTATCAATCGAAAACACCGGATCAGGCAGAGTTTGTAAAATAGCCGAAAGCTGGTTGCGCTCTCGCTCGGCCGGCATGAAAGGGGTGGTTTTAACATCGTCGATGCCTTCAATCCGACGAATTTTTGGCATCAGATGTTGAAAGTCAGCGAATTCAATATTGGGAAAATTAAGAAAAATCTTGCCGCCCACATCAATTTCAATACCGCGTAAATCGATTTCATGGGCGACCAGGATATCCAGCACGTCCTGAGCAATTCCCAGTCGGTCCTGACAGCATATTTCTAAACGCATAGCTCACTCTGCATGTAAAGTATATTTTACAGAGTATCACAGGCCTGTAACATGTGAAGCGTTTTTTCGTCTTAAACGATTTAGTTCTGTCCGCTAGCCTGCTTGTCTTTCGGAGGAAAGCGCGGCTCGAATAAGCCCATGGTTTTTGCTTTTTCCACCAGCGCCATAATGTCCTGCTCAGCCAGCGTAAACAGATCGTCAAATTCGGGCAAAATATAATACAGCGGCTGCATAATATCTATGCGATAAGGTGTGCGCAGGGCGTCCACCGGGTCCAGGGGTGCACGTACCGGTTTATCACTTTCCAGCGAGTACACCGTTTCTCCCGGTGAAGACAGAATACCGCCACCATAAATACGCAGGCCCTCCTGGGTATTGACCAAACCAAACTCCACCGTGAACCAGTACAAACGCGCCAGATAGACCCGATCTTCCTTACTGGCATTAAGCCCCAGCTTGCCGTAGGTATGAGTAAAGTGGGCAAAAGCCGGGTTGGTCAGTAACGGGCAGTGCCCATACACCTCGTGAAAAATATCCGGCTCCTGTAGATAGTCAAATTCTTCCCGGGTGCGGATGAAGGTGGCGACCGGAAACTCTTTATTGGCCAGCAACCGGAAAAATTCAGAAAAATTAATCAGTGCCGGTACTTCGGCAGTTTTCCAACCCGTTGCCTGTTGCAAGCGCTTATTCAGATCGGGTAACTGCGGGATTTCATGCGCACTCAGCCCGATGTATTCCAGACCATCATGGTATTGCTGGCAGGCCCGTCCCTGAATAAGTCCCGCCTGACGTTCATAGAGCTCAGACCAAATCTGATTTTCCTCATCGCTCCACTGTATATAGCCCTGAGCGTCAGATTCTCTTGACTTGTAGCCAGTTGACTTTGCCATACTTACGAACCTTTCAAATAAATCTATAATTGGTACGAATCAGTTTATCGAAATCGTCAGCAGACAACAGTGATCTGAAAAACTCAATGCTTCATCCTGGCGTAACATTTATTTTACAAGCGATGGGGAAGTGCTTTAAAAATCAGGTCTTTTGCGCAAGGCGATACAGGTCATATTTATAAAAAAACCGCCCGGGGCGGTCTTTATTATTACCTGAGCGTTACAGGCGATTAATCTCACGATTCAGCAAAAACTCACGGGAGGTTACGTGTTTTTCCATTTTCCGTAATCGCTGTTCATTGTCGCTAAAACGTTCGGTTAAGCGGGTCAGCACCTGACCGGGCGGCTGCCCAGCCTGCCAGACCTTGGTTTTCACTTCCACACTGCTGTCGTGGTCACTACTTTCATTCTGGCTTTGACTATTGCGCCAGCCCTTCCCCGAGGTTTGGCCGTTGCTATAAATCGGCTCAGCATCCAGATGCTTGGGTTTTTTCTCCAGGATAAACCAGCAGGCAATGTAACCTACAAAAATGAACGGCCCTGCCAACAGAAAAAAGGCCGTAACCACCAGGATGCGAACCAGCCAACGCTCTAAACCAAAAAAGTTGGCTATCCCGGCACATACGCCAGCAATCTGGCCATGCTCGGTATCGCGATAGAGTTGACGATTTACCTTCATGCGCGGTTTCTCCACTCAGGAGCCTCACTGTCCAGGATGGCTTCAAGGGTTTTGATGCGTTCAGCCATGGTGTCCGCTTTTTTCACCAGCTCTTCCAATGCCGCATGCTCTTCCTGACTAAGCCCCTGATTGATATTCTTTTTACTGCGATAATGCAAAATAAGCCAAATCGGTGCCACCAAAATCATGAACAGGATGATAGGCGTAATTAACAGTCCTAGAATTGCTTCATCCATCATATTTTTCCTCCATATCGGGTGAAATGCTCACCAGATCAAACCGGCCTGCCACTGTGAGCAAAGTGGCAGGCGACGGCCGGCAGCTTATTCGGCTGTCTTATTTTGTTGAATTTTTGCTTTCAAAGCGGCTAATTCTTCATCAATCTTATCATCAGACTCTAAATCAGCAAACTCATCCTGGAGGGTCTTTTTGCCTAAATCGTAGGCATCAACCTGCGACTCCAGATCATCTATTTTACGCTCATACTGTTCAAAACGCCCCATCGCCGCATCAACTTTACTGCTATCCAGCGTACGTTTAACCTCAAGCCGCGAGCTGGCGGTTTTCTGACGCATCAGGATGGTTTTCTGACGTGCTTTAGCGTCGGCCAGTTTTTCCTGCAACTGACCAATATCTTCCTGCAGTTTGCTAATCTGCTCATCCACTACATGCAGTTCCTGGCTAAGCGCCTGAGCTGCTTCGGCCGACTTTTTACGCTCCTGCAACGCAGCCCGCGCCAGGTCTTCGCGTTCTTTACTCAGTGCCAGTTCTGCTTTGGCAGACCAGTCACTGGCATCTGCTTCATACTTGGCTATCTGAGCAGAAATCTCTTTTTTACTGGCCAGTGTTTTCGCCGATGCCGAACGTACTTCAACCAGCGTGTCTTCCATTTCCTGAATAATCAGTCGCACCATTTTTTCTGGATCTTCTGCTTTATCCAGTATTGCATTAATATTTGAGTTCACTATATCGGTGAAACGCGAGAAGATACCCATAAAATTTCCTCTGACTCATGTTAGGAATAGTGCTTAATGCACTTACTGGTATAACACTATTCAATTTGCTTGCCACCTAAGCCAATAATTTAACCTACTGAATTGAAAGACTTTTAATTGTGCAATTAATCGTCGTTTCTGGTTTGTTTTTCATCTACACTATTAATTGGTCGAATTGGCTAACTTTGAGGATATAGATGAGTAGATTTCGCCAATCTGACAATTTACTGGGTCAGGCCAACAGCTTTTTAGAAGTACTGGAACAAATTTCACAGCTGGCACCGCTGAATAAACCCGTACTCATTATCGGAGAACGAGGGACCGGCAAGGAACTGGTTGCCGCGCGGCTGCATTTTTTATCCCAGCGCTGGGATCAAAACTATGTAAAGCTTAACTGTGCAGCGTTGAATGAAAACCTGCTCGAAAGTGAGCTATTTGGCTATGAAGCTGGGGCATTTACCGGCGCCGCCAAGCGTCGGGAGGGCCGCTTCGAAGTCGCCAGCAATGGCACCTTATTTTTAGATGAACTGGCAAATACCTCCGGGCTGATTCAGGAAAAGCTGCTGCGGGTTATCGAGTACGGCGAATTTGAACGGGTGGGTGGCAGCAAAACCATCAAAACCGATGTTCGTCTGGTGGCCGCCACTAATGAAGACTTGCCGGCACTGGCCGCGGCCGGCGAGTTTCGGGCTGATTTGCTGGACCGGCTGGCCTTTGATGTTATAACCATCCCGCCGTTACGTGAACGCCGGGATGATATTTTGATGCTGGCTGAGCATTTTGCCATAAATATGGCCCGCGAGCTGGAGATGGAACTGTTTAGCGGCTTTACCGAAAGAGCGCGCCGAACCTTACTGGAGCATGCCTGGCCGGGTAATATCCGCGAGCTTAAAAATGTGGTGGAACGGGCGGTGTATCGGTGTAATAACCCGCACTTGCCGGTGCACGAGATTATTCTTGACCCCTTTGAGTCGCCCTTCCGGCCTACTGGCCGTATTAAAACCCAGGACCGCTGCTCAGCCCCGGCTCCGCCGTCCGTTAACGAGGCAGACAACGTTACTGAGACTCAGGCACCTACACCAGAGTCTGGGCCGCGCACAGCCAATTATCCTATCGATTTAAAAGAGCGTTCCCAGCAATACGAAATCGACATGCTTAAGCAGGCCCTGGCGGATAGCCAGTACAATCAAAAAAAGACCGCTGAGAAATTATCGCTCACCTATCATCAATTGCGTGGTTATCTTAAGAAATACAATTTGTTAGACTCTGCTCCAGAGACGGTCGATGCCTAGTGAAGCTAATCTTGTGATACCAATAATGAAAACTCCTCAAGTTTTGCTTATCAGTCTGATGGCCCTGCTGGGGGTAACTGCGTGCAGTCAGCCACCGAAAGAGGCGTTTTACCAGAGCGGCATCATGTATTGCTCTGAAAGTAACCCGGTTAATTTCAACCCGCAGCTGGATACTTCCTCCACCACTTCCGATGCTTCATCACATCAGATTTACGATCGCTTGCTCGACTTTGATGCTGACTCCGGACGCATCATTCCCAGTCTGGCCAGCAGCTGGAAAGTCTCGGATGACGGTCTGACCTATACCTTTCAGCTGCGGCGAAATGTGCAGTTTCACGAAACCGACTACTTTACTCCCACCCGCAATTTCAATGCCGATGATGTTATTTTCAGCCTGAACCGCTGGCGTTTACCAGATCACCCCTTCCATCAGATATCGGGCGGGCGTTATCCCTATTTTGAAAGTCTGGGACTGGCTGAAAATATTAAGCAGGTAAAACGCATTAATGGCTATCGGATCGAAATTTCCCTGGCCCAGCGAGACAGTTCTTTTTTAGCCAATCTGGCCACGGATTTTTCGGTGATTTTATCGGCAGAATACGCTGAATCACTGATGCAGGAAGCGGCGCCGCAACGGCTCGACCATTTTCCGATTGGTACCGGCCCCTATAAATTCGAAAGCTATCGCAAAGATCATAATATCCGTTATCAAAGTCATCCTCAGCACTGGAAGGCCAAACCACAGGTAGAACGGCTGATTTACGATATTACCCCCAAAAGCTCGTTGCGGCTGGCAAAGCTGATTACCGGTGAATGTGATGCCATTGCATTTCCCGCCCAGACCGAGCTGGATATCATTCGTGAACGTGAAGAGCTGGAACTGGCAGAAAAACCCGGCCTGAATATCGGGTTCTGGGCCTTCAATACCCAGCGCCCGCCTTTTGATGATCCCGATGTAAGACGCGCCCTAGCCTACGCCATAGATAAAAACACCTTATTGGAGGCGGTCTATTTTGACAGTGCCACCCGCGCCCGCAGTTTGTTACCAGCGGCCAGCTGGGCCTACCAGGCCGATGCCGAAGATACCGCGTATAACCCCGTCATCGCCCGTGAATTACTTGCAGAAGCAGGCATAGAGCCTGGTTTCACCATGACCATTTGGGCCATGCCTATCGAGCGGGCCTACAATCCTAACGCGGCTAAAATGGCCGAACTCATCCAGCGTTACTTAGGCGATGTCGGCATCAATGTTAATATTGTCACCTACGACTGGACCACCTTCAGAAAACATCTGCGCGAAGGTTTACATGACTCTGTGCTGATTGGCTGGTCGGCAGACAACGGCGATCCGGACAACTTTTACCGGCCCCTGCTAAGCTGTGGCGCTATTCCTTCTGGCACCAACCGGGCCATGTGGTGTAACAAAAACTACGATGCGCTAATCAATGAGGCGCTGCAAACAGAGGATTTGACCCGTCGTAAGGCCATCTACCAGCGCGTTAATAGTCTGTTGTTCAAAGAGCTCCCGATTGTCCCTATCGCCCATGCCTTTCGCTATCAGGCCTATCGTAAAGAGTTGCAGGGCATGCAAATTAACCCGTATGGTGGAATACGATTTGGCGGGGTAACCAAAAAGCTGTGATACAAATTTTAGCGCGTTATATCATCTTGTTTGTGCTGACCCTGCTGGTGTTAGCGATTCTGTCGTTTTCGCTGGCGTATTTATTTCCCGGGGATGTGCTGACCAACCTGACCGGCATCACCCCACAAAACGATATTCAGCGTGAAGCACTGGCACGCCAGTTTCAGCTGGACGCCAATTATGCGGTGCAGTTTTATCATTACCTGGGCGATTTACTGTCAGGAAACTGGGGCTACAGTTTTATCTCAGGGCTGCCCCTTAGCGAAGAAATTAGCCTGGCCTTGCCGGCGACCATTGAACTGGCCACCTATGCCATGGTGCTGGCCATCGTTATTGGGATCCCGGTGGGGTGTTATGCCGGTTTGCGTAGCTACACAACCGCCGATTACACCATAAACTCAGCCAGCATGGTGGGCTATTCATTTCCGGTATTCTGGCTGGCCTTGTTGTTTATCCTGATGTTTAGCCTTGAATGGAACATTGCGCCATTATCAGGCCGTATCAGTCTGCTGTTTGATATCCCACCTAAAACCGGCTTTATTCTGGTAGATATTTTGCTGGCTGACAATATTAACCGGAGCCTTGCCTTGCGGGACGCGCTGCATCATTTGATGTTGCCGACACTGGCCATCAGTGTGATCTCGATTGCCTCGATGGTGCGCCTGACCCGGCGTTCGGTTATCGATGTCATTAATAAACCGTATGTGGCCGCCGCCCGTACCCGCGGTTTGTCGCAATCACAAATATTTTTTCGTCACATTTTGCGAAATGCGCTGTTGCCAATTTTGCCGCTGATGGCGATTCAGATCACCACCCTTATCACCAACGCGATGATCGTAGAGACGCTGTTTTCCTGGCCTGGCATTGGCAACTGGCTGATTCAGGCTATTTACCAGCGAGACTATCCGGCGCTTCGCATTGGCATGCTGGCAGTGGCATTTATGGTATTTACACTGACCATTCTCATTGATTTGTTCAACCGGATCATTGATCCGAGCAGGGAAAAATACGAACGTGCCACAGTTTAGTCTTTACGAGGAAGAACATCATCCATCCCCCTGGCAGCGTACGTGGCGGGAGTTTCGTGCCAGTCATATTGCGTTTGTCGGATTGGTGGTTTTAGCCATATTTTTCTTTTTTGCCTTGTTTGCGCCCCTGGTCGCCCCGTACGATCCGATTCAGCAAAACCTGAATTCCTTATTGATCCCGCCTAGCTGGGAGCGCAACGGCACCATTGATCATCTGTTTGGAACCGATGCCCTGGGCCGTGATGTTTTTACCCGAATTATTTATGGGTGCCGGGTCACCTTTGGTTCAAGTCTGGTACTGGTTATCATTGCGATGGTGTTAGGCGTGACTATCGGCACCGTCGCCGGCATGATGAGTGGGGTTCGTTCCAGTATTGTTAATCACCTGCTCGATGCACTGATGGCAATTCCTACCCTGCTGATTGCCATTATCATTGTGGCCATTGTCGGAACCGGTCTGGTGAATAGTATGTGGGCCATTACCCTGGCCCTGACGCCGCAATTTATCCATTTCACCCGCACATTTGTGCGCAGTGAAATGAAAAAAGAATATATCCTGGCATCACGCCTGGATGGGGCCAATGCCTGGCAGTTGTTCAGCCATTCCATTTTACCCAATATGATTGAAATGCTGGTGGTTCAGGGCTCGCTGGCCTTATCCATTGCGGTGATTGATGTGTCGGCGCTGGGCTTTTTGAACCTGGGCGCACAACCGCCCCTGCCGGAGTTAGGCGCTATTCTGGCCGATGGTCTGGATGTCGCCTATCTGGCACCATGGAACGTTGCACTGCCTGGCTTGTCTATCTTTTTAATGGTGCTGGCCATCAATGTGGTTGGTGATGGTTTACGCTCGGCACTACGTAAGAGGGTCAGTCGCTAATGCCAATGCTTGATATTAAAAACCTCACGTTGGAAATAGACAACGGCACCAGTCGGGTGAAAGCGCTGGATCGGGTTAACCTGACCATTAAAAGTGGCGAAATACGGGCATTAGTGGGCGAATCAGGTTCGGGCAAAAGCCTGATTGTCGCGGCGATCTCCGGCGCCCTGCCTGAGCAGTTTCACCTTACCGCTGATCGCATGAGCTGGAATGGTGAAAGTCTGCTGAGCATGTCGACCGAGCAGCGACGGGAAATTATGCGCCGGGATATTGCCGTGGTATTTCAAAATCCCATTAATGCATTGGACCCTTCTGCGACTCTGGGTGAGCAGCTTGAAGAAAGTATTCCTGATGAGCTGGTGTCGGGAAACTGGTTCTGGCAGCGTAAAGCCTCACGGCGCAAAGCAGCGATCTCAACCGTGCATAAGGTCGGCATCAAGCATCACCGGCATTATCTGAATGCCTATCCGCATCAGATTCCCAATGATATCGGCCAGAAGTTTATGCTTGCCATGGCGCTAATCTCGCAGCCAAAATTATTAATTGTGGATGACCCGACCCGGGGCATGGAAACCACCACCAAGATTCAGGTGTTAAAGCTGTTGACCCGGCTGAATCAAACCCGTTCTCTATCCATTTTGTTTATCAGCCATGACTTACTGGCCATCTCCAGTATGGCGCATACGATGTCGGTACTGTATTGCGGCCAGAGTGTGGAATCAGGCCGTATGAAGATGCTGCGTAAACGGCCGTTGCACCCCTATACCAAGGCCCTGCTGGACAGTGCGCCGAGCTTTCGAAAAGATTTACCGCCAAAAGTATTTTGCCTAATATGGACGGCACCATCCCTTCACTTAAACATGTGCCCATTGGGTGTCGTCTCGGCCCGCGTTGCCCCAGAGCGCAAAAAGACTGCGTAATCACGCCGGCGGTACGGCGCATTCACGACCATACCTACAGCTGCCACTTTCCTCTGCATATGGAAAAATTATGAAGGAACTGATGCATGTTAAAGGGCTGATATTTCGCCACAGTGACAGCAAACGCTGGCTTAAAAAGCCTGAAATCTTTGCGCTGGGACCAATTGATTTGACGGTGAATCGGGGAGAAACCATCGCTATCATCGGCGAAAACCGGGCTGGAAAATCGTTGCTGGCAAAAATGTTGGTAGGTGCGGTGGCGGCGGATGAAGGTGAAATTTATCTTAGCAATACCATTTACAATGCCGCCAAGCGCAAAGCCACCAAAAGTTATAATAGCTGTAATGACATCCGCATGATTTTCCAGCACAGCAGTGAGGCTATGAATCCTGGGATCACAGTGGGGATGATTCTAGATGAACCCCTGCGGTTGAATACCCGCTTGTCGGAAAAAGAGCGCCGCGCCCGCATTGAGGACACCTTGCACAAAGTGGGGCTGTTACGGGACCATGTGTATTTTTATCGGCATATGCTTTCTGATGGCCAGCAGCAGCGGGTTGCGCTGGCCAGAGCCCTGGTGCTGCAGCCCAAAATTCTGGTGGCCGATGAGCCTTTTGCCGCCCTCGATCCGTCTATCCGGTCGCAAACGGTTAACCAGTTACTGATGCTGCAAAAGGACCTGGGGTTGTCGTTTATCTTTATCTCACACAACCTGGGTATTGTGCGACATATCGCGGATAAAGTGATTGTGATGGAAAATGGGCAGATTGTGGAGTCAGGCAAAACCGAGACGATTTTTCGCTGGCCCCAACACGCCATGACCAAAAAGCTGATCATGGCGTATCAGTCGCTGGTACCTCAGCAAAAGCTGAACTAACCCACCAGCGCCAGTAATACCCCGGCGGCCACAGCCGAGCCCAGTACGCCGGCTACATTGGGTCCCATGGCATGCATCAGCAAAAAGTTATGCGGGTTCGCCTGCAAGCCAACTTTATTCACCACCCGCGCCGCCATTGGTACGGCCGAGACCCCGGCCGCGCCAATAAGTGGATTGATGGGTGAAGCCGAAAAACGCGCCATTAGTTTGGCCATCAGTACCCCGGTAGCGGTACCAATCGCAAATGCGACGGCGCCAAGCCCCAGAATACCTAAGGTCTCTACCGTTAAGAATTTCTCGGCAGACAACTTCGAGCCCACCGCCAGTCCTAAAAAGATGGTCACTACATTAATAAGTTCATTTTGCGCCGTTCTGCTGAGCCGGTCGACCACCCCACACTCTTTCATCAGATTACCAAAACAAAACATACCTACCAGCGGCGTGGCCGATGGCAGAAATAAAATGGTCAGCATCAGAACCGCCAGCGGGAAGATGATTTTTTCCCGTTGCGACACATGCCGTAATTGCTCCATCTTTATCTCGCGTTGCGCCGGCGTCGTCAGAGCTTTCATGATAGGCGGCTGAATAATGGGCACCAGCGCCATATAAGAATAAGCTGCTACCGCAATCGCCCCTAACAAATCTGGCGCCAGCCGGGAGGCCAGAAAGATAGCCGTGGGTCCGTCGGCGCCGCCGATAATGGCAATGGCGCTGGCATCTTGCAGCGTAAACTCAAAGCCGGGCACCGCGTTTAAGGCAATAGCTCCAAATAAGGTCGCAAAAATACCAAACTGCGCCGCGGCCCCCAGTAACAGCATGCGCGGATTGGCAATCAAGGCTCCAAAATCCGTCATGGCCCCCACGCCCATAAAAATAAGCAACGGGAACACCCCGGTTTCGATACCCACGGCATAGATATAGTGCAGCAGACCTTCTGCTTCGGAGAAACCCGCTAGCGGGATATTGGTCAGAATAGCCCCGAAGCCGATGGGGATCAGCAGTAACGGCTCGAATTTTTTGACGATAGCCAGATACAACAATAACAGGCCTACCGCCATCATAATGACCTGTTGGAAATGGAAGTGGGCCAGTGCGGTACTGTCCCAGAGTATGGCAAGTTGTTCCATGGATTAACTAAGCTCTATCAGTGATTGACCGCTGGTGACTGCATCGCCTTCTTTGGCAAGAATACGGGAGACCGTGCCGGTATAGGCGCTGCGCACTTCGGTTTCCATTTTCATGGCTTCCATAATCATCACCACATCACCATCGTGAATCTCATCGCCTTCACTAATCATCAGTTTAAATATATTACCCGAAAGCGGCGCTGCGATGGTGTGAGCGGTGCCGGAGGTGTCTTTAGCTTGTGGTGGGGCATTGGTCGTGGTATTGGCGGTGCTGGCCGCAGCGGGTTTCTGATTGATGGTTTCCAGCTCACCGCTGGCGGCAACTTCAACCTGATAGACTTTCCCATCAACCCGCACATCGTAGCTGGCTGCACCGGTGGCACTAGCAGCTGGCTCCGACGACTCCGGTTTGGCTGCAGCCACGTTTTCGGCAGACGGTGCCGGCTCAAACGCACTGGCATCACCCCGGTTTTCCAGAAACTTCAGTCCTATCTGCGGAAACAGCGCATAGGTCAGTACATCATCAATTTTTTCATCCGCCAGACTAAAGGACTTTGTCTGTGCCAGTTCATCCAGCTCATCTTCAAGTTTATTAAGTTCGGGCTCCAGACGGTCCGCCGGCCGACAGGTAATTGGTTCGGCACCGTCAAGTACTCGCTGTTGTAGTTCTTTGTTTACCGGCGCGGCGGTGGCGCCATATTCACCCTTTAGCACCCCAGCGGTTTCTTTGGTGATGCTTTTGTAGCGCTCTTCGGTTAAAACATTCAGTACCGACTGCGTACCCACAATCTGTGAGGTCGGCGTGACCAGCGGAATAAACCCTAAATCTTCGCGCACTTTGGGTATTTCTTTAAGTACCTCATCAAACTTGTCTTCGGCGCCCTGCTCTTTAAGCTGGCTTTCCATGTTGGTCAGCATACCACCTGGCACCTGGGCCAGTAAGATACGGGCATCCACGCCTTTAAGGCTGCCTTCAAATTGTGCGTATTTTTTGCGCACTTCACGAAAATGCGCCGCGATGGGCTCTAACTGTGGCAGCGATATACCCGTGTCCCGTTCAGTCCCTTCGACAATCGACACCATGGTTTCGGTCGCCGTATGCCCATAGGTCATGCTCATTGGCGAGATAGCGGTATCGAGCATATCTATGCCCGCATCCACCGCTTTTTGATAGGTGGCGGTAGAGAGTCCGGTGGTGGCGTGACATTGCATCGCAATAGGCACCTTAACCGTCTCTTTTAAGCCTTTGATCAGTGCTTCGCAGTCATAGGGCTTAAGCAAACCGGCCATATCTTTAATACAAATAGAATGCACCCCCATGTCTTCCAACTGGCGGGCCATGGTCAGCCAGGTGTCCAGAGTATGTACCGGGCTGACGGTATACGATATGGTGCCCTGCGCGTGGGCATCGCAATCGATGGCGGCTTTTATCGCCGTTTCCAGGTTGCGCACATCATTCATGGCATCAAAAATGCGAAACACATCGACGCCATTGCTATGGGCTCGCTCGACAAACCGTTTTACAACATCGTCTGCATAATGGCGATAGCCCAGCAGGTTTTGCCCACGTAACAACATTTGTTGACGGGTATTGGGCATTGCTGCTTTGAGCTGACGGATACGCTCCCAGGGATCTTCACCTAAATAACGAATACAGGAATCAAACGTGGCCCCGCCCCAGGACTCTACCGACCAAAAGCCGGCCTCATCCAGTTCTTTGGCAATGGGGAGCATGTCTTCAACACGCATGCGGGTGGCCAGTAAGGACTGGTGAGCATCGCGCAGTACCAGTTCGGTTAGCGCCAGAGGTTTAGTCATGATTTCTCCTGATATCACTTATTAGAATGGCGGTGAAGATGGATAGCAGCGCTAATAGCAGCCACTGTCGCGGGGTCGGGTGAAGCGTCCTGCCTGGAAGCAGCAGCGGGTTTGGGCCGGGGGGTGCGCTGATCGGGGGCGGCTACCGGCCCGGCAAATCGCCGACAAAATAATTCTATACTTTTAACGCCGCCAATCAGCAGCGTTAAAAATGCAAATACAAAGCCCATTCCCACCAACATCAGACTGGCGGCTTCATAAAGCTGAGCTGTAATCTCACTATTCATAACACGCCCATTTTTCTGAGGAATGCATTTAGTAACATGATTGGCCGTTGAGCACAAATCTGAACCGCCAAAATTGAATACATATTCAAGAAAAGCGCATATTTTGAGCTAATTCAGCCATTTTGATTTATGCCAGACTGCCGCGCTTTTGGCGTACTCCCCTTCTATGAATAGATAATAAGTGAAAAACTCTGCTTTTGTTCACCCAGGCGCAGTAAATTGTCTAGTGAAAGGAATTTGTTGCCAGCTAAAAAATAGGGAAGAACCAACACGAGTAGTACGGCCATGAGGAGTTACCGCTGCGAGATACGCCTGGGGATAGGCTTTATAGACGAAAAAAACCCACCGCTAGGGTGGGTTTTCTTATATGGCGCGTGTGGAAGGATTCGAACCTCCGACCGCCTGGTTCGTAGCCAGGTACTCTATCCAGCTGAGCTACACACGCGTAAAACTTTTACTTATGTATTTTACTACACAAGGTGGCATTTGCAAAATATGGCGCGTGTGGAAGGATTCGAACCTCCGACCGCCTGGTTCGTAGCCAGGTACTCTATCCAGCTGAGCTACACACGCGCAAAACTTTTTGTTGGTTGCCACATCCAACCTGAATAATGGCGGAGAGGGAGGGATTCGAACCCTCGATACCAGTAATAGGTATGGTTCCTTAGCAGGGAACTGGTTTCAGCCACTCACCCACCTCTCCGTGACGTGGGGCTGCATTTTACGGATTCACCTGTTGGTGTCAATTCTTTTTTCAAAGAAAAATGCATACCCGGTGACAATTTAAGCGAGTTAAAACAATATGCTTCAACCTGGATAGTCAAAGTGAATTTACTCTTTGCCATCCTGCATTAAATTGTCGGACATTAGCCGGACTTGTCATTAATTAAATGAGAAGTCATAAGAGCGCCTGCCCTGTCAACGCGAAGAATAATAGCAAAGATCTGGCATAAGAAAAACGATAAGATGAAACTTTTGAACTGTTTACTCAAAAAGTAACCACAATGGCTGCTTTTTCAACAAAACATGAGCTTATCCCCTGCAAATAGGGGCGGCCAAACCTGCCGAAATAATAAAACACTTATTACTTCCCCAGGGCGCCAGGCCGACGCTTTGTTGCTGTAGAGAAGAGCATCGCGGTACCCGGGCATGCGGGGCCAGTATGCTAAAGCTCCCAAAACATGCGCACAAAAAAAGGCCGGTCAATAACCGGCCTTTTGATACTACGTGGTTACCTCAGATTACTCTGAATCAGCAGAACCGGCTTGTCCGCCTTTCTCAGCCTGGATCCGCATGTAGATTTCTTCACGGTGTACCGATACTTCTTTTGGCGCATTAACTCCGATCCGAACCTGGTTGCCTTTCACACCCAGCACGGTCACAGTGACTTCGTCACCTACCATTAATGTTTCACCCACACGACGAGTCAAAATAAGCATTCGTTTGCTCCTGTTCCTTACTTATGGACACTTCCATTCTTTAACACCCCACACCGGCACGACCCGATGAAGGCAGCAGCGATTCCTTGTTTTTGTGTCACTTGCAAAAACTCGCTGTTTACCTGTCACAGTAGATTATAGCTTATCTGACAACCAAGCGTTAACAGAGTCGAGTGCAGCGCCCAGATTATCAGGCTGATCGCCCCCGGCCTGAGCCATATCTGGACGGCCGCCACCTTTTCCGCCTACCTGTCCCGCCAGGAAGTTCACCAGCTCTCCGGCTTTGACATTGGCGGTTAACCCTTTTGTCACCCCGACAATCAGGTTCACCTTGCTTTCTCCTGCCACCCCTAATACTACGACGCCTTCACCCATTCGGTTTTTAAGATCATCAACCATACCGCGTAATGCTTTGGCCTCGACCCCATCGAGCTTAGAGACCAGCACCTTGGTACCGTTGATGTCTACCGCCTGGCCGAGCATATCGGCGCCTTGCTGGCTGGCCAGTTTTTGTTTGGCAGCCGCCAGGGCTTTTTCTAACTCTTTTTGTTGGGTCTGTAACTGACCAATTCTGCTGGTGATACCGGAAATATCACTTTTAAGCAGGCCACTGACTTCAGTAAGCAGCTGCTGTTGATGTTGTACATGGGCAATGGCCGTCTCACCGGTAATCGCTTCTAAACGACGCACGCCTGAAGCAATACCGCTTTCGCCGACAATTTTAAACAACCCAATTTCGCCGGTTTGTTGAACATGCGTGCCGCCACACAGTTCGATAGAGAAGGGCCCCATTTTTACCACCCGAACTTTTTCTTCGTACTTTTCGCCAAATAAGGCCATCGCACCCGATGCTTTGGCTTCATCCAACTCCATCAGTTCGGTGGTCAGAGTATGGTTTGCCCGAATTTCTTCGTTAACACGTTGTTCGATTAACGCCAGCTGTTCACTGGTCAGGGCTTCAAAATGGGAAAAGTCAAAACGCATGCGCTCAGCTTCCACCAGTGAGCCTTTTTGCGTCACATGCTCGCCCAGTACTTCCCGCAAAGCGGCATGCAGCAAATGCGTGGCACTGTGGTTTTTCTTGATAGCCGCCCGGTTTGAAGCGTCAATACTGGCGCTCACTTTATCGCCTTTGTGCACGGTGCCGCGCGCGGTACCATAGTGGGCAAACGCATTGCCCATCTTCTTCGTATCGGTAACCACAAATTCGCCATTGGCGACTTCAAGCACGCCTTTGTCGCCGATCTGACCGCCGGCTTCGGCATAAAAAGGCGTGTTATCCAGCAGGATTACCCCTTCCTGACCGTCGCTGAGCGCTTCGCAAAATTCATCATTGCAAATGACTTCCAGCACCTGGCCTTCACCCTGTTCATCGGTATAACCGGTGAATTCAGTCGTATGGTCGGTGGTCAGCTGACTATTATAATTCACCCCGAAGTTGCTGGCCTGTTGCGCCCGCTGACGCTGTTGTTGCATTGAGGCCTCAAAGCCAGCTTCGTCAATGGTATAGTCCTGCTCGCGGGCCACATCGGCCGTCAAATCAGCCGGGAAGCCGTACGTATCGTACAACTTGAAGACCACTTCGCCTGGAACAACATCGCCTTCCAGATCACGAAGTACATCATTTAACATCGCCATGCCCCGGGACAGGGTCTTGCTGAACTGTTCTTCCTCTACTTTGAGCACTTTTTCAATTACCGGACGCTGATCGGCCAGTTCAGGATAGGCTTCGCCCATTTCACTGGTTAATGCCTTTACCAGCTTGTAAAAGAAAATATCTTTGGCGCCCAGCTTGTAACCATGACGGACTGCGCGGCGGATAATGCGCCGTAGTACATAACCGCGACCTTCATTGCCAGGCATCACTCCATCACAAATCAAAAAGCTGCATGAGCGAATATGATCGGCAATCACCCGCAGCGACTTATCTTGTAAGTCGGTGGTTCCGACTACCTCAGCTGAGGCTTTAATAAGATTCTGAAACAGGTCGATTTCGTAATTGCTGTGCACATCCTGCAAAATAGCAGAAATCCGCTCCAGGCCCATGCCGGTATCAATTGAAGGCTTAGGCAATGGCGCCATGGTGCCATCTGACTGCTTATTGTACTGCATGAAAACCAGGTTCCAGATTTCAATAAAGCGGTCACCGTCTTCTTCGGGGGTGCCTGGTGGCCCACCCCAGATGTGTTCGCCGTGGTCATAGAAAATTTCTGAACAGGGACCACAAGGGCCGGTATCACCCATCGACCAGAAGTTGTCTGAGGTGCTGATACGAATGATTTTTTCTTTGGGTACGCCAATGTGGTTTTCCCAGATATCAAACGCCTCATCGTCATCACTAAAAACCGTAACTAACAGTTTTTCTTTGGCCAGCCCCAGCTCCTGGGTTAAAAAGTTCCAGGCAAACTCAATCGCCTGTTGCTTGAAATAATCGCCAAAGCTAAAGTTACCCATCATTTCAAAAAAGGTATGGTGACGCGCCGTATAACCCACATTTTCTAAATCGTTGTGTTTGCCCCCGGCACGTACACAGCGCTGTGATGAGGTAGCCCGGGTATAACTGCGTTTCTCTGAGCCTAAAAAGACATCTTTGAACTGGTTCATCCCGGCATTGGTAAATAACAGCGTTGGATCGTCTGACGGTACTAACGAGCTACTGGCCACTGGCTGATGACCATGACGTTTGAAATAGTCGATAAACTTCTGACGAATCTGGGCAGTTGATAATGTCATTGAGATCCAAACTTCCTATCTAAAACTGTTAATAAACATAAATTAAGAGCGCCACAAAGCCAGTTATGGCAGGCGCTGGGCTGGTGCAACAATACCATGGAATGCCGGGTTTTGTTAAGCAACTTGCATCGGCACCTAATCGCTATCCATCGCATACTGAATATGGCTTTGATAAAAACCACGGTACTGCAAAAACTGCATTTGTTTCTGCTTTTGTTTAAAGTCCCCGGGCTCGCTCAAGCCGTACTTTTTTTCACGTACCGCGCGTGCCAGCTCAAACCAGTCAGGGTCGACCTCATCCATCGCCCGCTCCACCATAGCTTCACTGATATCATGCTGATTTAAATCGGCCTTCACCCGACGCGGGCCTACCCCGCGCGCCATCGATGAACGAATTTTTGCCTCGGCATAGCGCTCATCACTTTGCAGATTGGCTTCACAAAACTCGTTGATTATGGGCAATGCGGTGGCCTCGCTGACCTCTTTTTGAGCCAGCTTTCGGACAATTTCGGCGATACTATGCTCTCGTCGCGCCAACATGCGGGTAATCGCGTCGATAATGATTTTTCGATCGGGTTCTGACATGGTACTTTGGCTATCACAGGGCAAACTTTTATTCCCTTTTTACAATAACGATAAATTCACACCCTGCGGCGCATCGTTTCTTTATGGGATACCAGACATCATTTTTCAATAGCATTTCGCAAATTCCGCGCAGCCAGTGGCAGAATCTAAGCGCAGCGGCGAATCCGTTTTTACGCTATGAGTTTTTGTTAGGATTAGAACAACATCAGTGCGTAGGTGAAAATACCGGTTGGCAGCCTTATTTTGCGGTACTGCATGATGGCCCGACCCTGATTGCGGCCATGCCCGGCTACTTAAAAACAGACAGTTATGGAGAGTATGTTTTTGATCAGGGCTGGGCACAGGCCTATCATCAGCATGGCTTGAACTACTATCCGAAATGGATTAGTGCGATTCCATTTACCCCGGTAACCGGCCCACGTATGCTGGTCCACCCTGATTATCCGGGGCAACAGGTGCGTACGCAGTTGTGCACCGATATCAGTGTTTTGCTACAGTCCAGGGTGTCGTCGCTGCATCTGCTTTTCCCCCCGGCCGGTAATCCTGCCCCTAGCGCCGACTGGCACTCGCGCTACAGTGTACAGTTTCAGTGGTACAACTATGAGTATCAGCAATTTGATGATTTTCTGGCGGCCCTGACTTCTCGTAAGCGCCGGTCTTTCAAAAAGTCCCGACAGCAACTTACCCGGCAACACATTCATATTGAACGCAAAACATGTGAAGCCATCACGGCCCGCGATATCGACTTTTTCATTTTGTGTTACCAGCGTACTTACCTCAAACGCAGCGGTCATACCGGTTATCTCAGTGAAGGTTTCTTGCGCGAGCTATTTACCGTTATGGCAGATAGCGTGTTACTGGTGATTGCCTATGAGCAACAACAACCTTGTGCCAGCGCGTTGTTCTTTTTTGATAGCAACGGGTTATACGGACGCTACTGGGGCGCCACCCATGAGATTGACGGGCTGCATTTTGAATGTTGTTATTTTCAGGGCATTGAATTTGCCATTGAGCAGCAACTGCCGATGTTTAATCCCGGCACCCAGGGTGAGCATAAAATATTGCGCGGTTTTGAGCCGGTTATATGCTGCTCGCACCATTATTTATACGAGCCTGCGTTTCATGCAGCAGTGGGCGATTTTGTGCAACGGGAAACCCCCGCTATCGAAGCGTATTATGAGCAGGCCCGAAGTATTTTACCGTTCAATGACGCCTTTACATCGCGTCTTGTTACTACCACAACACTGTCTGTCATACCCTGACAGCATCACCAAAAAACAGAGAAACAATAATGAAATATAGTGTAATTGCCGCCATGGTGGCAGCATCTCTGGGACTGACCGGTTGCGGCCAGTCGGAACAGAGCCAACAACAGGTCAAAACCGAAACCACCGCCCAAAACCAGGGTGAAGCCGAGCTAGGCACCTTTGGGGTGGATTTAAGTGCAATGGATAGATCGGTTGACCCGGGCGAAGATTTCTTCCGTTATGCCAGCGGCAACTGGTACGACAATTTTGAACTGCCTGCCGATAAAGTGCGCCATGGCGCCTTCACAGTGCTTCGCGATCGTAGCCAGGAGCAGGTCAAAACCATCATTGATGACATCATGGCGAAAGAAAATTTGAATGCCGATGAACAGATGATCCATGATTACTACACCGCTTATATGGATGTAGAGAGCATCAATAAAAAAGGCATTGAGCCCATTGCCGATGTGCTGGACAAGATTGCAGCGGCTGAGAATCAACAGGATTTGACCCGCTTGTTTGGTAATGCCTGGTTATATGGTAATGCCACACCTATTTATGCCGGTCTTTGGTATAACCGCCTGGATCCTAACGAGTATCAGGTGTCCATTGGTGTGGGTGGCTTAGGTCTGCCTGATCGTGACTATTATTTATCTGACCAGCCCCGCTTCAAGGACATCCGCACAGCCTATCTGAAACATATTGAACAAATGCTTGGCTTTGCCAAGACGGAAAATTCGTCAGAAAAAGCTAAAGCGATACTGGCACTGGAAACAAAAATTGCTGAAGCGCAATGGCCCCGTGAAAAACGTCGCGACCGGGATCTGACACTCAACCAGATTGAACGGGCGGAATTGTCAGACTCCTATAATGGTTTTGACTGGGATTTGTATTTCGAACAAACCGGCCTGCAAGCGCCACAGGTCAATGTCACCACGCCAGAGCCGGTTAAAGAAGTCATCAAATTGATTAGCTCTGAAGACATGCAGATCTGGAAGGATTATCTGGCCTACCACACTATTTCAAATAATGCCGGTATGTTGTCGCAGGATGTTTTTCAGGCCAACTTTGACTTTTACGGCAAAACTCTAAACGGACAGCAGGAGCCTCGCCCACGCTGGAAGCGGGCCCTGTCACAGATGTCGGGAACCGAGTCCCTGGGCTTCGCTATTGGCAAAACCTACGTAAAAGAGTACTTCCCGGAAAGCTCAAAAGAGCAAATGACCGAGCTGGAAGAAAATCTGCGCGCGGCATTGAAAAAACGGATTGAAAATCTTGACTGGATGGGTGAGGAAACCAAAAAAGCGGCCAAAGAAAAACTGGCTGCATTCAGACCTAAGATTGGCTATCCGGATGAATGGATTGAACTGGATAATATTCAGATCACCCCAGACAATCTGATTGCTAATGTGCGTAACCTGCGTAAGTTCTTTATGCAAAAAGATGTACAAAACGAGCTGAAGCCTACCGATCGTGAGCGTTGGGGCATGACCCCTCAAACGGTTAATGCTTATTACAATTCTTCGTTTAACGAAATTGTGTTCCCGGCCGCTATTTTGCAGCCACCATTTTTTGATCCCAACGCCGACCCGGCGGTAAATTATGGCGCCATTGGTGCGGTAATCGGCCACGAAATGGGCCATGGTTTTGACGACCAGGGGGCAAAATCAGATGCGGATGGTATTCAGCGCAACTGGTGGACCGAGGAAGACCTGAAAGCCTTTACCGATAAAGTTGATCAGCTAGACGAACAATACAGTCAGTATGAGCCCATTGAAGGCAACCATGTCAACGGACGCTTAACGCTGGGCGAAAACATTGGTGATGTAGGTGGCCTGTCCATGGCTTATGAAGCCTATAAACTGAGTCTGGATGGTAAGGAAGCACCGGTCATCGACGGTCTTACTGGCGACCAGCGATTCTTCCTGGCATGGGCTCAGGTGTGGCGTGAAAAGCGCACGCAGGAAAGTCTGATGAATCAGCTGCGTGCTGATCCCCATTCTCCTGCTCGCTACCGTACCCTGGCCCCCAGAAACCTGGATGCCTGGTATGAGGCATTTGATGTCAAACCAGGAGATGCAATGTATCTGGCTCCTGAAGACCGGGTGAAAATCTGGTAAGGAATGCCGGTTAGAAAAGTGTCAACGCTATTTAGGATGAGGCACTGAAAATAAAAAAGCCACTTCATATTGAAGTGGCTTTTTTTGTGGGTGTGGTGTCAGCACCCGGTGCTGACACCAGCAAAGAACGATCAGGCCTTGGCCAGATTATCTTCCGACTCGCTGTTTTCGTTGTTGTCTATGATGCGCAATGCACAATCCAGCGCTTCCAGGCGGCTACTAAACATACGCACATTTGGCTGATGTACATTGATGCTGTCGAGCACCTTTTTCACGTCATCGGTGGCACCACTAATAACCAGCTCACGCCCTGCCGCCGTAGCGTCAGAGGTAATGGTTTCCACCGCCATGGCAGCCGATACATCCACCACGGGCACCCGGCTAAAGTCCAGAATCAGAACCTGCGAACCAGGCTGTACTTTTTCACGAACATGGTGGCCAAGATCTGCTGCAGCACCAAAACTAAGTGGTCCCCCGAAGCTGAACAAACTGACTTTGCCATTGGCTTTTTCTAACAACGCATTTTCTTCGGCGTCGGCCAGATAGGCGGGTATCTTCGACACTTCTTCAATCTGTAGCTGGGCTACCTGGCGTACATAAGCCAGTGCCGCTAACACCACACCCACGCCCACCGCAGTGATAAGATCGACAAAGACGGTCAGGCCTAATACCAGCACCATCAAACCAAAGTCCCAGCGGGGTCCGGTATGGGCACGTTTCAGGTATCCCCAGTCAATAATATCCAGGCCAACTTTAACCAGAATACCGGCCAGCACGGCGTGAGGAATTTGCGCTGCCAACGGGCTTAATCCCAGTACAATAGCCAGCAGTACCAGGGCGTGAGTCATGCCCGAAATACGATCTTTACCACCGCTACGAATATTGACCACAGTACGCATCGTGGCACCAGCTCCCGCGATACCGCCAATTAATCCGGCAATGGTATTACCGATACCCTGGCCAATCAGTTCACGGTTACTGTCATGACGTGTACGGGTCATGTTGTCGGCTACCAGCGACGTCAGCAAACTATCAATTGCACCCAGCACCGCCAAAATGAAGGCTGCTTCCACCACCATAAACACCTGACCTTGTTCGAACACCGGTAGATGGATACTTGGCAGTCCGGTTGGGATGTCACCCAAAATAGGCACGTTCGTCAGCATCAGGCTGGCTAAGGTACCAATGATAAGTGCTGCCAGAGCGCCGGGCACGTATTTACCCAGCTTGGCTGGCCATTTATAAGCAATTAACAACGTTCCTATGCCCAGGGCCAGGGTGGTAATATTGATATCGGCCAGTGCGGTGGGCAGATAGCTTAACG
The DNA here is from genome assembly GCF_015644725.1 of Salinimonas marina. NCBI lineage: Bacteria > Pseudomonadati > Pseudomonadota > Gammaproteobacteria > Alteromonadales > Alteromonadaceae > Salinimonas > Salinimonas marina. Next base: position 2,730,978 of record NZ_CP064795.1, read on the forward strand.
CACCAATGGTGCCGCCCGGAGGCTCATGCCCCATCAATCGACCCAGCTGTAAGATGATAATGATGGCACCGATACCGGACATAAAGCCGGATATTACCGGGTAAGGCACCAGACGGATATACTGCCCCACGCCCAGGACCCCGAAGACAATCTGGAAAACCCCGGCTAACACCACAGCGGTTAATATCAGCTCAACATTTCCCGATAAGCTGGCGAACAAGCCTGCAAGCACCACCACCATCGGCCCGGTGGGGCCGGAAATTTGAGAAGGGGTACCGCCAAATAATGAGGCAAAAAAGCCTACGGCAATGGCACCATACAGCCCGGCCATAGGGCCCAGACCTGAGGCCACACCCAGCGCCAGAGCTAATGGTAATGCCACGATACCGGCAGTTAAACCGCCGGTAAGATCGCCTCGAATGTTAGATGTACTAATTTTAATCATTTAAGACCCTAATTATGTCTTACGCGAGCGTTTGTTCTGCGTAAGCCTGACTCATGCGCTCAAATTCACCATTGGCTTCGTCGTAACAAAGTACGTCACCGGAACCAATGTTATAAACCCAGCCATGAAGCTTAACCTGACCGGTGGCCAGTTTAGCTGCTACTGACGGATGCGTGCGCAGGTGCTGCAGTTGCTGAATTACATTTTCTTGCGTAACTTCTTCTAATTGCTCAGAGGTCACTTCTCCACGGCGCTCTTTTACTACCTCTGTGGCACAACGACAGTGACCCAGCCATTCTTTAACATGAGGCAGATTATCTAATCCTTCGGGGTTGATCGCCCCTTTCATCGCACCGCAGTCACTGTGACCGCAGACCACAATATGGGTGACGCCCAGAGCAGCAACGGCAAATTCGATAGATGCTGTCATACCGCCGGTTTGGTTCGAGTGGGGCGGGACAATATTGCCGGCATTACGACAAATAAAAAGTTCACCCGGGTCAGTTTGGGTAACCAGGTTGGGGTCGATACGCGAATCAGAACAGGTGATGAAAAGCACTTCAGGGTTCTGGCCACTTGCCAGCTTTTGAAATGTTGCTTTTTTCTCTGGAAAAACGTCTTTTTGAAACTTGGCAACGCCTGAGATGACATGATCCATAGTGATACTCCTGTGAATTTCGATCAGTGTACGAAAATCTTAACAATGTGTTATAGAAGTGTCACCTGATAGCTTTATAGAATAATACGCCACCTCGTGATAGCTCTAAGCTATCACGAGGTGGCCCTCAAAATCGTTAATTATGTATTCAGAGATGGATGTTGTTAACCGACCCAAATAACCCTAAGGCCAGCCCACAAACGCCGTTTTTATGATTTGTAGACCTCTGCCATCGGGGCAAATCCATTGGTCTTATCGTTAAAGCACAGCACATCGCCGGTTTCGATATCATACACCCAGCCATGCAATTGTAACTTGCCGGTTGCCAGTTTTGCAGCGACCGAAGGGTGTGTTTTCAAATGCTGGATTTGTTGCAATACATTTTCTTCGGTCACGGCTTTAAGTTGCGCTTCGCCGACTTCATGATACTTTTCTCGGACAACCTCGGTGGCACCGCGGCAATGACCTAACCACTCTTTTACATGTGGCAGTGCGTCCAGCGTTTCTGGCGCAATCGCGCCTTTCATCGCCCCGCAGTCAGTATGACCGCAAATTACCACATGACTGACCCCCAGGGCTGCCACGGCAAATTCAATCGAGGCGGTCATGCCGCCGGTTTGATTTGAGTGGGGCGGCACGATATTCCCGGCATTGCGGCAGATAAACAATTCACCGGGATCGGTCTGGGTAATCAGGTTAGGATCAATGCGCGAGTCGGCACAGGTGATAAATAACACTTCGGGGTTCTGGCCGTTGGCGAGTTTTTTAAAGGTTGCCTGTTTGTCGGGATAAACATCATGCTGAAATTTAGCCACGCCTTTAATCAAATGTTTCATAGTTTACCTGCTCTGCTAAAAGGAAAAATCGCGGTTAAGGTTACTACTTATTGCTACGCTTCATATAGTGATAAGCTAAGGCTATCAGTTAATCGGGCTATTACGCCCCCTGTTTTCTAAGCCTTATTATGCTCTCTGATAGAAAAAATCCTTCACTTAATCAACTTCGGTACTTTGTTACTGTTGCAAAAAAACTTAATTTCCGGCGCGCGGCTCACGAACTTGGGGTGAGCCAGCCAACGCTCACCAGCCAGATTAATACGCTGGAATCGCAGCTGGAATTGATTTTATTTGAACGTTCACGCTCAGGTACCCTGCTCAGTGCCCACGGTCACGCCTTATTACATTATGCTGAACAGGTGCTAAAAGCGAACCTGCATTTTCATGAAGTGGCACGCAATCTTTCCGATGGCGAAAATACCATGTACCGGCTAGGCATCCCCCCGACGCTAGGGCCCTACTTATTACCTCATATTCTGCCTGATATTCATCGGCTGAAGCCTGGTCTTAAGTTTTATGTCCGCGAAGCAGCCCCCGATCAGCTGTTTCAGGGGTTGCTGACCGGTGAGTATGATTTGATTTTGTCACCGATGTCGACCACCAATAGCCAGATTCAAAGCCAGCCATTGTTTTATGAGCCCCTTAAGTTTGTCATGCCTTTCGACCACCCGCAGGCCGGCAAAACTCATATCCACCCCGAGCAGATTAGAAATGAGCAAGTCCTTACGCTGGAAAATCGTCACCATTTTCATCATCAGGTACAGGAGATTTGTTTGCAGTTGGGTGCGAATGTGGCCCGGGATTACGAGGGCACCAGTCTGGATACGTTACGTCAGATGGTGGTGATGGGCATGGGTGTGGCCTTTTTACCCGGTTTGTATGTTCATTCTGAGCTGCATAAACCAGAAGCATTACATGTATGCGAGCTGGCGGATATGCCGGTTGTCAGGCAGCACGTGCTGGCCTGGCGTAATACCTCGCCCGCCCGTGCTTTTTTTCGGGATTTGTCGGCTCTCATGCGCACTATTATCCGCGACAGGCTAGGCGATGCCGTCGCAGTAACCGAGCCAGCCACATCCTGATTCAGAATGGGGCAAGCTAGTATCAGTCTGCTTTTATGGCTTCAAGGCATCTTATCAGGCCTGACCGCCCCCACCTTTTCGGCTTGTACGTTCAGGTATCACGAAGATTTCCTATCGTTTATTTTAAACGCACCTTGCTCTGGTTGGCGCCCTCTACAAATTGAAAGCTCTTTAATCGAAAGTTTGCAAGAGGGTGCTTTGGTATGGCCATTGCTCCCCGGGCCTCACCAGTGCAAAGCGCCCATGCTTTCAAATACATTGGACAATCTGGGGTGTGAGTAGCCGGTATCGGGGATGCCCCTCATCAGCACCTCTTTGCCAATAGTTGCTAATGATAATTGCTGGTCACGGCATCGCCAGAAAAGAAATGCAGCCGTGCTTTATCCCCGCTCCGGACGGTGGCAAATAGCAAACCGAAAGACAGTGAGGGGCCCGGTTGTATAATCTTGCTTACCGGCCCCCGTAAGGGGAAGTCTTTACGACGTACAGCCCTTTCCATCTACACAATGTTGGCGCTCCCCCGTTTTGAACCCGGGCGCTGATCGTTTTTTGCTAAAGCCAGCTGCCCCGTTATTTTATTGCAAGAGGGTAGCTCTCACCCAACAAACGTCCCGGGGAGGAGCACCGGATAGCTGAGCACGCCCATTATTGGATTGCCGACAAGGGATTGAATCGGGACTAAATGGCCCGGCTGGCGGACATGGGTCCTGCGTCAAATAGGTGATCGTGTTCAAAGGGGCGATTATACAACATGAACCATAATGGGGTAGCCAGCCCAACAAAATGATCTCAGACCTTCAAATCCCTCTGCAACTCGTCCCAAATATTGTGCTGGGCTTCGTTATACACGGGCCTTCAGAGGCCGGCACGTTTCGATACAACGGCAAACTTTCTGCTGTACCCAGATTTGCCAATCTGCCGCACACAGCTACCAGCCAAACAGGCTGGTCTGCAAATAAATATGGATGTTGTTTTTGCTATTTGTGGAAGCTGCAGGTAGCAAAGCTTGTGCTGGTACGCTTTCTGCAAAGTGAATGGGTGTCCAACTGGGACTCACTGATACGCTTTCTGCAAAGTGAGTGGGTGTCCAACTGGGACTCACAATTTGGCGCGCAAACCTGAGACAACAAACAGGGGCTTTTATATAGACATGAAGTGTGGCTTTGCTATCAGTGGGAGGCTCAAGGTAGCAGAGCTTGTTCAAATAATTTTCGGCTAATTGAGTGGGTGTCCATTGAGGGCTAAGTGAGTGGGTGTCTCTCAGGGGCTTCTCAGGGGCTTAGGCCCGTTGAATTGCACGGCGACGTATTGTTGAAACATGAACTGGTTGCTTATCAAGCAACCACGCCTGGGTTACAACGGAGTAATAAATCGATGAGGCGTTGCTTCGCTACCCGGTGGTCCCTTTCGGCTACAAAGTTTAATCAGTTGCTGGCACCAGACGGCATGGGATCGGGCGTTATAATATATTAAAACCACAAATATCTTGCTGTAAATACAAAGTGTCCAAAGCGATGTGCTGGCCGTATCGGGCCGGCACAACAGTGAGCATTTACTTACCCTAAAGCCGAGTATGGAAAGTGGATAGAAGATACAGCATGGTCAAACCCTGGCATCCGCTATTTATCAAAAAGAAACGCCTGAAGGAGCACCTCAGGCGTTGTTTGTTTGGCTCAACAGTAAGGTGTGCAGATTTAGATTCTGAACTGGCTTACCACATACTGCAGTTCTTCGGCTACGCCATTAAGCTGCGTAGCCTGAGCCGCCAATTCATACGCATGCTGATTGGTTCGATCGCTTAACCCGGTAATTTTAACCAGTGAACGATTGATATCCTCAGCCACAACAGACTGCTGCTCAGTAGCTTCTGCAATATAGCCGCTTTGCGATTGCACTGTGCCAATACTCTGACTGATGAGCTCTAAGGTGGTGACCACCGAGGCGGTTTTTTCCACGGTTCGTTCAGAACGTGTCTGGCCATCGCGCATTGCCGCATCAGACTGACTGGCCATGGTTTGTAACCGCTCCACCATGCGCCGGATATCATCGGTAGAGTCCTGAGTCCGACTGGCCAAGGACCGCACTTCATCGGCCACCACGGCAAAACCGCGGCCCTGATCTCCCGCCCGGGCTGCTTCGATGGCCGCGTTTAAGGCCAGCAGATTGGTTTGCTCGGCAATGCTATTAATGACATCAATTACAGCCCCGATATTATCAGACTCCTGACTTAACTCGCGCACCACCGATACTGCCTCGTTATTGGCTTTTGCCAGAGCGGCTATCTCTTCCATGGTATCCTGTGCTTGTTGCGTACCTGCGCGTACCTGCTCATCGGCACTGGTGGCTGCAGCGCTGGACTGCGCTGCATTTTCAGAAATTTCATTTACCGTAGCCGCCATCTGGGTCACCGCCGACGATACAGTATCCACCTGATCGCGTTCCTGAGAAATCTCTTGGCTGGTATTTTCAGACACAGCTTTAAGCTGTTGAGCCGCCGCCGCGACAGCATCGGTATTCGCTGCAGTTTGGCTTAGTAAGTCACGCAGCTTGTCGGTAAAACGATTAAACTCGGCCGCTAACTGCCCCAGCTCATCATCGGATTTGACTTCTAAACGCTGGGTAAGATCGCCATCTCCCCGGGCAATATCAGCCATGGCGTTTTTCATAGCCAGAATGGGTGCCACAATAGCGCTTCCGGTCAGGTAGGTGATAACCAGTACCGCCAGAATAATTGCGATAGCAATGAGCATCGCCCAGGTAAAGGTTTGCTCGACCGGCTCGCTTATCAGTGCTTCAGGCACCAGCAGCCCCATGGTCCAGTCCATTTGGACATTGTCCAGGGTCACATGCTCAAACACCCCGACATACTCCTCACCACGCCATGTCAGTCGGACCATCCCATTTGCCTGATTTTGAATGGTGCCTGCCAGTTCAGCAAACCCTTTGGTGTCATCGAAGGTGGTATCCAGCAGGTTCAGTGGCGTATGCAGCGGCAAGGATTTGTCGGTAGTGGGAAAGTAGACCAGGTTTTGTGAGGCATCTAACAAAAATGCAGTCCCCTCACCCTGATACTTCACCTTGCTTAACACTTCACCCAATGTGCTGATGAGAATATCGATACCGCCCACACCCAGCAATTCATTATCACGGTATACCGGCGCCTGTACCACCGCCGACACGCTGCCATCCTGGGAGTCCACCGCGGGCTTACTGACATAGAGCTCACCGGTTTCTATCGCCTGCTTAAACCAGGGTCGCTGATTGGCAAAATAGCCTTGAGTGGGATCATTGGCAGTGGGACCGCTGGTGTCCACACCGACGCGGCCTGCTTCGTAAAAGTATTCACCGGTCGCGGCGGAACCAAAAAAAGCAGACTTAATATTTTCATCTGCCTGACTGATGTTTTCGAACATGGAATAAATGCGCGGGGCATCATTCAGGCCTGAATCGGCTGTACCACGTTGGGTGTGGTCAGCAAAAAAGTCTGTGACGAAGGGACTGTTTAAAAATGTTCGGGCGACTTCCCCATAGCGAGAAAAGAACCCCTCAATTTTTTCAGCTTCCATGGCCACCCGGCTGGTAAGATCCTGCTCCACCGACTGACGAGTCTGGTCGCCCACATAGCTGACTGTGACAATTGCCGTAACCAGCATTATTGCTGCAAGACTGCCACCCACGATTAACATAAATTTTTTGCGAAGAGATAACGACTTCATTTATTCCCTACCTGACTGCATCCATGATCTCTTTGTCGACTAGACCTGCTAATACTTTAGTATGGTAGCTCAAGAACTTTTGAAGCCGGACACCCACCTCAGCCTCGGACACCCACTCAAAAAGGGACAGTCACTTCAGAAACGGACACCCATGACACATGGATACAACCAGACTTGCTTGTGCTGAATCAAAAGGGAAAGCTAAGGCTATGGACCCCAACCTTTGCAGGTGACATCTTCGTGACATTTGATGGAGAATGAAGTTTCTTTTGAGAGTCGACAGAAGCGCAGGCTTGGCACTATGCGAGGTTGCCATACAGCTATTGCTTTTGACAGGCTAACAGACCGACATAACCCAATAGCAAATACAACCTGTTTTGATGGCGAGATTCAAGTATTTAAAATGCCCCAGATAAAAGTGCTGGAACGACCCACCCTGACCTTCAACTTTTAACAAAACAGGCTTCTATTTACACTTTGTATTATCCAGCGCGCGCTAAATATCGACGAGCTGACTGTTGTTCGATCATCCGCTGACTTATCTGTGTGGTAAACTGGATTTCGAGATTTTCTATCGACCAATACCAACTACCAACACTCACATTGGATTGGTCCAGAATTGGAATGGCAGGCGGAATTCTTGCTTGTTTTTGAGAACGGAAATAATTACCGGTTTGTCTAAGCAGCTGAACATAATCATCATATAGGAACGGTAATTTAGCAGCGAGCTTGCTTCCGCCATTCATTATAAATGGCCTGAGCTGCGAAGGCTGTGTGCTTTTCCGGGATGCTCCCAAACGCTTTTTTATACTGGTATGTGCAGAGCTCTCAAGATCTTTAGCTATACCAGCACGAATCGGATTTAAGTCAACATAGGCCATACACGCTGCCAACGCGTTTTCATCCAGTAATGCCTGTGATTTGAAGCGCCCTTCCCAAAAGCGACCAGTACAATCATCCTCCTTATTGGCACGCCGAGCGATAAATTCATTTAGCAGTCGCATAAACCAACTGATGTCATACAACCGTTGTCGATAAACAAAAGCAGTACGCTCAACTGTTTCTAATTCCGGCGGCGACATGTTTTTTCGCTCTTCTGAATTTAGATAACGCTGGGCAAGCCACGTACCTTTGTGAAGACGATGCCAGCGCAACAGAACTTGCTCGGTAGACCAACTTTCGGCTGCGGCTTTATCAACATGTAGCACTATATGAGTATGGTTGCTCATAACAGCATAAGCACAAATATCGATAGAAAACACCTTGCCCAAAAATAACAAACGATCTTCCACCCACTGCCGGCGGTGCTCATAGCTTTGACCGGAAAACTTATCCTTGCCACATAAATAGGCCCGGCGGACACACCGTGAAACACAGTGATAATAGGGTGTTGCAGCTAATGATATGAGATTTTTTCTTGGGCTGGGCATCGAAAATCTTTTTCAAACAATCAAAAAGTCATAATGTCTCAGGCAAGAATTAAAAACGACTGTACTGAATGTCAGATTAAGGCTGCACACCACTATTGATAACAGAAAAAAGTGGGTGTCCGATAGCCCATCTCCATATTGCACAGTTTTGAAAGTGGTGAATCTCGTTACATGGCAAGCCAGGCAGCAAGCTTACAAATTACGCTGCCCCAATCATAAACAAAGTGTTCTGCACGCGCCGGACGTGGGTGTCCACGCGTGAAGTGGGTGTCCACAGTTTCAAATTCTGATCTTTATCGCGGATCCGTCGAAGCGGTGTGTGTCCATTCATTCTCACCTTACCAGGTTTCGCCTTAGCAGTGTGTTTCCCCGCCCTTACCGTGGCGCCTTAATCCATTCCAACAGAAGATTGTTGGCCGGCATAATATGTTTATGCTTCAATCTCATTTTAGTGGTCCAGGCTTTTAAAGTCTCGATATCCTGATACCCACCATAACCCTGCGCTTGAAGTTTGTGATGAAAGTCGTAGTTGCTCTGGCTATTAAAACGTCCATTTTCTATGAAAGGGCCATACTGACAAAATACTCCACCTTCAGGCAAAGCCTCTTCAACCAGCTTCATCATAAGACGAGCTTCCTCGGGTTGCATAATATGCGTGGTATTGGCAGTAAACACCCCATCGCATTCACCTACAGGAAACTCATGCTCCCCTACTTTGAACACCTGGGGAGCATGCAGGTTAGGCGCTGGCGATTCATCTATCCAGGCCTGAATCCCCTCATGGTATTGTTCCTGGTCACTGCTGTACCACTGTAAATGCGGTAGATACTTTGCAAAAAACACAGCATGCTGGCCAGTGCCACTGCCTATCTCCAAAACAGCCTGACTGTTGCAAAATGCTTGTTTTAATACCGATAAAATAGGCCTGCGATTATTTTCACAAGCCTGGCTAAACGGTTTAGTCATGTAAATTTGGCCCCAACCATTTTGTTGCAATATCTTCATTCCAGCCTTTGCGCTGCGCGTAATCGAGCAACTGATCCTGCTGTATTTTGGCCACCGCAAAATAACGTGTCTCCGGATGCGCCAGATACCATCCTGACACTGCCGCCCCTGGCCACATGGCATAACTTTCGGTTAAACGCATACCGGTATGCTTTTCTACCTCCAGCAAATCCCAGATAAGCTGCTTTTCACTATGTTCCGGACAGGCCGCGTAGCCGGGTGCGGGCCGGATCCCCTGATACTTTTCGCGAATCAACGCATCATTATCAAGATTTTCTTGTGGGGCATAACCCCAATAGGTTTTACGCACTGCTTCATGCAAAAATTCAGCGAATGCTTCGGCCAAGCGGTCGGCCACTGCTTTAACCATAATGGCATTATAATCGTCACCGTTGGCAATAAACTCCTGCGCCAAGTCATCTTCCCCTATGCCCGCGGTAACGGCAAAGGCACCCATATAATCCACCCGGCCGCTATCTTTGGGCGCGATAAAATCCGATAAACAATAGTTTGGATGGTTAGGCTTGTGGGTTTGCTGGCGCAGATGATGTGCCACACCTGCCACTTTCTCGCGATTTTCATCGGCGTAAATTTCAATATCATCACCACTACTGTTGGCAGGAAACAGTCCTATGACACCCTTTGCCTGTAAGAGGTGGTTGGCAATAACATCCTCGAGCATGCGATTGGCATCATCGAATAGCTCCTGGGCCTGAGTCCCGATAACCTCATCATTCAGAATCCGCGGGTATTTACCTGCTAATGACCAAGTGAGGAAAAAAGGGGTCCAGTCAATATAGGGGCGCAAAGTCTCTAAATCGACGGTTACCGGGGTCACCCCAAGGCTATCAGGCCGGGGGACCGGGGTTAAAAAATCAGGTTGAGCTTTGTTCGCTCTGGCCTCGGCCAGAGTAACCGGCTTGCTGCGCGGTTTTTTACGTGCATGCTGATCGCGCACTTTGTCATACTCTTCGCTTAAAGCCTTTGCAAACTCCGGACGCGCGGTGGGCTAAGTAACTTCTGACAAACCCCTACGGCCCGACTGGCATTGGCCACATAAGCGACCGGGCCGTGATAGTTTTGCTCAATTTTTACCGCAGTGTGAGCTTTGGAGGTGGTGGCCCCGCCGATAAGCAGTGGCATATCAAAGCCCTGACGCTCCATTTCTTTGGCCACATGCACCATTTCATCCAACGAGGGTGTGATTAAACCGGATAAGCCAATCATATCGACATTGTGTTCCCGGGCGGTAGTCAGAATGGTCTCGCAGGGAACCATCACACCTAAATCAATTACCTCAAAATTATTACACTGAAGCACCACGCCCACGATATTTTTTCCAATATCATGAACATCTCCTTTTACCGTGGCCATGAGGATCTTACCTTTGCTACTGCCGGCGCCTTCTTTTTCCGCCTCAATGTAGGGGTTTAAGTGGGCTACGGCCTTCTTCATCACCCGGGCCGACTTCACCACCTGTGGCAAAAACATCTTGCCTTCACCAAACAGATCCCCCACTACATTCATCCCGTCCATCAACGGCCCTTCAATCACATGCAACGGGCGCTCGGCAGCTAGTCTGGCCTCTTCAGTATCATCAATGATGTAGTCCGTTATCCCTTTGACCAAAGCATACTCGAGCCGTTTATTGACTGGCGCTTCTCGCCAACTCAGATCTTCTTTGGCCGCCGCCTTGCCGTCTCCCTGATACTTTGGTGCCAGATCCAGTAAACGCTCAGTGGCATCATCGCGGCGATTTAAAATTACATCCTCTACTGCATCGCGCAATTCAGCCGGAATCGCGTCATAGACCTCCAACTGGCCGGCGTTGACAATGGCCATATTTAAGCCGGCGCGGATCGCATGGTATAAAAACACCGAATGCATGGCTTCTCGTACCGGGTTGTTCCCACGAAATGAAAAGGAAATATTCGACAGGCCACCCGACACCTGCACATGAGGACAGGTTTGACGAATGACGCGAGTAGCTTCGATAAAATCCACCGCATAGTTGTTATGCTCTTCAATACCGGTCGCTACAGCAAAAATATTAGGATCAAAGATAATATCTTCGGGCGCAAAGCCAATCTTTTCAGTGAGCAATTTATAGCTGCGCTGACAAATTTCAATTTTGCGTTGCTGGGTGTCGGCCTGACCGGTTTCGTCAAACGCCATAACGACTGTAGCGGCACCATAGCGCTGAATAAGCCGGGCCTGATGTAAAAACTGCGTCTCGCCTTCTTTAAGGCTAATCGAGTTAACAATAGCTTTGCCCTGTACACACTTCAGACCGGCTTCTATTACCTCCCATTTAGACGAATCGAGCATAATAGGCACCCGGCTGATATCGGGCTCCGAGGCAATCAAATTTAAAAATGTACGCATTGCCTCAACCGAATCCAACATGGCTTCATCCATATTGATATCGATGATCTGCGCGCCATTTTCTACCTGCTGGCGAGCTACATCCAGAGCGGTTTCGTACTCGCCCTCCATGATCAACCGTTTGAAGCGTGCAGAACCGGTGACATTAGTACGCTCACCAATATTAATAAATGTTGCTATATCTGCTGTCACGTAATCACCTTAATGCACGAAGGGTTCTAAACCCGAAAGCCGCAATTTTGTTTCAAGATGTGGAATATTTCGGGGCGTGGTACCTGCTACCGCCTCAGCCAGCGCTTGAATATGCTCAGGTGTGCTGCCGCAACAGCCGCCGACAATGTTAACTAATCCGCTACCGGCCCATTCGCCGATGTGCTCGGCCATTTCGGCCGCACCCATGTCATATTCCCCAAATTCATTAGGAAGACCCGCATTCGGATGAGCAGACACCAGACATTGCGCTACGGCAGCGACTTCAACCACATACTGACGCAGCAGATCTGGTCCTAAGGCACAGTTTAGTCCGAACGAAAATGGTTTAATATGCCGCAACGAATAGTAAAAAGCTTCGGCTGTCTGCCCGGATAAGGTGCGGCCCGACGCATCGGTAATGGTACCTGAGACCATCACCGGTAGCTCATAGCCGATGGATTCAAAAACCTGGGAAACCGCAAAAACCGCGGCCTTGGCGTTTAAGGTATCGAACACGGTTTCAATCATGATTATATCGACCCCGCCATCCACCAGTGCCTGACAGGACTCGACATAGGCTTTCACCAGAACATCAAATGTCACATTACGTTTACCGGGGTCATTCACATCCGGTGATATCGAAGCGGTGCGATTTGTGGGACCCAATACGCCGGCGACAAACCGGGGTTTATCTGGTGTCTGACGGGTAAATTCATCCGCCGCCCGGCGTGCTATTTTGGCCGCCTGTAGATTAATCTCCTGCGACTGCGCCTGCATGTCATAGTCGGCCATGGCAATCGTAGTGGCATTAAAGGTATTGGTTTCAATAATGTCAGCGCCGGCAGCAAGATAAGCACAGTGGATATCGTAAATCAATTCAGGCTGGGAGACAGACAGCAGATCATTGTTCCCTTTGACATCACAATGCCAGTTTTTGAATGTCTCACCCCGATAATCCGCTTCAGATAGATTGTGCTGCTGGATCATGGTGCCCATCGCACCATCTAACACAAGTATTCGTTGTTTGGCCGCGGTATTGAGGGCCAGAGTCTGTTCTGCTTTCACTTGTTACCTCTTTTGCCAGCATGGCTGGCTAATAGATTCAGATCATAAGGCGTATTCTGATAAACACAGTAATTCAGCCAGTTGGTAAATAGCAAGCTGCCATGTGAGCGCCATCGCACCTTGGGCTCTAGGATGGGGTTGTCATCAGGATAATAATGCTGAGGCAGCACAGCTGGCGTTTCGCTATTCAAATCGCGCTGATATTCTTCGTGCAGCGTTTCGGGATCATATTCAGGATGACCGGTGACAAACACTTTGCGGTTGTCCTGCGAAGCAGCAAGGTAGGCCCCTGCCTCATCTGAGCGAGCTAGTACCTTCAACTCATTGACCGCCGCATAGGCCTCGCAGCTAATGTGCCCAAAGCGGGAATGCGGGGCGTAAAAATACGGGTCAAAACCTCGAAGTAATTCATGGTGAGGATCTAATACCTGGTGTTCAAATACGCCAGAAAGTTTGTCGGCACGTAGGCTTCGCTCGACATTGAAAAAGTGATACATCGCCGCATGGGCTGCCCAGCATAGGTACAATGTAGACTGCACATGGCGTTCAGACCAGTCGAGGATCTCGGCCATGGTGTCCCAGTACTTGACCTGCCGATAATCCAGATGTGCCAACGGCGCGCCGGTAACAATAAGACCATCATATCGTTTGGCGGCCACACTGGAGAAATCATGATAAAACGCATCCATGTGTGACTGCGGGGTATGTTTAGGCGCCAGGTTATCAATCCGGATCAAATCCACGTTTATTTGCAACGGCGTGTTTGAAAGCAACCTCAGCAATTGAACTTCGGTTTCAATTTTGTTCGGCATAAGATTGAGTATGCCAACTTCAAGCGGACGAATATCCTGATTGGCCGCCCGCAGGCTGTCCATCGTGAATATATTCTCCCCTAACAGCACATCCTGAGCCGGAAGTTGTTCGGGAATTCTAATTGGCATAATGACTCCATGACACACAGTAATAAAGTCATTTTGGCTTAAGGTTCAGCAATAATCAACATCTTTACGTCTAGACGTCTAAATCTAATTCTACTACCTGAAGAGAGTGAGGCGGTGTTCTTTTGGACAGCCGGACCTCTTTTAGACAGCCATGCATTCCGATGGGTGTCCATCAGCATAATAGTTGAAGCTATTAAGGTCCCATCCCATACAACGCCCTGCGGATGATACGGTTTAGCTGCCCGCTCTGGTAAAGACAGCTGTGATTCCGGAGATATGTCAGTTTGGGGTGGGTGTTCAGAATCGCAGCAGTTAAATAACCGTGCTTAGACTAACAATGCTAGAACCATGCTAGGACAGGCATATTTTGTGGGTGTCCTGGTTAACATGGATGTCCTTGAGTACGCTCACTCTGGAGCACGGTGGGCGTTCACAATGTAGTGACTGTCCACGAATTAGTGCCTTTTTTGGGTATCCTGGATAACGTGGGTTGACTGAAGCAGGCTTACTCTGGAGCACGGTGGGTGTCCACGATGTAGTGACTGTCTACGAATTAGCGCTGGGGCACGGTGGGTGTCCACGATGTAGTGACTGTCCACGAATTAGCGCTGGGGCACGGTGGGTGTCCACGATGTAGTGACTGTCCACGAATTAGTGCTGTGGCACGAATTAGTGCTGGGGCACGGTGAGCGTCTAGAATGTAGTAACTGTCCACGATTTAGCGCTGGGGCACGGTGAGCGTCTAGAATGTAGTGGCTGTCCCCGATTTAGCGCTGGGCCACGGTGGGTGTCCACGAGTTAGTGAGTGTCCAAGATGTATCCACCCACGATGTATCCACCTATGTTTGCAATACTGCCGATGGTTACGTTGGGGGCGGGTTATCCTTGTGGATTTTCATGATCATTTCAGCTTCGGTATGAGGAATGTCACAGGTTTGGACCAGTTCTTCTACTGAAGCGCCCTGCTTCACCAGTTCTGCCGCGCGCTGGTACAATCGCATGGAGGGGTCCTGAAGTTTAACTTCTTTAACCTGTGCTTCCACCGCGGTAAGACTATTTTGTAATTGCTGTAAATGCCGACTTTGCACTAAAGAACGATTTTGCTTTTCATCCAGTTGATGCTGAAAATGGCGTAACTGTTCTTCGGTGACTTTAAGATGGTGACTGTGTTCATTTTGCAGGTGCTGCAATCGGCGCTTCAGGGTAAGCAGATAAAACCCCAGAGCTATTAGCAGCACAACTGCTGTAGCACCGAATGCCATTGCGATAACAGTGAGCTGGGGTGCGGTCATAATAACTCCTTAAAAACGCCGTGGTGAAACATCCAGAAAAACTGAGCGGCGCGGGACACCGCCTGGGACCAGCAACTAAAAAGCAGGCATTAAGCCTGCTTTTTAGTAAATTCGCAAGTCACTTATAATCCTGACAATTCATCCCACTCATCATCAGATAACAGCTTATTCAGGTCGACCAGAATCAACAATTCGCCGTCGCGATTACTTACCCCCTGGATAAACTTGGCACTTTCTTCGGTACCAACATTAGGCGCGCTGTCTATTTCAGATGATTTTAAGTACACCACCTCAGCCACGCTATCCACCAGAATACCTACAACCTGCTCATCGGACTCAATAATAACAATCCGGGTATTGTCGGTGATATTGCTGGGCGGCAACCCAAAGCGCGATCGTGTATCGATGACAGTGACGACATTACCACGTAAATTAATAATACCCAGCACATATTCAGGCGCGCCTGGAACAGGGGCAATTTCGGTATAACGAAGCACTTCCTGTACCTGCATTACGTTAATACCATAGGTTTCATCACCTAACCGATAGGTCACCCATTGCAACACTTCATCATTGTTGTCGGGGGTATTATTTATTGCTCTTTCTTCGTTCATGAACCTGCTCCGATTGCCGGGTACTAACCTTGACTTCCCAGCCCTTGGTTAAGCATTGAAATTAACTGATGTACATTCAACAATGCACACATTCTATCTTTTACCATCCCTGCCAGCCAGGGCCGTTTGCCGGTAACTTCCCGCCACTTAATCTCAGTTTTCGACAAAGTAACCGTATTTACCAATTTGTCACTGGCTAGCCCCCAGGAGCTATCGCCTAACATTATAAGATACTGATAGTTTAGCTGATCAGCCAGGGCGTGATTGTATTTTTCTGGCATTACCCACATCGCCGTATCCACCACACTAATTTTTTCTTCCCGATGGAGCATCACACCTTTAAACCAGGCAGGCTTGCCGATTAATGGCCCGGTTTTCCCCAGCCGGTGAATGCCGCCCAGGGTTATAAGCGGTACCGCCAGCGTCAGCCCCCCACTTCAAAAAACAATGCCTGAAAACGCTCAGGAAGATGTTCCTGCAAGCTACTATTTTCGACCGCTACCGGCTCAGGGGCTGGCATCGCTTCAAATTGCTCCAGCAGGGTCTCTTCATTTTCTTCAGGTATGGGCTGGGCAGAGGGGCTTGCCATCGCTTCACTTGCACAAACCTTTTCAACCTCTAACTCTGTCTCTTGCAGCTGCAGGGCCGCCGCTTCTAATAACCGGGCTGTGGAGGCCGTGGCCTGCACAGGATCTTCAGGTTCACTCAATAACCCATCCAGATAGTCGGCCACCACCTTTTCATTAGCAAATGGGGTACCTTTACTCATTTACAGGGTCCAACTCTAAAACCTTTAGTAACAGACGGTAAGCGGCTACCCCACGGGTTTTGGGGTACAGCACCGACGCCGGCAACTGCTGCAGGCTGGCATCCCTGAAATGCGTATCCACCGGAATCATCCCCTGCCATACCTCTTCGCTGTAGTCGGACATCAGTTTCGCCTGGGCCTGAATTGCTGCCCGTGTTCTCTTATCAAACATGGTGGGTACCACAATGGTGTCAAACTGCTTATTTAACGAGCGGCTCATCATGGTCAGTGTATGCATCATCCTATCGAGCCCTTTTAACGCCAGGAACTCGGTTTGCACCGGCACAATAACCTTGTGACAAGCCGCCAGCGCATTCACCATCAAAACCCCCAGCACAGGCGGACAATCCAGTAATACATAGTCAAATTCATCGGTGACACAACTAAGCGCTTTTTTAAGCATCAGCCCCATTCCTGGCGCGTTGCCCATCTGGCGGTCCAGGGTTGCCAGCGCCATGGTGGCGGGCAACACAAATAACCCATCCACCTTGGTAGGTGACAAACAATCAAGAACCTTATCGGCGGTAACCGGCTCTTTGTTAGTAAAAATATCGTAAACCGATAAGGTTTGTCCTTCGGCCTCTATGCCAAAATAATAACTCAGCGACGCATGAGGATCGGTATCTATCAATAACACACGGTATCCAGCCTGAGCCAGTAAACCACCAAGCGTCACTGTGGTAGTGGTTTTGCCCACCCCACCTTTTTGATTGGCGATGGTCCAGATCTTCATCCTAGTGTCTATACCCGTGCATGTGGCTACACTGCCATTTCAGTAATAATGCAGTCAGCCATATTTTCGATACCAATACTTTTCTGGGCAAGCCCTTCTTTAGCGATAGCCTGAGGCATGCCATACACCACCGAAGAAATCTGATCCTGGGCCCAGATGCTGGCTCCGCCTTGACTTAACAAGCGACATCCTTCGCGTCCATCCGCGCCCATGCCCGTTAAAATAACTCCCAGTACCTGCCCACCAAAGATATTGGCAAGACTGGTAAAGGTCACATCCACACTGGGGCGATAGGTAGCCGGATTGTCGGCATCATCAATAATACGTAATACCGGCTGGGGCCCCCGGTGCTCCACGACCATTTGCTTACCGCCTGGCGCAAGATAAGCCCAGCCAGGTTTCAGTTCATCGCCATCGGCAGCTTCTTTAACACGAATGTTGCATTGACTGTCCAGTCGCTGCGCAAACGCATTGGTGAAGGTACCCGGCATGTGCTGGACCAGAATAATAGGCGTTGGAAAAGTGGCAGGTAAGCGCGCAAGCACTTTGTGCAGCGCCACCGGCCCACCGGTCGAAGCACCTATGGCCAGACACGCGTATTTTTTTCCTGAACGAGTCACACTGGATACGGTAGGCAAAGTTACACTGTCCTGGCGGCCGCTAAGCATCGTAGAGCTGCGAAAAAAACTATGACGGGGTGCATTGGCGGGCATGTCCGGGGCCCGGTTACTGCGACTAGGTATAGTGCGGCTAAGACTGCCTTTGCGCCGGGCCAGCAAGCGCACTTTAGTACGCAAAATGCCAGACACCTGGCGTCGATCCTGGGCGATATCTTCAAACCGTTTTGGCAAAAAATCTAATGCCCCGGCTTCAAGGGCATCCAGGGTCGCCTGCGCGCCCTGGTGAGTTAATGAAGAAAACATCAGAATCGGCACCGGCCGCCTGGTCATAATTGCTTTTACCGCGGATATACCATCCATTACCGGCATTTCCACGTCCATCGTCACTACGTCCGGGGCACACTTTATCAGCATATCCAGGGCTTCCTGGCCATTCCGGGCTTCGCCTACAATTTCCAGCTCGCGGTCCTCGCTGAGTATTTCACGTACACGACGACGGTAAAACGCAGAGTCATCGACAATCAGTACTTTAAAGACCATGTATGGGTAATTCCTTGGACGCCCGATTGTCAGTTTTTGCGAGCGTAACGTTTTAGCAAGCTGGGAACATCCAGTATCAGTGCGATACCACCATCAGAAGTAATCGTGGCCCCGGCCATGCCAGGTGTACCCTGTAGCAATGCATCCAGCGGTTTAATCACCACTTCTTCCTGACCAATCAAGGCATCAACAACAAACCCCACCTGCTGGGTGCCAATCTGAACCACCACTACATGACCCTTTTCCCGGTCAATATTGGTGGTGCCGCGGGTCAACCAGTCGCCCAGAAAAAATAATGGGATAGCTTTAGAGCGGACAATCAACGTAAGCTGACCATCGACCGTATTGGTTTTGGTAATGTCCATATTGATGATTTCACTGACCGCGCCCAACGGTAATGCGAAGGTTTGCTTACCAACGACAATCATCAGCGTGGGCAAAATAGCCAGGGTCAGAGGGACTTTGATTTCTAACCGGGTACCTTTACCCAGTTGCGAGTCGATATTGATTGTGCCATTAAGCTGGTTGATTTTGGTTTTCACCACATCCATGCCAACGCCACGACCGGAGATGTCACTGATTTCAGTTTTGGTGGAAAAGCCCGGGGCAAAGATAAGATTGAAGGCATCTACATCCGACATTCTGGCTGCAGCATCTGCATCCAGTACCCCACGGCTGATGGCAATGTCTTTCAGCTTATCCGGATCCATGCCTTTACCATCATCGGCAATGGTCAGCAGGATATGGTCGCCTTCCTGGGAAGCCGAAAGTCTGACGGTCCCCATGCGTGCTTTGCCAGCGGCCTGGCGTTCATCCGGCATCTCGATCCCATGGTCCACCGAGTTTCTGACCAGATGCACCAACGGATCAGCCAAAGCTTCCACCAGATTTTTATCCAGATCGGTGTCTTCACCTTCCAGCTCAAGGGTAATTTCTTTTTTCAGGCTGCGCGCCAGATCCCGCACCACCCGGGGAAAGCGACCGAACACTTTTTTGATCGGCTGCATACGGGTTTTCATTACCGCTCCCTGCAAATCACCGGTCACCACATCCAGATTAGCAATGGCTTTGGACATCGACTCATCACTGGTATTGATGCCCAGACTCAACAGGCGGTTACGCACCAGCACCAGTTCACCAACCATATTCATGATTTGATCAAGACGTTTGGTATCCACCCGAACGGTGGTTTCCGGCTGCTGACCCGCACCGCCAGATTTTTTATCGTCTTTTTTAGCCGGGGCGGGCGCCGGTTTCGCCGCTTCAGAAGCCGGTGATGCCGCAGTGGATGCTTGTTGCTGCCGTTTTGCCTGAGCGATAGCCGCCGTGGCATCTTCATCGACTTTCACTCTGGGCTTGGCCGGTGCGGCAGTCTCACCGGTATTCGCGACATCCTCCTCAGATTTGATGGTAGGCCCCTGCCCTTTACCATGCAATTGATCTAATAAGGCTTCAAATTCGTCATCGCTGATTTCATCGCCGCTCGCAGAAGCAGTGGCAGAGCTTGGTGTGGCACTTGCTGGCTGTGCAGCTTCAGCGGCAGAAAACTGGCCTTTACCGTGTAGCTCATCCAATAAGGCTTCAAACTCATCATCGGTAATATCTTCACCAGCCGGCGCTGACGTGGCTTTCACCGGTTTATTTTCGGTATTACTTACCGCCGTTTCCGGAGACGGAGACCGTCCTGGTGCGGCGGTGCCATGCAGCTCATCCAGCAGCTTTTCAAATTCATCTTCGGTGATCTCTTCAATACCGCCCTGGGCATCGGTGCTGCCGTGCATCGCTGCCACCTCTGGTGCGGTGGGTACCGGTTCTACCACATCCTGGGCAGAGTCATCCATATTCAGACCGCCCGCAGGGTGTTCGCCCATCGCCGCCGTGGCCCCAAATATATTTTCATCGGGAGACTCAGGATGACTGAGTTTGTGCAGAATCTCTACCAGGCCGGCATCGGCAGGTTCTAATGGTTCGCGTTGTTTGACCTTCTCAAACATAGCGACCACCACATCTGTGGCCTGCAATATGACATCCATCAGTTCGGGGGTCAGTGTTCGCTGGCCGTTTCGCATGGTATCAAAGACATTTTCAGCGCCATGACAAATTTCAACCAGCTCGGTCAACGCCAAAAAGCCCGCGCCGCCTTTAACGGTGTGATAGCCACGGAAAATTGCGTTAAGCAAGTCACTGTCTTCTGGATGGTTTTCAAGATCGACCAGTTGTTCTTGTAATTGCTCAAGAATTTCACCCGCCTCGACCAAAAAGTCCTGTAAAATATCTTCGTCTAATTCAAACGACATCTGCCGGCTCCCTTAAAAACCTAAGCTGGACAAAAGATCGTCCACATCATCCTGGCCTTTCACCACGTCGTCGCGTTCTGCGGCGTTAACAATTGGCCCTTCAGCTTCGACACTACTTTTTTCTTGTTTTTTGTTTTCTGTAGCTGGCTGTTCAGTTTCCGGCTCACCAAATACCGTAAGCATGTGTACCAGACTGTCTTCAACTTCTTTAACCAGTTCGATAACCCGTCGAATTACCTGACCCGTCAAATCCTGATACCCTTGTGCCATCAGCACCTCGGTTAACAGACCGGTCAGTTTTTCTGACTCCGCAGCCGCGTTATTCAATAAGCCATCCAAGTCGCTGCATAGCACCTTAAACTCAGCGACATCAATTTGCCGCGTCATCAGCTTTTTCCATTCCGGCATAATGGTATTAATGCGCTCGGATAAGCTTTCAGCGATAGGCATGCTGGCTTCCACCGCATCCATGGTGGTATTCGCAGCTTTTTCGGTTTCTTCGATAACGTAGGTCAGACGGGTTTGCGCGTCGGGGATATCATCATTGGCTAAGCCCACAATACGCTCATCCAGCTGGAAGCTGTTGAGCGCATCGTGCAACTGGCGGGTTAATTTTCCCACTTCGGCAAAAAGTTCGATAGACTCTTTGGTAGAAATGGCTTCCAAAAGCTCGCGGGCGGCGACATTGTCACCTTGCTCAAGATGCACCACAAGTTGCCGGGCTTCTTCCAACGAGATAGGAACATTGACATTCGTTGTCATCCAGTATTCCTTTTTAATACCGTAAGAGCGTCGGGATTAACCTAAGCGTTCAAAGATCTTATCTAATTTTTCTTTTAGCGTGGCAGCGGTAAAGGGCTTCACCACATAGCCATTTACACCAGCCTGCGCTGCTGCCACGATTTGTTCTTTTTTTGCTTCGGCTGTGACCATCAAGACCGGCAGATGTTTTAGTCTGCCATCCGCACGGATGTTCTTGAGCAGGTCAATACCCTGCATGCCAGGCATGTTCCAGTCGGTTACCACGAAGTCGAAATCACCTTGCTGAAGCATGGGTAATGCTGTGTTGCCATCATCTGCTTCCTGGATGTTAGAAAACCCTAAATCCTTTAACAGGTTCTTTATGATTCGTCTCATAGTAGAAAAGTCATCTACCACAAGAATTTTCATACTTTTATCCAAAATGGCCTCCACCGGGGATTAAATATTGTTGTTGTGTTTGTTGTTGTATTAGCTATCGGCACGCCAGCTTTGCATTTTAGCTTTTAATTTCAGCATTGCCTGGCTATGAATCTGGCTGATCCTGGATTCACTGACATCCAGCACTTCGCCTATTTCGCGTAAGTTTAATTCTTCATCATAATAAAGAGACAGCACAATCGCTTCACGTTCAGGCAAGGTCGTAATAGCATGCGCCAACGCCTTCTGAAACGCGCCCTGCATCAAATCTTCCAAAGGCGAGTCATTACCCTGATTGACTTCAGTGGTGATCACATCTTCGGACACGCCTAAATCTTCAATTCCCACCAGCTTACCGGCGTTGACCTCATTGAGCATCTGATGATAGCTATCAAGGCTGACATCGAGCTTGGCGGCGATCTGGACATCACGCGCATCGCGCCCGGTTTCTTTTTCAACCTGGGCAATCGCTTCAGTGATCGCACGACTGTTTTTGTGTACTGAACGTGGGGTCCAGTCACCTTTTCGAATCTCATCAAGCATGGCTCCGCGGATACGAATACCGGCGAATGTCTCAAAGCTGGCGCCTTTCGACCCATCGAAATTTTTTGCTGCTTCCAACAACCCAATCATACCGGCCTGAATCAGATCATCCACCAGCACACTGGCAGGTAACCGGGCCATCAAATGATGGGCAATTCGCTTAACCAGTGAAGCATGACGCTCTACCAGTTGCGTTTTACTGGATTGCTGTTGGTAGGCAGCGGCTTTGCTATTCAACGTTGCGTTCCTGTTGCTTTATGCGAAACCAGTTGCTCGATGAAAAATTCCAGATGGCCGCCTGGCTGATTCGGGATCGGCCAACGCATGGCTTTGGTCGCCAGCTGTGAAATAGCCACGGCGGCGGGTGAGCCGGGGTACGCATCCACAATAGAAGTTTGTTTGCGTACCGCCCGACGAATATTTTCATCGAAGGGGACGGTGGCGACCAGCTCCAGCGCGACATCCAGGAAGCGTCCGGTAACTTTGGACAACTTACTGAATAGCTCATGGCCTTCGCGGGTGTCGCGCACCATATTCGCCACGATTTTAAATCGGAAAACCCCATGTTCGCGGTTCAGAATTTTAATCAGGGCGTAAGCATCGGTCAGGGAGGTGGGCTCATCGCACACCACCACCATGATATCCTGAGCTGCTTTGGAGAAGCTCAGCACCATATCTGAGATGCCCGCTGCGGTATCCACAATCAATACATCGACCTGCGAACGTAATTCGCTAAAGGCCCGAATAAGGCCGGCATGTTCGATGGAAGACAACTCGGTCATGGATTGCGTACCCGACGTAGCCGGCGCAATCTTGATACCGTGAGGGCCGGTGACCAGTACTTCATCTAACGTACATTCACCAGAAAGCACATGCGAAAGATTGCGCTCCACACGCAGCCCCAACATGACATCCACATTCGCTAACCCCAGGTCCGCGTCTAACACCATGACGCGCTTGCCCTGCTTGGCCATTGAGATGGCTGTGTTGAGCGTAATGTTGGTCTTCCCTACACCACCTTTACCACCGGTAACGGCGATAACTTTGATTAATTGTGACTGATTCATCTTTCGTAAGCTACTCGCTTGATCTTCAATCATACTGCCTGTGCTGAGTTAACAAGGTTACTAGGGTTAGTATGATTCAAACCGTACTTTTTATAAAGCTTTGCCGCAACCGATACTAAAGATTTTGCGTCAGCGACCTTTATATCTTCAGGCACTTGCTGACCATCGGTAACATAGCTGACTGGCAAACTGTGTTCTATGGCTACGCTGAGCACTTCGCCCAGACTGTAACATTCATCTAGCTTGGTAAAGATGCACCCATCCAGCTTCACCGCATCATAGGCATTTATAATACGCTGTAATGCCGGGTATTGGGTATTCGCCTGAGTAACCAGGTACTTTCTCACCGGTTGCATCTGCCCATGATCAAACTGAGAAAGCTGTTTTATCAGGCGGCTGTCACGCTGGCTAAACCCGGCGGTGTCAATTAATACCATGCGTTTGTGCCGTAACTGAAACAGCAACTCGGCCAACTCTTCACTGGACTGCGCCTTACGTACCGTACAGCCAATAATTTTGCCGTAGGTCGCCAATTGCTCATAGGCAGCGATACGGTAGGTATCAATGGTAATCATCGCCACCTGGTCGGCGCCATATTTTTGTGCGTAACGCGCCGCCAGTTTGGCCACCGTGGTGGTTTTTCCGGTGCCGGTTGGGCCGACTAAGGCCACCGCCCCGGTTTGCGACAGAATATCATTACCCGCGACATGCATGCGATTAGCCAAAAGATTTAATAAGTACACCCAGGCTTCGCGTTCGTTGTATTGTTTGGGGGTGTAATGCACCAGCTGTTCGGATAACGACTGACTCAGGCCCATCCCCGCCAGGCATTTCATTAAATAACTATGCACCGGGTTTTGCTGATGCTGTTTGGTTTCCATCAGACCCGCCACCTGAAACTGGAGCACGTTACGTAATGACGCCAGCTCTTCTTTAATGGAGTCTAAATCACTGCTGCCACTGGCCGCGGAAGCCTGTGGCTGTCCGGTAAATTGCGTCGGTGAGTCATTGAACCTGGGCTCATCAATATCAAAACTAAAGTCACTGGTCGGTTCGCTGTAATGACGGTGCCCGGCGCTACGAGGGCTGCTCACCGGCGCTGCGTCTGGGCGCAGGCTGGGTGGTTCATTAAAAGCCGGTGCCTGAGACGCAGGCGCTACCGTGTTATCGGCTGCTGCGGCACGCGCTTCCTGCTGCTTTTGCAACAAGTCACGCAAACTATCCGGCCCATCATCGCCGATAATTTCACTTAAACTGGGCGTGGCATTTTTACTGCGACCCTGGGGCTGAGCTGAACCGCGCTGGGCGGCTGGCTTTGGGCGGGGCGCCAGTTTCGCTTCGGGCTCTTTGTCAAAAGCCGCTACCAGCTCAATACCGTCGGCAACCTTGCGATTGGACATAATCACTGCATCGCTGCCAAGTTCAGCTTTAACTGCATTGAGCGCTTCGCGCATGTCTTTACCAAAAAAACGTCTGATTTTCATCGCAACCTCGTTACCAACGGTGTCAGATTATTGACCCACTGAACTGACTATTCTTATCTGTTTATCATCTGGCACTTCCTGATACGACAGAACATGAAGACCAGCTACAGAGTATTTAAAGAAGCGGGAGAGTACGGGGCGTAGCATACCGGAGGTTAGTAACACGGCCGGTTCGCCGGAAAGTTCCTGTTGCTGACTGGCCTGTTGCAATGTTTTTTGCATCCGGTCGGCCAGTCCAGGTTCGATGCCTGCGCCATCTTCCCCACCTGCTTGCAAAGACTGGTGCAACATCTGTTCCAACTCTGGCGCCAGAGTTATGACGGGGATTTCTCGACCGCCCTGACATATCTCCTGCGAGATAAGACGTTTAAGTGAGATACGCACCGCAGACACCAGTACATCCGGGTCCTGGCTCTTGGTACCGTACTCACTCAGGGTTTGCACAATAGTGCGCATATCGCGGATCGGCACCCCTTCAAATAATAAGGTTTGCAGAACTTTAACCACGGAACTCAACGGCAGAATATCCGGCACCAGGCCTTCCACCAGCTTAGGACTGCTTTTGGCCAGCATATCCAGCAATTGCTGGGTTTCTTCATGACCCAGTAGCTGATAGGCGTTATTGGTGAGCAGCTGAGATAAATGCGTAGCCACAACCGTAGCGGCATCCACCACGGTATAACCCAGGGTTTGCGCGTGCTCTCGCTGGGCAGGTTTGATCCACACCGCATCCAGCCCGAACGCTGGATCCTGGGTCGCCCGGCCCTGCAATTCGCCAAATACCTGACCCGGGTTTATCGCCAGCTCTTCATCATGACTGATTTGCGCATCGCCAATATTAACGCCCAGCATCGCAATGGTATAAGCATTGGGATCCAAATCCAGGTTATCGCGAATATGCACCGGCGGTATCAAAAAGCCCAGCTCCTGAGACAGCTTCTTACGTACGCCTTTAATCCGGGTCAACAATTCGCCGCCCTGAGATTTGTCCACCAATGGAATCAACCGGTAACCGACTTCCAGACCAATGGTGTCTACCTGCTGCACATCTTCCCAGCCCAGCTCTTTGGCTTCCGGTACCCCGGTATCACCTTCTGCAGGCAGCGTAGTGGCCACCGGCTGTTCTGCCGCTTTTTTAAGCTGCAGACTTTGCCAGTAGGCATAGCCGCCGGCAATGGCCGAGAAACCTAAAAAGGCAATGTGAGGCATACCCGGGATAACGCCCATTACAAACAACACCGCTGAGGCAATATACAAGGCCTTGGGGTCACCCAGCTGCGAACGGATTTCCCGCCCCATTTCCTGAGTTTCATTTTCGCGGGTCACAATAATGGCGGTGGCCACCGACAGCAGCAGGGAAGGAATTTGCGCCACCAGACCATCACCAATGGTGAGCAGGGTATAGACCTCTACCGCGCGCCCAAAGCTCAGGTCGTGCTGAATCATGCCGATAAACAGACCACCGACAATATTAATCAACATGATGAACAGACCCGCGACAGCATCCCCTTTAACAAATTTTGACGCACCATCCATGGACCCGTAAAAATCAGCCTCGGCAGTAACTTCTTCGCGACGTTCACGGGCCTGATCCTGGTCGATATAACCTGCATTCAGGTCGGCATCAATGGCCATTTGCTTACCAGGCATAGCATCCAAAGTAAAGCGAGCGCTTACTTCCGAAATCCGTCCGGCACCGGCTGTGACCACTTTAAAGTTGATAATAAGCAAGATAGCAAAGACCACGACCCCGACCGCATAGTTACCGCCAATCACCACCTCACCAAAGGCTTCAATCACTTTACCAGCGGCATCGCCCCCTTCATGGCCATACAACAGCACCACCCGGGTCGAGGCCACATTCAGCGCCAGCCTTAAAACCGTGGCTATCAGCAGGACCAGGGGAAAGATACCAAAGTCCACCGGCCGTTCGGTGAAAACCGCCACCAGAATTATGACCAGTGACAAAGCAATGTTAAAACTAAAAAGAATGTCTAACAGAAACGGGGGCATGGGCAAAATAACCATGCCCATAATGGCCAGCAACACGATCGGAACACCCAGCCCGCCAGCAAACTGCTGCAGCTGATTTTTATCAAACCGGCGCAAAAAACCTGTTAATTCCATCGCGTTTTATCTCACTATCAGAAAATTGACACTTACTGCCTGTCTGATGCGGATAGTTCAACTACCATGCCACAATGTGATATAGCCGAAATTATATTAGCGTCGCAATTCTGGTGGGATAGGTAAGTCTTTCTTAACCGGCTTGGGCTTGGCGGCTTTACCCGCTTTGTAGGCTCTTAACTGAAAAACATAGGCCAGGATCTGGGCCACGGCCATAAACAGTTTGTGAGGAATTTCATGGTCTACTTCGGTGGAATAATAAATGGCCCGGGTCAGCATGGGGGAAGCCACTAACGGCACATCGTGGGCACTGGCAATCTTACGGATATGCATCGCCAGCTCATCAATGCCTTTGGCCACCACTACCGGGGCCCGATTGCCATCTTCTTCGTACTTCAGGGCCACCGAATAATGGGTCGGGTTGGTTACAATCACATCGGCTTCGGGCACTTCCTGCATCATGCGGTTGGCTGCAGCCTGAAACTGTAAGCGACGGATGCGGCCCTTGACCATGGGATCGCCTTCGGCATTTTTATTCTCATCCTTGATTTCCTGCTTGCTCATTTTCATTTCTTTGTTGTGCTTGTATATCTGATACGGCACATCAATAGCAGCAATAGGAATCATCCCCAGGGTCAGTAACAAAAAGGCCCACTCCAGCATATCCATGGCATGGAACATATTAAGCGGATACATCTCCATATCCAGGTGCAAAGCTTCATTTTTGTAATACAGTAAAGCGCCCACCGCCAGCCCGCCGATCACCGCAAACTTGGCGAAAGCTTTGATCAACTCTACCAGCGCGTTCATGCCGAACATGCGCTTAAAACCATTGATAGGATTGATTTTATTGGCTTTTGGGGCGGCCGACTCCCATGAAAAGTTAAACCCACCCAAAGCAATGGAGCCATAAATGCCGGCGGCCATGGCCACCACCATATAGAGTAACACCGGCCCGGCAACTTCCATCAGTGCTTCACCGCCAACAATAAACATGTGTGAGGGATCGTAGGTTTCATCCCGGGATAACGAGAACATCCGTTGTGTGATGTTGTAAATGGCTTTGGCGATCATTCCGCCCATCAATAAAAACATCAGACCGCTGATGATTAATACCAGCGCGGTGGATAACTCCCGAGACCGGGCTATCTGACCTTTTTTTCGGGCCTCATCGACCTTTTTACTCGTGGGGTCTTCTGTTTTTTCCTGCGCATCATCAGCCATAACGACGCCTCCTTATCCCGGGCAAATTGCCAGCAGCTGACACATAAACTGCTCTGCCCTGGCCCACTGGGCTGAGAAGTGAGAAGAAAAGTTTTCCAGCGTGATCCACATCACCACTAATCCGGTGATCTGGGCAATAGAAAAACCAATGCTGAAAATATTCAGCTGGGGCGCGGCTTTGGTCATTACCCCAAAGGCCAGATTCACAATCAATAACGACACAATCGGCGCCAGCGACAACGTCACCGCAGACACAAACATCCAGGAGCCCCAGTGGGCTATTTCACGAAACTGAGCCGGCGTAAACCAGCTCTCAGTAATCGGAAAGGCATCAAAACTTAATACTATCATCTGGATCATCGATAAGTGCCCGTCCATCCCCCAGAACAGCAGGGTCGCCAGAATAAGATAAAACTGGCCCACCGCCGGGACATTGATGCCATTCACGGGATCGACGATAGAGGCAAACCCCAGACCGGTTTGCATGGCAATAATCTGGCCGGCGATAACAAAGGTGTTCAGTACCATCATCGAGATAAACCCGATAACCACCCCAATTAGTAATTGCCGGATAACCTCCAAAAAGGTGGCCAGATTAACCAGATCATCAATGGGCACCGGTTTTACCACCGGCACAATAACCAGGGTCATAAAAACCGCCAGTAAGGCGCGTACCGGTGGCGGAATGGATTTTGCGCTAAGCCCAATCATCGCGGCGAACATACCGCTGATACGCATAAATGGCAGCATCATATCCGCCAGAAATTGCGTAATCGTGGCCAGTTCAAAGTGCATGGTCAGCCAACAACCTGCGGAATACGCTCGACCATATGAAACGTGAAGTCCATGAGCTTAGACACCAGCCAGTTACCGCCCCAGCTTAACGCCAGCAGGGTCACAATCAGACGGGGCAAAAAGCTCATGGTTTGTTCATTGATGGAGGTCGCGGCCTGAAATACCGCCACAATAAGCCCGACGATCATACTGGGCACAATCACCGCCGACACCAGCAAAATAACCAGAAATAATGATTCGCGCAGAATTTCAACAAAGACTTCAGGGGACATACCGTACTCCTAAACGCCCATACCAAAACTGGTGGCCAGGGTGCCAAAAATAAGATTCCAGCCATCCACTAACACAAACAACATCAGCTTGAACGGCAGCGATACAATCATTGGCGAGAGCATCATCATCCCCATCGCCATCAAAATAGACGCCACTACTAAATCAATAATCAGGAACGGGATAAACAGCATAAAGCCAATCTGAAAAGCGGTTTTTAGTTCACTGGTTACAAAGGAAGGGATGAGAATGGTCAGGGGCACTTCTGAGGGTTCGGCGTATTTATCCTCATCCCCGGCAATACGCACAAAGGTGTCCAAATCTTTTACCCGGGTTTGCGAGAGCATGAACGCCCGCATGGGTTCTTTGGCCTGCTCAAAGGCCTCCATACTGGTCATTTGTTCGTCCAGATAGGGTTGCAAGGCCCGTTCGTTCACCTGCTCAAAGACCGGCGCCATAATAAACATCGACAAGAACAGGCTCACCCCAATCAGAATCTGGTTAGAAGGCGACTGCTGCAAACCAATGGCCTGGCGTAAGATAGACAACACCACAATAATACGGGTAAAGGAGGTCATCATCATGATAAAAGCCGGAATAAGGCTTAATGCGGTCATGATAAACAACGCCTGCAGCGTCATTGAATAATCCTGGGTGCCGTCAGGGTTGGTGGATACCGTGACCGCTGAAATTCCCTGCTGCGCCAGTACCGGCATGCTGAACAGGCCTGCCATGAGCAGTACCATCATCAACCGTCCTCTAGTTATCATCGGATACATCCTTTTTTACCGCCGGATTCATTTTGCCTGCCATCGCCTGTACCAGCTTATCTTTAAACTGACTGCCGGAGGCCAGATTGCTTTCTTTTACCGCTAACGGCTGTTCGAGTTTACTCAGATGCGAAATATTATGGCTGGTCACACCAATAAGATGCTGTTCGTCGCCAACCTGGATCACCATCACCCGCTCTTTGGCACCGGCAACCATACTGGCCACCACTTTCATCTGGCCCTGGCCAGCATGAGTGACATTAAACCGTCGCAGGACATACGCTAACGCAAAAATGATCGCCACCACCAGCAAAAGCGACAAGAAAATGGACAACACCGACCCTGGGTTAGTGATGGATTGGGTGGACTGGGCGAAGGCTGAGGGGCAAAATAACAGGGGCAGCAGAGCGCAGCCCCTTGATAAGCATGAAGATTTACCTAAGCTTTTTAATTCTCTCAATTTGACTGATAACATCGGTGAGTCGGATACCAAATTTGTCGTTGACTACAACTACTTCACCATGAGCAATCAGCGTGCCATTTACAAGTACGTCTAATGGTTCGCCGGCCACACGGTCAAGCTCCACTACTGAACCCTGGTTCAGTTGCAACAAATTACGGATGCTGATTTGGCTGCGCCCCACTTCCATGGAAATGGTGACCGGGATATCCAGTATAGTATCCAGCTTGCGCTTTTCTTCAGCGCTGATGGGCGCATCATCGGTAAATTCATCCAGCTCAGCTGGTTGCACATCTTCGTCTGATTGCGCGCCTTCACCGGCTTCTGAATCTGCTTGTTCAGCCATGGCCGCAGCCCAATCGTCCATTCCGTCTTGTTCACTCATAAGAATGCCTCATGTCATCCAAAAAGTCTGTACTACAGATCTTCTTCGAGAATTTGCAGTTCAGCGTCGTTGTCTATAACGCGGCCACCGCGGGTTAATAATTGTAGCTCCGACTTCACCGAGGTGGGCCGCGCAATTTTGTCGGTTATCTTTAAAGCCAGGTTGTCGCGTGAACGCCCCAGTTTGGCTCTGAAGGTAGGCAGGTCTTCAATTAGCACCGTGATATGCTCAGGCATCTCCACCGGGATAATATCGCCCGCCTTAAATTCCATAATGTCCTGCAGACTAACCTCTACATCCAGCATATGAGTGGACAGGTTAACCTTTACATCCATAATTTCATCGCGCAGAGCCTTGCTCCAGCGCAAATCGGTGTCTTCTTTGTCACTTTGTACCCCGGCATCCAGCAGCTCCCGGATGGGCTCCAGCATGGAATAGGGTAGCGATACATGGAAGTCGCCGCCGCCACCATCCAGTTCTATATGAAAAGAGCTGATCACCACCACTTCTGTGGGGCTGACAATATTGGCCATGGCCGGGTTAACTTCCGAATCCAGGTATTCAAAGGACACATCCATTACCGGCGCCCAGGCTTCTTTATAATCCTCAAAAATGATTTTGAGCAGCATCTGGATTATCCGGCGCTCGGTCGGGGTAAACTCCCGCCCTTCAATTTTGGCGTGGTAACGACCATCACCGCCAAAGAAGTTATCCACCAGAATAAACACCAGCCGGGCTTCCATGGTAATCAGCCCGGTGCCCTTTAAGGGTCTGAAGCGCACCATGTTCAAGCTGGTGGGTACAAACAACGTATGAATATACTCACCGAATTTTATCATCTGAATACCATTGATCGACACTTCGGCCGACCGGCGCATCATGTTGAACAGGCTCACCCGCAGATGCCGGGCGAAACGTTCATTGACAATTTCGAGCGTGGGCATGCGTCCACGCACAATTCGATCCTGCGAGGAGAAATCATACTCGAGCGCCGAAGAGTCGGACGGCTCGCTGCTGACTTCCTCTTCTTCTACATCGTCAACGCCGTGTAACAACGCATCGATTTCGTCTTGAGATAATAAATCGCTCACAGTGTCATCCTGGTTATTGCATTACAAAGCCAGTGAACAGAACCCGCTCGACCACCGGGTCGCCCGTCATTTCCTGCATCACTTTTTGCACTTCAGTGGCGGCCTGCTCCCGCAGCGTCACTTTGCCGGCCTCGGTTACAAGCTCATCGGCATTACTGGCACTAAATACCTGTAACAAGGTGCCTTCTATTAGTGGGATATGCATTTTGGCGGTTTCTTCATTATCGCCGCCGCGCACCATCAACTGGGCTTTAATTTGTACCAGCCGATCCCGCCCGGTACCCGGCACATTAAACACAAAGGGACGTGGCATGGCCACGTACAAGGCAGTACCCACCTTTGCGTCAGCCGACCCTTGTATCTCAGCCTGGGTATCTGAACCATCTGCTGCAGTCTGCGCTGCGGCCGCCGGTTCCTGTGAACCTGAAAACAAAAAGAACCAGGCGGCGCCGCCCCCGGCAATCAAAACCACCAGCAGAATAATAATCAGCGGTAGCTTACTTTTTTTCTCGGTATCTTCTATTTGTAATTCTTCATCGGCCACGTGTGTGTTCTCTTGTCAATCCGGTACAGGTATTATCGTGTGTGAAATAAAAAGCGCAATTATGCAATAGGCGTATTAAGCATAGTCGTCAATACCCCCTTGTGCCTGCCGGGACAATGACTGTTGTGACACTATGGTGCTGTCATCGGTACCGGCCTCGGCGTCGCCCTGACCTGAGCCCTTACCAGCATGCTGCCCCTGACTATCATCGCCGGACTGATTTTGTTGTTCAACCGAAGACTCGCCTAGCGCAATACCCTGCTCGGCCAGCATTTCGCGCAATCTGGGCTCTGCTTCCAGCAACACATCTTTAGCCTGAGCAGATTGCACCACAAAGCTTACGGCCGCGGCATCGCCCTGCACATTGACCCGTACCTGCATGCTACCCATTTCCGGTGGGTCAAGTCGAATCTCGGCCATCATATTTCGGCTATTCACCATCCAGCGAACCTTCTCCGCCAGTTGTTTCTGCCCGTCAGGCTGCTGGATATTTACCGCATTGTCCAGCCCTTCGGCTTGCTTTGTCGCTGCTGAAGCTTCACTGCGCAACTGCGTATGCTCTGCCATCTGGGTATCTACCGAGGCCACCGCCGCGGCATTGTGCATGGAAGCCGCCAGTTGTGCAGTGCTGCTGCCTGCTGACGCAATGGCGGCCAGCTGAGTTACTTGCTGGTCAATGTGGTTGTGCAGCAGCGGCGTCACTTCAACCCCACTTTCGGTCATGGCTTGAGCCACCATATCGGTCACGCTAAAGCCAGGCTGATGGCCCTGCGCCATCTGATCCTGCATCTCTTTAAGGCCGCTTAACACCGCCGCGACCAGCTGCGCTTTATTGGCCTCGCTGGTTTGCGCTGGCGCCAGCTCGGCAATACGCTCACTCAGTGCCTGTGACATCTGCTGCTGACCTTGTACGGACAACTGACTCAGCTGTTCTAGTAAATTCAGCGAGCCATCGCCAGGAGAAGCTGTTGTTGTTGCTGTTGCTGTTCCTTGCTCAGTCTGACCCAGCTCAGTATTTAGCAACTGACTTAACAAACTGGTATCTTCGTTTTTACGCTGCTGCGCCTGTTGCAGTCGGGCGAGTTCGGCTAAAAAGCTATCTGACTCAAGTTGTTCCTCACCGGTATCGCCAGCATTGTCCTGGCCGGCCCCCAACACTTCAATGATAGCGGCGGCCAGCGCATCGATATCTTCCGCAGAGGCTTGTGTCTCTCCCGCCTCACCATCGTCACCACTGCCGCCCAGCTGTTTGAGCATTTCTTTGGCCAGCGTTCCCACCAGCACCGGAATGGGCGTCACTTTTTGTTCATCCCCGGCTTTAGGCGCGACGTCGCCAGCCTCAAACAGCAACTGATTGTTCTGGCTGGCCAGCTCATCAGAAATTATTTGTAATGCATCCTCACCTTTTACGATGGGCGCTATCGGCGCCGTAACATCAGGTTGCTCCGGGCTACCCTGGTCCTGCTCTAAATTGCGGATGCGGTTGACATATTCCAGCCAGTCCACGTCGGCTGCATCAGCCTGTTTGCCGGCAATATCCTGAGCCGGATCGGCTGGAGCGCTGACATCTGCATTGTCATTAATTGCACTGGTTTTGTCGGTAGCCGACTCGGTGCGGCTGCCGGTGGCCGGGGTCGCACTGGCTTTATCAGAAACCGAGGTGTCAGCGTCAGTAGTTTTGCTTTTGCTTGTAACTGGCGCAGGTGTGGTAGACGTACCAGCAGGCTCCGATGGTTGCTTGTTTTTGCTGCTTTTGTTGCTGGTGGCTGCTGCCGCCTGTTGCATAACCTCACCAAAGCCATGAACAGCGTCTGATGCCGGAGCCGGGCGCTCAATATCAATCGGCAAGGCGGCAACATTCTGGCGTTGGGGGGCAAGGTTTTGCATCATAACCAAAGTCCTCTTAGGGGTGGTTTTTGCTTAGCAGCAACGGCCTGCGCTGTAGTGATAGCGTGGGCCAGGCGTTAAGCGTCATGAATATGGTGTTTTGTACAGATAATCAGAAAATAGCAAGTCGCGTTCCACTATGTAAAATTAACCACGCTCTAGCTATAGGATTTTACCAACGAGTTGTTTTGGAACGTAAAAAACGCTGATTAGCGAACTCATCCAGCATGTCCTGTTCGCGGCGATTAGCGGCAATGGCCGCTTCTGCCTGTTTTTTTTCAATCAGCACATCGACGGCTTTTCGACGCTTTTGTTGTTCCAGCCACTGACGGCGGCGTTGATCTACCACCATCCTGGCCTGAGAAATGATCTGCATTTGTTGCTGAATGGCTTTATCAAGCTTACCGACAAACTGCAAATGCTGATGATAATCACGGGCATCTACCCCACCCTGTTTACCCGACTGCTGAATCTGGCGAACATAATCCAGCCGGTATTGTTGCAAACTACTGAGCTTTTGCTTTTGCTGCTGGACATTGCCTTCAGCCATTTGCAGAGCCTGCGCGGCCTTGTCTTCGCGGTCGCGTTCTACTTTGATGACGGTTTGTAACTGGCTCATAAACTCACCACCATATCGTTATCCATTGCCCAGCCCCGAGGCGAGCGCCTGCATAGCCTCATGACACTCTGCAAACGACAACACCTGATTCAGGCCCTGCTGCAAGAACGCATTAATTGCCGGTTCGGCACGAATGGCCAGGTCGATACGTGGATCTGAGCCGCGGGCGTAAGCACCAATGGCAATCAAATCCTGATTTTGTTTATAGGTGGAGTAGACCTGGCGCACCCGGCGGGCCTGCAACAAATGCTCTTCTGAGACCACCATCGGCATCACGCGACTAATGGAGGCTTCAATATCGATAGCCGGATAATGACCGGCGTCGGCCAGTTTACGAGACAACACCACATGACCATCCAGAATGGCCCGGGCGGCATCGGCAATCGGATCCTGTAAATCATCGCCTTCGGTCAGCACGGTATAAAACGCGGTAATGGAGCCCTGCCCCTGAGCGCCGTTACCGGCCCGCTCCACCAGGGCCGGCAAGCGGGCAAACACCGATGGCGGGTAGCCTTTGGTGGCCGGAGGTTCGCCTACCGCCAGCGCAATTTCGCGCTGGGCCATGGCGTAGCGTGTGAGCGAGTCCACCAGCAGCAACACATTTTTGCCCTGATCACGAAAATATTCTGCCACTGTCACCGCCGTTTCGCAGGCTTTCAGCCGCATCAGGGGTGAGGTATCTGCCGGCGCCGCAACAATTACGGCCCGGGCACGCTCTTCTTCGGTCAGAATATCGTGAATAAATTCTTTTACTTCGCGGCCACGTTCGCCTACCAGCCCCACCACCACCACATCGGCTTCGCTGCCCCGGGTCATCATTCCCAGCAACACACTTTTTCCCACGCCGCTGCCGGCAAATAGCCCCATACGCTGCCCCACGCCCAC
The DNA here is from genome assembly GCF_015644725.1 of Salinimonas marina. Lineage (NCBI taxonomy): Bacteria > Pseudomonadati > Pseudomonadota > Gammaproteobacteria > Alteromonadales > Alteromonadaceae > Salinimonas > Salinimonas marina. Next base: position 2,766,967 of record NZ_CP064795.1, read on the forward strand.
GGTGTTCAAGGCATTGATTGCCCGTACGCCCACATCCATAGGTTGTTTAATCGGCATGCGAATAAGCGGGTTCATCGGCGCCTTGGTGGTGGGTGCGCGGTGTTCGGCGACAATGGCGCCTAAGCCGTCTAAAGGCTGGCCATTGCCATCAAGAACCCGCCCTAACAGACCTGGACCAACCGGTAACCCGCTCTGGCGGTTCAGCGGCATTACCCGGGAGCCCGGAACTATGCCGCGTACGGCTTCGGTGGGCATCAGATAGGTAATATCATCGCCAAAACCGACCACCTCAGCCTCAATTTCACCCTCAATGGTCTGCACCATGCACTGGCTGCCTACCGGCAACTGACAACCTACCGCCTCCAGGGTCAGTCCGATCCCGCGTACCAGCTTACCCGCGGCCACCACCGGCGGCTGCGGGACCTGCTGGGTCAGCTGGCTAAAGTAACGGGTGAAATCATCACTCACCACTTAACCCCTGCTGCAGTAAAAATTTGTCAAGGGTTTCACGGCAGCGCCGCTCGATAGAGACATCCACCGCGTTTTGACTGGTGACCACATCACAGCCACCTCGCGACATCGCTGGCGCTTCAAACAGCTGCCAGTTTTTTTCACGAATAGCCTCATTCCCCAACTGCTCACGAAGCAAGGCGATATCGTCAGGATGCATATGAATCTGGTAGTGATTTTCGGTAAGGGGCAATGCTTTTATGCCTTCGGTAAGCGCTTGCATAATGACCGCGTCATTGGTGGTCACTTCGGTGCGGATAACCGCCCTGGCCAGCGTTACGGCGAGCCTGGCCAGTTCCTGCCGGGCCTGCGCATTGACCTGCTCTAACGGCGCGTGCAGGGTTTCCGCCAGGCTTTGCCATAGTGCCTGCTGCTCGTCGATAAGCTGCTGGCCCTGTGCCAGGCCTTCAGCATGGCCTTCTTCGTGACCGGCGGCCAGTCCTTCACTTTTGCCCTGCTCGAAGCCTGCAGCCTGGCCCTCATCAAACCCGGCCTGGCGACCTTCGTTATAGCCTTCTTCACGCGCGGCCTCGCGAATGGCTTCAATTTCTTCAAGGGTGGGTGGTTTAACTTCCTCTTCTTCTTCAGGCGGCTCGTATACCCAGTCGCTACGCCGGTTGAGGGCGTTGGTACTGGTGTCGGCCTGTTGGTGCCCGGGATCATCCACAAAAGGCAGATCCCACAGCCGGGCGTCGTGCGCCTTTTCGTTCTGATCATCAGACATAGAGCAAGGTTCCAATTATCGGTTACAGGAATTCTTCGCCACCGCCGCCGCCCAGCATTATTTCGCCGGAATCAGCTAAGCGTCGGGCTACCGACAAGATTTCTTTTTGCGCGGTTTCTACTTCCGACAAGCGCACTGGTCCCATGGCTTCCAGGTCATCGGTTAGCATCTCGGCGGCCCGTTTCGACATATTCCGGGTGATTTTGACTTTCAGCTCTTCATCGGCGCCCTTGATGGCTTTTAACAAGGCATCCTGCTGCACTTCACGAAGAATTGCCTGGATCCCTTTGTCGTCCACGTCCACCAGATTGTCGAACACAAACATCAGATCCTGGATTTGCTGGCTCATTTCTTCATCCTGTTCGCGGATGGCATCCATCAGCTGACCTTCTATAGAAGTATCCAGGTAATTCATAATATCGGCTGCAGACTTCAGGCCGCCCATTTTGGCCGCCTGCGTTCCGGCCTGACCGGCAAATTGTTTTTCCATAATTTCATTCAGCTCCTGCAACGCTGCGGGTTGCACTTCTTCCAGGTTGGCAATACGCATTAACAGATCTAACCGGACTTTTTCCGGGAATTGCGCCAGAATCTCGGCGCTTTGCTCAGGCTCAAGATAAGACAACACAATGGTTTGAATCTGCGGGTGTTCATTACGAATAATGGAAGCCACCTGCTTTGAATCCATCCATTTCAACGAGTCCAAACCTTTGGCGCCGTTACCCAGCAGAATTTGATCAATCAAATTGGCGGCTTTGTCTTCACCCAGAGCGGCGGTCAGGGCGCGTTTCACAAAGTCCTGACTCTGGAACCCGATGGTGCTGTAGTTTTGTATCTCATCAATAAAATGCTTGTGCACTGAGGTGATCTTGGCCTGAGTCATATCATCAACTTTTGCCATCTCAGCGCCCAGCTTCTGCACTTGTTTGGGCTCTAAATGTTTCAGGATCTGCGCGGCATCTTCTTCTGACAGGCTCAGCAGCAAGATGGCAGCCTTTTCAACCCCTTCGAGTTTGCCGACATCGTAAGACGGTTCCTCGGTGTTCGCTATTTCTTCAGCCATGACTTACTGCTCCTACTCATCCTGCAACAACCAGCCCTTAACTACCTGGGCGGACAATTCCGGTTCATTGGCGACCAGCGCCCGAACCGCTTTCAAAACATCTTCATCTTTGTGTAAATCGGGCAGCATCAGCGAGCCATCCGGAGCAAAACCAACCTGACCCTCATCAAATTCCTGATTCAGCATAGTGATGGTTTCATCGCCCAGGTCAAGCCCTTCATCCGCATCGTAATCATCCACCTCTTTCGTGGCTTCAGGATTCATCAGCTTACGCAGCATTGGCCGGACCACAAAAATAATCAGCACAATGATAACCAGGCCACCGACCACCAGCTTCAGGATGGGTAAGAATTTTGGCTCTTCCCATAATGGGGTTTCCTCAATCACACCGGTGTCCATCCGTGTGAACGGCACACTCACTACTTCAAGCGAGTCGCCCCGGGTGACATCAAATCCCAGACCGCCCTGCAGCAAACGACGAATATTCAGCACTTCTTCCTGGTTGCGCGGCACCATACTTTGCGAGCCATCTTCGGCGGTGGTGGAAATATAGTCCACCGCCACAGAAACGCTTAACCGGCGCACCACCCCGGTTTGTTTTTTGGTATGACTAATGGTGGTATCCAGTTCATAATTACGGGTAGATTCTTTGCTGTTGCTACCGGGCATCGGGTTCATTGCATTGCCGCCCACCGCATCTTCCGGAATCGTCGATTCCATGGGCGGCTGGTTACTCAGCGCGCCCGGAATACCGCCGGCGCCGGCGCCCACGGTATTGTGTTCGGTGATCATTTCGCTACGAATCGCCGGCACCTCAGGGTTATAACTGCGTTGGGTTTGTTCCCGGGCGGTGAAGTCCATTGAGACATCGACCTGCGCGGTGTAATTACCAATCCCCAGGACCGGGATTAAGATGGCATCAATTTTTTGCAGGTACTGCTGTTCGCGTTTGCTTTCAATTTCATATTCTTTGCGTGCCCGCGAACTGATAGAGTCCTGGGAGCCTGAATTTAATAACCGTCCATTGCTGTCGGTAACAGTAACATTGGCCGGCTCCATGCTTTGCACGGCTGAGGCCACAATATCTACCACCGCATCAACTTCTTCGCCGCCAATCACCTGCCCACGCTTGGGGTTAATACCACGGTAGCACTGGCTTTTTTCTCACGCCGGGCAAATACATTTTCTTTGGGCATGGCCAGCAGTACCCGGGCTTTCTGCACACTCGACATATCTTCGATGGTCGCCGCAATTTGTTTTTCGCGGGCATGCTTGAGCCGCTCCATCTCCACCCGCTGGCTGACCCCAAAGCCCATGTCCTGCATAATAATATCGGAGCCGGCATCTTCGGTATTAACCAGGCCCTGGCGTGTCATGCCCAGGCGCACATTCTGAAACTCATCATTACGGACAAATACCGTATTGCCTTCCAGCTTGTATTCAATCTGATTGGCATCAAGGTAGTCCAGGGTTTCAATAAGCTCTTCGGTGGGCATTTTTGCCAGTGGCCGATAATCGGGTTCCTGCGCCCAAATCATAATAAATACCGCAATGGCTACACAGATAACCAGTACCACCACCAGTGCCATCTGCCGCATCATATCGGCACTGCCCAGCGTATCCATAAAACCAGACTTATTTTCTGTTTCTGGCGCGCCGCTTAAGGCATCGGGATCGGACACAGTCAAATTGGTTCCAGTATCAGCCATGATTATTGTTCCTCGCCTACACCGGCATGTTCATGATTTGTTTGTACGCATCAAGCACTTTGTTGCGTACCTGCACCGTGGCCTCAAAGGCAATACCGGCTTTTTCTTTGGCCAGCATGACATCGGCCAGGCTTAATGAGGGGTCACCCATTTCAAAAGAATGTTGCATTGATTTTGAATTCATCTGCATGTCATTGACCCCGTCGATGGCACTTTTCAGCATGGTGGAAAATTCACCGGCCGCCCCGGGGTTAGCCTGAATTTCGGGCGTGGCACTGGTTTGCAGGCGCGCCTGGCCAATCATGGCCTGCATTTCCTGATACAAACTGTCGGCTTTAACGTCCATCGCTATTCTCCCAAGATTTCCAAGATTTATGCCGTCAGAAGCTTGTCTGACTCATCAATATAACAAGACTGAAGCAAGGGCTGAGCCAACTTTTATTATTGATATTTTTCAATAGCTTGGGAATGGTTAGCCAAAAAAATGACAGACGCTAGGGAGGGGGAGGAAGCAATAAAAAAGAATTGGTTAAAAATACCGCGAGGCCGGGCAGTCTCACGGTATGTTTAATTGCACATGGTCTCAGGCGGGCACATCAATACCATCTTCGCGCATTTTGGCAAGCTTGTAGCGTAAGGTGCGCGGACTTATACCCAGTTTTTCAGCCACGTCTTTACGTTTGCCGTTGCAAACCTGGAGCGTATCTAAAATAATCTGATGCTCCTGCTGACGCAATTCGCTGCCTAAGCGGCTACTGTCCTCCTGGGCCTCAACCGGCGCTACCTGATGAGTCTGGCCAGTATTATGACTGGCCAGCGTGGCTGCCATATCGATCATTAAATCGCCGGCATCAATTGTATCACCGCTGTGCAGTATCAGTGCCCGCTGGATAACATTTTCCAGCTCGCGAACATTACCAGGCCAGTCGTACTGGATAAGTTTATTGCGGGCTGACGCATTAAGCTTTGCGGTGGCCTGCCCCTGCTTATGGGCATGGCGGGCAAGTAAGTGATCTGCCAGCGGCACAATATCGCCCGGGCGCTGCGCTAAGGCCTGCCAGGTGATGGGGAACACATTCAGACGGTAAAAAAGATCTTCGCGAAATTCACCATTGTCTACGGCGGCGCGTAAATCACGGTTACTGGTGGCAATCACCCGCACATCCAGCTTGACGGTTTTGCGTCCGCCCAACCGCTCGACTTCCTTTTCCTGTAACACCCTCAGCAATTTGGCCTGTAGCGCCAAATCCATCTCGGTAATTTCATCCAGCAACAGAGTGCCGCCCTGGGCTTGTTCAAACTTGCCGGGGCTAGCCTGTAACGCGCCGGTAAACGCGCCTTTTTCATAACCAAACAACGTGGCTTCAAGCATATTCTCAGGAATGGCCGCGCAGTTTATTGCCACAAATGGCGCCGCCGCCCGGTTAGACTGATCATGAATATAACGCGACAGCACTTCTTTGCCTGAACCACTAGGGCCCAACACCATTACCGTTGCCTCCGAACGCGCCACTTTACTGGCCAGGGCTAAAAGCTCCAGACTACTGGGGTCGGCGGCAACCGGAGTACAGGACTCCACCTTCTGAGCAGGCGCATAACGCTCCACCAGATTCAGTAACACCTGAGGAGCAAATGGCTTGGATAAGTAATCGGTGGCCCCATCACGCATGGCTTGTACCGCATCATCAATGGTGGCATACGCGGTCATCAGTAACACCGGCATCTGGGGAAAGCGGGACTTAATATGTTTAAGCAACACCAGGCCACTCATTTTGGCCATCTGAATATCACTGACCACTAAGTCTATCTGATATTGGCCTAAACAACTCATGGCTTCTTCGGCGCTATCGGCTGCCACTACCCGATACCTGGCCAGATTCAGGGTATCAATTAATGCTTCGCGTAAACCGGCATCATCTTCCACAATCAATATACTGGTTTGGCTCATGCTGTTTCTCCTGAGGTATAAGTACCCATGTCAGACTTAGTGCCAGGCAGAGTCAGACAAAAGCAAGCTCCCCCCTGCGCCAGATTCGTGACACTTAGCTGGCCCTGATGGGCGTGGGCCACCGACTTTACCACTGCCAGTCCCAGCCCGGTGCCATGGGTTTTGGTAGTGAAAAACGGTTCAAAAATCTTATCTTTTTCGGTATCTGGAATGCCCGGCCCCGTGTCGATGACCTGGATATGCACCTTTTCATCACAATACTTCGCGACGATCCGTATCCGGGTTTCGGGGGCGCTGACCTGGCTGGCGTTATGGATCAGGTTTAATAGCGCGCCGCTGAGCGCACTCTGATTGCCGATAATCTGCACCTGGGTATCAAATCCTTCAAATACCAGTTGCTGCCGGTGAGGATCAGTCAGGCTGACGGCATTAGGCACGATAGCCATCTTGATATCACTCAGACTAAGCCGGGATACGACCTGTTCTTCGCCTGATTTGGCAAATAACAACATATCGTTGACCTGACTTTCGAGCTCCTGTAACCGTCCGGTTAATTTATGCGCAAAACCGATGCCGGCTTCTTTTTCCACATCCGGGCGGGTTAAATTTGCGGCATACAGCATAGCGGCTGACAATGGCGTGCGAATCTGATGAGCCAGCGACGCCACCATCTTTCCAAGTGCCGATAAACGCTGCATATGACTGACCCGGGCTTGCAATTGCCGGGTTTCAGTCAGATCGGTAAGCACAATTAATTGCCCAGGTTCGGTTTGCAACGGGGTAATGGAAAGTTTGACCCGACGGCCATCAATCAGTGACACTTCGTGACCATCGTCGGCGCGGGGCTTGAACGAACGAGCGATGATGGTGCGCCAAAGCTGGCCTTCGAGGGGCTCACCTAACAAATCCATGGCCTGACCATTTGCCTGGCGTACAATGCCTTTACCATCCAGCACGATAACGCCGGCGGGCATAACCTGTAACAAGTGTGAAAGACGATCGGCCTGATGACGCAGTGCCTGTAACTCTTCACCAGAGTGTGCTGGCGCGCCACTATCAAAATAGCGGGAAGGTGGCGCAGAGTACGTATTATCGTACGTGGCGCTATGATGCGTGCTGTCGTATGTCATATCGTCCTCGTCAAAAAGCAGACGTGTTTCTTATGACAATCTAGCTAGCATTTGGCGTGCCAACTTATTAGCACTTATTTTTCAGTGAGTTAGCGTGTATTGTGAGAAGGGTTAGGTTGTCAATTATCTGACGAGCAATTTTCTTCACGCTGAATATTGTACTTGCGCATCTTTTCCACCAGGGTGGTACGGCGCATCCCCAGTTTATCCGCCGCCCGGGCTACCACCCAGTCCTGTTGCTCTAATGCCTGGATAATCAGGTTGATCTCCAGCTCAGACAGATACTCTTTAAGATTGACGCCTTCCATCGGCAACTGTGACTGGTCAATAAATTCACCTGGGCTGGCTTCGTTATCGGGGGCATCCTGCTGAGACGCCGCCTCAGCAAATAAGGCGTTAAACGCATCACGCTCCAGCAGCTCCTCGGGGTATTCTGGCTGATACGCCTGTACATCGCCATACTGATATTTTGGCGGTAACTCCTGAATATCGACAATCTGGCCGGGGTACAAAATACTCAAGCGTTCAACCAGGTTCGACAGCTCACGAACATTACCCGCCCACTGATGTTCCATCAGCGAAGCGATAGCCATTTCGGTGAACCGCACAGCATCAACGCCGTCGCCCTGGATACGGCTAATAAGTTCCTGCAGCAGTAACGGGATATCTTCGCGACGCTCGCGCAGGGCCGGACTGTCGATAGGAAAGACATTTAGCCGGTAATACAAATCCTCACGAAACTTGTTATCGGCAATCATGGTTTCCAGATTGCGGTGCGTGGCCGCGACAATCCGAACATTACAGCGAATAGGCGTGCTGCCACCGACCCGTTCGAAGGTTCGCTCTTGCAACACCCGTAGCAATTTGACCTGCATCTGCATGGGCATGTCGCCGATTTCATCTAGAAACAGGGTACCATTTTCAGCCAGCTCGAAGCGGCCTTTGCGGGCACTGATGGCGCCGGTAAACGCCCCTTTTTCATGCCCAAACAGCTCACTTTCAAGCAGCTCACCCGGGATCGCCCCGCAGTTAACCGGAATAAACGGGCCATCTTTTCTTTCTGAAAAAAAGTGAACATTACGGGCCACCACCTCTTTGCCGGTACCCGACTCACCTAAAATCAGTACCGTGGCATCGGTGGGCGCAACCTGTTCTACCAGACGCCGTACCATTTGAATTTCTTCGCTTTTGCCTACCAGGGAACGAAATAAACGGGTTTTGATGCCGGAGGGTTTGTCAGAACCCGGACGCCGCCGGCTGTATTCCTGGCAGCGGTGAATTGCCTGAGTTAAAGCAGGGTAAGTCATGGGTAAGGTTATCACCCCGACCAGATTGCGCTCGGGCCCGACACTGCCGTCTTCTTCGACCAGCGCAACAAATGGAATATGAGGAAATTGCAGGATAAGCTCCTGAACCGACGCCGCGGCGAAGTCCAGCAACACCGCATCTACCGGGTTGTCCTTTAAATACTGTGCGCTTTTTTCCGGCGCACGGGTGGTATAAGGTTCACCGATAAACGAAACAATGGTTTCTAGCTTATGAATCAGTTCGCCGTTATTGCTAACGAGCAGAATATCCTTCATTAATTCCCCGAAAAGATGCGTTCTTATTATTAACAGTTTAGCGCATTTGCATGATTTTAGCGGTAAACGAATCTGGCGCAACTGTTGATCGCTTAATTGTGCTCAGAAAAAAAGCAGGCAAGCCTGCTTTTTCAAAAAGAGCTGAAATTAGTTAACTTAACAACGCCAGAACCTGTCCCTGCTGTTGATTGGCCTGCGCCTGCATCGACGTACTGGCCTGACTTAATACATCCTGAGACACACTTTGCGTGACAGCCTGGGCATAGTCAAGATCCTGAATCCGACCCCGTGCGGCCGCCGTGTTCACTTCAGACTGTGACATAGTACGTGCGCTACTGGCCAACTGGTTTTGGGTGGCACCCAGTTCAGCCCGGAACCCACCCACGCTCTCCAGTGCAGCATCGGTAGCTTCCAACGCCTGGTTGACATCTCCAGAGGTCACATCAATACTCAGCACGTCGCTAAGTTCACGCACCACATCATTGGTCTGGATATCCACGTTCTGGCCGGCATTAGCGCCCACCTGAAAACTGACCTGAGAGGACTCATTGAGCAGCGGTTTGCCCGCGAAGTTAGTTTGTTCAGCCGTCAGACTGATGTTGTCCTGCAAGGCTGAAATTTCTGACTGGATAGCCTCGCGATCACTGCTAGAAAGGATGCCGTTACCCGCCTGCATGGTAAGCTCGCGGATGCGGCTGACATCTTCATTAATATTGGCCAGACCGCCTTCAGCCACCTGTGCCAGTGAAATACCATCATAGGCATTCGTGATAGCCTGCCGACTGCCTTCAACCTGCGAGGTAAGCCGGTCGATAATTTGCTGGGCCGCGGCGCCATCTGAGGCGTTGTTCACCTGTTTGCCACTGGCAAGCTTTTCCATCAGATCAGTTTTTTTATCCTGTACCTGTTGCAACAAGCTCGACGGACCTTCGGAATTGAAGTTAATCATGAGATGCTCCTTATACTGTCTTTATGTTAGCACAGCCGACTATTTTTGCAGCATGTTATGGGTATGTTTGTTAATAACGCAAAAAGCGAGTATCACTCTCTGCTGTGCTGTTTTTCACACTCAGCCATGCTTGCGTTATACTCTGATTTTATTGCAGATTTATTCATCTACAACGCCTTCGAAAAAAGATTGATATTTCTGTCCTTTTTATACCTGACACGCCAGTAGGCGGACCACCGACGCTGGCGTCGATGCCATAGTAAAGGGGTATTATGAATATAGTCATCATTCCGGCCCGGGGCGGCAGCAAACGAATCCCCCGAAAAAATATTCGCCATTTTTGTGGCAAGCCCATGCTGGCACATTCTATTGAAACCGCCCTTGCCAGCGGCGTGGTCGACAAAGTCGTGGTTTCCACCGACGATGAGGCCATTGCCGAAGTCGCCCGCCATCACGGCGCCGAAGTCCCGTTTATGCGGCCACCCGAACTGGCGGATGACTATACCGGTACCTCGCCGGTGGTGTGTCATGCAATTAAAGAACTGCTGGGGATGGGCTGGTCGCTTGATTACTGCGCCTGCATCTATGCTACGGCGCCGCTGCTGTCGGCCTCGCAGGTAAGCGAAGCGCTGCATCAACTGCAACAAAGCAAGTGGGATTATGTCTTTACGGCGGCCCGTTACTCGTTTCCCATTCAGCGCGCTATTATGCAAACCGACAGCGGCGGCGTAGTCCCTTTTGATGCCCATGGCATAACCCAGCGTTCGCAGGATTTGCCCCCCGCGTTTCACGATGCCGGCCAACTATACTGGGGCAGCTGTGAAACCTGGCTGGATTCTAAAAAACACATTTTCGGTGCTAATTCCCACATGTTGGTGCTACCGGATTACCAGGTACAGGATATTGACACCCCCGAAGACTGGGAGCGTGCAGAAATGTTGTATGAGCTGATAAAACAAAAGACCCGGTCATGAGAGCGGTGTTTCGGGTGGATGGCTCCACCCATATTGGCGCCGGTCATGTTATGCGCTGCCTGACCCTGGCCAAAGCTTTACACCCCATGCAGTGTGTTTTTGTATGCCGTGATTTACCCGGCCATATGCAAGATACCATCGAAGCAGCGGGATTTGAGTGCCGGCTGCTTGGTGCCGTTAAAGGTAGCGATGAAAACCGGGATGCCGAGGCGACATTAGCGATACTTAACGGTTTTGGGCCCTTTTCATTGCTGGTGGTTGATCATTATGCGTTGGGCGCACGGTATTGTCAGGCTTTGCAAAGCCAGCGGCAGGCGACCCTTGTGATAGACGATCTTGCCAATCGGCCACACTATTGCGACTTTTTACTAGACCAAAATTTGTTTAGCACCCCCAGGAGCGTTATCTGGCCTACGTACCCGCCTCCACGCGGTTGCTGCTTGGCCCCCGATACGCATTGCTGCGTGAGGAATTTTATGCGCCTCCCCTGCCCCGGCAGCCGGAAAAAATTCTGGTATGCTTTGGCGGGGCCGATGAACACAATATGACCGGTCAAACCGTCAGGGCCCTGCAAAAATTAAAGAATTTATCAGTAAGCACCGATATTGTAGTGGGTGGCAGTTATCCCTGGCACGAACAGTTACAAGCGCAAATAGCGGAGCGTCCGGACATAACCTTACACCATCAGTGCGGCTATATGGCCAGGCTGATGCAGCAGGCTTCGCTGATGATCAGTAGCGGCGGCACCATTCACTGGGAACGTTGTATTAGCGGGCTTGCCGGCATCGTGGTCACCGTGGCCGATAATCAACGTGCTACTACCGCGGAGTTGGCGCGCCGAAAGGCATGCTGCTGGCTGGGGGATGCCGGTGAGGTAAGCCAGGCGCAGTTGACTGCCAGTATTGAGCAATTGCTAGGCGCCCCTGCTACATTGAATGCTATGGCGAAAATAGCCCAGAATATTGTTCCACGCACCGGCGGTGCCGCTTTGGTCGCCAGCCACATTCGCGCGTTTTTAAGAGGTTAACATGAAAAATATTACCATTGGCCAATACACCATTGGCGCCGATCAGCCGCCGTTTATTATCGCCGAGATGTCGGGTAACCATGGTCAGTCGATGGAAAAAGCCAAAGCTTTGATTGATGCGGCTGCCAGGGCCGGCGCACACGCGATCAAGTTTCAGACCTACACCCCTGATACCATCACGCTGGATGTGCACGAAAACGAATTTTTTATCAATGATCCCGACAGTTTGTGGGAAGGTAATTCGCTCTATAATTTATATAGTGAAGCCATGACCCCATGGGAATGGCATTCAGACCTGTTTACTTATGCGCAGCAGCAGGGGCTATTGGCCTTCAGCACCCCCTTTGATTCGTCTGCCGTCGAGTTTCTCGAAACATTGAACCCGCCCTGCTATAAAATCGCCTCGTTTGAAAATATTGATCATGGGTTACTGGCGGCCGTGGCCAAAACCGGAAAGCCGGTGATTGTGTCTACAGGGATGGCGACCCAGGCCGAACTTGCCGAGTCGGTAGAAGTACTGAAGGCCAATGGCTGTGAAGATCTGATTTTATTAAAGTGCACCAGTAATTACCCGGCCCGCCCGGTCGATGCCAATCTGCGTACCATCCCGCATATGGCGCAGCTGTTCGATTGCCAGGTGGGGCTTTCTGATCATACCCCGGGGTAGGCGTAGCGGTGGCCGCGGTAGCACTGGGGGCGACGGTAATCGAAAAACATTTTGTGCTGGATCGCACGGGCGGTGAAGTAGACGCAGAGTTTTCTTTAGAGCCTCACGAGGTCAGACTCCTGGTAGAAGAAACCGAGCGTGCTGCTATTGCCTTAGGCCGGGTTACCTATGGGGCCACGGCTAAAGAGCAAGCATCGACGGTGCACCGGCGTTCATTGTATATTGCTCAGGATTTGCAAGCCGGGGACATTCTTACCGAAACCAATTTGCGCTCCGTACGTCCAGGTTTAGGGCTGGCACCCAAGTATTTACCTTTATTGCTGGGTAAGCCGGTTAAACAGGCGGTGGCCAAAGGCACCGCCATGAGCTGGGATCTCATTTAAGCATGCGTACGGTGCTGTTTGGAGCCAGTAAAGCCGGGGAATACTTTATTGAGCAAAATCCTTGTGTTGATATTGTCGCAGTGGCCGACAATGATACTGGGCGCCACGGCACTTACCTGCTTGACATCCCCGTCATCGCGCCGGCCAGATTACAAGCGCTGAAGTTTGATACCTTGATCATTACCAGCCAGTGGGTGGATGCCATTAGCCGCCAGCTCACCGAAGAGCTCAAGATTGACCCAGCGCGTATTCAGATTCCGCCAAAACAGCAGCTGAAAGCCGCGAAACCCTTCGAACATCCGGCCACGCTAAAGCTGGCGCATGCGCTGATGCATCAACTGCATAGCTTTTTGGATACGCATCATATTGCGGCCTGCCTGGACTCGGGAACCTTGCTGGGAGCGGTACGTGAACAGCGGCTTATCCCCTGGGACGATGATATCGACTTTGCTTTGGACCCGCCCAATTTCACCCGGTTGCTGGAGCGGGCAGAAATGCTGTACCACTTTTTGCCACAACAGCCAGGCGTGCAGTGGCAGGTTATACAGATAAAGGTAGATGGACGCCCGGCCTGTATCAATATCGAGTTTACCTGCGAAGACGCAAGCCAATGGGTGCCGTTTGATTTAAGTTTGCAATTACGCGAAACCACCAATGGCTATTCCGAACTGGTTTCCTCTGCCGGTTTGTTTTTTGCGCCGGCCGAGCATTTTGACCACTTCGGGCAAATTGAATTTTTGGGCAAGACCTTTGGGGCGCCCACCAACGCCGAAGACTTTCTTGAATTTATGTACGGTAACTGGCAGACACCGCAACAAAGCTTTCGTATTACCGAATATCAAAGCCGCCGTGCTAATTTACCCTTGCATACAGCCCGGCCGGTAATAGCAAAACAGGAAATAAAGCGCCCATGCTGAAAATACTGATAAGCAGCTCAGCAGCTAAAATTCCGATGTTACAGGCCATCAAACAAGCAGCTTCCAGACTCGATGATAAGGCGCTGGTGGTAGCAGGCGATAGCGAACCCACTGCCTTAAGCCAGTATTTTGCCGATGACTTTTGGTGCATGCCGGCAATCTGCGAGGCTAACCTGCAGCAGATTATGGATGAGCTTATCCGCCGCCAGATTTCTCATGTTGTTCCTAGCCGTGATGGAGAACTGTTGTTTTGGGCAAGGCATAGCGCTGCACTTGAACAACACAATATAGACGTTATTTGTGCAGAGGCTAACGCTGTGGAGGTGTGTCTGGACAAGCTGAAGTTTGCGCGGTCAGAGGGCCCGGTAATATCTGCGAGCGAAACTCTGGAGACCCTGGACACCCACCGCTTTGTCGTAAAAGAACGCTTTGGTGCCGGCAGCAGATCGCTGTTGCTGAATGTCCGCAAAACCGAGGCTCAGCAGCATGGGCTGGGTTTATCTCACCCCATCTATCAGCCGTTTATCGAAGGACGTGAGATAAGCATCGATGCCTGGCTGGATAAACACTACCAGGTGAAAGGTCATATTTATCGCTACCGACAAGTTGTGAAACACGGTGAGTCTACCGTGACCCAAACGGTGCATCTGCCACAATTCGACACGATTATTCGTCAGTTTTTACATTCTCTTCAGTTAACCGGGCCGGTGGTGTTACAGGCGATTATCGATGCCAGTCATAGTTTACACATTATCGAGTGCAATGCCCGTTTTGGCGGGGCCTCCACATTAGGCATTAAAGCGGGCGTCGATAGCTTTTACTGGAGCCTGGCGCAAAGCGCAGGCATTGACTTAACGCAAATTGAGTTTAGCCCCTCACCCACGCCGATTACCCAGATTCGTTATGCTCAGGATTGCTATTTGTGATTTATATCTTCGATTTAGACGACACCCTATATGATGAACGCCAGTATGTTGAAAGTGGTTTTAGGGCGGTGGCCCGTTTTGCTGAACAAAAATGGGGACTGAACCAGGACGAGTCGTGGCAATCCATGCTTGCCATCCTGGATAAAGAAGGCCGCGGGGCCGTGTTCAATCGTTGGTTGGCGCCTTTCGCTCTGGACACTAAAACCAATATAAAGCGCTGTCTGTCAGCTTATCGAACGCATCAGCCTGACCTTAGTATGCCTGCAGCGCATCTTGAATTACTCCATCGCCTGCCTAAGCCCTTATATCTGGTAACCGACGGCAACAAGGTAGTGCAACACAATAAAGTGAAAGCCCTTGGCATTGAGGCCTTATTCAAGCGGGTTTTCATTACCCACAGGTTTGGGGTGCAACATGCCAAGCCTTCGACGCACTGTTTTGAGCTGATAAAACAGGCGGAAGGCTGCGAGTGGCAGGATATGGTTTACATTGGTGACAACCCCGCCAAGGACTTTGTTAATTTAAATAAACTGGGGATGCAGACGGTTCGCGTGTTAACCGGGGTGCATAGGAAAGTCGACGCAGCCCCTGGCTATGAAGCGCACTACCGTATCAGCTGTCTTGATGCATTTTCAGACTTTAGATTTTAGCGGCACCCTGACCAAAAGTGACGAATACTTTTATTTAGCAAGATAGTACAGCTCATATGATTAACTGAGGCTAACCGGTTTGATTGTAACCCGAACAGATTTAACAAAAACTTTTCGCGAATTTGAAGCGATTTCCCGTGTAAGTAAAACGCAGAAGTTGTCCGCAACCAGCAAACCGAAGGTTTTAAACCTTAATATTATCGATACGTGTAATTCCAGATGCACTATGTGCAACATCTGGAAAAACGAAAACGAGGTAGAGATTACGCCTGAAGGTTTAGGTAAACTGCTCGCTGACCCCTTATACTCTGAATTAGCCCATGTGGGGGTGACCGGTGGCGAACCCACTCTTCGGGAGGACATTATTGAGGTGTATGAGCAGTTAATCCTTTCTTTGCCTGCATTGAAAGGGTTGAGCATTATTACCAACGCAATTGAAGAAAACACTGTTAAGCAGCGAATTAGTCAGATAAATGAACTTTGTCTGCATCACGGGGTGCCATTTTCTGCCATGGTTTCCATAGATGGCTATAAAAAAACACATGACAGAATCAGAGGCATTAAGAATAACTTTGAGTCTGCATATAACGTCTACACATATCTGAACGAAGAATTGAAGGTGCCCACCACCTTTGGCTGCACCATCTCTAAGAAAAATGTATGGGAAGTCGACGACCTTCTTTATTTTGCGCAGAAAAATAATATGCGAGGGCGTTTTCGCGTTGCTGAGTTTATTAACCGTCTTTATAACGAAGATCGGGATAATGTAATTCGCAACTTCACTGAAGATGAGACCTATCATCTGGTTCTTTTTTTCGAGAAGTTAAAACAAAATTACGAAAACTCAAACTCGGTAAAACGCACTTACACAAGCATTCAAAACATGCTTCTGGGTGGTGAGCGACTCATTGGCTGCCCTTACCACAACGACGGTATCGTAGTCGGCTCTAAAGGCCAGATAAATTATTGTGCTCCAAAATCTAACGACATTGGTAATGGGCAGCATGAATCCTCTTTAGCGTTGTATCGAAAAAAATTCCATCAGAAAGAGGCGATTGTACAAAAAGACTGCAAAAACTGTATTCACGATTATCATGCCCCCATTACCTACAACGAGAAAAAGCGAGAGCTCAACGACTTTCTCAATCTAAGAACGCTACGAACAGAAAATGCAGATTTGCTTGCACTCTATTCCAATTCTATGTCGGCAATACCTATCCCATCCGGTAAAAAGAGAGTCTTTATTGTAGGCTGGTATGGGACTGAAACAGTGGGCGATAAAGCCATACTGGGAGGCATAGTACAGGCGTACGAGACTGCTTATGGCTCCACTTTAGACTTGGTTATCGGGAGCCTGTACCCTTTTGTAACCCAGAAGACCTGTAAAGAGCTTAATATTAATGCCACCGTGGTTTCGACTAAAACATACGACTTACTTCGTTATGCTAAAAGTGCCGACGAAGTCGTTATGGGCGGCGGACCGTTGATGGATTTAAATGAATTGTACGTTCCACTTATCGCTTTTAAAGTAGCTAAAATCAATAATATTAAAACGGTAATTCAGGGGTGTGGTCTAGGGCCTTTACACAAAGACCGTTTCAAACGCGCCGTAAAAAATCTTCTGGAGTTGGCGACGGTCATAAATCTACGTGATTCAGCCAGCGTAAAGCAAGCAAGCACAATGGGGTTTAGTAACGCCTCCCTTAGCGGCGATTTCGCCCGACCGTACATTAAACAAAACTTCATTGAGCAAAACTCAGCCCAAAGCGCCAATGTTATACGCTGTTTCCTCAGAGAGTGGACCTACGAATACTCTCGCCATCTATCTATTGAAGAATTTCAGACCGAAAAGAAGAAGCTGGAAGCTGGCATAGCACAGCTTATCCGGGAAAAAGCTGAACAAACGGGTTGTTCTAATATCAGACTGGAGCACATGCATAATTTTGTGGTAGGCAACGATGACCGCGACTTCAGCCGTTATTTTATAGAAACCTACTTTAGCAACGAGCAGGATCTGAATATTTCGTTTAACCCCAAGCTTGCCACCGTCGAAAATATTGTTTCAGCGATGCAAAACGCAACGCATAATATCTGTATGAGATTTCATTCGGTTCTTTTTGCTCAAACCCTGAAACTTCCTTTTACGGCGATTGATTACACCCGTGGGGGCAAAATACAGTTTTATCTGGAGGACTGTAATCAAATGGATTCTATGATTCCCCCCCTACAATTAATTAAATCATGAAAGTATTGCTTGTTAACACCTACGATAGTGGCGGAGCTGGAACAGCTTGCGTAAGGTTACATAATGCGCTACTAAAACACGGCGTTAGTTCACACTTACTCACTATGCATAAAACCCGGACTGATATCCCTTTTCACTACAGTTACGAAGATATGTCGGGTGCAGAACCTACCAATATTTTAAATCGTTTGAATTCTTTAACAATTGGTAACCGAGAAATTGATACCACCACTATAAAAAATATTAGCCAAAGTGCATCTCAATTCACCGATGTATTTTCCTCCATCTATAGCGACTGTCGAATAGAGGATATCCCGGATATCGGCTCTTATGATGTCATCAATCTGCACTGGACTTCACGTTTTTTGAATTGGCCTAGTTTTTTCGTATCAAAAATTATCAAAAAAGTGGTATGGACCTTACATGATATGGCACCTTTTACAGGAGGGTATCATTATTCAAATGGCTTTGAGGGCTATAAAAACGATGATGCATTGCCGCATTTTTTACGCCAAACTGCTGAACCTAATTTATCGAAAATGCTACTTGCTGAGAAGCAAGCGATCCTGAACGCGTCTACAATCCCTGTTGCTATAGTGTCACCTTCCAAATGGTTATTACAGTGTTCGCAACAAAGCACACTATTCAATAAAAAGTCGCATCATCATATATTTAATTGTGTGCCAGAGGAATTCAAAGTATCCGACAGCGCTACTCTGGCATCTCGGGTTAATATAACCAAGGGCACTAAAGTTATTTTATTTGTCTCTGATGCAAAAAAATCTTATCGCAAAGGTTTTCATTTTATTGAACGCCTCATAGACGAACTGCCCGCGAGTCAATTTACGTTTATTAATGTCGGTGGCGAACTGGCTTGTCACAAGAGCAATGTAATTAATTTAGGTCGAATAGCTGACCAAAATGAGCTGGCCGAAGCTTACATCCTGGCAGACAGAGTAGTAGTACCTTCGCTTGAAGATAATTCGCCCAATGTCGTCATCGAATCTTTGGTTTGTGGCACGCCCGTAGTTGGTTTTTCGATAGGGGGGATGACCGACTTTGTGACCGATAATAAATGTGTATACCTGAGTGATGACGTATCTTTCCAGGGGCTTAAGAAGACATTACTCGACTCATTATTGTCAGACGCTTCGGCTGTCAATAATGAGTCGCTAACACCGGCCCGAAAAAGGTATTCAGAAGATGAGCAGGCAAAATCCTATTTAGAGGTATTTACAGAATAACATGCCTGAAGAAGCCCCCTAAATTTGCCCTGAACAGGGTCCGCCTTTTCACTGATGTTTTACACCACTGATTATTAACTATGCTTCAGAGATAATTTAACACATATAATTTACACTTTATCAATTTCAAACCAGTTTAAGATGCGAGCACTTGGAAGTCTTTTACTAATACTCTGACTTATTTTTTCTCTATGCCCACCTTCAATACAATTGATCACATAATCAGGTTCTTTATCAAAATTTGAATTAAGGGAGTAGCAGGGAAATGTTGAATTTATAAGAGACTCAGAACTATTTGAAACCAGAAAGTAGTTTACCTGGAGATCGCAGTGTCGGCCTATTCCACTAATTATTTCAGAAAGCCCCCTTGTTCCGAATATAGCAATATTTTTTCCCTTCATTGCTGAGAAATCTAACTGTTCATTGAGAAATAATTTGAAAATTTTCTTTAGGTAAAGATTATTCTGGGTATGAATTGACGCATCGGCTATATTGGCATCTAATGCAGCAGGATCCCCTAATAGATATTCTACAATTTTATCCTGAGCTATTACATTCTGGCGGTTGTCTATCTGACTACTTACCCCACCTAAATGAAATTTTGCTATTAATTTGTCAGTGCAAACACCCTCATAGTTTCTAACCACTTTTTTCATAAAGTACATATCCGCAGCAATGGTCAGACACTCATTGAACCCGCCCACCTCTTCAAATACTTCACGCCGACAGACAAATCCCTGATGGCGGGGCTTGGATTTTGGTTCATCAGGCTGGTATTCGCGCGCCACAAACGAACGAGCTGCTTCGATACAATACACAGCCCCGGAAAGGAACATCACAGCGTCTTTGAACTGACTTATAATAAAATCAGCAATATCCGAACCAATCAGCTCATCATCGGAATTCAAAAAATACACTAGATCCCCGGTAGCCTGAGAAATTCCTTTATTGAATGCATCGTAGATTCCCCGATCCTTGGCACTCAGTATTGTTTCGATATGAGGATATTGTGCAGCCAGCTGCAGGGTTTTATCAGTAGATCTTCCATCAATTATAATATGTTCAATATCAGATAATCGAGTTTGACAGGCTACGCTATCAAGACAGCGCCGAAGCGTTTTTTCGCTATTAAAAGTGGCAGTAATAATGGATAGTTTCATTAGTTTATCACTATATAATCCTGCCACTCCAGCATGGCATTGTGGTTTAACACAGCACAAACTTCGGCTCTAACCGGTTGCGCCGCCACAATAACTTTAGCGGCAGGACAGTCGTACAGCGTCTCATCAAGGGTAACCACCGGCAATCCTTCCACAACCTCTGCATCAGGCATTTTATCTTTTTCAATAAAACCCTGTATGTGCATATTTCGCTGTTCCAGTACACGCTTTAGGGATCGAGCGCCCCCGCCACTGCCGTAAATAAAAAGGGGGCCGTTTTGGGCTAATTTTGCTATGTACGGCCACTTTATCGACACCAGTGTATTCATCCCTTCATCAAGGTCACCGGTACTTGCGGTGGCGGTTATTGAGGTGTCGCTCACTCTAATCTTTACCAATACTGAAGCAACACAGTCAAAAATATAGCCTTTTTCCAATAGACGATAAAACATACCGTAATCTTCAAACATTCGTTTGGCTGGATAGCCTGCCTGTTTTATTGCTTCGGTTTTAGCCATATACGAAGCGTGTAAAAAACATAACCACCGGGGCAATTCGCAATGAATTTTGTTACTTGAATCAATGCTATTGAGCAAAGGTTGTTTTGTTTGTACAAAATTAATAAATCTTTCAGAGTTAGCCACCGATGGAGAGTCGGCAAAGTATTCTATATAGCACTTGTTGATATCTGCTCCTGATAACTTCAGGTGGGAAAGCTGAGCTTCAAATCGTTCGGGAAGATTAATATCATCCGCATCAGTTTTTACAATATACGGTGAGTTGATATAACGAAGTGCCTGATTTAATCTGAAACCAACCCCTTTGTTCTCCTGATTTTCTATCAGCCTGATACGCGGGTCATCAAAGACTTTAATTAGCTCTACGGTCTCATCAGATGACCCATCATCGAGTATAAGAAGTTCAAAATCAGTAAAAGACTGAGCCAGAATACTGTCGATAGCCTCCGTAATATAGCTGGCACTATTAAAGGTCGTCATTAGCGCAGTTAATTCGGCAGACATACTTTGTGTTCAACCTCTCAGAGTTGTGTAAATACGCTTAGGTATTTAAAATATTGCTTAGCTGCTCTATTACTTTGCTCTGCTCTTCGGGTTGTAAACCAGGATACATAGGTAGTGTTAGAGCGCTTTCATAAAATGCTTCCGCCTTCGGAAAGTATCCCTTTTTAAACCCCAACTTCTGATAGTAAGGTTGCAGGTGAATGGGGATGTAATGCACATTCACGCCTATTCCGGCCTGTTGTAATTTTCGGTAAACATCATGCCGGCAATGTTGAGTAAGCTCCACTGCAAACAAATGCCAGGCACTGGTATCACTGGCTGCAGGTAAGTGTAATGGCAATTCGGCCAAAGCATTGAGATAATAACGCGCAATATTTCGCCGTGCGCTTATAAAATCATCTAATTGAGATAATTGGGAACACCCTAGCGCGGCGTGCAAATCGCTCATGCGATAGTTGTAGCCCAACTCCACCTGCTGGTAATACCATGGTCCGTGATTATGACCCGACATTTTTGCAGGATCCCTGGTAACCCCGTGTTTTGCAAACAAAACTGCTTGTTCATAGAGCGCGTTATCGTTTGTTAATAACGCACCACCCTCGGCGGTGGTAATAGATTTCACCGGATGAAAACTGGTAACCGTAATGTCGCTATACTGACAACTTCCCACCGCTGCATTGCAATAAGAACCGCCAAGTGCATGGCTGGCATCTTCTATAAGGGCGATGTCATAACGTTGGGTAAGTGTGCGAATGGCGGCCATATCGCAGCTTAGCCCAGCGTAATGCACTACCACTATCGCCTTTGGCAGTCGGTTGTGTTTCAAAGCCCGCTGGAGTTTTTGTTGCAGTTGTT
Organism: Salinimonas marina; assembly: GCF_015644725.1. Lineage (NCBI taxonomy): Bacteria > Pseudomonadati > Pseudomonadota > Gammaproteobacteria > Alteromonadales > Alteromonadaceae > Salinimonas > Salinimonas marina. The sequence continues at coordinate 2,788,653 of NZ_CP064795.1, forward strand.
CAATGCAGAGATTGCGTGTTGCAGGGTCAATATCCACAAAGTCTATATCAGCACCGCAATATAAAGCACAGTTAGCCGAAGCCACAAAAGAGATAGGGGAGGTCCATACAATATCGCCTTCACCCACGCCCAGCGCCAGACAAGCCACATGTAGCGCCGAGGTGCCACTGTTTACCGCCAGCGCATACTTCACCTGACAGTAAGCTTGCAGCATTTGCTCAAATTTGGGAACCTGTTCCCCCTGGGTCAGAAACTGATGTTGCAGCACCTCGACTACTGCGGCAATATCAGCTTCCCCGACAGTATGTTTCCCATAAGGAATCATTCAGCGCCCTCATTAAGCTGCTTAAGCTCTGATACGCTTAAAAAATGCGGATTGGTACCCGAGTGGTATTCGTAACCTTTTTCAGCTGCTTTGCCTTGCTCCCCTAACTTGTTACAGAAATAATTGATATTCCTGTCAAAGAAGTTAATCGGCGGACGAATCACAAAGTGGTCATCGAATTCCACACTATGGTGCGCTACCTCTTCAGGCACCATCATCTCGTGAATTTTTTCGCCAGGGCGAATACCTATTTCCTCATACTCACGCTTACCAGTGAAAGCTTCAACTAAATCTATAATGCGGATTGAAGGAATTTTAGGCACAAAAATCTCGCCTCCCTGCATGCGTCTGAAGCTCTGTAAAACAAACTCTACTCCCTGATCAAGGGTGATCCAAAAGCGAGTCATATTTGGATCGGTTACCGGAAGTACTGTATCTCCTTCAGCAACTTTCTTTCTGAAAAATGGAACTACTGAACCTCTGGAGCCGACCACATTGCCATAGCGGACCACAGAGAAGCGAGGCCCATGAGCACCTGAGATATTATTTGCTGCCACAAACAGCTTGTCTGATGCCAGTTTGGTGGCGCCATACAAGTTCACCGGGTTCGCTGCCTTGTCCGTTGACAAGGCGACCACACGCTCCACGTTATTGGCTATTGCCGCATCAATAACATTTTGCGCCCCATCAATGTTGGTTTTAATACACTCCTGAGGGTTGTATTCGGCAGCCGGGACCTGCTTTAAGGCAGCGGCATGCACCACAAAATCTACGTCCTTCATGGCGGTGATAAGACGTTCTTTATCCCGCACATCTCCTATAAAATAGCGCATGCATGAGGCGTTATGGATTTGCTGCATATCGTATTGTTTAAGTTCATCGCGAGAGTAGATAATGAGCTTTTTAGGCCGGTAGTCTTGCAAAACTCGGCTAACAAAACGATGCCCAAAAGAGCCCGTCCCGCCAGTAACCAATATGGTTTTGTTATCGAATAAGGACATGATTTATTTTACCTCTTCTAGTAGAGATTTATTTTGCTCCCACCGCATCATAAATTTTTCAGGAGTTAAAAGAGGCGTACTGAAATCTGAAGCGCTGAGTTTGTGTATATAGGATAGCCGTTCTCCCAAGATAGTCTTGTGACATTCCGATGGTAGCTCTTCAGCAGTAAACCACAATTGATCAGTAGCACGATACGCATGAAATCTATTGAAAAATTCTGTATCAAAAAACCTTTCTTCTGATAAAGAATTTATACACCTTCCCAACAATGGAACAACCACCTTAGGTGTTTGATCTTCCATCGCGATATACGCTGCAGCGGTGACTCTGGCCATATCATTGCAGTTCACCGGATGACCAGCCAATCGGAAGTCGCCCGGTAAATAAATAAGCCGATGGCTCAAGCCATTACGTAGCAATTTTTCAAGGGTGGGGAACGCTTTAACCACTATACAGTCAGCGCGACCAATAACCCAATCGCCCCTGTCAGGGTCCGGCAAGTCATCAATAAACAAAATATTTTTCTGACAAACTTTGGCTGGGTTGGCCCCCGGGCTTATGTTGCTTTGACCTAAGGAGATGAATTGATTAAGACGACTTAGTCGGGCCGGAATAATCTGAAAAGAAGTCATATGGCTGAGCTTCTTTTGAAACAGTTGTACTCTACGCTCGCGCGGGTAACTCGATATCCCATCAAAATGATACTGACACTGGGTTAGCGCATGCTCTATATGCTCCAGGGTCTCATTCCATGCTGAGGCTATCGACCCAAATGCCTGCATACTCAGTGCTTCATCCGTGATGTTCAGTGTTTTCATCAATGCGCTATTGATGTAATTAACCGTGCCGGTCAGATAAAAATACAACAACGACTGATGCTGTTTGAATGAATCGATGGTGAACTGGCGCTGTTGTTCTACCCAGGCATGCGCCTTAGCGCGATCCTGAGGGACCGATTGCACCAATTCCCGAAATTCAGCAAGTTCCTCGGCCAGCTTATCGCTTCGATAACGCTGATGAAAACGGTCAGCAAAGCCTTCAGGCTCAATAGTTTCAAAAGCGTGCTGTTTAAAGTGATGCAGGGTTTGTGTAACCGCGTTTTCGCTGCTCAAAACCAACAAGTTCTCTGGTGGCAGGGCGTTAGCGCCAGCGATTTTCGCCCCGTCATTCAAATTGTAGGCTTCTACCGCACTTGCAGCCAATGCCTGTTCGATTACCGATTTAGAAACCTTGAATTCATATTTGGTATTGACCCATGGCCGTAAATTACCAGGGATGACCAGCGAGGTATTATTTTCTTTTGAATAATCATAGGTCGGCTGACCATTTTCGTAATAGCCTGAAGCCTTAGAATGATGATGGTTTTTATCCACAAACCCCATGTCGGTGCCAAACAGATATAACTGCTCAAACCCTGCCTGAGTGATAAAGTCAATGGCAAAATTGGTTACCGTGGGATAGGCTTTACCTAACACTGCCCACTCATGTTTAGGATATAACTCGGTAATACTGACTGTGGCCGACTCGCCTTCTTTAAAGGCGAAAAATACATCTTTATAAAGTTCACAGGTGTCCGGATGCATCCCATTGCAGCTCAGTAAGCTGATTTGTTTCAGATAATCAAAATCCCCCACCCGGCAAGCCCAGTCGAAGGTAGCCCGGTTGGTTTCAATTTCTGCATGAAAATGCGGTGTAATACCATTTCGGTGCAGGCTTTGCAGCGCGGTACCACAAGAGATAACAATCGCCCGATGCTGATATTCTTTTACCAAAGGCATCAACGCATCCAGTGAAGGACCATTACCGATGATAAAGACCGGTGTCTCCCGCATCTCCTGCGACAATTGCGATTTCGCCGCTGCCTTCAAAAATGGGGTGTTATGTTTTATGGCCCACTGGGTATGCGCTATCCCATAACGGGAATGGTCAAAATAATCCCCCATGGAAATGATCACCCGCAATTGTTCTCGTAACTGCACTATTGCATTAGACAGCGCGTCATTGTGATAGCTTTGATAGAAGTAAGTACTTGCTAGCACATATGGCCCGATGGTATGGAACTGCATCAGAAGATCGTGGACCAGGTTGCTGCCATCATCGCCGATATTTAAATAGATACGACCATCATTGTCATCGATTTGTTTTAAGATGGCGGCCCAGTCGATGGCGTACAACGAAGCAAAAAAATAGTCGCGATTAGGTTCGCAAATAAACAGCTTTTCGACCTGATAATCGGTGTAGAGCGAAGGCAACTGGTAGCCTACTCCCATGCCAAACATGATCATAGACCTGATAGTCGCTGGCAACTCGCCTTTCGTTTCTTCCAAATCGTTAAGTACATGCTGTACTTTTTCTACCAGCTGATAATGCAGGTAGCTGCGTAGCTTATTGCCGGAATAGCCTAAAACCAGACTGTCTTTATGCGGACGCCGGGCAAAGTTTTGCAAACTTGCATTACAATCTTGCCGGGGATGATCGCTGTATAATCCAGCCAGGGTATTTTTATGAAAAACATTCACTTCACCCTCAGCATTTGCCATCGGCTGCCAGTGTAAAGGCGTATAATTTTCGAACTCTTTGGCCATAGCCGGAAAGTACTGGCGAAATGCAGCAATATTATCATTGAAGCGTGCGGTATCCAGTGCCTCTGTCGACCACTGCTGGTATTGATTATGTCCCTGCCAAACACTGACATAGTTTTCATTGGCACGGTGTTCTACCGAGCCTGGCATTAGCTGGGAAAAATCCTGCCAAGTGTGGGTTGCCAGCATTTCGGCTAGCTGGTTAAAGACCCGATCAGGATAATGCTGATACAGATAAAAACCTTCGATGTTTACGTGTTCTGAAAGCTCCCTGATATGGGCGCTTAAGTCAGCACCGCTGTTTCCAGCCTGAAGATAAATTCCGGTGTGTTTAGACTGCGCCTGCTGCAAAATTGCTTTCCAGTCGGCAATAGTGAGCGAATACTTTAACCGGTCCGGCTCGGGCTCATAGATAATAAGGTGACGGATATCATATTGTTTTATCAACTCTTCAATGTGATAGCCCAACCCCAGACCTAACACCACCAACACTTCAATCGTACCTGCCACAGGCTTGGCCGACCGGTATCTGTGGGCCACCGGGCTATCCAGGCCGTGCAGCAATTTATAATCTCTGGGGGTGGTATCAACGGTGCCTGCCAAGGGAACATACAAGGGGTTTTGAGCAAACTGTTGTACCTGCCGCTGGGCTTCCTGTCTGGGAAATTCACTGTAAAACACACGGCCAGACTGATAGTCAATCAGATTGATCTCACCATGTTTGTTACACAGTAGCGAAACACTACTTTGCACAGGCGCTTGCAGATATTGCAGCAGGTTTGGCATATAACGCTGCAACGCGCTGATATTCTGGCGCTTGCGAGATGCCATAAATTCGGCGGCCTGCTGCTCTACTGCATGCTGACGACTTTCCTCGACATCAACATGCAAATGTATGTTTTTAAGCATTTTATTTGTACTTTTTTATAGCACTCTGGCTTTTGATAAAGTGACTTATATCGTTCTTAGCAGAGTTTAGCAAGCTCTGGGCCAGTTCATTCAACTGATTATTGACGCTCAGTTCATTTTGAGCAAATTGTCGACGTGAGGACTCGTCGAGGGAAGATAAATGTTGGGAAATGAGGCTGTCGCGCTGTCGAACAAGTTGAAGCATTCGTTCAAAACGTACTTCGTCTTCTACCTCAGAATCTGCCAACAACGCCTCAAGCTTTTCATTAAGATGCGCCAGCGCTGTTGGAGTATGATTATGATTTAACTGCAGAGCTATCACACTGCTTGACGTTTTTCACGTTGCGCGGCGTAAGCTTCCTGTTTTGCCGCTTCAGGAATTTGAACCCAGGCATCACGAATAGGAGTTAGTAAACTAATCACCTCATCCAGCATGCTTAAATCATTGCGCACGTGGCCTTCACTGATTTTTTCAATCATATAATCGTAAAGGGCGAACATATTTTGCGCTACTTCGCCGCCAACATCTAAATCGAGCGTGTCGCGCAGGTTAATGAGTATGGCCGTAACCCGGGATAAAAACTCTGACTTCGCCACATAATCTTTACGTTCCATAGCGCCTTTGGCATAGGCTACACGGTCCAGGGCGCCTTGCATGAGCATCAGAGTCAGCTTATGAGGGTCTGCATTAGCAATATCTTCTTTCAGACTACCCTTGCGATAAGCATTAATACCTTTAAGTGCCATAAAAACTCCTAACTACCTTATCTTAATGAGGCCAGCAACGCAGAGCCAGTCTGATTAAGCTTGGCGACGGTCTGGTCTAAATTTAAATACTTGTCTCGTAATGTTTGCTCATAGCTCATCATTCGAAGCTCAAGAGTCTCGCGATCATCATATATTTCTTCACGATTGTCTTTAGCTGACTTTTCCCGCAGGCTGATAAGCCCGCTGGATGAAGAATACTGTTCTACAAAGTCAAATAAGCGGACCGCGATACCTTCGTTTTCATCAGTAAACAACGAAGAAATGTCGTCATAGGAATCTTCCAGTGCTTCTTTTAAACGATCTTCGCCTGAGCCCAGGCCAAAATCTGAGGAGCCGATCTCCATTTTGCCATCAGAATCAATTTCAATGCCCAGGCGAAACAATCCGCCCAAGGCCGAAGCGCCGACGCTATCACCGACAATACCTGCTAACCCGCTTTGGATTCCGCGCAGCAGCGAGTCTCCTGCCAGCGCACCATCATCTTCCAGATCCGATTCGCCATATTTTGTCAGCTTTTTAATTTCGTCGACAATACCGTTGTAATCGTCAACAAACTTACGAATTTTTTCTTCCAGCCCTTCTTTGTCAAAACCAATATTCAGGGTCGAGGCGATGGCTTTGCCTGCCGAGTCTAAGGGAGAGACTTCTTTGGCTTCAAATGACACATTCTGAATTGTATTATCGAATTTATTGGTCTCGCTTTCCACGATAATACCATCGATAGTGGCGCGGGCATTTTCTGCCGTTTTCACCGGGGTCAGATAACTGGCGGTTTCCGCTGAATCTGTGGTAGCAACCCGATTAAGATCCGCCAGATTGTTATCATTAACAATCGACAAATCATTACCAGTGCCGGTAATTTCGGAGGTGAAAACCAGTTTTGCCCCCCTGCCGCTGTACCGGTATCGATAATATTGGCATTGACACCAAAATTATCGGCATTGTCGTTGATGGCTTCTCGCAGCTGCGCCAGCGTCATGCCGGCGGTAACATTGACCGAAAAACTGTCACCGGTGCTGCCTACTTTGAACGTCAATGAGCCACTACCGGCATTCAACACGCTGTCATCGGAACCGGCAAATCCACCCGCTGCGGCATCTGCGGTTTCAATACGGCTTCCGGAGGCCATTTGCTCAACCGCCACCTTATAGATGCCCGGTAATGCCGAATTGGAGGCATCAGCCGTAAATATTTCTGTTTCTTCTTCCGGGTTGGTAATCGTGGGTTCACGCCCTCCCAAATCACGGTCGGTTTTCAGCTCCTTAACGGTATCGCGAAATTCCGACAGCTTAGATTTTATCTGGCCAAGGCCGGATATCTCCGCTTCTATCTTTTCTTCGCGTGCGTCCAGTCGGGCGGTTTTGGGCGTACGCTCTGCTTCAAGCAACTGCGTTACCAAATCATCCAGCGCCAGACCTGAGCCTACACCCAGTGATTGAATAGACATGATTTACCTCATCATACTTTGTTGTTAATCAACACCCCAACACTGCTGCCTATATCTTGCTGCAAATCTTTAATTCGCTCGGCAAGGCGCAGTACTTCTTCGGAAGGAATTTGCCGTATTACATCGCCAGATGCGCTGTCTTTTACCGTGACCACCGAGCGCTTTGTTTCTTCGTCGACGGAAAATGCAAGATTGCGATTTTGTATCTGTAAGAAGGATTCGATCTCCTCCACCGCGACATCAATATCCGCTTCCTGCGGTTTAGATAACTCTTTATCGACCAGATCTGCCGTTCCTTGAACATTTTGTCTGGCTTTTTGGCCAGATGATTCGTCGGTGTTAGCGGTACTGTCGGTAGTCGATTTTATAGGCGTTACCGAAATCGACTGTGCGTCACTTACAGCAAATTTCTGGCCACTTTGTACTGAGATGATATCCATGTTTATTCCCTCAAAGAAACAAAAAAGCAGACCCTGAAAAATCAGCGGTCTGCCTGGGTTGCTCTTAATGGTTTGGGTTTAACTTAACCCAATAGAGACAACGCGGTTTGCGGACGCTGATTTGCCTGACTTAACACCGAGACCGACGCCTGCTGGACAATCTGGTTACGGGTTAACTCTGCCGTTTCAGTGGCAAAATCAGTGTCACGGATTCGAGAACGTGCCGCTGACAGGTTTTCAGAGATATTGCTTAAGTTACGAATAGTCGACTGAAACCGGTTTTGCAAGGCACCCAGGTCAGCCCGGGCACTACCAATGGTTGAAATAGCCGCGTCAATTTTATTCAAAGCACTGCCGGCACCAGCTTCAGTACTGATATCAACTTTGCCCACACCCAAGCCACCAGCACTGAAGCCACCGCTATTTTTGATAGTCACATCAATAGTCTGTCCTGCTTCTGAACCGACCAGGAATTTAGCCGAAAAGCTTCCCGACAGCAGATCTACGCCCCCGAACTGGGTGTCAGAGGCTATGCGGGTTACCTCGGTTTTTAGCGCAGACACTTCTTTTTGCAACGCATTTCGATCGGCGCTGCTGTTTACCCCATTTTGCGATTGAACAGCAAGCTGTCGAATACGCTGTAAACCAGTGGTAACCTCAGACAACGCACCTTCGGAGGTTTGTGCTAACGAGATTGCATCGTTGGCATTACGTACTGCCTGATTCAAACCCTGAACCTGGGAGGTCAGACGATCTGAAATTTGCATGCCGGCGGCATCATCCGCCGCGCTGTTGATTCGAAAACCCGACGATAATCTTTCAAATGAAGTATTTAACTTCGAGCCCACATCAGACAACTGGCGCTGCGCATTCAATGCAGACACATTGGTATTTACATATAAAGACATTGTTTACCTCCTGGGGATCGGCGCATTTTACCGCCGCACCCGCTCCTTTCTTATTTTTAATTTCTGATTTGCGGGTCACTACTCCCGCAAATCGACCTCTTAATGGTGCGCTGAATCACTTCAACATTCACCAGTTAAATTACCCCTCAGCTAAAGGTATCGACCAAAGCTTTAGAACCTTTAGTTTAATTTTGACCTTTTTTTAAAAAATTTAATAAACTTCTGAAATTAAATATATTTTTTGATCTCTAAGCGTCATGTATTACACGCTGTTAGCCGAATTACAGACAAAAAAAAGCCTGACACATGCCAGGCTTTTTGCGCGGTTAAGTACTTACCGGGAATACGTTAAAGCAATCTTGCATAATCTGTTATACATACGCTCAACCTGGGCCCGTGCATTACTGTTTTGTGCGAAATACGATAATGTTTGGCGTAACACCTGTGCATAGTGCTCAGGGCTGCGATGCAAACAAATTTGTCGGAAATAATCCTCCCAGTCCTGCGCCCGCAGAGCGTTGGGAATCAAAGTGCTGACATGCCCATAGTTTAGTGTAACGATGGGCAGATCATTGATAATCGCGGTTTGGCCACTGGTGCCTCCGCCGTTTCGATGGGGATTTAGATACACATCACACATGGCACTAACCCCAGCCAGATCCTGATGAAACCCGATATTCAACAGACGTTTAGCAGATAGCAAATGGTCGCTGAAAATCTTATCTACCGATAACTGCGGGGTTCCGGCGAAGATTACTACCGCATCCGGTTGGGCTTCCAGTGTTTGTTCAATGACGTTAATAAACCCCGGAGTTAGCTCGGCACTTAAACGTGTCCCCACCACCAGGTAAAGCCACTGGGTTTCGTTCAATCCAAACTCTTCGCGTTTTAACGGTTGCTCAGCCTTGCCTTCGGGTGTGACCAACATACCTTCATACATGATTTCTCCGGTATGCTGGTATTGCCTGGCCTGGCTCAAAGTATGTTCATTTACCAAATCACCCGGGACAAAGTAGGCATCACAATGATGAAAAGGAACCACGACGCCGGTAGTAGCAAAAAGCGAAGGCAGTTTTTTATATAGCGCTTCCATCACCAGTAAGTTTTCGCCATGAGCAATCACCGCTTCAACCTTAAGTTTTGCGGCAGTATCCAAAATGCCTGCTATTTTTTGGGTGGTCATAAGCCCAGGCTCGAAGCTGATAATATTAACCTCTTCATGAAAGTCGAGATAATCGATGCGGGTGGTTTGTGCGCCTTTTAACTCGAGATTGGCATGATATTTACTAAAGCTAACCAGCTTTAGACTGTTGTTACCTTCATAGTGCATGGCGTTGGTGTTGAAAATATACACCTGACAACCATGATATCGTTTCAGGTGCAGGGCCAGGCTGAATGCTTCGCGGGTTGGTGAGTGGCGCATGTTCAGTAATTGAGGGCTGATGATGGCAATGGTTTTTGGCACCCGTCCGCAGGGGCTAAACTGCCCCAACCCGTTTTCGGCTAAAAATCCATTAAGATCCTGCCGGATATCGTCGAACTGCGCACGTAAGTAACGGTGGATTTTTGCTGATCCAACCGTACTGGTAAATACACGCTGGCTGATATTCCAGTACACCTCATAAAACAATGACAGGCTCAGTCGGGCCGGCAAAAAGTCCAATCCTCGCTCTAATAACCGAATGTCTTTTAAACAGTCATACAAAAAGAAATAAAGCGGCACCGGATTGTCAGGTGGCAAAGCTCGTTGAAGTAACTCGGAGGCAAATTTCTGCCGGGTAGCTTCATCGAATTTTTCTGTTTCGTGTTCGATGGTCGCCAGAATGTGTTTGTCGTTGTCAGAAATTTGACGATGACTGAAGATACTGTTTAGTGCCGATAGTATATTTTTTTGCAACGAATCCATGGAGGTAAAGTCCTTGAGGGAAAGCACTGTAGCCGTATTCCTTTATATCGGCCGATCATTATAATATCATTAATAAAGTAAAGCTCAGGATTGGCACTAGGATTGCTTTATAAAATTCGTGAAGAATAATAAAAATAAAAAAAGCCGGAGTAATATACTCCGGCCAATTTCTGCTCACGTTAGGAGATAGAGCAAAAAGCGTTTCAAGTCGGCTGGCAGGAAATATAGTAGAAAATAACTGGCCTCTCAACCACATCTTCTACACTCTCAGTCCTGTTAGTCGGCGTTTTATTTAAGGGGCGGTCGCGTATGACCGCCATCCTTTACCGGGCTGGCCTCTCAACTCCTTCCCAATTCTATTCTAGAAATCCTATTAACCACCTAATAAAGACAATGCCGCCTGTGGACGCTGGTTCGCCTGTGATAATACGGTGGTGCTTGCCTGTTGTAGAATCTGGTTGCGAGTCAGACTTGCTGTTTCCGTGGCAAAGTCGGTATCGCGAATTCGAGAACGGGCAGCGGATACATTTTCAGAAATGTTACTCAGATTCCGAATTGTCGACTGGAAGCGGTTTTGAATGGCACCCAGGTCGGCCCGTTTGGCATCAATTACCGAGATGGCCGCATCTATGGCTTTCATAGCCGCAGAGGCGCCTTTTTCTGTGGTGACATTCAACGTATCATCGCCACCGTTTAAGCCTTTGAAACTAAAGCCATCTGAACGTGACATATTAACACTGATGGTTTGGCCGGCATTTGCACCAATTAAGAACTTTGCCGAATACCCGCCCGACAGAATATCCACGCCCCCGAACTGGGTTGTATCTGCAATTCGTCCGATTTCAGCTTTAAGCGCAGACACTTCTTTTTGTAAAGCCAAACGATCAGATGATGAATTGATACCGTTTTGGGATTGTACCGCCAGCACCCGAATACGTTGTAAGGCAGTGGTAGACTCAGAAAGTGCACCCTCGGCGGTTTGTGCCAGTGAAATACCATCGTTAGCATTTCTAACGGCCTGGTCCAGACCCATAATTTGCGAGGTCATGCGGTCAGAAATTTGCAGACCGGCAGCATCGTCTTTAGCACTGTTGATCCGAAAACCTGATGATAAACGCTCAAATGCAGTGGACAAATCGTTGCCTGAATTGAACAACTGGCGCTGAGCATTCAAAGATGAAACATTGGTATTTACAAATAAACTCATGGGTTTCTCCTAACTAAATTTAAAAAGCGTCTATTATTTTTATTATTTACGCTTACGGCTTTATTTATCTTATTGGCACATTGTGTGCTTTATATGTCATGTCAGAGTTAAAATTCTGACACTCTTGCCGGCTTGCCGGTTCGAGTTATACACCGTGGCACACTACCCGGTGAACGCTGACTGCAGGTCTGTTGTTTCCAGACCTCATACCTCTCACTACCTCCTGGCTTCATTCCTGCCAGTCAGCATCCCTTTCTTCAGGCAAGACTCTCCCCTGCCAATAAATTCAGCATTTAGAGCGTCGTTGTATTAATGCCCCGAAAAGGCGTTGTGAGATTTACTGTTGCAGTAAACCTGCTGCGCGTGGCAGCCAGAAAATATTCAATCTCGAATGTCTTCTGTCGGAAGCTTAATCACACCGTGTAGCAGTGGTGCATCAGCTGGGTTGTTTGCCACTCATGTCTCTGGCGTTTTTCAGTATTACTGATTCGCCAGATAATGGTGCAATCTTTCCTAACGATTTCAATATTGCAGACATTGCTATTATTGTTTTATCTGCTTGCTGCGGTGCGTTTTTTATTATTAATGCAACCTGTTCAGCATTTCGGCCCGGGCTTGTTTTTGTTGTTCCCAGTGCCTTATGCTTAATGTATCGTCAGGGTATAGAAATACCTTTAGTCTTTTTTACGCTAATTTTTAAATTTTATATTTATCAGTAACTTAAATTTGGATTCAGGTATAAAAAAGACCGGAAGAACCGGTCTTTGAAAAGCTGTTGTACAACAGCCTTGGTTATTAACGTTGGCTGATACCCAAGTTCACTACCTCCTGGCCTCAAACCCGCGTGGTGTGGTCATCTGCTTAGCCTAACAGTGATAAGGCTGCCTGTGGCCGCTGATTCGCCTGCGACAACACAGTGGTGCTGGCCTGCTGGATAATCTGGTTACGGGTCAGGTTGGCTGTTTCAGTGGCAAAGTCCGTATCACGAATACGTGAACGGGCCGCTGATACATTCTCAGAAATGTTGCTCAGATTACGAATGGTTGACTGGAAACGGTTTTGCAGCGCACCCAAATCGGCACGGGCGCCACCGATGGCAGAGATAGCTTTATCTACATCAGCCAGTAATGCCGACGCTTTTGCTGCAGTAGCTACGCTACCATCTATACCAAGCCCTTTAGCACTAAAGCCATTTAAGCCATCGATATTTTTTGATTCCAGGTTCACCGAAATGGTTTGGCCCGCGTTGGCACCTACCAGGAATTTGGCTGAGAAGCTGCCGTTTAACAGGTCCGCGCCTCCAAACTCGGTGTCAGTAGAAATACGGGTGATCTCTGTTTTAAGGGCTGATACTTCTTTTTGAAGCGCGACCCGGTCGGCAGATGAGTTAATTCCATTTTGTGACTGTACCGCCAGCTGGCGGATACGCTGCAATGAATTGGTGGTTTCATCCAGCGCGCCTTCTGCGGTTTGCGATAATGAAATCGCATCATTCGCATTTCGAACGGCCTGATTCAAACCTTCAATTTGTGAGGTCATACGGTCAGAAATTTGCAGACCCGCAGCATCATCTTTAGCGCTGTTGATTCGAAATCCTGAAGATAACCGCTCAAAAGATGTGTTTAATGAGCTACTTACATTAGACAGCTGACGCTGGGCATTTAACGCAGACACATTGGTATTGACGAACATAGACATAAAGTCTCTCCTACACTCTCAGTCCAGCTGGTGCTGGCAAACCGGATTGGCACCGGCGATTTTTAAAATTAGTAGTCATCAAGCACCTGAGGGGTATTTGATTAACTGGCTCTCTCGGTATTCTTATCGACCCTTGGCCAGTTCCCTTTAGAAAAAAATCAACACTTGCCGGTTGGCGGCACCAATTTGCCGCCTATTGAGCACAGCAACGTATTATTTTATATACATTTTTTATGGCAATTTTTTTTGATGAAAATTTACTCAAAGACTGAATGAATTGCCGATAGGCCGGATAGTTAGGAAAAAGGATGCAGAATAAGATAAATCCACACTGATTTTTTGATGTGAAAAGCGCACCATGAAAATAAATTATTAAAGCATTAAAAATCAAAATCTTAATTATTTTTAGTGGGATTGTCAGGAAGATAGGAGAAGCATACAAAGGTGTTAGAATTTATACCCTAACAGTATTAGCAGGTTATATTGCAGAACAATAATGTCGGTGGTTGGGATTTGTTTTATTAAATAGAAACAGCGTCGCCAGCCTACTCGGTGATGCTGGCGGCCTGAATTACAGATAATTAAACAATGATAAATTAGTTACTTTTGAAAAGGTGGCCAGGGTGGCATTGAGCGCCGTTTCCTGCTTGGCAAATTCAGCCGAAGCCTGGGCGTAATCCGTATCTTCGATGGCAGAACGCGCACCTTTTGCTGCCAGCTCCAGATCCAGATTTGTTTCATATACTGACTCGGCAATATTTAACCGCCCGCCAATAGAAGAGCGTTCCAATGCAACTTTTTCCAGGCCGTTGTCTATTCCGCTCAGGGCATCACTCAGGGCATCGTCCAGGTCCTGCCCCGGCGTACTTTGCACCAGTATTCGAGAAAGATCGTGCAGGGTTTCAGGTAAGCTGGTTTTGGTGGGCGCATCTAAAGAAAACGAGACCGTATCTCCGGGGCTGCCTGCGAGTGTGAAGCTCATGCCTTTTACGGTAAAGGGCGTGTCAGCAGCATAATCCACTGTTTCCACCACCGTATTGGTGCCGGTGTTTGTCAGCCGAGCCTGACCACCAGCCAGAATTTCCAATTCGTAATTGTTATTGGCCGGCGTCAGAGCGTCGTAATTAGCTTTGCTGAACGCATCAAAGGCGGCTTGCTGATCAATCGTTGCGGCCGAAACGGTCACTCCGGGCTATTCCCCCCAGGGCAAAGGTTCGCCGGCCCTGCACATCAGCAAATAAATCCTGACCACTGGCAGTGCTTCTTACACTCACACTGTCAGACAGTTTAATTTTGTTTTCACCGCTGTCGCCATTAAAAATAACATTCTGGCCGCTACTGGCTTCATTTAAGCTAAAAGCAGGGGTTTGGGACTGATAACCAGCAAAGATATAGTCGCCATTGGCATCCTGTGAATTCATAAGGGCAATAACTTCATCACGAATTTGTCCAAGCTCAGTGCCAATCGCGCGGCGATCGGTTGGCGATAACGCGCCAGAGCCTGCCTGAACAATCAGCGTGCGGGCCCGGGTCACCGAGTTATTAATACCGTCAAGCACCGCTTCCTGCTGCCCCAGACCGTTTTTTAGCAGATCATTGTTACGCTGGTACTGGGTAAGCTTGTCCAGCTCTTCGGTCAGGCGCACCACTTTGGCGGCGCCAACCGGATCATCGGAGGGCCGGTTGATACGTTTGCCCGTCGACAATGCTTCCTGAGTTTTGGTCATCTCACGCTGATTATCCATAATCGAGCGAATGTTTTGATCATAAAGCTGACTGGTAGAAATACGCATAAACCGTTACCTGGCTGCCGATAATATTGTGTTAAATAATTCCTGCGCAGTACTGAGTATACGTGCTGCTGCAGCATAAGACTGCTGAAAACGCACCAGGTTCGCCGCCTCTTCGTCCAGGCTTACGCCGGATACCGAGTCAAACCAGTTTTGTGACTGCTCTTTCATTGCTTCGGCCGCTTGTAAGGAAACTGAAGCGCTGGCGGAGTTTTCCCCTACCCGGCCCACCATGGTCGAAAACGCATCATGCAATGAGCGCTTCGGGTTGGAAGACTGATTGCTTAATTGTACCAAATCGGCTTGTTGTAGCTCGGCCATTTTTATCGCGTTGGTATTATCGTCAATACCATTGGTATTGTAGACCAACTCAAAGGTATCGCCTGCCGCTGGCATCCCGCTCAGGCTCAGATCATACCCCGGATAATCTGCAGAATAAGCCGCTTGTTGTAGCAAATTACTGTAATCGCCATCGTTGATGGTGACAGTATTGAGCGTATTGCCGGCGCTATCGAGCACGTTAAAAGTATTTTGGGCAGTAAACTGCAGCTTTACCGGGGCCTCGCCGGGGGCGCCCGCCGGCGTGGCAAGCCCCTGATTACCATCAAAGGCCGACTGCCCTACTGCGGTATTTGTAATGGTGACCCCACTGACACTGGCATCCCCTAAATTATTACTACCCGGGTTGACCCGGACGGGCGCGGCAAAGGCTAAATCTTCGGGTCGGGTGGTGGCCAGACTCAAGTCAGAAGCGACGGTTTTGGTGGGCTGCAATAAAAACTCATCGTCAGTGGTGTAACCGCCACCGCTATCAAACTGTACCTCTACCCCCCCGGCAACTGGGTAAAATCACCCGCGATAATGCTGATACCGGATTGTTTAACCGGATTGCCGTTAACATCAGTATTTTTAGGCGTACCATCACTATTTAATGCGGTGACCGCAATCGACGTAGGATTACCTGAGCCATCCACCGACTCAATCTCTATTTTGTAATCGGCATCGGTGACTTCAGTGCCTTTGCCCGGGGTAAAGCGGGCATCCACCGCTGGCGGCGCGGCACCAGCAGAAGGGAAAGGTAAAGCGGTAAACTCCGGTAATGAAAACAGGTTGCCGCCCAGCTGCATGTCTAAGTCCATGCCCAGTTGGTTCTGGCTATTCATGGCATCGGCCATGGCCACCGCCATTTGTCCGACATCTCGCTGAACCGCCCCAAGCACCTCATCCCGGAAACGAAACAGACCACCCAGGCTCCCCCCAGTTTTTCCTCGGTAATACGTACCGAGGCCTGAGGTTGATTGTTTTGGACATTAAATGCCAGCTCCAGCTGTTTGGCATCGGTATCAGGCCCGCCGGACAGCTCGAATAAGTTAAAACCACCATTTTCCAGAACCAGCGACTCGCCTGAACTTAAATTGACCGCCTTGCTACCATTGTCATTGGTTCGCACTTCTACAGACACTAATTCAGCAAGCTTATTGATTGCTTTATCACGTTCATTTAGCAGCCCATTGGGTGCGCCCTGCGGATTGCCCTGATTAAGCAGAATCGTGCGGTTCAGCTCACCGATATTTTTGATCAGAGCGTTGGCTTCTTTTACCTGGGAGGTAAACTCAAGATTCAGATCTTCCTCAATGGACTCCATGTACTCAGACACCGTACTCATTCGACGAACTAATCCTTCGGCCTCACCGAGCACGGCGGCGCGCGAAGCCAGATTAGTCGGATCATCGGCAGCCGTTTGCACCGAACCAAAAAACTGGCTTAACCCATTGGCAATAGAATTCGCTTCGCTGGCCAGTAAATTATCGATAATGCCTGCTTTCTGACTGTAAGCCTCCATTTCACCCACGGCGGTGATATCGCGACGAAGCTGATTTTGGGCAAATACATCAATAACCCTCGATGTAGTACTTTCACCCACCCCGGACAACAACGTATTGCTGAACTCGGTGCGTTCCCGTACATAGCCCTCGGTATTAACATTGGCGATATTGTTACTGGTGGTTTGCAACAGTTTATTACTGGCATTCACCCCACTACTGGCAATTGAGAATAAATCTACGGTTCGCATAATCAGCTTATTCCTTTACGCATTACGGGTTAAAGCCTGCCAGCGTGCTGCCCTGATACACACTCATCAGTTTATCAGCATAGGCGGGGTCGGTTGCATAGCCAGCCTGTTGCAAAGACTGGTAATACGTTTTGGCATCGTGACTATTTTGCACTGCCTGTTCGTAGCGTGCGCCCGATTTGATAAAATCAACATAGTCATTCATAGAATCGGCAATCGAGTCGTAAGCCCGGAAGCTGGCTTTTTGACGTGCAGCCACGCCCTGAGAAAATTCCACCGTGTCCACCACCGCCTGCTTGCCCTGCCACTGGCTGTTGGCTTTGATGCCAAATAAATTGTAGGACGGCGCCCCCTGATTATCATGAATTACATACTGACCCCAGCCGGTCTCTACTGCCGCCTGCGCGATAATGGCTTTAGGATCTGCGCCAATTTTTTCAGCCGCCTGCTTGGCATGAGGATATAGGGCTTCTACAAAGGCTTCTTTGTTCGCCACAATCGGCGCCTTAAACGCTGTTGAATGGCTGGTTTCTGGCGGCGCCATCACCGCCTGCTCCGCCTGTGCCACCTGCTGCTTAACCTGCAGATTGAGTGATGCCAGGTTCCCATCGCTGCGAATAGCGCTGGCCGGAGTGTAGTCTGGGTTGTTCTGTCCCAGCTGCTTGACAATAATATCTGCCAGCCCCATCCCGCCATTGGAGGTCAGGTCCACCGCAAGTTGCTGATCGTGCATATCACGGTAAAATTTAACTTGTTGTGAGTTAAACGGACTGTTTTCATCGGCCAGCGCGTCCTGGGCTTTACGCATCGATTTAAGCATCATCTGCACAAAAATAGATTCAAACTGCTGCGCGGTTTCCTGTAATGCTTCTTTATCCTGGCCGTTGGCAATGGCTTCACGCAATGAGTTCAGACCGCTCAGGTCGTTGGCGTTGCGTGCCATATCCAGTTGATTACGTGTCGGTAAACTATCCATCAGATCACCACCAGTTCGCCACGTAATGCACCGGCCTGGCGCAAGGCTTCCAGGATAGCCATCAGGTCACCTGGCGCCGCGCCCACCTCGTTAACCGCACGAACCAGCTGGTCTAAGGTCACGCCGGGTTCAAATTTGAACATCCGGCTGTCTGCCAAATCCACATCCACTATCGATTGGGTGGTCACCACTGTTTCCCCCTGCCCTAAGGCATTAGGCTGGGAGACCTGTTGGTTTTCGGCAATGGTCACTGTCAATCCGCCGTGGGTGATGGCGGCCGGTAGCAACCGCACATCCTGGCCAATAACAATGGTGCCGGTGCGGCTATTGATAACCACCCGGGCCGGCGCCTTGCCAGGTTCAAATTCAAAATTTTCAAGCGTGGCTAAAAAGCCGACCCGCTGGCCCACATCCCGTGGCGCCGACACCCTTACTGAAGCCGCATCAATCGGCGTCGCGATGCTGTAGCCTTGCTCTGGCTGCGCACCTAATCGCTCGTTGATGGTATCGGCCAGACGCTTGGCGGTAGAAAAGTCCGGATAGTGTAAATTCAGGGTCAGTGTATCGCCGGTGGCAAAGCCCGAGGGTACAGATTGCTCTACCAGTGCACCATTGGGGATCCGACCTACGGTGGGGGTGTTAATCACAATTTTAGAACCGTCCTGGCCCTGGGCGCCAAAGCCACTGACCACCAGACTGCCCTGCGCTACTGCGTATACCTTGCCATCCACACCTTTCAAAAAGGTTTGCAGTAAGGTGCCGCCCTGCAGGCTGCTGGCCTCACCTACTGACGACACCGTAATGTCGATGGTCTGGCCAGGCTTGATGAACGGCGGTAGCTCAGCATGCACGGCCACCGCTGCCACATTTTTAATCTTGGGCTTGGTATTTGGATCCAGGCTGATACCAAAGTTGGTCAGCATGGTACGAAAGCTTTGTTCCGTAAACGGGCTTTGTTCACCGGTGCCAGGCAGACCCACCACCAGGCCATAGCCAATCAGCTGATTCGATCGCACGCCCTGGATATCGGCGACATCTTTGATTCGTTGAGCATGTAGCTGGCTGCTTGTCAGTAATAAACACAACAACATCCACTGGTAAAAAATCTTCATGATATTATCCTAGAACGGCCAGTATGAAGATGAGAAAAACTGGGTCAGCCAGCCTTTTTCCTGGGCCCGGGCAAAACTGCCTGTGCCACTATACTGAATGCGGGCATTAGCGACTTTGGTTGATGTAATTTCGTTTTCCGGGCTGATATCCGCCGGCCGGATGATGCCGGTCAACCGAATGTATTCGTCCCCCTGATTGAGGGTGAGCCACTTTTCGCCCCGAATCACCAGATTCTGATTGGGCAGCACATCCACCACGGTGACAGAGATTGCCCCACTTAAACTATTGCGCTGGTTAGCCTGAGCATCACCGGAAAAATCATTACTGGCGCCGATCCCCAGCTGAATAGACTCACCGCCGATATTGACCGAGTTACCGCCCAGGCCGGCAATCGGCTGAACATTAACGCCGGCATCTTTAGAGGTGGTGGTCCCTGCCGATTTTGTTGCCGCCGTGTTCTCTTCCAGCGAAACCGTTATAATGTCACCTACCCGTCGGGCGGTAACATCGGAATACAGGCTGTTGGCCATATGCGGACGAAACAATGCGCCATCTTCAGCAATGTGCTCGCGTGGAATATCAGGCACCACGGGGGCAAACGAAGGGTCGTTGGCTTCAACCGGGGGCTCGGGGGTACTGTTGCACCCCACCAGCCACGCGGTAATACTGATAACAATAAGATTACGCATTTGAGTCGTCCGTTATAGCTGCTGAATAACCTGACCAAGCATCTGGTCCACCGACGAAATAACCTTTGAGTTCATCTCGTACAAACGCTGGCTTTCAATCAGATTCACCAGCTCTTCAGTCACATTCACATTTGAGGTTTCCAGCGTGCCCTGAGACAACGTACCCAGTCCCTGTAACCCGGGAATCCCCTGAATGGGCGTGCCGCTTGACGCTGTTTCTACAAATAAATTCTGGCCGATGGGCTGCAATCCCGTAGGGTTAATAAAATCAGAGACATTAATCTGCCCCAGCACCTGGTTTTCAGCCTGTCCCCGGGTCGACACCGACACCTCACCATCCTGAGATATCGTCACCTGCTGAGCATCTTCAGGTACGGTGATTTCAGGTTGCAGCAAAAAGCCGGCACCGGAGGTCACAATTTGGCCCTGGTCATTAAGGGTAAACTGGCCATTGCGGGTATAGGCAATGGAGCCATCCGGCTGCAAAATCTCAAAGTAGCCTTTGCCCTGGATAGACATATCGAGTGCATTTTCAGTAGTGAGCAGGTTGCCCTGGGTATGCGCTTTCTGGGTGGCGACGACTTTAGAGCCTGAGCCCAGCATCAAGCCTGATGGGCGCTCAGTATCGGCCGACGAACGCCCTCCCGGCTGATTGATGTTTTGATACAACAAGTCCTCAAATACCGCGCGATCTTTTTTGAATCCTACGGTTGAGGCGTTTGCCAGGTTGTTAGAGACGACGGCAACATCTGTTTGGGCTGCGTCTAAACCGGTTTTACTTATCCATAATGCTGGATGCATAACATACTCCTCAGCCGTATCTTTTTGGGCTGGTTACAAAAATCAAAATTAAAGAATTCTCAACAGTGTATTGCCACGGGTAGACAGTTCATCTGCCTGCTTCATCAGCTTTACCTGCATCTCATAATGACGCTGCAAACTGATCATGCTGACCATTTCATCTACGGCGTTTACATTAGACCCTTCGACCATGCCTGAGCGTATCTGCACGTTTGCATCAGCAAACGGTACACTGCCATCCTTGGTCCGGAATAAGCCATCCTGACCACGCTCAATATTATTCAGTGGCGGGTTTACCAGTTTCAGACGGCCCACCTCCTGAGATACATTCTCAGGCGCCCCCACCGGACGTACTGAAATAGTGCCATCAGAGGCGATATTCAGATTATCCAGGGGCACTGGCAGATAAATGGGGCCGTTATCACCCAGGGCGATATTCCCGTGCATATCCGTCAAAACGCCGTCAGGACCCATCTGAAAACTACCATCGCGAGACATTGCCTCCTGGCCGGTGGCATCCTGCATGGCGAACCAGCCTTTGCCCTGGACGGCGACATCCAGGTCACGGCCGGTCTGCACCATGGCGCCACCCTCATAGTTGTTACTCGGGCTTTCTGTCATCGCGAATACCCGGGTCGGCAATCCTTCGCCGTAAGCCGGCATGCTTCGGGCCTGTTCAAGCTGAGCTTTAAAGCCGGTGGTTTGGGCATTAGCCAGATTATTGGCGCGTACGCCAGTGGCCAGCAGGTCTTGCTTGGCGCCGCTTGCAGCGATATAAAGAAGTTTATCCATGACTGACTTTTGACGTTTTTGACAATTGATAAGCAAGGGGTTGCAAGGGAAGTGCCAATGCTGGAAGTTTGTTCAGGATAAAAACAAAAGGCCGCACATGGCGGCCTTAAAGGGTATGAAAAATAGAAACTTAGGGTATTAACGAATATTCAGAATAGTCTGATTAAGCTGGTTGTTGACTTCCAGCGCCCGGGAATTGGCCTGGAAGTTACGCTGAGCGATAATCAGGTCAATCAGCTCGGTGGTCAGATTCACGTTAGCTTGCTCCAGCGCTGAGGAATTGATTTCACCAAAGGTACCGGTGGTCGCCTCACCCGCCAGCGCTTCGCCTGACTCAATACTTTCTTTCCACTGCGTACTGCTTTGTTGGGTCAAGCCTTGCTCATTGGCAAAGCGCACCAGGGCTACCCGAACAATGGGCTCGGAAGTACCATTAGAAAAGGTCGCCCGCACCAGGCCGTCAGCACCGATATCAATACCGGTCAACCGCCCTACCGGCAAGCCATCCTGTTCCAGCGAGGTAACCTCAAAAGCAGAAGCAAACTGGGTAGGTTCATTAGGCGTGGCTTTATTCGGATTAAGATTGAAATCAATCGCGATCTGCTGCGTATCATCCGAGCCATTAGTTAAAATAGTGTTCCCCAGCGCCTGAGTCACAATTTTATTGTCCTGGCGTACGGTGCCATCCGGGGCTTGGATGCCGACAAAATCCCCGCCCGGGCTAAATTGCAACTTGGCCGCAGACACCGCCGTGGCTCCGCTGCCGATGGCATTGGCTGCCGTGGCTGGATCCGACGTAGTACCATCCGAGTTGACCAGGTTCACTAATTCGTCATCCACTGCGGTGGCCACATACCAGTCATTGGTGGCCGAGGGTGCGCTGTCTTTGATGTAGTAATAGGTCATAACATGACTGTCACCCAGTGAATCATACACTGTGACCGAGGTTGCTGCATTGTAGGTTAAAGGATCTTCCGGATCGAACTGGGCTGGATCCAGGGCGGTATCACTGGCTGGCAGATTCATCCGCAAATCCACTTCTGAGGTTTGCTGCGGCGACCCTGAAGAGTCCGGAATGCGCACCGGCTGTGAGGTACTTAAGGCCACCGAGGCGCTGGTGCCGTCTTTGTTGACCGGAAAACCCAAAAGGTTGTCGCCGTTGCTGTTAACCACAAAATTATCTTCATCCAGCTTGAACTGACCGGCGCGGGTAAAGGAATAATCCCGGGAGGTGATCTCAGAGACAGTGGCAAAAAAACCATTACCGGTCACCGCCAAATCCAGAGCGGTATTGGTAAACTGTAAGCTACCTTGTGAAAATTGCTGGGCAACTTCCTGCGTCAATACCCCGTCACCCACTTTGGTCTTACCGCCTGCCAGTAGTGATGAGGCATAAACATCGCCAAATTCAGCTCGTGATTCTTTAAAGCCTACCGTATTAACATTGGCGATGTTGTTCGCGGTTACATCCAAATCTTTTTGTGCGGCCGAAACACCGCTTAGTGCAATATTAAATGACATCTTTCATTCTCCTGCTAACTGCCGATCTGGATGACGTCATCAAGACTGATGCTAACATCACCATCCAAATTTAAAATTACGCCCTGACCACTGCCGGCCAGACTGACACTACCCACATGGCGGTTGACGGCCGTAGCGATAGCTACCCCCTCGCCCTGAGCTACGCCCGAGGCACTGACCACGTATTCACCAGCCGGCATGGGGTTGCCGGCGGTATCGGTACCATCCCACTGAAACTGAATGTTACCTGCCGCCTGGGTGCCGGCATCAATGGTCTTCACAATTTCACCGTACTGGTTAGAAACGGTGATCTTCATATCCTGCACACTCTGGTCATTGACGACTACACCACTAAACCCGGCGCCATCGCCCTGCATATACCCCACATTGCCTTCCACCAGTACATTCTGACCAATCAGGCTGGAGGCCTGCAGCGCCTGATTGGAAGTCATCGAAGCCGCAAAATTGCTGAACTTCTGATTCAAATCGGTGATGCCTTCGGCCATCGAAAAGGAGGTCATCTGGGCAACCATTTGATCATTATCCACCGGTTTGCTGGGATCCTGGTGGGCCAGCTGCTCGGTCAGTAATGAAAAGAAATCTTCCTGGGATAGCTTCTGCTCACTGCCATCGGCCACTTTGACCTGTTCTTCCTGCCAGTAGAGATCAGACATCATCCCGTTATTGTTTACTGTATTCACGTGATGTTCCTTTACTTAATCACTACTGGCCTTTACCAAGCTGCAATACCCGCCGGAATAACTTCTTGGTGGTATCGGCGACCTGCACATTGGTCTCATAGGCTTTGGAGGCGGACAACATGTTGGCCATCTCTTCCACCACATTAACATTGGGCTTATAGATGTAACCCTCAGCATCGGCCATGGGGTTATTGGGGGCATATTCCACATTTAGCGGTGTGTTACTTTCCACCACCCCTTTTACCTCAACCCCAACCCCTTTGGACTGCTCCTGGGTGGCTTGTTGTAAGGCCGCCGAAAAAACCGGATACCGCGCGCGATAGGTATCGTTTTCGCTGCTGCTCACCGTATTGGCGTTGGCAATATTACTGGCGGTGGTATTCAGGCGAAGATTTTCCGCTTCCATCCCGGTACCGGAAATATTCATGACGTTAAATAAGCTCATCAGGCTTGTCCTCCACTTAACGCTTTCTTCATGCCTTTAATTTTTGAATCCAGAAACTGAATCGAGGCCTGGTAGCGCATGCCATTTTCTAAAAATGCATTACGCTCGGTCTGTACTTCGACCGTGTTACCATCACCAGTATCTGGCTGGTTAGGGATCCGAAACTGGACATCAAACGGGCTGGTGCTGGCACTGCCGCCGATGTGCTTGTCATGGGTTCGCACCATCGACGATGACTGCTGCCCGGACTGGGCCGCCGACATTGCCTGCTTAAAATCGATATCTCTGGCTTTGTAGCCCGGGGTATTGGCATTCGCCAGGTTGCCAGCGATCACTTCCATACGATCTTCGCGTATATTTACCGCGTTTTGGTGAAAGCTAACCAGTTTATCCAGATTGATGGCCATATTTGACACTCCTCATTTACACATCAGCTTGTGCAAATGAGGTGCCAAAGTTTTTTTGACGTTAGCAAGGTATTTGAATTTTCAGGGTTTAAGCTGGTAAAACAGGCCCGGATAGCACTTTTCCATGGAGAAAAGCGTGGTGGCGCGGCCAATGGATTCTGACGCGCCGAGGAAAAGGATGCCGCCTGGCAGCAATTGGGCGGCAATTTGTTGCAGGATGCGCTGTTTGATCTCCGGTGCAAAGTAGATAAGCACGTTACGGCAAAATATCAGATCAAAACGGCCCAGCCCGGCATAGCTGTGCAACAGGTTTAGCGAACGAAACGACACCATCCTGCGCACCTGCAAATTAAGCTGTAACATGCCGCTATCGTGTGGCGTAAAGAACTGTTCGCGACGCTGTGCAGATAAACCGCGGGCCAGAGACAGTTCGTCATACACGCCGGCTTCGCATTTACTTAGCATGTTTGAAGACAAATCAGTGGCCACAATTTCGACCCCCTGGGCAAAAGCGCCGGGTTTCTGTCGTTGATATTCAAGCACCGACATGGCAATAGAGTAAGGCTCCTGACCGGAAGAGCAGGCCGCACTCCAGATACGGATTTTTTTGTTCTTTAGCGCCAGCGCCGGCAATAGCTTTTGCTTAAGCAGCTCAAACGGATAACCATCCCTGAACCATAGCGTTTCATTGGTGGTCATCGCATCAATCGCGCTTTGTAGCATGCTTCGGTTGGTCATCAGCATGATGGACTCAATAAGATCATCAATGCGATCAAACTCATACTGGTACAGCAGGGGCGAAAGCCGGCTGCGCACCAGGTATTGTTTGTTAGCGCCTAATACGATGCCGCATTGTTGTTCCAGAAACTGGCTGAAGCGCTGATAGACCGGCGCTGATACCTCTTTAACTTTCAACAGTGTTCAACCTTACTGGGCTTCAACCAGCCATTTTTGAACGGCCGTGGCAAGTTCATCAGGGTGAAATTTAGCGATAAAGTCATCCGCACCCACTTTTTTCACCATCGCCTGGTTAAATACCCCGCTTAGCGAGGTATGTAATACCACATGCAGCTTTTGTAACTCCGGCGTATTCTTAATTTCCGCGGTCAGGGTATAGCCATCCATTTCCGGCATCTCTATATCAGAAACCAATACCCCGACTTTATCGGTAACATCGCCGGTCTCTGCCGCAATCTCTTTTAACCGGGTTAATGCTTCCTTACCATTTTTGGCCAGCTCGATTTCCAGGCCCAAGGCCGTCAATGCTTTTTTAACCTGACTGCGGGCCACTGAAGAATCATCGGCAATAAAGATAATTTTTTCTTCATTGACCCTGGCCGTTAACGTAGACGCTACCTCTGGGCTGACCTCGGCATTTAATGGTGAAATTTCATTGAGGATCTTTTCAACATCCAGAATCTCGATCAGCTCATTGTCCATCTCCGTCACCGCTGTCAGATAACTGGCGCGGCCAGTCCCCTGCGGTGGCGGCATAATAGCGTCCCAGTTGGTATTGATAATACGCTCGACCGCGCCTACCAAAAATCCCTGGACCGACCGGTTGTATTCGGCAATAACAATAAACGCACTCTGCAAATCTTCAATTTTGCGACCACCGGTAGCCATGCTTAAATCAATGACCGAAATGGTTTGGCCCCGGATATGCGCCACGCCCCGCACCAAAGAGTTTAGTTTTGGAATTGAGGTGAGCGGAGGGCATTGCAAAACCTCCCGAACTTTAAACACATTGATACCAAATCGCTGGCGCCCGTTTAGACGAAAAAGTAACAATTCCAGTCGGTTTTGACCTACCAGCTGAGTGCGCTGGTTAACCGAATCGAGAATACCTGACATACATCACCTCAAAAAAAATAAAAATCGGGCATGAACATTGCGTTTAGACTGCCATAACCTATCGTGGATTAAAATCGCCAAAAAAGTGACGCCACGATACGCAGCGGACCCTCTTCTAGCATAGACAAAACAAGCTCAAACGAACATGACTATATGAACTCATTATTTGACATCAGGCGTTTAATTCGACACCGGGCATTATGGCTAAGCTGTGTCGGCATGCTGGGGTTAAGCACGTCGTTATCGCCGGCGGCCGCAAGTAACGGCAACCGCCTGACGGCTTCACAGGCAAGTTCCGCTTCTGGCCAGAAAGATAGCAACAATCATGCAGTTGTCCAGCGCGGGGTGAAAAACTACCTGCAAAACCAACTAAAGAATAAACAAAGTGTCAATCAAATCACTATTGATGTAGCTGATATCGACCAACGCATCCAAATCGTGAACTGTCCGGCGGGATTTAATTATCATGCCGATGAAAATAGCTTCAGCCAGGCCTATATCTCGGTGCGGGTAAGCTGCAACGACAACGAATGGTATCTGTTTGCTAATGCGCGCATTTTGCGCACCCAACCGGTAGTGGTGACCGCGTCTATGATAAGCCCGGGGACGGTGCTGGATATCGATAATTTACGTGTGGCCCAGGTCGAAACAAATCGGTTACGGCACACCGCCTATCACACCACCGATGCGTTGATTGGCGCCCGCATGAAACGCCGGGTTCGCCAGGGCCAGCCGATTCAGGCCAATATGCTATGCTTTATCTGTAAGGGCGATCGTATTACCATCAGTGCTCAGATAGGTGGTATGCGGGTTCGTACCTCTGGTATCGCGCAGCAGGATGGCGTGCTGGGCGAGAACATTAAAGTCATTAATGCCAGCTCTCAAAAGCTGGTCATTGCCGAGGTAGCCAGCACCGATGAAGTCGTAGTGAGACTTTAATAGGTGATACCAGCATTTATATGTAAAATACCTCTAAAGAACTTTTGTGCACTGCCGATAACTCTATTGAGGTGAAACAAAGGTAGTGGAAACGAATTATGGCAATTAATAATGTAAATAATAACGGTGTTAATAAAACCCCGTTAGACAACAACAAAGTCGGGTCTCAGCAAAACCAGAACCAAACTGCGGTGCAACAGCAGGCGGCTGCGAAGTCGCAAACGGTGACGGCGCCGCGACAGGACTCGGTATCATTGACTCAGTCAGCTCAGCAGCTTTCTCAGGTACAAAAGAAAAGTGCTGAAGCGCCGTTTGATCAGGAAAAAGTCGATAAGCTTAAAAAAGCAGTCGAAAGCGGTTCATACCGTGTAGATCCTGAATCATTAGCTCGCAAAATCGCACAGCTAGAGGCGCAGGTATTTGGCTTAAAATCTTAGGAATAAACTATGCAGTCTTTACAGTCAGCTCTAGAACAACAGATTTCACAATTAGAATCGTTGGCCGCGCTGCTGGATAAAGAGCTTCACCTTATCAGCACTCGCAATGCTGAAGATTTGATGAACCTGCTACAACAAAAAGAACAAACCCTGGATGCCATTCAGGACACCGATGCCTTCCTCAACAAGCATTATCAGGTTCAGATGTCAGATACCCAGCCGCCTGCCGAAGCCGAAGCTTTGGTGGCGCGGGCACGCAAAATACTGGAACAATGTCAGTACCAGACCCAGATTAATCAGCGTGCGGTCGAACAAGGCCAGCTGCGGTTAACCCACTTGCGCAACCTGATGCTTGAAGTACGTGCCAAAGAATCTTTGACGTACGATAAAAGCGGCAAGCCCAATTCAGGGCGCTCAGGCTCGGGCGTTCAGGCATAATCGCCTGGCGCCTGACGATAAAACCTCAATAAATCCTAGTAGTAAGTAACGTCACGAACCCGTTTGGGCTTAGCCGTAGACAAATACAGATCGTAGACCCGCTGCATATCCAGCTCCAGTTCCGTGACATAAGTATCTTTTCCGGCGGGATACGTTTTAATAACCCGCGCCCCTCGGATCACGCCTTCTACTGAACCTTGCAAATGGGTGTTCCCCATGACCATATTCGCCACCGACTGCTCGCCGTTAATGCGCTGTCCGTAAACCTGCTCGGTTAATTCACGATAGGCATCGAGCTTGGAAGCTTTCATCGCCATAATTTCGCGCTGACTGTCACTTTCACCGGTTTGAGACTGTATCGGGGCATACCCCACCGCGGTCAGTACCGGATATTTTTCTGGTTCTATCGTTTCCCATTCGACATGCTTGGTGAATGGCGATGCGCACCCACTGCACAGACCAATAGCAAGGCATGATGCAAGGGTGAATTTTGAGATAATTTTCATTGGCTACCTGCCAGCAAGTTGATAACACCGACCTAAAACCCATGCTGAAACAGCAAAAATTTGTCGTTTTTATGTTGTTGATGAAAGTAAAGGCAAAGAACGTGCCTGAATCCCTTAGCCTGGATTAAAACTGTGATGCGGTGTAATTTTTGGGAACGAATTGTGCAAGAGCTGAAGCAATCTCAGGTTTGTGTGACAAAATTCAGGCAGTGTAATGAATCTTCCAGTTAGTAAAAATACCGCTTTGCCACTGGCGCCCCAGGGTATGTTAAAAGTACTCGGGAAATGGTTTGCCGCTTTGATGTGCCTGACATTACCGGCCGGGCAAGCCAGTGCCGCCTGGTTTGAAGCCCAGGGGCAGGCGCTGCTGGCCGGCAAACCCAAACAGCAAGCCCGCGAAGAAGCGACCGCCGAAGCGTTAAAGCAGGCCATGCTGTTTGCCGGCGCCTCAGTACACAGCGTGCAAACGCTTGCTAATGGTCTTATTACTGAAGACTCGTTCCAGGTTCAGGCTAATGGTGAAGTCAATCAGCTTGAACTGATTGACGAAATTTGGAAGCACGGTTATGTCACCGTACGTATTCGCGCTGATATTTTCCCCAAACCGGAGCAGTGCCCTGCCGCCGGTTTTCAAAAAACGCTGGTCACCACTCATTTTCCTATTCAATATCCGCAGCAGGCTTTAGACGGTCAGCTTGGCCAGTTATCGCAGGTGTTACCGCGGCAGTTGAAACAGCGGTTTGCCCAGCATGCCCCGGCGGTTTCTATTCAGGCTATCGCTCCTTACAGCGCCAATTGGTACCGACGCGAAATTATTGAACAGGCCCCGGCGCTGGCCCGCCAGCATCAGGCTCAGTATATTCTTGGTGCCACCATTACCGGGCTGGATGTTGCACGCTCCAACGCTTCCTCACTGGCATTTTGGCAAGATGACACTGACATGCGTCAGTTCAGCCTGGCCATCACCATTTTGGATGGCATGCACGGCGGTACGCTGATGAATAAAGCCTATGAATTAACTGCCCCTGGCAATTTGACCGAACGGCGCAAATTGATGTTGCTTCCGCGCAGTTTTGGGGATCTGCTTATGGTAAAGCCGTAGACAGAAAGTTAGCTGCAGTGGTCGCCGATGTAGAAAGCACGCTGGCCTGTCAGCCCGCCACGGGCCGGGTGTTACAGGTTTCAGGCAATGAATTACAGGTCTCGTTGGGCCGTGCCCATGGGTTGCAGGTGGGCGATAGCCTTTATGTCTATCAGACCGCGCAGGTGACCGACGCCTATGGTCAAACTTTTACGCAATATAATTTGTATCCGGAGCAGGTACAGGTTACCGCAGCGTTTGCGAATTCAGCCACTGTCACAGCCAGCGGCGATGGTTTACTGATAAATATTCAGCCAAACGACTATGTTGCTAAAAGATAGACCTTTTTCTTATTTTTTTAACCGTTATAATAGCCTTGTGTCCCCATAGTTTAATGGATAAAACAAGGCCCTCCTAAGGCTTAGATGTTGGTTCGATTCCAGCTGGGGACGCCACTGCCCTGTGTTGCTATATTCACGCAGCTGGCTTAGCATAATAAGATAAAACCAGAAATTACAAAAACTTACTGATTAAGAACGGATTCTTTTTGCGGCAAGGACTGCACGCACTCATAACATTTTGCTTTTTTTCGCGAAGACTTTTCTCTTTTTTCTCAGTATTAACCAGCTTTGTTGGTTTTTCGGTTGATACGTCTGACTACATCGGTATTAATCATGCTATTACCGGCCGCAGTCGGTGCGATGTTGTGTCCTTTCACTGAGAACAGAAAATGAAAAAAAGAATATTGAGTGTCACTACGGCCGCGTTGATGGTCAGCGCCTGTAATTCTACCCCGCCGACTCAGGCAGAGCGCGAATTTGCGAATGAAATGCGCCAGGCAATGCTAAGTAAGCTGCAACAGGCTGGCCCGGGGCATTACTGGGCCAGGCTAACCTGGGCAACCAACAGGCTCAATCGCAGCCTGAGCCTGAACCAACACTTACCGAAGCAGAGCTTCTGACCAAAAAACACCTTGTCGATGAATCTGGCAGCCCGGCTATTTTTTATCGCGTGAAAGATGGCATAAAAATCAACGGTAAAATGTTTTACGACCCGGAAGGCAGTGTGGCCAACTTTGGCGGCGATCGCTTAACCGGAAGCCTGACTTATGCCATCGAAAATTATAACAATGCCTTCACCTTAAAATACCACCGTGCGGGTTCTGACGCCGCGCCATTGAAAATAGCGACAGTAACCCGCCACGCGGGGCAATTTACCGTCACTACCACCACGGGCCGAACCTTTCAGGGGAATAGCGTCATCCCCACGTCAGACGGTTTTATTGTGGGCCGTCCGGGTTCGGCATTCCGGTATATAATTGGTACCGAGCAACCTCGCGCTATTACCCTGCTAGAAAACTATCATATTGCTAAATACCAAAATGGTGATGCGGCAGCCACTGGCTATATTCTTTTAGAAAAAGATGCCCGTAACGACAGCGATAAAGTCGGTGGGCTATTAGACTCATTTGAAAGCCTTGGCAACACCTTTGGCTTAAATCAGGTGGATCACTATGTTCTGGTAAACCTGGATACCGATAAAGTAGTGCCAATGGATGTAAACCTAAATGGGAAGAATGTGGCAGAGCATTCGAACTGTCGAAGACAAAATGCCGCAATAAACAAATGCGAAAATGTTGAGTTTAAAGAAGCATTATACGACAAACTTGGTTTACCTAATTCCAGTCATTATTATTGGGCCATCAACTGGGTTACCACCGATGCCGGTCCTATGGCTATTTACAAAACCTCCACCAAAGTCAAAGTTATTGATATTAACCGGAGTCAGGTACATACGGTTTTCTCCCGCGCGCTGGGAGTGAATAGTTTTAGCGTAACTGAACATCTTGACGGAAAAATCTCTCTTAAAGCCAAGTTAGGCTTTAGTGAGGATAAAATAGATGACCTGTTAGGCTTTATCCAAACCAACACCACTGACCTCGAACCTATGCAAACTCTGGGCAGCTAAGTCAGGCCAATCAAGGCTCACGTGCGCTGTTGGTGAGCCTTGATTGCGTTACATATCTTTAAACCCCGCATTTTTTCTCTGTGTTAAACTTCTCAGCCTCGCTTCACCGTACTAGTCTTATCGAATTTTTATTTTTTGCATGCATCACAATGAGGTATTTATGCAAAAACAAGACATCGCAGAATTTGAATCTTTTTTGGCCGAAATAGGCGATGTAAAGCCTTTAGCCCAGGATGACAAAATACATTTGTACTCGCCCGCCCAGCAACTGGCCGAAAAACAGCAACGTGCCGCCAGCCGCCCGGGCCCAAACGAAATAGTTAACCCCTTGAGTATGGAAGGGGTGAAGCCGGTCGACCCTGATGACTTTTTAAGTTATCAGCAACCCGGTATTCAGGATGGGGTTTTCAAAAGTCTGAGACTGGGTAAATACACCATTGAACACCGGTTATCGCTAACCGGATTAACCCTGGAACAGTCGCGGGAAGCCTTGTTTAACCTGATCAGAAAATGCCACGCAAAAGGGGCAAGGGCGTTACTTATCAATCATGGTAGAGGCGAGCAAAGTAAACCCTTTCCCGGACTCAAGAAAAGCTATGTAAAACACTGGCTGGGAGAATTAGAAGAAGTTATTGCGTTTCATACCGCGCAACCGGCGCACGGCGGTCGGGGCGCCACCTATGTGCTACTGAAAAAGCATCCGGATCAAAAACTGATAAACCGGGAACGAAACCGGCGCCGGTAATTTCTGAGCGTGCAGACTCCCTGAACCTGGGTTCAGCTGCACGCAAAAAAAATTATTATTGCACAGACTGCGCAGCAGTCTGAATTCCAGTGCTAACAGCACTGGCCGAAGAGCTGAATACGGCGGTGATGATCATAAACAACACAGCCAAAGCGACTCCGGTAAGTCCAAACCCTCGTGATGAACGATTCATAGTCGTCTCTTGTTATTCACAGATTTTTGCGCGCATCGACAAAAATCAGGTTACACCCAAGTTCCTTTTAAACTAAGCGCCTTCCTGGCAGCAAATACAATAAAACAGTAATGCCAGGATAACAAGGCGCAATCGTAAATAGCGCCCTGATATCATACTTTCCTACGATTTAGCCAACAAATACCCGCGCGTTTCTGAACATTCGCATCCAGGCACCATCTTCCTGCCAATCCTCCGGAGCCCAGGAGTTGGCGACGGTTCTGAATACCCGTTCAGGGTGCGGCATCATAATGGTACTGCGTCCATCAGCCGACGTCAGCCCTGTGATCCCAGCGGGCGAGCCATTGGGATTAGCCGGATACTGAGTGGCGACCTGACCGTAGTTATTGACATAACGCAGGGCAACCTGCGACTGAGCCTGCTCTAAAGCCCCCTATTGGCAAATTCTGCCCGGCCTTCGCCATGACTGACGGCGATAGGCAAGGTAGACCCCTGCATGCCCTGTAACAATACAGACGCTGAGTCTGTCACTTCTACCATTGCCACCCGCGCTTCGAAGCGTTCAGAAAGATTGCGGACAAAATGCGGCCAGTGTTCCGTACCGGGGATCAGTGACTTCAGATTTGATAACATCTGACAACCGTTACATACCCCTAAGCTAAACGTATCCTGGCGATCGAAAAAGGCTGCAAATTCATCCCGTGCCTGCGCATTGAACAGAATAGATTTGGCCCAGCCTTCACCAGCGCCCAGCACATCGCCATAAGAAAACCCACCACAGGCAGCCAGCCCTTTGAAGTCTTTCAGCGACACCTTACCCTGTAATATATCGCTCATATGAACATCAATAGCGCTAAACCCGGCGCGGGTAAATGCCGCCGCCATTTCGTGGTGCGAGTTGACCCCTTGTTCGCGTAAAATCGCAATTTGCGGACGAATACCGGTGGCAATCATTGGCGCGGCCACATCTTCGGTTACATCAAAGCTTAGCGCCGCATGCAATCCCGGATCGTTACTATCACGTTTGGCTTCGTGTTCCTGGCGGGCACATTCAGGATTATCCCGTAACGACTGCATTTGATAGGTGGTGGCGGCCCACGCCATACGCAGCTCTACCCGGCTTTGAGAAAAGACCCAGGCCTCGGCCCGCGAGAAGTCAATATTGTCATCCTGGTTCAAGGTGCCAATATCATGACAAAGATGGGCGATCCCATGTTTGCTGAAGATAGCCTGGACTGCCTCGATATCCTGCTGAGCAACCTGCACCACCGCGCCCAGCTCTTCATTAAACAGTGCGCTTAAATCATCCTCCCCCAGGCTATCAAGATTGACCGACACCCCGGTTTTACCTGCAAAGGCCATCTCGGCGATAGTGGTAAACAAGCCGCCATCAGAACGATCGTGATAGGCCAGCAGTAGCCCCTGCTCAGTGGCTTGCTGAATCGCGTTGAAAAAGCCCAGCAACTGACCGGCGTCATCAACATCGGCAGGCTGGCTACCCAACTGGTCAAAAACCTGGGCCAGACAACTACCGCCCAGTCGATTCTGACCGGCGCCCAAATCCACCAGCAGCAAACGGGTATCGCTCTGACGGGTATTGAGCTCGGGCGTCAGGGTTTTGCGGATATCCTTGACCGCGCCAAAGGCAGAGATCACCAATGACAAGGGTGAGGTCACCGCTTTTTCGTTGCCCTTCTCATCCTGCCAGGCGGTTTTCATAGACATTGAGTCTTTGCCCACCGGAATGGTCAGACCCAGCTGCGGGCACAACTCTTCGCCCACCGCTTTTACCGCTTCATATAAGCCTGCATCTTCACCAGGGTGGCCGGCCGCTGCCATCCAGTTTGCGGATAATTTTATCCGCTTGATATCACCAATATTCGCTGCCGCAATGTTGGTCAGGGCTTCGCCCACCGCCATCCGCGCTGAGGCACCATGGGATAAGAGCGCCAGCGGGGTGCGCTCACCCATCGCCATCGCTTCACCATGGTAGGTATCAAACGCACTGGCAGTAACCGCCACGTCAGCCACCGGCACCTGCCACGGACCCACCATTTGATCCCGTGCCACCAGGCCGGTTACGGAACGATCGCCAATGGTAATCAAAAAGGTTTTTTCGGCAATAGTGGGTAACGCCATCAGGCGTTTAGCCGCTTCTTCAATAGTGATACCGGCGCGGTCAAGCTCCTGAGCCGCCACCGACGCGGAAGTTACCTCACGATGCATTTTGGGTGGCTTGCCCAATAGCACATCCAGCGGCATATCGATAGGTTGATTGTCATACTGAGCATCATTTAGGGTCAGATGCTGCTCTGCGGTGGCTTCGCCTACCACAGCAAAGGGCGCCCGTTCACGGCGACAAATAGCTTCAAATACCGGCATATCAGCAGGGGCAACCGACATAACATAGCGCTCCTGCGACTCGTTACACCAGATTTCCAGTGGTGTCATGCCGGGCTCATCGGTGAGCACATTACGCAACTCAAACTTACCGCCACGCTCAGCATCGTTGACCAGTTCAGGCAGGGCGTTGGATAAGCCCCCGCCCCCACATCGTGGATGAACTGAATCGGATTGGCATCCCCTAATTGCCAGCAAGCGTCTATTACTTCCTGACAACGGCGTTCCATTTCCGGGTTATCCCGTTGCACCGAGGCAAAATCCAAATCTTCATTTGACTGACCCGAGGCCATCGACGAGGCAGCGCCGCCGCCCAGACCAATGTTCATCGCCGGGCCGCCCAGTACAATAAGCTTGGCCCCGACGGTTATCTCATTTTTTTCTACATGATCACGGCGAATATTACCCAAACCACCGGCCAGCATGACGGGCTTGTGATAACCCCGTACCTCCAGCCCATTAAAACTGTTTACCGTTTGTTCGTAGGTACGAAAATACCCCAGCAACGCCGGCCGGCCAAATTCGTTGTTAAAGGCAGCGCCCCCTAACGGGCCTTCAAGCATGATATCCAGCGCGCTGACAATTCGCGCCGGCTTGCCATAGGGTTGCTCCCACGGCTGCGCAGCACCTGGCAAATTCAGATTAGACACACTAAAACCCACCAGGCCAGCTTTGGGCTTAGAGCCGCGTCCGGTAGCCCCTTCGTCCCGAATCTCGCCGCCTGAACCGGTTGCCGCACCGGCAAAGGGCGAAATAGCCGTGGGGTGATTGTGGGTTTCCACTTTCATCAGGATGGCAATGTCTTCATGATGATAGTCGTACTGATGCGTTGTGGGATTAGGGAAGAAACGTCCCGCCGGCCAGCCTTCCATCACCGCCGCATTGTCTTTGTAAGCTGAGAACACATGATCAGGGAGCACCTCAAAGGTGTTTTTGATCATTTTGAACAAAGACTTTTGCTGATCAACCCCGTCAATGGTCCAGCTGGCATTGAAGATTTTATGACGACAGTGCTCAGAATTAGCCTGCGCAAACATATACAGCTCAATATCGTTAGGGTTGCGACCTAACCGGCTGAAGCTGGCATACAAATACTCAATCTCGTCATCGGCCAGCGCCAACCCTAAAACAGTATTGGCTTCCACCAGCGCTTGTTTGCCCTGAGCCAGAATATCTACAGACCGAAAGCTTTCCCCCCGGGTATGGTGAAACAGTGCCCCGGCGTCTTCGGTACTGCCAAACACCACTTCGGTCATTCGATCATGAAGCACAGCGGTTATTTGTTCTAACTGAGCCGCAGTAGGGGTCTGGTCGAATTCAAGGTAATAGGCACAACCTCGTTCGATTCGCTGAAGATTGGTGAGGCCGCAATTGTGGGCAATGTCGGTAGCTTTTGTGGACCAGGGGGAAATGGTGCCGGGACGGGGAGTTACAAAGAATAAAGTGCCTTGAGGAGATTCTGTCGATTGCCTGGGCCCGTAGGTTAACAGCTTATCGAGTACCTCGGTCTCCGCCTCCCCTAACGCTGAGTCGGTTTCGACCAAATGAATATACTCAGCGTATAGTCGGTTAATTTTCATGCCTGATTGACCAAGCCGTTCAATAAGTTTAGTTTGTCTAAATTCAGACAGTGCAGGAGCGCCTCGAAGGACCAACATATCGCTTTACCTGATTGTTAATCGATAACAACGTCATAGATTGTTGCTATCTTTTGATTGACGGGGTTCGGCGCGGATTATAGAGCAATTCGGGTTATTTGATAACCTTGTATTGAACGAATGAGCAGGATTTTTTACCTTTAGCACCATGACAAGCCTTCAGTTTTTTAACCTTATCTTTCACAAACCCATGGCCCGGCGAGTACGGCAGGCCCTGGTAGTGTTGCTTGCCCTTGGGCTGGCGGGCATGCTCAGCGGCTGCGAACCCGCGCCACCGCCAAACAAGCTGGAACAAATTAAACAGGCGGGCGTGCTCAAGGTGGGGACCATCTATGGCCGCACAACCTTTTATCATGGCAGCACCGGTCCCCAGGGCTTTGAATACGAACTGGCCGCGCGCTTTGCCAGGCAAGTTGGGGTGCAATTACAGCTTTTGCCCTTCTATTCCTATCATGCGCTGAAGCAGGATTTACGTGAAGGTCGCATCGATCTGGTGGCCGCCGGCGATGCCGTCTCTACGGATAATGAAGCGGTCTTCAAGTTAGGCCCGGTATATCAGCAGGTTTCTCACAAACTGGTGTTTCAGCAGGGCCAGACCCGCCCACGGCGGGTTGCAGATTTAACCGCCCCTCTGCTGGTGGTTAAAGGCAGCAGCACTGAGCAGCTGGTGGCCCGGTTACAACAGGAAAACCCAGAGCTGCAATGGCAAAGTACCGACAATAAAGATATCTGGGAACTGCTCAGTGACGTGGCGCAGGGCACCCTCGCCTACACGGTGGTGGACACCAACACCCTGTCGGTACAGCGGCGTCAGTTTCCGCAGCTCAGTATCGGCTTTGGGCTGGATGAACCCAAAGGCATTGCCTGGTTGTTAAACGCCAGCCAGGACGACTCTCTGCGCGGTGCCATTATTCAGTATTTTGGTGACCTGCACCAAAGCGGGGTCTTTAAAGCATTGGAAGATAAGTATTTTGGACATATTCGCCAGTTCAACTATGTTGATACCCGGGCGTTTATCAAGGCTGCCAAAGACCAGCTACCCACCTACATTGACATGTTTCGTGCGCACGCCAAAGACATTGACTGGCGGCTACTGGCAGCAATGAGTTACCAGGAAAGCCACTGGCAGCCCGATGCCGTGTCGTATACTGGTGTGCAGGGCATGATGATGCTGACCCGGGATACGGCCAGCGATCTGAATATTGCCTCCCGGCTTGATCCACAAAGCAGTATCGAAGGCGGCGCACGGTATGTAACCAGTCTCATACGGCGGATCCCCGCCAGAGTGGGCCAGCCTGATCGAATTTGGATGGCTTTGGCCGCGTATAATATTGGTCTGGGCCATTTAAAAGATGCCCGCAAACTGACGGAGCAGCAGGGCGGTAACCCGGACCTGTGGGTCGATGTGAAGCGGCGTCTGCCCCTGCTAGAGCAAAAACAATTTTACAAAACAACGACCTATGGCTTTGCCCGGGGTCGGGAAAGTAAAAAATACGTAGAGAACATCCGCCGCTATTACGACACGCTGATTTATCTGGATAATAATACCGACCTGCTGGAGCCTAAGAATCCCCCGCAGACTTGAATTTTTGTCATTGCGCCTTAATATTTAGTCTATACGCTAAATCTATAAAGCACATACAGCAGGGAAGCAACCTTCCACTTAGCTAATTCCAGCAAGTCAGAATTTACGTATTGAACCAATACCCTACTCAACCGCTCATCCCTGCTGTCGTGCACTATTAACGAAAAAGGTATGAATGAAAAGAAACCGAACTATGAAATCAAGAAAGAATCTTCGTAACAATAATCAACGCCGCTTAATGTTTAAGCGTAACCATCAACGTATGTTGCATCGCCGTCGCCAGTTTGTGTGCAATGAGTTGGAACCGGACACTCAGCGTTCGGCTTCCTGAGCCTTGAGCGCCGCTCGGGCCGCTTTTTTCTCGGCGCGCCGCCGGGCAAAAAAACTCGAAATCAGCTTCGCACACTGCTCTTTCATCACCCCTGCGCACAGTTCCGGCTGATGATTCAACTGACTATGGTCAAGCAACTGTAGCGCCGAACCCGCCGCCCCGGTTTTCAGATCATACGCACCAAATACGACCCGTTGCAGCCGACTGTGCACAATGGCCCCGGCGCACATTGGACAGGGCTCCAAGGTGACATACAAGGTGGCCCCGACCACCCGGTAATTCTGCAGCGCTTTGGCTGCCATCCTGATAGCACTTAATTCGGCATGCGCGCTAGGGTCGTGGTCGGTAATCGGAGTATTCCAGCCTTCCCCGATAATGGTGTTGTCAGCCACCACAATGGCCCCACCGGTACCTCACCTAACGCTTCTGCACGATGTGCCCGTTCCAGCGCTGCCGCCATCCAGTAGGCGTCATCATGGTCTACGGGTGGTTGAGTTGGCGAATTTGACGAAATCATCGGCCTATTTCCTACTTCATACTTACAGGAAGAACGATGCAAATTAGTAAGCATCTGATTATTAAATACTTTAAAAATAAAAATTGTTTGTACATATCTTGCTTTACTAGTTAGTTACAAGCACTACTTATTGCAACGATACCATTCAAGCTGAACAAAATTCGAGCAATTTAAGTCAAATCATTTTACACTAAAATAGATCAACAGGTGAGGGTAACCAAATGAACTTAACCGCTATCGCTATTGTGGCCATTGTGGCGTCTGTAATTTACAAGATTGTCGAAGCAGGATGTCGGGTCAGGCAGAGTAAAAGAACCAGTGATGCTCGCACTGAGCAGTATGAAGCTGAAATTGCAGAGCTGCGGGAGCGTATTGAAGTACTGGAAAAAATTGTTACTGATGAAAGCTACGACTTAAAAAGACAGTTCAAAGATTTAGATAAAGATAAAGTGGCCTGACTCATTAGGCCAGCAGGTAGCGCAAATAAGCCTTAATGAGTTAACTGCCTTCAAGTAAATAGCGTTCTGCCCGTTCGACCCGGCGCGGCTTCCCGGCGATGATAAGCACATCGTTGGCCTCTAACACCAGCTCGTCAGCGGGTAGATCGATCTGGTTGCCCGCGCGTCGTAATCCCTTTATGGTCACCCGCATAGTCTTAAGCTTGAGATTATCCAGGGTTTTGCCTAAACATGCCGCATGAGAACCTAACGCCACCGCGTGAACAAACTCGAGTTTATCCTGGGTGCCGTAGGTAATCTCCGTGGTTTCCCCGGGGTAAAACCCATGCAGATGATCATAACGCCCTTTACGCTCTTGTCTGACCCGCCTCAAAATTCGTGACATCGGCACTCCCGAATAATGTAATACCTGCGAAATCAGCATTAAATTGCCTTCCTGTAACTCCGGCACCACCTGCGATGCGCCGGCCTCGTACAGGCTTTCCAGCTCATAATCGCGTCTGGTACGTACTATTACTTTCAGATCAGGATTAACTTGATGCGTGGCACTCATGACCCGGATGGCTTCGCCGGGGTAGTCAAAGCTGATTAATAACAGCCGCGCTCCGCTCACCCCCGCTGAGTGCAGAATATCTTTATTGCGACAATCGCCGAATATCACCGGTTCGCCGGCGCTTCGGCTTTCGTGCACCCGCACCGGATCGGCATCAATCACCACAAAGGGAATATCTTCCATCTTTAACAGCTTGGCGACCGACTGCCCTACCCGGCCAAAGCCGGCAATGATGATATGCCCGCTAATGTCGGAAAATTGTTGCTGATCGTTGTGATCAGGCGTCACCTCAGGATTGCGGGTCATGTAGTTGGCAAAGGCTAAGCTTTTGCTTACCAGGTAGGGGGTAATGGCCATACTAAGCACACCCATACTGATAAGCATCGAAGATTGCTGCGCTGATAGCACATTATGGGTGGTGGCCAGCGCGGCGATAACAAAGCTGAATTCACCAATCTGACACAGTTGCAAACCCGCAGACCAGGCATGATGAGCTTCACAGCCGGCCATCCAGGCCGACGCCCTCATCAGCAATACCTTAGCGAGCATGACCAGGACCACCCCGCCACCGATGAGCGCAAAATTATCAATCAGCACCTGCAAATCCAGCTGCATCCCCACGGTGACAAAAAACAAGCCCATCAAAATGTCCCGAAATGGCCGGATGTCAGCTTCCAGCTGATATTTGTACTGACTCTCGCCCAGCATCATGCCGGCTAAAAATGCCCCCAGCGCCATGGATAACCCAAACACATAGGTCAGGCCACCCGCCAGCAAGGCAATCAGAATAGTGGTCAGTACAAACAGCTCATCGGTGCGGGTGCGGGCGACCTCGCGAAATACCCAGGGTAAAACCCACTTGCCTATCGACAATAAAAACGCGACGACCACAATGCCTTTTAGCAGTGCCAGGCCTAGTACCTGCCCCAGGCCCATATCCGCTTCCATTGACAACAGCGGGATAATAATCAAAAACGGCACCACCGCCAGATCCTGAAACAACAGCACGCTGATCGCCACCTGGCTGCGCTGGTGATTCAGCATTCCGAGCTCATTAATCTGTTTGATAACAATGGCGGTTGAGCTAAGCGCCAGCATGCCGCCGACAATAATGGCACTATCGGTGGGTAACCCTAGCAGCCAGGCCAGCGCGCTGAATAACAAGGTGGTACAACACATTTGTGCGGCCCCCGCCCGAACACCAGATTACGCATGGCTATCAGTTTGGGCAGCGAGAATTCCAGCCCCAGCGAAAACAATAAAAAGACGATACCGGTTTCAGCCAGCACATGCATATCCTGGGCATTGTCAAACAGGCTGAAGACCTCAGGCCCGGCCACCACGCCGGCCACCAGATAGGCCAGAATGGCAGGCAGATTCAGTCGTCGGAAGCTGGCCACACAGACCACCGCCACCACCATCAACATGACGACCTGAAGAAAATTATGTTCCGGCACCTGCGCTCCTGCTAATTCACAAATTATTTATATAGGCACAATACTTGCTGGATCTTGATCAAAAGTAGGCTTACCGACAACATATTGACAGCCTTACATGATTGCTTTGCATTCGGTATGTGGTGCTGATTAAAAAGGTCCTGGTTATGGATTTGCAAAATACACATTACAACTCCCCTTTTGAAGATCGTTCTTATACAATGATCCCAACAGGTAATGAAATGTCCTGTACCCAATTTCAGGCCTTTGTAGGCAGACTTTTGTCCACGCTGGATTTCCAGAAGCTGGGCAAGCTTTATCATCATGAACTGGCCTGCTACCTGCCACTGAGAGCCCTTACACTGATGGCCGGGGGCGTGCCAATGAGCTTTGGTCAATATGCACCGCAAAACCCGGCCGGTGAACAGCTAAACTTACCTATCCTCGCCCATGCGGATCGCGCTGAACACAGCGTACAATACTACTTTACACGATCCTTAACCCGAGGCGAGCGAAAACTGGTCGAGCAACTGCATTGTGTCTTTTCTAAACAGCTGCTTCAGGCTCTTGCTTTTAACAATTTAAAAGCCCTGGCGACCAAGGATACGTTAACCGGATTGAGCAACCGCAACGGCTTTAATGAAGCCTGCAGCCGTCTGTTGAGCCGGGCTATTCGTTACGAAGAAGCCTTTGCTTTACTGATTATCGATTTGGATAACTTTAAAACAGTAAATGACACCAGGGGTCATAAAGAAGGCGACAAGGTCCTGGCCCGGGCGGCCGAAGATATCCATCAGTCACTACGCGGCGAAGACGAAGCCTTTCGGTTTGGCGGCGATGAGTTTTGCTGCTTATTGCACTGTGTGACCGATGCCTGTATTGATGCCGTCGCCCGACGTCTGCAACACACCATTGCCGGGAATGACTACCTGCGCCAGCGGGGGTTTCCTGTAGCATTGGTGGCGCCGTTTACCGGCCGGGGGATGATATAAGCAGTTTATTTGACCGCGCGGATGCAGCCCTCTACCGGGTGAAAAGCAGTGGTAAGAATGCGTATCACGCGGCCTGATTGTCGTTACCGGGAAGCGGCAGAATGTTGCCGAACAATAGCCGCTTAGCTGACGAATACTACCGCTTTTCTATCGCTATCGTTAAGGAATTATCAGCCTGAGTAAACAAGACTGGCTGATCGGGTAACACAACAGCTACCACCACTCCGTTTTCCAAAATCACCGGAATATGACGTCGACGCCATGCCGGTACCTGCCATTGTTTAAACCAGTCTTTCAATTTTTTAGACACGCCCTGTTTATGCATGCGGCAGACTGCTGCAGGCATATTGCCGGTTACCTGTACCTGCTGACTGCACGAGAACGCAACCACGCTCCAGGGCTCATCAAAGACCTGCCCCGGGGCCACGGTCGTGCTCGGCTCACCAGGCTCAGGTAATGGCGAGACTAAATAAAGATAACGCTGAAAACACCGTAGTTCTTTATTTGCCAGACGAATAAGGGGCTGAGCATCAGCGCTGCTGCGCGTCAGTTTCAAAATCTCGGACAATTGCCGGGCTTCGGGCATAGGTTGCTGTTGATGTTCCAGCCAGCGTCGTACCAATTGCTCCTGCCAGGCCTCAGAATACCCCGACAACCCCTCTAACGATATCCCCTGCTGCCTGAGCTTAAACTGTATCTTGGGTCGGGCGTCGGCTGCTGCCCTCGCCTTCGCGGTGGTGGGTGAACAGCCTGCCAGCAAAGGCGCCAGCCGTTCATCACAGACCTCTTCAAGCAGTGCGGTTTGCTGCGCGCACAGTCGCGCACTACGGGCAATAGTTTGACCGATAACCGGCCAGCGCTGCTGTAACAGCGGGGTGATATGCTGACGCAGGAAGTTACGATCAAACCGCGTATCCTGATTAGACTCGTCTTCGACCCATTGCAAATTCAGGTCTTTTGCACATTGCTCCAGCTGTTCCCGGGCATATTCAAGCAGCGGTCGTACAATCCAGACCTGCTGCCGGTGCACCAGCGCCGGCATGCCAGCCAGCCCTTTAGGCCCGGCCCCACGCTGTGCCTGCAGCAAAAAGGTCTCAAGCTGGTCATTAAGATGCTGACCCAGCGCCAGGGTGCCCTGATGCTGACGACAGTATTCAAACAGCGCCTCATATCGGGCATCTCTGGCACTGGCTTCGGTACTGGTGCGGGAGGCTAAACTGACGCTCACGGGTAATGCCACAAACTGGCAGCCTAACTGCTGGCAACACTGCTGACAATGTAATTGCCAGGCATCAGCATGCTCACTCAGGCCATGATGTATATATACTGCATGAATGTGT
This sequence comes from Salinimonas marina, assembly GCF_015644725.1. Classification (NCBI taxonomy): domain Bacteria; kingdom Pseudomonadati; phylum Pseudomonadota; class Gammaproteobacteria; order Alteromonadales; family Alteromonadaceae; genus Salinimonas; species Salinimonas marina. The sequence continues at coordinate 2,832,585 of NZ_CP064795.1, forward strand.
GACGGACTGACGCCCGGAAGGCTACAGGCTGCCTGTAACAGGACCCTGGAGTCCAAGCCCCCGCTAAAGCCAATAACCAGCGGCTGGACACCACAAGGCCCCTGTCCGGGGCCTTGGATGAGTAACTGCTGAAGCTGCCGGTGAATCCCGCTGATAGTGGTATTCACACCATTACCTGAGACTGAGACCAGGTACGGGTAAGTTCATAATCTAACAATACCCAAATGACATCAGCCGCTGATAACGCTCATTCATCAGGGTTTCCTGATCCAGACTCATCAACTGGCTAAGCTGTTGTTTTAGGGTCGCCTTAAGATTGGCCGCCATCCCATCATGATCACGGTGGGCACCACCTAATGGCTCTTCGACGATAGAGTTAATCAATCCCAGTTCTTTGATTTGACCGGCGCTTACCCCCATGGCTTCTGCTGCCTGAGGGCTTTGTCGGCACTTTTCCACAAAATTGACGCACAGCCTTCAGGCGAGATCACCGAGTAAGTGGAATACTGTAGCATGTTCACCCGATCGCCCACGCCGATGGCCAGTGCGCCGCCCGAGCCACCTTCACCAATAACGGTACAGATGATAGGTACTTTAAGTTCGGACATCTCTAGCAGGTTGCGGGCAATCGCTTCACTTTGCCCGCGCTCTTCGGCGCCGACTCCTGGGTAGGCTCCGGGGGTGTCAATCAAGGTGATAATGGGCATTTTGAAACGCTCGGCCATCTGCATCAAACGCAAGGCTTTACGATAACCTTCGGGTTTTGGCATACCAAAATTACGTTTAATCTTTTCATGGGTATCACGGCCTTTTTGATGGCCAATCAGCATCACCGGCTGATCATCAAGCATCGCCGGACCACCCACAATTGCTTTGTCGTCGGCAAAAGCACGATCGCCTGCCAATTCGTCAAATTCGGTAAACACCCGACCAACATAATCCAGGGTATACGGACGCAGTGGATGACGTGCCAGTTGGGATATCTGCCATGCCCCTAAATCAGAAAAGATTTTTTTCGTTAGCTCGGCACTTTTTGCCCGCAGCCGGGTGATTTCTTCTTCAATACTGACATCGAATTCACCGCCCTGATTTACCAACCTAAGCTCTTCAATTTTTGCTTCTAGTTCAGCAATAGGTTGTTCAAATTCTATAAATTGTATGCTCATTGTGTGTCCTATATTTACTGCGCTGTAGTCCGGGCAGCTGACAATGATGCTTTGCCCCTAAAAAGGCCAAAGCTTAATGATAACTTAACGATACCGCCTGCTCGCCCAGACAATGCTTCAATTCGTGCAGCAATTGATCTTCAGGGGTGATGTACCATTGCGCACCACACCTTAACACGGCTTCAGCATCGGGATGCAAAACCTGCAGCTCTACGGGACAGCTGCCCCCGGTGTACGGCTGTAAAATGTCTTGCAACGAAGCCAGCTTCGCTGGTGGCCATTGCTGCGTATCTATTTGTAATAATAAGGCCCGGGCTCGTTGTTCCCGCGCCTGCACGATATCCATTACATCACGGGCGGTGATTGTATTGCCCCCGGAGAAATCATCAAAGCTGACCTGTCCTTTTACCAGCAAGATTCGGTCAGATTCAAGAATATTTTCAAATTGCTCGTAGGTATCGGGGAAAAAACGAACATCCATTCGCGCACTTTTATCATCCAGGGTGACAATTGCCCAACGCCGTCCGCGTTTATTGGTCATCACCCTTACCGACAGCACCAACCCCACCGCGGTCGCCATCTGCTCTTTGCCGGTGGGTTTTAAATCAACCAGCCGGCCATCTGCATAGTGACGGATTTCACGGGCGTATTGATTGATTGGATGGCCGGTCAAATACAAACCCAGCGTATCCTTCTCACCATCCAGCCAGACTTTTTCGGCCCATTCAGGCACATCCGCAAACGCCTGTTCCACACTTTCAGATTCGGTATTAAGCAGTCCGAACATATCAGATTGCCCAAAAGATTCTGCTTTAGCATGCTGATCGGCGGCGGCGATGGCTTCAGGCAGGGTTGCCATAATCGCCGCGCGGTGTGGTCCCAGATTATCCAGTGCGCCAGCCAGTACCAGCTTTTCCAGCACCCGCTTGTTGACCCGTTTAAGGTCTACCTTAGCACAAAAATCAAACAAGTCAGTAAACTTGCCATGATTTTCACGCGCCTCGATAATGGCTTCAATCGGGCCCTCACCCACGCCTTTGATGGCGCCGATGCCATAGACTATCCGGCCTTTCTCATCCACGGTAAATTTGTGCTTACCGGCATTTAAATCAGGCGGTAAAATTTCCAGTTTCATGCGCTGAACTTCGTCGACCAGCGTCACAATCTTGTCGGTGTTATCCATATCCGCCGACATCACGGCCGCCATAAATTCAGCCGGATAATGCACTTTTAACCACAGGGTCTGATAAGACACCAGGGCATAGGCGGCAGAGTGTGATTTGTTAAAGCCATAGCCGGCGAACTTTTCCACCAGGTCGAAAATTTTCATCGCCAGATCGGCGTCGATGTTATTTTTTTCGGCCCCTTCGGCAAAAAAGGTTCGTTGCTTAGCCATTTCTTCTGGCTTTTTCTTACCCATTGCCCGCCGTAATAAGTCGGCGCTACCCAATGAATACCCCGCCATTTCCTGGGCGATCTGCATCACCTGTTCCTGATACAGGATAATGCCGTAGGTGGGCTCCAGGATCTCTTTCAGACACTCGTGCTGATACTCAGCATCGGGATAAGAAATCGCTTCACGACCGTGCTTACGGTCAATAAAATTATCTACCATCCCCGATTGCAACGGTCCCGGACGAAACAGGGCCACCAGGGCGATGATATCTTCAAAGCAATCAGGTTTAAGCCGTTTGATCAGCTCTTTCATGCCCCGGGATTCAAGCTGAAATACCGCTGTGGTTTCGGCCGCCTGTAACGAGCGAAAGCTTTTGCTGTCCTCCAGCGGAATCGAGGTAATATCGATTTTTTTACCATGACCCTCGGCAATCATGTCGATGGCCCACTGAATAATGGTCAGAGTTCGCAGACCCAGAAAGTCGAACTTAACCAGGCCGGCGGTTTCTACGTCATTTTTATCAAACTGGGTAACGGGAAACTTACCTTCGTCGTCACAATACAGAGGCGCAAAATCGGTAATGGTGGTGGGCGCGATAACCACGCCCCCCGCGTGCTTGCCGGCGTTGCGGGTAACCCCTTCTAAAATCCGCGCCATATCGATAAGATCTTTGACTTCCTCATCGACATCGTACAGCTCCGGCAGGCGTGGTTCGGCTTCAAAAGCCTTGCCCAGCGTCATCCCGGGATCCGGTGGAATTAGCTTTGAGATGCGGTCGACAAACCCGTAGGGGTGTCCCAGCACCCGGCCCACATCCCGGACCACCGCCTTGGCGGCCATGGTGCCGAATGTAATGATCTGCGACACCGCCTGGCGGCCATACAATTCCGCCACGTGCTCGATAACTTCGTCACGACGATCCATACAAAAATCGACGTCAAAATCGGGCATCGACACCCGCTCGGGATTCAAAAATCGCTCGAACAGCAGGTCAAATTCCAATGGGTCCAGATCGGTAATCTTTAACGCATACGCCACCAGTGAGCCGGCACCTGAGCCCCGCCCCGGTCCTACCGGAATTTCATTATCCTTACTCCACTGGATAAACTCCATAACGATAAGAAAGTAACCGGGAAACCCCATCTGATTGATAACACCCAGTTCAATATCCAGTCGTTCATCATAAGGCGGGCGTTTGGCCTGACGTTCAGCTTCATCCGGAAATAAAAATTCCAGCCGTTCTTCCAGCCCTTCCTGAGAGCGTTTAACCAGAAAATCAGCAGTGGTCATGCCGCCGGTGGGAAACTGCGGCAAAAAGTATTCGTTCAGACGCACCGTTACATTACAGCGCTTTGCTATCTCCACCGTATTTTCGATGGCTTCGGGAATGTCGCTGAACAGCTCAACCATTTCCTGGGCCGAACGCAAATATTGCTGATCGCTGTATTTTTTGGGACGACGAACATCATCCAGGGTATAACCATCGTGAATTGCCACCCGGATTTCATGGGCATCAAAGCCCTCCTGGTCGACAAAACAGACTTCGTTGGTTGCAACTACCGGTAAGCCGTTGGACTCGGCCAAAGCGACCGCCCGATGCAGATAGTCTTCTTCTCCGGGACGGCCAGTGCGCAGCAGCTCCAAATAAAAGCGATCGGCAAAGTGGGTCTGATAGAACTCCAGGGCTTCGCTGAGTAATTTATTATTGTTTTTTGTAAGCGCCACGCCCACATCCCCCTGCTGAGCGCCGGACAGTACAATAATGCCTTCGGCATGCTCGGCCAGCCAGGCCTGATCAATTACCGCGCGATGCGCAATATGCCCGCGCAAATAGGCTTTTGAGATCAGCAGGGTGATGTTTTTATAACCGGCGTTGTTTTGTGCCAGCAGGGTGAGACGAAACGGCTCATTACCGAACGTGTCATTGGTGACCCAAAAGTCGGTGCCGATGATAGGCTTGATGCCCCGGTCGTGGCATTCAGAATAAAACTTAACCAGCCCACACATATTCATCTGGTCGGTCAGTGCCACGGCCGGCATGTTGTGTTCACACACTTTGTTCAGCAATGGTTTGACCTTGTTCAGGCCATCCATCATAGAAAAGTCACTGTGTACGCGAAGATGTATAAAAGGGGATGTCATAACACCTGCTATTTACCGTTATTGGGCTTGTTCGAGTAGCGTGCGTACCGGCTTGAAACTTTTCCGGTAGCACGCCAGGACACCATGTTCACTGAGCGCGGCAAAATGGGCTTTGGTGGGATAGCCTTTATGGCCGGCGAACCCATATTGAGGGTGGGCCCGGTCTAATTCGACCATGTCGTTATCCCGTTCGACTTTTGCCAGAATTGAAGCGGCCGAAATTTCCGCATGCAGGCTATCGCCTTTAACGACCGCCTGCCCTGGGTAGCACCAATCTGGCAGGCGATTGCCATCGACATTGACCCACTCGGGTCGAATGGATAACCCATCAACCGCCCGATGCATCGCCAGCATGGTCGCCTGTAAAATGTTGAGAGTGTCAATTTCTTCAGGAGTGGCCCGGCCTATTGACCAACACAGGGCCTGTTCGCGAATTTGCAGGGCCAGGGCTTCGCGCTTTTTGGCACTTAGTTTTTTGGAGTCGGTTAAACCGGGGATGGGCCGGGCCGGATCTAAAATCACGGCCGCAGTGACAACATCACCCACTAAAGGGCCACGGCCGACTTCATCGACACCCGCAATTGTTTTATACATGAGGAATTAGGTCCAAAACAGCCTGCGCTGAAACTTTATCAGCATTCTGAGCCAGGGTTTGATGAATTTCTGTAAACGTGTGTATCAGCGCCTCATTATTGCCTTCCAGAAGTTCAAGCAAATGCGCACTAAGATTTTCCGGATTGACCTCATCCTGCAACAACTCTGGCACAATTTGCTTGTTGGCCAGCAAATTCGGCAGGGTGAAAAAAGGGGCTTTGTAAAGACGCTGCATCACTTTGTAGGTCATCGCCGAGAGTTTGTACGCGGCGACCATCGGGCGCTTGCACAGCATCGCCTCCAGGGTGGCGGTACCCGAGGCCAGTAGAATTACATCCGAAGCAATCATGGCCTGTCTGGCATTGCCTTTGGTCAGCACGATAGTGCCCTGCCGATACAGCTGCTCTGCATGTTCTTTTAAAAAGCTATCGATAAAGCTAAAGCGGTGCTGATTGGCCGCCGCAATCACAAAGCGGCAATCGGGCTTTTGTTGTAAAACACAGTCGATGGTGGCTAAAAAAATAGGCAGCAATTTGCTGACTTCGCCGTTTCGACTGCCAGGCAGTACCGCCATGACCGGCGCTGTTAAATCCAGCCCCAAAGCCTCGCGGGCAGGCTGCTGGGCCGGCGTTAACTCAATTGAATCGGCTAATGTATGACCGACAAACCGGTACGGCACCTGATACTTTTGGTAAACCTGTTCTTCGAACGGAAATAACCCCAATACACAATGGGTGGCCCGGGCAATATTATGAATACGGCTTTCTCGCCAGGCCCATACGGTAGGGCTGACATAATGCACGGTTTTGATGCCTTTTTGTTTCAGCGCTTTTTCGATCCGCAGGTTAAAGTCCGGGGCATCGACGCCAACAAAAATATCAGGGGGATGTTTTTCAAAATGGGCAATCAGGCCCTTCTTGATTTTAAGAATGGCCGGTAAATGTGATAAGACTTCAAACAGCCCCATCACCGACAACGTTTCCATATCAAACAACGAATGGCAACCAGCAGCAATCATGTGGTCACCACCAATCCCTTCAATAATCGCATCGGGGTGTTGTTGTTTGATTTGGGCAATCATCCCGGCGGCAAGCACATCACCCGATGGCTCACCCGCCACTACCCCAATACGTAATGGTTTTGAAGTCATGAATTATCGAATGATACCGCGCTCGGCTGTCTGCAGAAAATCAACCAAACGCGCAATTTCAGGATGCGTGTCCTGAACCTGGGTTAGCTTTTCAATGGCTTCTTCAACCGTATTATTCGACCGGTAAATTGTGCGATAGGCACGTTTAATGGCCATCACTGCGCCTGAAGAAAAACCACGACGCTTAAGGCCTTCCGAATTGATACCGGCCGGAACATTCTTTTGACCGTTGACCATGACATACGGAGGCACATCACGAAGCACAATGGCGCCGGCGCCGACAAACGCATGATCGCCTACTTTACCAAATTGATGGATGGCCGCACCGCCACCAAAGATGACATGATCACCCAGGGTCACATGCCCCGCCAACGACACATTATTGGCTAGAATAATGTTATCACCCAAGACACAGTCATGGGCCACATGGGCATTAATCATAAACAGATTGTTGGACCCAACCCGGGTAATACCTTCATCCTGAATGGTCCCCCGGTGCACGGTACTGCCTTCACGAAACACATTGTTGTCGCCGATCACCAGCTCGGTGGCTTCCCCGGCAAATTTCTTATCTTGGCAGTCTTCGCCAATCGAGCAAAACTGAAAAAACCGGTTGTTTTTGCCTACTGTGGTTGGCCCCCGCACGACCACATGACTTTCCAGAATACAGCCGTCACCAATGACTACGTTGTCATCCACCACACAGAACGGCCCAATTTTTACGTCTTTGCCAATAGTGGCAGATTCGGAAATTACCGCAGTAGAATGTATCACGTTACACCATATCTCTGATTGCACACATAAACTCAGCACTACAGGCCGTCTCGCCCTCGACGCTTGCAGTCCCCTTGAACTTCCAGATACCCCGGCGCTCTTTGACTAAGCTTACATCAAATTCAAGTTTGTCGCCGGGTACTACCGGGCGTTTGAACCGGGCGCAGTCGATACCAGCATATAAATACAGCTTGTCGCTTTTCCCCATGGTCTTAAAGCCGAGCACCCCTGCTGCCTGCGCCATAGCTTCAAGAATCAAGACACCGGGAAAAATAGGACGATCAGGGAAATGGCCGGTAAAACAGGGCTCATTCATGGTGATATTTTTATAGGCTTTGATAGATTCACCGAGGGTGTAATCGGTGACCCGGTCTACCAGCAAAAAGGGATATCGGTGAGGGAGTAATTCCAGAATTTCCTGGATATCAATAGTGTTGAGTGAGTTGGCCAAAAGTCTCTCCTATGCCACAAACCGCTGTAACTGACTGTTTTTATCGGCTAGCGGTAAAGCCGTTGTCGCTGCCAACCTGTATTGTGCTGACGCTCAGGCAAAGGATTATGCGGTTGATGCAGCATTGTGTTATTACAGCTACCGGTACATTCTTTGACTGCAGAAGCGCGTTACATCATCGCTGATGATGGACCCCAGGTCGGAATTAGTAAACGGCGGCAACCATACGCTTTTTAACGTAAAAAACAAGTCAGACCAACGCGCTTAACACGTAAATCTGACCTGCTATGCTGGCTTTGCAAGTCCAATAACGGGCCTTACAGCCCGTCTTGATTAGTTAGTTTTTTTAACCTGCTCAAGCACTTGTTCAGAAACATCGAACTGTTCTTTTGAATAAGATACCGCACCGGCACTTAAGATCAGGTCGTAGTCATCTTTTTTCGCAACACTGTCAATGGCTTGTTTAATCAAACCCAACAGTTTATTGCGTTCTTCATTTTGACGACGCTGGATGTTTTGCTGCAGCGGCTGGCCTTTTTCTGCCAGTTGCTCACGCACACCCTGAATCTTTTGCTGCAGTTCTTTTTTGTCTTTTTCGCTCATGGTCGCCGCATCACGCTGAAGACGCTCGGCATAGAACTGACCATCTTTTTGCAGCTGATTAACTTCATCAATCTGGTCTTTAAATTCCATTTGAATGCTGTTAGAAATTTCAGCCGCCTGCGGCATTGCCTGAAACACGGTCTGTACATCAACCACACCGATTTTTTGCTCGGCCATGGCCGAACCACTTACCAGCGCACTACCCAACATTGCGGTTGCAAGAATATGTTTTGCCATCTGTTTCAAAGGGAACTCCTTTTATAGTTATTTATGCGACGTTTACGTCAAATTTGCTTTTAGAATGTTTGCCCAATATTGAATGTGAAGAACTTGGCATCATCGCCTTCACGATCCTGCAGGGTTCTGGAAAAACTAAACACCATCGGGCCCATCGGTGAAATCCATTGTACAGATAAACCGGCGGAACTACGATACTGTGTCCAGTCAGAATAGTCCAATAGAGTATCGCGCTGCCCGGGGGCTGGCTCTAAATCACGATACTTATCGTAATCGAATTCGGTGTCCCAGACATTACCAATATCCACAAACAGACTGGTTCTGACAGAGTTATCCATGTCAGCCTCGACAAACGGCGTGGGTACAATCAGTTCCAGGCCGCCCAAGGCCATAGCATTACCACCCAGACTGCGCTGAGATACGCCAATTTGACTATTAACCGGGGCACCGGGGTAGACCTGGCCGTCCGGTCCCTGAATCGATTCATTGCCTGCTGCCAGAATCACGCCTCGTGGTCCCACGGTGTTATTTTCAAATCCGCGTAAGGTATCTGCACCACCGGCGGTAAAGTTTTCGGTAAACGGCAGGATCTGGTCATCGCCATTCACATCGCCATACCCATTACCATAGCCCAAACGTAAGCGGGCAAGTACCGACCAGCGCTGGTCACGGGACAGCGGAAAATAAAACTTGGTATCCAGTACGGTTTTAAAGTAATTCACATCCGAATTCGGTGTGGTAACGCTAAAGGTGGCCCGTTGTGATGACCCGGCGGTAGGGAACAAGCCCCGGTTCAGGGTATTACGGCTCCAGCTCACACTGGCAAGGTAGCTATCGTATTTAACCGGTGCCTGAGGATCGTCTTGACGAAACTGATTATAAAATTGTTCGGTCTGCTCGTAATATCCGGTGTTGTACAGTTCAGTATTGGAATAGGTCAGGCCGAAATTGATGCGGTTTATTTCATCAATAGGATAACCGGCATTTGCCCCTACGGACCAGCGTTTTGAATTGTATTGAATAACATTGAAGTCAGAACCATCGAACTCGCTGTAGCCTATTGAGCCACCCAGGCTGATGCCATCGATGGTGAAATAGGGGTCGTTATAGGTGATCTGAGCTGACTTCTGATACGAGACGGTACTTAAATTCAGCCCCACCCGTTTGCCGGTGCCTAAGAAGTTATCCTGCTGGATACCAGCCTGCAGACTAAGCTTGGTTCTGTCGCCATAGCCGATGCCTGCATTAAACGATCCTGACGGTTGTTCTTCTACATTAAAATCAACATCGACCTTGTCGTCTTCGCCCGGAACCCGGGTAGATTCAAACTCGACATTTTTCATGTACGTCAGACGGGACAACTGACTTTTTGACGACTCAAGCAGATTGTTGGACAGCCACGCGCCTTCCATCTGGTTCACATTCTGACGCAGGACATCATCAGCGGTAACCGTATTACCATTAAAATTGATACGACGAACATAGATACGTTTGCCCGGGTCCACCGAGATGGTCAGATTGACCGTTTTATCTTCATCATTGATTTCCGGCACCGTGGTAACGGTGGGATAGGCATAGCCAAAGCGGCCCAGATATTTTGAAATAAACTCTTCGGTATACGTAACCTCGGCCTGGTTATACAGCTCACCTTCGGTTAACGGCAAAACCTTACCGATGTATTCTTCATTACCCAGTAAGTCACCCACCAGTTCCACACCGGAAATCCGGTATTGCTCACCTTCAGAGACATTCATGGCTATATAGATGCCGTCTTTTTCAGGGGTCATGGAAACCTGGGTAGAATCGATATTAAAGCGCAGATAGCCCCGATCCATATAGTGGTTTCGTACCGTCTCCATATCGCCTTGCAGGGTTTGCTGCTGATAGCGGGTTTCGGATAAAAAATCCCACCAGGGTGCATCAAACTGCAGTTCCAGATCGTCCATCAATTCCTGATCAGAAAAGACCTGGTTACCGACGATATTGATTTGTTCAATTTTAGCCGCATCGCCTTCTTCAAACAACAATTTCAGGTCAACCCGATTACGGGGTAGCGGCGTCACAATGGCCGAAACATCGGCGTTGTATTTACCAATGCTGTAAAAGAAGTCCTTGAGGCCGTTTTCGATGGAGGTTAATACGGTGCGATCCAGAGGCTCACCCAAACGGATATTATTGCCGTCCAGACTTTCCTGAAGCTGCTCATCTTTAATATCATCATTGCCTTCAAAGATAATATTACTGATAGTAGGTCGCTCGGAGACTTTGATCACCAGGGTATTGCCATTTCGCAGCATCTCTACATTTTCAAAGTGCGTAGAGGAGTACAGGCTTCGAATAGCCTGAGCTACCCTGAAAGAGTTCAGCTCGTCCCCTACTTCTACCGGCAGATAGGTTAACGCTGCCCCCAGGGCGACTCGCTGTAAACCTTCTACCCGAATATCTTCAACGACGAATTGTTCCGGTGATGTAGCCGCGTTGGCTAAGCTAGCACTGGAGAGCATGGCTCCGGCTGCTACTAACTGTCTTAACTTCATCTATTCTTTTTATCCTGCGCCGCGTTACTTCAATATTTGATTTGTTAGCTCGTCACCTGCTGTCAGGCGATGCGGCTAATATCGTTAAAAATCGCAATCCCCATTATCAATAGCAGGATCACGCCGCCGATTTTGAATCCCCACTCCTGAAATGCTTCAGAAACAGGCTTCCCGGTGACCCACTCAATGGTAAAATACATTAGGTGGCCACCATCCAGCATTGGAAGAGGCAGTAAGTTGATAATGCCAAGATTGACACTAATCAACGCTAAAAAACTCAGAAAATATACCAGACCATACCCGGCACTTACACCTGCGCCCTGAGCAATAGAGATAGGCCCGCTTAAATTGTTCAGCGATACATCGCCGGTAATGAGCTTGCCTATCATCGACACACTCAATGTCATCAATCGCCAGGTTTTATCCGCCGCTTTTACCAGCGCGTCTACCGGGCCATATTGATGCACAAACACATAACCAGGTGGCCATTCCTCGAATACCGGGCTGACGCCCAGATAGCCAGTTTGTCCCTGAGGCGTATCCCGACGGGCGATGGTGGCATCAATAGTACGCTGTTGTCCATCCCGTTGTACCCCAAAGGCGACCTTTTTACCGGGCATGTCCCCTATTTTTTCCACCAGTGACGCCCAGTTTTCGATGGGTTCACCATCCAGCGTTTGCAAGGTATCCCCCACCTGCAGCCCCGCTTTGCTCGCCGGGCTGTCGGCGGCAACCACCGCCAGTTCTAATTTCGCATCAGGCCGAAAAGGCTGAATTCCCAGACTGACTAAAGCAGACTCCTGTTCCGGATCAAAGTTCCAATTCTGGGTATTTAATACTACAGAATCAGACACATTCTGACTGTTTGTCAGTGTTACCGGCACCGAAGACTGGCCGATGAAAGACACCAGTTCCAGATTTACCGCTTCCCAGTCCGCAGTCTCGCGCTGGCCTACCCGGGTAATTTGCTGCCCACTGGTAATGCCCGCCTGTTGTGCGACCGTGCCAGGGGTGACGGTGCCTACCACGGGTTTAACCGTTTGCAGGCCGATCAGATACATTACAAACAGCGCCACAATGGCGAATAAAAAATTCACCACCGGGCCGGCCGCAATAATGGCCATGCGCTGTTTTACCGGCTTGTTATTAAAGGCTTTATGTTTTAGCTGGGCCGGCACGTCATCCACCCGCTCGTCGAGCATACGTACATACCCACCCAGCGGAATGGCTGCGACCACAAATTCGGTGCCGTGTTTGTCAGTGCGCCGCCACAATGGCTTACCAAAACCAATGGAAAAACGTTCGACCTGGACGCCACACAACCGGGCGATATAAAAATGCCCCCACTCGTGCACTGCTACCAGCACGCCAAGGGCAACTACAAACGCGCCCAGGCTCCACAAAAACGACAACACTAACCTAGTCCTCTTATGACATTACGGGCGGTCACTCTGGCCCGTCGGTCCTGCTCAAGAATCTGTTGGAGTGAGCTGACCGAAGTTGGTTCCAATTTATTCAGCGTCTGTTCGTTAACCCGGGCAATATCACAAAAGCCAATCTGATGAGATAAAAAGGCTTCTACCGCTATTTCATTGGCGGCGTTCAGGCGTGTAGTCGCGGCCTGCCCTTCCCGGCATGCTTCGATGGCCAGGTATAGATTAGGGTAGCGCTCAGCGCACGGTGTAGAAAAAGTAAGATCGCTTAAGGTAGCAAAATCCAGCGGCTTAACGCCGGCGTCGATTCTGTCGGGATACGCCAGGCCATAGGCAATAGGCGTACGCATATCAGGGTGTCCCATTTGCGCCAGCACCGAGCCGTCCACATACTGCACCATCGAGTGAATGGTGCTTTGCGGGTGTAACACCACGGTAATGTCATCGGGTGCGGTGCCAAATAAACGACAGGCTTCAATAAACTCCAGCCCCTTGTTCATCATGGTGGCCGAGTCTACCGTGATTTTGCGGCCCATATCCCAGTTAGGATGATGACACGCCTGTTCCACCGTTATCTGATTAAAGCTGGCCAGGTCGCGCTCCCTGAACGGGCCGCCCGAGCCGGTGAGCAATAAACTGGCAATACCAGAGCCGGCCAGATCGCCGTATGCAAAGTCCGTGGGCAGACATTGAAAAATAGCATTATGTTCGCTATCGATGGGTAGGATCGTGGCCCCGGACTGGCGGGCAGCATCAATAAACAAGGCGCCAGACATCACCAGCGCTTCTTTGTTGGCCAGGAGAATGCGCTTGCCGGCTTTGACCGCTGCCATCGTCGGCATCAGCCCTGCCGCGCCCACAATGGCGGCCATCACCGCATCCACTTCCGGGGCGCTGGAGACATCTTCAAGCGCTTGCTGACCACACAGTAGCTCTGCTTTCACCCCCGCCTCGGATAATAAGGCTTTAGCCTGGTTATAATCCTGTTCATCGGCAATGACGACATACCGGGGATCGCAGGCTTTGGCTTGTTCAGTCAATAAGGCCAGCTGGCGATGGCCGGTAATGGCAAAAACCCGATACCGATCACGATGCCGGTTAATGACATCCAGCGTATTACAACCAATGGAGCCGGTGGCCCCCAATACAGTAATGGTTTGCATCATGCCATCCAGGTCACATAGCAAAATGCGAAGACCGGGAAGGCCGCCGTCAGGCTATCGATACGATCTAACACCCCACCATGGCCAGGCAATAGCTTGCCACTGTCTTTGATACCAGCACAGCGTTTAAGCATACTTTCATTCAGATCTCCTAATGCTGACACTGCCACGGTGATGCCGCCAATTAACAGATGTAACCAGATACGAGAAAAGGTGACGTGATAGTGCAGTGCCGCAAACGCGATAATGGCAAAAGACGCTGCTATGCCACCCAGCAGCCCTTCTAAGGTTTTGCCCGGCGAAACATTTGGACGAAGTTTGTGGCGTCCGAATTTCACGCCAACAAAGAAAGCGCCGATATCCGCAGCCCAGACAATACCCAACACATAAAATAGCAATGACGCGCCATAGTAAGGGTCAACATCGTACAGGCTGGTGCGCAGACTCACCACAGCCACCCAGGTGGGAATCAGGGTAAGTGCTCCAAAGGTACAGCGAATTGGCTTGCTGGTGCGCCATAAGGCGGTATACCGCGGATAGGCAATGATCATTGCCAGCGATACAATCCACCATAGTGCCGCGATGCCTAAAATGAAGTGATACAGACCATGAAGCTGACCCTGATACCAGATCTTATCTACATCCACGATCAACGACAGCATAATGCACACAATAAAAGCAGCAACCATCAGGGCGGCTTTTTTGGGACGTTCGGTGATGCCTGACATGTTGGCCCATTCATAGGCCCCCAGGGCCACGACCCCGGCGATGGCGATTTGAAACCACCACATCGGCATAAACAAAATAGCAATCAGCGCCAGTGGCGCCAGAATCAGTGCGGTTATTATACGTTGTTTTAGCATAGCGGCTCTTCGGCTCCTTGTTGTCAGCCAGGCTTAGCAGGACTACCCAACTAGCTGTGTGACACGCTTACCTGTTCACCGGTTAAGCCGAATCTGCGCTGACGCACATTAAAATCATCTACGGCCACCTGAAACACCTGCTCGGTGAAATCAGGCCATAGTACATCGGTAAAATACAGCTCAGCGTAGGCGCATTGCCACAGTAGAAAGTTACTAATTCGACGTTCACCACCCGTACGGATCAATAAATCCAGTTCCGGTAAATCATGGGTTGAAATATATTCACCCAGCTTATGTTCGTCGATGTCTTCGGGCTGCAGGCTACCTTGCTGAACCTGAAGCGCCAGGGTCTGCGCAGCGTGCGCGATATCCCAACGCCCGCCGTAGTTGGCAGCAATGTTTAAAACCAACGCATCATTTTGCGCGGTCATCTTCTCAGCTTTCTGAATTTTTGCTTTTAGCTTGTCATCAAAAGCGGACACATCACCTATAACTTTCAGACGCACGCCATTTTTATGCAGGCGCTTCACCTCACTGTTCAATACCAGATTAAACAGCTCCATCAGGACACTCACTTCTTCTTCCGGGCGTTTCCAGTTCTCACTGCTAAACGCAAAAAGGGTCAGCGACTGAATGCCGGTTTGACGGGCAAAACGTACGACTGATCGTACTGACTCTACACCCGCCTTATGACCGAATGTACGAATTTTGCCTTTTTTCTGCGCCCAGCGTCCATTGCCATCCATAATGATGGCGACATGGCGCGGCCCTGGCTCTTCAGGGTGCGCCGGTGTAACAGACTGGGCGGGTTGTGACCGCTTCGATAACATGACAGCTATTAGACTTCCATTAGTTCTTTTTCTTTCACTGCCAGGGTATCATCAACTTTCTTGATAAAATCATTGGTCAGTGACTGAATATTTTCTTCGGCTGCGCGACTTTCATCTTCGCTGATATCTTTTTCCTTGAGCAGCTCTTTGATATCACTGTTAGCATCCCGGCGAATATTCCGAATTGCCACCCGGCCCTGCTCGGCTTCGGCCCGTACCACTTTGATTAAATCTTTACGACGCTCTTCGGTCAGCGCTGGCATAGGAATACGAATGGTGGTGCCGGCACTCATTGGGTTTAAGCCCAAATCCGATTGCATAATGGCTTTTTCTACTGCCTGCGTGGCGCTCTTATCAAACACCGTCAGGGCCAGGGTGCGGCTGTCTTCAGCAATTACGTTAGCAATTTGCTTCAGCGGCGTATCAGCACCATAGTAAGACACCTGAATACCATCTAGCAGGCTAGGGTGCGCCCGCCCGGTACGAATCTTACTTAACTGACTTTTCAGTGCGCTGATGCTTTTTTCCATACGCTCTTGCGCATCTAATTCAATTTCATCAATCACGATATATTTCCTATTTGCTTTAGACTATTTGTCCGCGTGGTCAATCAGGGTGCCTTCAGGCTCGCCCATCACCACTTTTTTCAGGCAACCCGGCTTATTCATGTTGAATACACGAATTGGCAAGCCGTGGTCACGCGCCAGTGTAAAGGCTGACAGATCCATTACTTTAAGCTCTTTTTCCAGAACTTCATCATACGTCAAATTGGCATACAATTCTGCGTCGGGATTTTGCGCCGGATCGTCGCTGTAAACGCCGTCCACTTTGGTGGCTTTTAACACCGCGTCGGCTTCAATTTCAATACCGCGCAGACAAGCTGCAGAGTCGGTGGTGAAAAACGGGTTACCGGTGCCGGCAGAAAAAATGACGACACGACCCGATTTTAACAGGCTGATCGCTTCTGCCCAGTTGTACGCGTCACACACTCCGTTTAGAGGAATGGCTGACATCATCCGAGCATTAACAAAGGCACGGTGTAAGGCATCACGCATCGCCAGACCGTTCATGACGGTAGCCAGCATGCCCATGTGGTCCCCGACTACGCGGTTCATACCGGCTTTGGCCAGACCTTCACCCCGAAACAGGTTACCGCCGCCAATCACCAGTCCCACCTGAACACCCAGTTCAACCAGTTCTTTGATTTCCTGGGCCATGCGGTCCAGCACTTTAGGATCAATTCCAAACCCTTCAGAACCCATAAGGGCTTCGCCACTAAGTTTTAGCAAAATTCGACGATAGGCTGACTTTGGTGTGATGCTCATTGTTTGATTTGTCCTTTGTGAACTCGGCTTGTCGTATTTCTCGGTATGCAAGAAATAGGACAAAACGATTTCTTATTCGGTTGCTCGCTGTATTTTTGTGCGGTTTCACTTATAAAAAAGCACCTCCGAAGAGGTGCTCGTAGTGTATCTGACTATTGCGTCAGGCAAAAGTAGAAGGCGGGAATTATTTCTTCGCCGCTTCCATTTGCGCTGCAACTTCAGCTGCAAAGTCTTCACTCTTCTTCTCGATACCTTCGCCAACTTCAAAACGGATGAAGTTAACGACATCGGCGCTGTTGCTCTCTAGCAATTCGCCTACGGTGTTTGAAGGATCTTTAACAAAAGGCTGACCTGTCAGGCTGATTTCGCCAGTGAATTTCTTCATCCGGCCAGCAACCATTTTTTCAGCGATGTCAGCAGGCTTACCAGATTGCATAGCGATCTCGATCTGGATGCCTTTTTCTTTCTCTACCACTTCTTCTGGCACATCTTCAGGCTTAACAAACTGCGGGTTTGCTGCTGCTACGTGCATAGAAACGTCTTTGGCAAGTTCTTCTTTGCCGCCGTTCAGGATAGACACCACGCCGATACGGCCACCGTGGACATACGCGCCCAGGTTGTCGCCTTCAACGTTGATAACGCGACGTGGAGAAATGTTTTCACCAATCTTTGTGATCAGGTCTTCACGTACTTCACTGATTTTCTTACCGTTCAGTTCAGCGTTGTTCAGATCTTCAATATCATTGATGTTTTGCTCATGCGCTACGTTCAGAATTTCGTTACCGAATTTCAGGAAACCTTCGTCGCGAGCAACAAAGTCAGTTTCACAGTTCAGCTCAAGCATGGTTGCGCGGTTACCGCTGACCTTGGTCAGGATAACGCCTTCAGCGGCAATACGGCCGGCTTTTTTCGCAGCTTTCGCCTGACCTGATTTACGCATGTTTTCGATGGCCAGTTCAATATCGCCGTCGGTCTCAACCAACGCCTTTTTACAGTCCATCATGCCTGCGCCTGTGCGCTCACGTAGTTCTTTAACTAGTGCTGCAGTCACTGCCATTTTTCAATTCCTCAGCATTAATAAATTCAATAGTAAAAGGGGCACATGCCCCTTCAAAAATATTCATCTGATGGCACAGTAATGGCTCACCAACTGGTAAGCCATTACTTTAAGCCGGGTGCAATTACTCAGCAGCTTCTACGAAGTCGTCCTGCTCAGCCTGTGCTTCCAGGTTGCTGTTACGGCCAGCGTTTACCGCGTCGGCAGCAGCTTCCAGGTACAACTGAACTGCACGGATTGCATCATCGTTACCAGGTACCACGTAATCTACGCCGTCTGGATCAGAGTTAGTATCTACCACACCTACAACCGGGATACCCAGGTTACGTGCTTCAGTTACGGCAATGTGCTCATGATCAGCATCGATAACAAAGATTGCATCAGGCAGGCCGCCCATGTCTTTGATACCGCCCAGGCTGTTTTCAAGCTTGTTCATTTCACGCTCTAGCATCAGCGCTTCTTTTTTGGTCAGCTTTTCAAACGTACCGTCCTGGCTTTTTTGCTCAAGATCTTTAAGACGCTTGATTGACTGACGAACTGTTTTCCAGTTTGTCAGCATACCGCCCAACCAGCGCTTGTTTACGTAGAACTGGTCGCATTTCACTGCGGCTTCTTTGACTGCATCGCCAGCGGCACGTTTGGTACCAACAAAAAGGATTTTACCTTTTTTCGCAGCAACACCAGAAAGGTAGTTCATTGCTTCATTAAAAAGCGGAACAGTTTTTTCCAGGTTGATGATATGAACCTTGTTACGCGCACCAAAGATGTACGGCTTCATCTTTGGATTCCAGTAACGGGTTTGGTGACCGAAGTGAACACCTGCTTTTAGCATGTCACGCATTGAAACATTAGCCATGATATTTTCCTCAAAATGTGGGGTTAGGCCTCCATATACCCCTTGTATCGATCCGGTTTCCCGGACACCCCGATAGCAAGTGTCGGTATATGTGTGTTATTTAATAAGTTCGTACCCGATTAACTTCTCTGGGCTGGCAGTTTATGGCCGGCCAGAAAAACAGGCGGGCGCTTTATACCATGACCCACCGCCAGACTCAAGTTAAACGGCGTTTTTATCGCCGGGACCACCCGCCCAAAACTATACACGACTACCCGGAACCGTTAAGATAATAAGGATATCGCTTGATATGGGCGTGTTATAACCATATCTAGACTTTCACATTGACTAAAGATTATAGAGGGTTCCGGTGGCAGCAATTATCAAAACCGCTGAAGAAATTGAAAAAATGCGGGTAGCCGGCAAGCTGGCTTCTGACGTTTTAACTATGATCACACCGTATGTAAAAAAAGGTGTGACAACGGATGAGCTAAACACAATTTGTCACGACTATATTGTGAATGAGCAAGGTGCGGTACCGGCCCCGTTAAATTATGGGGAGCCACCCTTCCCTAAATCTATTTGTACCTCGGTAAATCATTGCATCTGTCACGGTATCCCTTCTGATAAAAAACTTAAGGACGGCGATATTCTTAATATCGATGTCACTATTATCAAAGACGGTTACCACGGTGATACCTCTAAGATGTTTGTGGTAGGTAAACCGTCTATTCTGGCCGAACGGCTGATACGGGTGACGCAGGAATGTTTATACAAAGCTATCGAGCAGGTTAAGCCGGGCATGCATCTGGGTGATATCGGCCATTTGTGTCAAACCCATGCCGAATCCCATAATTATTCTATTGTGCGTGAATACTGTGGCCATGGTATTGGCGCCGGCTTTCACGAAGAGCCGCAGATTGTACATTATGGTAAACCAGGCACCGGCGAAGAGCTGGTCCCAGGCATGTGCTTTACTATCGAGCCGATGGTAAATGCAGGCAAGCGTTATTCAAAAATTTTGCCCGACCAGTGGACGGTAGTGACTAAAGATCGCAGCCTGAGTGCCCAGTGGGAGCACACGTTACTGGTTACCGAAACCGGTGTCGAAGTGCTGACCCTGCGTGAAGAAGAAAGTCTGCCACGGGTTATCAACCACAGCTGATGCGGTGATGCGGTAAGGGGCAACAGGCGCGCGCTTGTTGCTCCACTAATTGTTCGTGCCTTTGTTACCCGGTTAGCGCATTACCCGATGCTGAAGTCAGCGAGCTGTCACAGCCAAAATTTCATGCTAAGGTGCTGCTGAATATATAGCTTAAACGGTGAGAATACGCTTTTGAGTCTGCAGAAGTTAATTGCTCAGGTAGAGCAGATTTCCTCAGTGGAAGATCTACCCGCCATCAAACAATGCGTACAGGACAGCTACCACTGGCTGGATACCGCGTTTGACACTGCCCCGGTGAATCAGCTGGTGACCGGCCGCGCTCAGTTTGTTGATGCGCTGCTGCTGCATCTTTGGCATTTGTTGCGCTTAGATGAGGTTAACGATTTAGCATTATGTGCCGTCGGTGGTTATGGCCGTGGCCATCTGCAGCCTTATTCTGATATTGATCTGCTGATCATCAGCCGCCGTGAACTGCAGCCCTCAACCCAGGACAAAGTCAGTCAGTTTATTACCCTGTTGTGGGATATCCGCTTAGATGTGGGTCAGGCCGTACGGACCATTAAAGAAACGGTCAGCCTGGCTAAAGATGATATTTCCATTGCCACCAACCTCATTGAAAGTCGGTTGCTGATGGGTAACGAACGCCTGTTTGAATCACTGCTTGAAGAAACCCATGGCCGCCAAACCTGGAGCAGCCAGGACTTTTTTGTCGCCAAATACGATGAACAAAAAGCCCGACATGCCAAATTCAATGGCACCTCATACAATCTTGAGCCCAATATCAAAGAAAACCCGGGCTGTCTGCGTGATATCCAGTCTATTGGATGGGTCGCCAAAAAACACTTTAAAGAATACGACGGCTGGAATTTGGTAGGCCACGGCTATTTCACCGAAGATGAGCACAGCGAGCTCATTCGCTGTCGCATGCACCTGTGGCGTTTACGGTTTGCCCTGCATCTAATTGCCGGGCGTAGCGAAAACCGGCTGTTATTCGATTATCAACCCGAGGTGGCCGAAAGACTGGGTTATGGCAATGAAGCCAAAACGTCGGTAGAGCGCATGATGCGTGATTTTTTTCGCACCGTACGTCGGGTCAGCGAGCTAAACAAAATGCTATTGCATCGGTTTCGCTACGACATGCTGAATCAGTCGGTGCAGCATCAGCACATCATCAACGATGACTTTTGGTTGCTCGATGGCATGATTGCCCCCCGCCACGAAAAGGCCATCAATACTCCCGAAGCTGTGTTGCAGTTTTTGCAGGTGGTGGCGGACACGCCCGAGGTAATCGGACTGGATACCGATACCATTCGCCAACTGCGTAATACCAGGCGCGCTTTTGAAAATGAATATTTTATCGAACGCGAAGCGTGTCGTAAGCAAATTATGGTGCTATTCAGACACCCGCGCTTTTTTGATTACGCCTGGGATATTATGCACCAGTACGGGGTACTGCAGTCCTACTTACCCGAATGGGATAAAATTGTTGGAATGATGCAGTTTGATTTGTTTCATGCCTATACGGTGGATGAACATACCCACCGGCTGGTGAAACACATCAATCATTATTTTAGTCTCAAAAACCGGGAATTCCCGCGCTGTGGGCGTATTGCCCGCAACCTGGATAAGCCGGAATTGTTGTATCTTGCCGCCATTTTTCATGACATCGCCAAAGGCCGCAACGGCGACCATTCGGTGCTGGGCGCCGAAGATGTGCTGAGCTTTTGTGCCCGCCATGATATTGGCGATAATGACACACGGCTGGTGGCCTGGCTGGTAGAAAACCATTTGCTGATGTCGATGGTGGCCCAGCGCCGGGATATTTACGATCCGGATGTTATCAATGAATTTGCCACCATCGTACGTAGCCAGAATCACCTGAATTTACTGTATTCGCTGACTCTGGCAGATATCCGTGCCACCAATGATAACCTGTGGAATGACTGGAAAGCCTCATTGCTGCGCGAGCTGTACCTGATGACCCAGAAAGCGCTGGATAATGGCTTACAGTGTCAGGCCACCATTAACGAACGGGTGGAGCAGCACAAGATTCTGGCCGGCCAGCTGCTAAAAGAACGGGGCGAAGACCAGGAAAAAATAGATGTGTTCTGGAGCCGCATGGATGATGATTACTTTGTGCGCTTTAAACCTGCTCAAATCGCCTGGCATTCCCGGGAAATTATTCAGGCCGAACAAAGCCTGTTTCTGGAAGATCCCGATAATCTGCTGATCCGGGCTAACGATGATATTGCCAAAGGCGGCACCGAGATATTGATCTACGGCAAAGATCGGCAAGCCCTTTTTGCGCAGGTGGCCTCAGTGTTAGACAGCCGTAACTGTTCTATTCACGATGCGCATATCACCGTGACCCGCGATGGTTACGTGTTTGACAGCATGCTGGTACTGGAAAATGATGGCTCACGGTTGTCGTCTAAAAGCCGCACGGATACCCTGGAAGAAGCCATTTTAAACCAGCTTAATAAACCTGGTTTTGCCCATGATAATAAGAGAAAGCTGCCCAGACAAATGCGGCAGCTGGATGTCCCTACAAAGGTGCGTTTTTTCAATATAGCCGATGAGTACACCCTGATAGAACTGGAAGCACTTGATGCGCCTGGTATTCTGGCTAAAGTAGGTCACGCTTTTGTGGATAAAAATGTCACGCTAAAACTGGCTAAAATTGCCACCATTGGGGAACGCGCAGAAGATGTGTTTATTGTTACTAATGAACAAGGCAACGCGCTGACACCCGATCAACAGGTGGAACTGAAAAAACAAATTTTGTATAAACTCGATCAACTTGAAGATATCAACATACCATGACTGAACTACAAATTATTATCGAACAGGCCTTTGAAGAACGCGATAGCCTGTCCCCTTCAGATGCGCCGCAAAAAGTACGTGATGCCGTAAATCAGGCGTTGGATATGCTTAATGATGGCAGCGCCCGGGTGGCCGAAAAAATTGACGGTGAGTGGAAAGTTCATCAGTGGCTTAAAAAAGCCGTCTTGTTGTTCTTTCGTTTGAATAACAATGAAATGATTGAAGGCGCCGAAAGCCGTTTTTTTGACAAAGTGCCATTGAAATATCGCGACTACAGCGCCGAACAGTTTGCTAATGAAGGGGTGAGAATTGTGCCGCCTGCGGCAGTGCGTACTGGTTCATATGTTGGCAAAAATGTGGTGGTAATGCCTTCTTATGTGAATATCGGCGCGTTTGTGGACGAAGGTACCATGGTCGATACCTGGGCTACTGTTGGCTCGTGTGCACAAATTGGTAAAAATGTGCATCTGTCTGGCGGCGTAGGTATTGGTGGTGTGCTGGAGCCGCTGCAAGCCAACCCCACCATTATTGAAGACAACTGCTTTATCGGCGCTCGCTCTGAAATTGTTGAAGGCGTGATTGTTGAAGAAGGTGCAGTGATTTCAATGGGCGTTTATATTGGTCAAAGCACCCGTATCTTTGATCGGGAAACCGGTGAGATCCATTATGGCCGCGTGCCGGCAGGATCGGTGGTGGTGCCCGGCAGCTTGCCTGGTAAAGATGGTAACTACAGCCTGTATGCCGCCATCATCGTTAAAAAGGTCGACGCCAAAACCCGCTCTAAAGTGGGCATTAACGAGCTATTACGCAGCGCTGAATAATCGGTGCTTTGATGAGCACCCACTAAAAAAGGCCTGTTTTTACAGGCCTTTTTTGTAATTACCGGGTGTATGCCAGTTCAGTGTGATGGATCTCGCCTACTGCCCAAATAGCTTGTCTTTAATGCCATTTACCCAGTCCACCACATCCTGTTCGGGATCCAGCGTCTCAATCGCATCAACTTCTAACATATCGGCCACCGGGTTACCCTGCAACTCAGTCAGTAATTCCTGAAACTGACGGGCGCCGCCACAGAAATTTTCATAGCTGCTATCGCCCAGTCCGGCTACCGCAAAAGGCTTTTGATTTAACAGCGGAAACTCATCTTTTAGATCAGAATATGCAAATTCCAGATTGGGCGGGACATCGCCCTGCCCCGTGGTCGAGGTGATCACCAGAATTGCATCACTTTCGATAAAGTCACTTACCTGGGCATCGGCAAACAACTCACAATCAAAGCCTTGTTCAGCCAGACTTTCTTCTACCTGCTCGGCTACATGCTGTGCATTGCCATAAACACTGCCGCAAAAAATTCCTAATTTTGCCATTGTATAACACCACCTTTTTTACTGAATTTTAATCTGATAGGGCTGCCAGTCTGTGAGCAGACGGGTCATTGAGGCGCCGGGTTCGCAGGTGAGCGTAAGCCAACGACCATGTTCAGGATGTTCAAGTCCCATGCTGGTACAACTTAAGGCCAGATTTTCAAAACCAAACCGTTGTCGTAAAAATTTATTTTGCTTGCCATCGCCATGACTGGTATCGCCGACAATAGGATGTCGCAAATGCACCATATGCCGACGTAGCTGATGCTTCCTGCCAGAATAAGGCTTTAGCTGCACCAGCGTGTAACGTGAACTGCCATAACGTCCTGATGCTTCAGGTATTTCATAATGCTTCAGGGGCTGATACACCGTACAGGCAGGCTGCGGTGCAATGTCTCCGCGATCCTTATCGGCGATTTTATCGGCTTTGAATTTCAGCGCATAGTCAATCATGCCCGGCGCCGGTATCCAGCCACGCACTATAGCGGTGTATTGTTTTTGTACCTGGCGCGCCATCATTTGTTTGCCGATGATACTGGCGGTGGGCCCATTAAAAGCAAACAACAGCAATCCGCTGGTAGGCCGGTCGAGCCGGTGTACCGGATACACCCGCTGACCGACTTGATCCCGTAACAGCTGCACGGCAAAGCGGGTTTCACGCTTATCAATGGGACTACGATGCACCAGTAACCCCGGTGGCTTATTGATGGCCACCAGCGTGTCATCCTGATACACCACCGACAACAGAGTCTCGTCAATCATCGGTGACCTCCCGGGCGCTATAGTGATCTAACACCAGTAATTTATGAATTAACTCACTGTGCTGGTGCTGATACACCTCTTTGGCCATGGGCGCAATACTCATCCCCGGCGGCAGGCATCCGTGTTGGAGTGCATACTGTCGTGCTTTAGGTAAAAACAAGAATTGCAGCCACTGCTCAAAGGTCAGGGTGTCAACGGCAAAGGGTTTGGTAGAGGCCAGCGCCGCAGGCTCAGGGGTGTCTGTGCTCCACAACTGATGCGTTTTTAAATAGCGCTCAATAGCATCAAGCTGGTCGGCAAGGGTAGAAGCGTCAATCATTACTAAGGATAATAAATTAGTCAAAACCGGCAGTATAGCATGACTGGTCATCGTCTATGCAGACAGGTAAACTATCTGGCTTATCTTTTTGCAGGCAGTACGGGCGGTAATATGGGCGCACAATCAATCGAATCTATCAGTGAGTTTTTGCTTCACGCTGGCACAAATTTCCAGGTTATCGACATGGGCCGCGGGCTGGTTCCTTTAAGCGCTCAGACGTTTCTGGATATCGAAAACGCGGCCATGACAGTCCCGCGGCCCCGTCAGGAGCATGCCTGGTTTGGGGTGGTGTTCTGGAATACCCAGGACCAGCCGTCGAAAGAATACATCTGGTTTTTAAAGTTGCCGGTGGATGAACAAGGGTTGCTGGTGACCGCCGCGCGCAATCACTTTTTACAGATTATTGTTGATGCGCTGGGGAACTCGCTGGCCCAGGATACCGAACAGGCTGATAAACTGCCCGACAACCCATACAATTTTGTGCCGCCTCAGTCTCTGATGGCACATTTTAATGCGATGACAAAACATCTGCTGAATAAGCCTGCCGTCAGCGGCACCAAAGAGGTGGCCTCGTATATACGTCACCCGGCAGTGGTAGACTGGCAAACCCTATCGTTACAGGCCATTGCTGATATTGCCCATCAGCTTGAGCAGGAACAACTGAGCCAGGCGCTGACCCAGCAATTTGATATGTATGCCGAGGACTTTCAGCAAGCATTACTCAGTGCGCTGGACAACACCACGCTGCCGCCCCCACTACAACAGTTTTTGCTCGAACGGCTTGAACAACAATGGCCACAGCACCGCAATAAAACCGTACTACTGGCCATGTTGAGAGCGGTGAATACGCCCGAGACAGCAGCGTCGGTACAGGCAGTATTGAAGCTGGTGTTAAACAGCGAACACACCGATATAGATACCCTGTCGGTCGTGGCTGCACGCCATTTTAACCAGCTTGATGATGCTTTACTGCTCGCCTTTTTTGAAAAAGCCGCCTGGCTGGATGCACAACAGCATTATCAGGGTGCCCTATTTCAGGGCTTTTTTGCCGATCTGGTACGCTTGCCTGATCTGCGCACCCGCGCGTTAACCCTGCTCAGAACCCCGGAGCGCAGTGAAATTCTGGCTAGCGCCATTGGCGCATTGTTTTCGGCAACCAGGAGCTAATCCGTGACCTTAGGCGAACTGACTCTGTTTTTATTGCTGTTAGCGGTAGGCTTTCAGTTTTGGCGCATACGTAGCATCAGCGAACGTGCCTATGGGCATGTTGAGCATTACTGCAATACCCATCAGCTGCAATTGCTGTCGGTAGCCCGAAAGAAAACCCGGCTGTCGTTTAAGTACGCAAAGATTGACTGGTGGTCAGTGTTTGTATTTGAGTTTTCAGGAAACGGCGAAGATCGCTATGTGGGTGAGATGGAGATGATTGGGCAAAAAGTACTGCGTACCCAGTTGCCGCCTTACCGAACCAACTAGGCTTTTACGTCAAAAAGCAAAGCCCTGAATACACGAAAAAGCGATAACCTTATGGTCATCGCTTTTTTCGAATGTCGAGGATCCTTCTCGGCATTTACCGGGTAACTGAAACCTCCCTGGCTTCACTCCGTGTGTACCCCGTCCTTTTTATCCTGCATATCCATTGCAGGTTGCCATTAACTGGCAGGTCCCTTTCCCTGTATCCTTTACCTCATAATACATCCGGTTATATTACGGCTTTCATCCATTGAAAGTGTCCGTTACCTGTATCCTCAGGTATTCGTCCTTAACCATGCATCCTGCATCACTTATGTGGTTCCTTTATAAGTGCCTTCTTCCCTGGTCCAGTCCTTTGGCAGCGAATCCTTCGCCGGATCCCTTTCCTTTGCTCCACGCCTTGTGATTTCTTCATCCCTGAAGATGTCCTTTGGTTCACTCCTTCGAACATTCCTTTCCAAGCAATTTGTGCAACCATTCCCTGTGCACGAATCCTGATCAGTTCCTTTGGGTATGTTCGTGTGTCATCCTGACTCGTCGTGTGTCCGTGTGACATTAAATATAGTACTGCTCTAAAGATTATTTGCGACACTGAATTAAAAAAATGTTAGAGACGGTTTTTTGACGCTATCGGAACAGACTTAAAAACACCTGTAAAAACATGAGCTTTATACTTAAGTCTAATAAAAGCCTATGAAAAAAACGGCGAAAAACTTACGAAAATGTACGATATGTCTTACACGGTATGTCCGTTTATAAGATGGGGATAGAGCGTGTATGGGAACGTAATGTGCTCGGCGTGGACGACACCTGAACGGTGTTTTCTTAAGAAGTTGCGCTCATCAACCGTTTAAAAGAGATTTGTAAACGGTGCTAGCTCGGTAGACTCACAGCAATGTATGGAGTTCATTGAAATTTTTTGTCGCTCAAAAACTGATTGGAAGGCTGCCTCCCTTTATACACCTCATGCCAAGTGGACCTACTCGAGTCTACAGGGCCACTGCGTTTAATCTTTGCTGTGTTCAATCTATCGCCGGCTACCTGCCGTACTCAAAACTAGTCGGCTGTATTCCAGCAACGTTGATAACCACCAACAATGCTGCATGCAGAGTTTAAAGATTGGATAAAATGGGGTAAATGTGTGAAAAACATTCTGGTAACAGCAGCAATAGCGGGGCTGAGTCTGTTCAGTGTGACCTCGCCAGCCCAGGAAAGTAACTTACCGGCGGCGCTGGTGGATGTCGCTGGTGCCAGGATATGTGATCGTCTGGAAAACCGGTTTCGAGGTCTGCAGCGTCAAAATGATCAAGGAGAGCAGGTTTACAGCGGTACATTGTGGATTCATTCGTGCTCAGTCAGTCACGACGATGATGACCAGGACAAAATGACACTGGAGTTGGGCGTTAAAGGATGGCGCTGGCTGGAACGTGATAAGGAAAAGCTCGGAGCGGATTTCAACGTCAGCGAATTTGCCCGTTTTCAGGTGGAGGTAGGTTTGACCGGCCAGGTAAAATCCTATTATGATCCTGCTGCAAAAAACTTTGCTTTCTGGTTTAAACCGGTCGAAGAACCAAAGGTGATGTTTGATGCCTCCGGCGATGTGGATGTCGATAAAGAAGGGCTGTGGGGCACCGTGTTGGCGGGAGCTGCGACCATGGTGGGCGAGTCACCGGACACGTTGGCAGATGAAAAACTGGTGGCAAAAGGCGCCCAAAAATTCAGTCAGAAAATGGCTGATGGTTTCAGTGCCGCCATCGATTTTTGTTCTGGTCGGGTCGTGTCTGAACTTGGCCAGGTGGAGCAAGCCCGCTTATTTTCCCGGCTCAAACAACCACAAAAGGCTAAGTACAAAAAAGTAGACCTGGCACCTTCCTCTTTTCTGCTTTTTGGTCCCTACGGGCAACAATCCGAACATCTCGATCTTAGCTTGCAAGTCGACAACCCGGCAGACTTTCAAAACAAGCTCATGTGCATGGAAGACGCGGTAACGCTTGCCAATGCCTATATGAAAGGTAACGATCGCACGCCGGATGTGCCAGGTATTAAGCTGGTGAAAGACGATAACACAGAAGAGGTTTCGCTGCGTAATTCCGATCAAACCTGTCCGGTGGTTGCCATGTTCAGCACTGATAAAAGCGTGAAAAAGCGCGCATCATTTGCGTTTAAGGTACGTGACCATAGTGAGCCGAAGCCGCTGATGAAATGCAACTAGGCTATCGGTCTTATGTGAGTTACAGAACATTGTTACATTGATGCTTCTCACAAAGCAAAGAGCTTCTTGGGGTTTCACAGGCTCACGCCAACCTTTAGGAGCTCAGGCTGTGGCGTCTATGCGAATAGACGAAACTTTATAAATTTAAAGCTCTTCATCACGTTACAGTAATTAAGTGCTACGGGTGCTTAAACGGTTTATTGATAGCGTTGCCCGCAGCCTGAAAAGGCGAAACCACCTACCTTTATTCCCGTTTTCCTGGAGAAACTAATGCCAAACCAATAAAGGCGACCAATATCAAAAAATCATTATAACCAATTAGAAAATTTGGTTATAATCAAGTAGCAACCAGTATTCTGGCTTTTGCCTGACATATGGGCTTCACGATATACTGATAATTGTTGTATTAATTTTGATAGGCGAATGGTGGATATATGAAACGACGCAGGCGTTTTTGGCGGGTTGTCGAAAAATTGGAAAAATTGATCGACAACGGAGTCTACCCTATCGGCACCCGACTCCCGGCAGAAAGAGAACTCGCTGAAGCCTATGAAGTTAGCCGGCCAACAATTCGTGAGGCTATTATTGCACTGGAAGTTCGGGAGCGGGTTGAGGTCAAAACGGGCTCAGGGGTGTTTGTTATCAATTCTGGCGCGAGTGAGCAGAGCGAACACACTATCAGTGCTTTTGAGCTTACGCAGGCGCGGGCTTTAGTAGAGGCTGAAGCAGCGGCACTAGCCGCCGCCACCATCAATCCCGACGAGCTTGCCGAGTTAAAGCAAACCTTAGATGACATGAAGCAAGCTGAATTTGCAGACTCAGCGGACCAACGGTTCCACGAGATAATTGCCCAGGCCACCCGTAACGGGGCAATGGTCATGACTATTCAGAATCTTTGGAAGCTGAGACGCTCAGAACCGCTCATTGTTGCAGCCTACCAGGATGTTTGTTCCCAAAGTATTGATCAAAGACTGGTGGAGCATACCTCTATTTACGATGCTATCGCTAAGCGTGACTCATCCGCGGCCCGCAAAGCGATGCACAATCACTTTGACCGGCTCATTAATGCATTGTTTGCTGCCAGTGAAGCAAAGGCGCTTGAAGAAATTAAACGTAAAACAGACGAAACCCGCGGGCTTTATTCTATCTCTCACCTAACGGATTAAGTCGTTGTAGTGGCGTCAGCCTCAGCTTTTAATAAAAAGCCAGAACCGGGCGTCACTCACAATTACATTGCTCAAAGCCGCTTATGTGCCTTTTATAAATGTCTCGCTTTATGAGTGGAGTGGTTCTGCTGTAAGCTTTGCGCTAAACACGCTCTAAAAAGTTTTCTGGTATAAGCTATCGGGGTTATAAGATCCGTGCTACAAGCGGCATGGTATAGACTGTCGGGTTGCACTATCACACGCAATTTATGAACCTTTATTCGATTGCTTCTTTTTTCCGGAGCGCTTACCTTTAGCCCCTTTAATCCTAATTCGTGCTCTTTGCTAAATCCAAAAAGACGGTTAACTCTTATCTAATTCAGTAGCAGAAGACGGCTTCTACCGGTTGTTCAATGACTAAACTTATAAGCCACAATTAAATCTTATTTTTATTGCTTTAGATAAGAGCGACTTAAAAAAAGACTACAAAGCCACCCTCTTATTATAAAAAATCCCAGCCTGTTAAAGCCGGGATCAAGGGGAGATTTCGCTAGCGCAACTCTGGTTTAGAAGGTGTAGCTTGCGCCAAATGTAATTCTTCTGTCGGTCAGGCCCTGGAAGCACAGCAGTGCCCCTTCGCTCACGCAGGACTGTTCCACATCTGAGCGAGTCAGGTTTACGGCTTCAAGTCCGATATTCAGCTGGTCAGTCACATCGTAACTAATACTGGCATTCAGCTGACCGCGGTCATTCTGAACCACTGGAAAGCCCCAGGGAAAGCTGGAAGTACTGCCAAAGTCGGTGGAGCGGTAGGCTTCACGCCAGGTATAACGAGCCCGTACCGATAAGTCGTATTTTTCATAAAAAACCGTTACGTTATAGGAGTTTTCTGATAAATCGAGCAGTGACTGTACCGCCGTGACATTAATATCTTCAATTCCGGTCGTGCGGGCGAACACACTATTGGCCCGACTTGTGGCCGAATCCACAGCTGCTCCGCCGCTAAAGTCCTGATAAGTGTAATTTGCCAACAGACCAAAGCCTGATGCCCAACCCAAAGACTCTTCAAAGTTCGATAAATCATACTGAAACGCAATTTCGACCCCTTGCTGCGTGGTTTCATCATCATCATTTATCGTTGTTTGGGTGGGCACACACACGCCTACACCCGGCTCTGGTCCAAACACATTGATATCGGCAATAGGATTAAAGATACCGCCATTTTCACACACCGGACCCGTGATATCGCGAAAACCTGTTGTCGGGTCTTCAAACGGGTCATTCTGGCGGGTTACATGTAAATCAGACCGTTCTTTATGAAAATATCCTACGCTCAATAGCGCTGCCGGGGCAAAATACCATTCTGCTGAGATATCGAAGGAGGTTACTTTTTCAGGTAGCAGGCCCGGGTTTCCTATTGCGGTAGAGTTGTTAGGACTGGTACTGAAGGTGACCGAAGTCGAAAGATCGTTAAAGTCAGGACGGCGGATATCCTGAGACCACCCCACCCGCACGATTACATCATCCATCACGTCAGCCACCACATTAATACGGGGAAGTACAAAGTCATAATCACCGCTGGATGCCACCTGCTCTACAATTTGATTGCCCTCGGCATCCACTGTCACCGAATTACCTACAGAATCAACATCTGTCTGTAAATAGCGTACCCCAAAGTTGCCACGAAACATTCCGTATTCAAAGTTACCCTGGGCATATAAAGCATGGGTGACTTCTTCAATATCAAAAAACGCGTTCACCTGAGAAGTGGGAGAGCTTATTGGTTCGCGATCAGAGCCAGTAATCGCGTTATTAGCTTCAATCGCACGGTTTAAAGTATCTAGTACCGTGGAAGAGTCAGAAGCCGCCAACTCCGGGTTGATAAGAAGAAAGTCTGGTATGTATAGCTGACGACCATCGGCGTCATTAAAGTTGGCCGGGCCAGCAGTAAGAATATCGGCAAATAGGCTGCCACGAGGGCTATCGGCGAAGTCACGTAGCCCTACATTAGAGCGGATTTGATCAGATACACTGCTCGTTTTGCTGTAACGATAACCAAAATCCACAGAAGTAATGTAGGAGTCAAAATAATACTTAAAATCGGTTCTGAAGGCGTCTTCCTGATTTTCGGTTACATCCTGACCAATGTTTACATCGCGCAGTACCACATTATCAGGATCAAGCAGTTGTTCGCTGGTAGGAGCGTTCGCCTCACCTGTGGCAATTCCGTATGAAAGCGAGCCGCCTGATAGATCGTAAGCCAAAGGCGTGCCATTTTCATTAGACTCGTTAATCTCTACATTTGGGTTGATGAAGTTCAGCGTGGTATTGAAACTAGGAGTGGTGGAATCTGATGAAGATGAGGAGACCTCAGCACTGACAAAAAGCTTTTCACCCTGCCATTCGCCACCAAAACGAAATACTTTACTGTCGGTAATACGCGAATTAGTGTCACTGGAAAAACGCAGGTTAGGATCGCCACCGCCCTCTTCGACCGGTATCACGCCTCGCACCGCGGCTTGTATACTGCCCAGATCCTGGCCATCCAGACTACCAAAATCCACCGTCTCGAATTCTTCAGGTACCGACACATCTCTTAGGTCACTAACGCCAGAGGCTTGCACTCGCGAGCTTTCCTGCCGCCGTTCCTGATCATTTAAAACCGCATCGAAATATAGCTTGGTATTTTCACTGGGGGCCCATTCCAGCGTACCGGCAAAGTTGACCGTTTCATATTCGTAATTATCATAATCCTGATTCAAAAACTGGATGGGTAAAAAATCAAAAGACTGAGCGCTGGGTACGCCGCTGTCGGAGGTAATAATATTGTCACGATCTGCCCGGGGCCGAAACGCAGTTACATCCTGTTCGCTGTAGCTACCACTTAACACCACCCCGAACTCTCCGGCATCGGTTTCCCAATTGTCGCCCCATGCTCCGGAAATTCTTGGGGTTATTCCATCTGTAGACAAACTGCTCTCTTCACCCTGCACCCGGATTGAACCCAACATTTCTTTTAACTGCAGTGGCCTGATAGTTCTTAGATTGATAGTAGCGCCCACCGAGCCTTCAATGGTTTTTGCTTCGGGAGACTTGATAACTTCTACCGCTGAGATTATCGCTGAGGATACATCTTCAAAGTCAATTCCGCTTCGTCCTGCCCCTGAGCCTACAGTAGACACACCATTAATTTCTGTTCGGTTGGCATTGGTACCACGTATCTGTACACCCGTGCCGACCCCGGCCTCCCGGGTTATTTGAATGCCCGTCACATTTTCAAGAACCTCAGCCAGGTTTTGATCCGGAAGTTTGCCGATATCGACGGCCTGAATCACTTCAACCAAGCTGTCTGATGCTCTTTTTTCTGCCAGAGCATTGGTTAGAGACTGCCGAATACCAGAAACCTCAATGACTTCAACTTCTTCTTCTGCTGTCTGAACTTCCTGGGCCTGGGCGTGAACATTGCCAGCCACGGCAGTGGCAGAAAGTATCATTAGAGTAATTTTAGAAAGTTTGTATCGCATCATCGTTTTTCATCCATTAGCAATTGCATTGATTGATGTAAATACTGAAGCCAGGGTCGGCTTTGATTCACAACTAATTTACCTAATAGTTACAAGCAAAGCCGGAAAGGTCAACCTATTGTTAATCAATTTTAGCTTAAATAAAAAACTAAGCTATTACCAATTGGACATACCAACAACCATAACCAATAATATTCAACAACAATGATTAGTAAGATACTGATTTTACTACGTTAATAATTAAGGTTGGTTGAACATCGTAATGCTATTAAAGCTGATATTTGAGTGCATTTATTCTTATTCGTTATAAAAATACATATTTGTGAAAGAGAGGCCTTCGCTACCAAACTAATTGGATAACCAATTATGAGTGAATTCATTTGGGATAATGTATCTGATATGTAAATCTAAGCAGGCCGCTTAAAAAGCGGCCTTTTAGAAAGGATAATGGAGGGGTAAAAAGGTCTGAAAATTAACGGACGTTTATCTATGCGCTTCTTTGCAGGCAGTGGTTATAGCTTCCCAGTCTCCTTGGGCGATCATTTTTGCAGTGGCGACCCAGGTCCCGCCCACTGCCATTAAATTTGGCAATGCCAGATAATCTTGTTTATTGTGTGGGTTTACGCCACCGGTTGGGCAAACCGAACCGATTGAAACACAGAGGCGATCGCAGAAAGAAATTCGGGCCCACCACTTAAAGCAGCTGGAAACAATTTTTGTTCATTATAACCAGCTTCAAGAGCTAACAAGATATCACCGGTACCAGACACCCCGGGCAAAACAGACACATCAACAGATTTAAGGTCCTCAAGTAGTCTTGTCGAGATGGCAGGCGTTACAATAAAATCAGCCTTAGCGGCTAACGCCTGGTCTAGAATCCGGGCATTTAATACCGTGCCTGCGCCAACACTTAAGTTAGGCAGGGCGCTCTTAATTTCCTTAAGAGCGGATAAAGAAGATGGGGTACGTAGCACGACTTCTTCCACGGTTAATCCCGCTTTTTCCATAGCGCTGGCGATATTTACCCCCTATTCAGGGGAGTCGGTCTGAATGATAGGCAACAAGCGTTGTTCGCCCATCATACTGGAGAATTTTTTCATTGAATGTGCTCTGAAAATAATTAATAGAATGAAACAATACTGAACGCTGGCGCTCATGAGTGCATATTTTAGGACTCATCATATTTTTCCCTGTAGCGCATTAAGAAACAAGGTACGGGGAATTATGGCACCGGGGTGCTGAATAACAGTTGCCGCGGCGGCCGCTGCTGCCTGAACCGCGTTATCGATATCTTTGCCCGACAAGCGGGCCCCAAGGTAAACGCCATTGAATGCGTCACCGGCAGAAGTAGTATCCACAACATTATTCACCGGCGTGATTTTGTGCGTGGCAGTGGCGCCGTTGCATACCGTGACCACACTTTGTGGGCCATTTTTTATTATCAGCTCGGCTAAATCAAACCGCTGACAAAAGTCGCTGACTTGTTTGGAGGTGTGAAGATCCAGCAAAGTGGCTAGATCGTCGACCCCCGGTAAGGCAATGTCGGCATAAGTGAATGCCTTTTCTGTCTGAGTAAGGGCGTCATCTTTAGAGGACCATAACGTTTTACGGTAATTCGGATCGAACACAATTGTGATGCCACGGTCGTTCAGTTTTTTCAATCTGTGCCAAAACTCATCCCGTTTTTCTTCAGGTAATATAGCAAGTGAAATACCGGAAAAGAAAAAAACATCTTTATGTTTAAACTGGTGAAGATGAACGTCTGTAAAAAAGTCCATTGTCTGTCTGGCAGCAGAGTCTCCCCGCCAGTAATTAAATGTTCTTTCGCCCGTAACATCTGTCTGTATATGGTAAAGACCCGGTATCTTTTGTCGAGAACGAAAGACCAATTCGGTCGATAGATGTTCATCAGTAAAACGGTCTGTCATTTCATTGCTAAATGCGTCGGTCCCCACGGTAGTGATGATATGTACCGGCAGCTTGGGAAAGGCCCGCTTCATATACACCGCAGAGTTGTAAATGTCTCCGGCATAAGACTGCTCAAGCAGGTTTCCCTGCAGGGCCCTTAGCTCGATTAAACACTCGCCGAAAAAATAAATAGAACTCATGGTTGTCTCACTTTGTAATGCGGGTTGGCTGACATAGGCGCAATGGTTCCTTTGCGCCTATGTATTACTTAGGTGCCTGCAACGGCTCAATCTTTGGAATCAACACCCACACCGAGGCCATCGCCAAAACTGCAAGGGAGGCACCAATCACAAATGCAGGAGTATAATTCCCCCGGCGGTCAGATAAGGCACCAAAGAGGTAAGCCCTACGGCGCCAAGTTTTGCTGCCATGCCGGAAAACCCGGCCAGGGTGCCCACCGCTTTTTTACTCAGCAGGTCACTGGGAAGGGTCTGGACGTTGCCGATGGCGGTCTGAAAACCAAACAAAATAACGGCCATGATCAGTACTGCGGTTACGGGGCCACCCGGATCGGCCATGGCTATAAGTGCCGGCAGCATGATCAAACAACCTAAGGTAATGGTTAGCTTTCTGGTTTTGTCCGCATTCCAACCTGACTTCAACCGGTTTTGTGCAAGCAAACCGCCAAACCAGGCGCCTAACATCGCCCCCACATAGGGTACCCAGCCATAGATCCCGATTGCTTTTACATCCATGCCATACACTTCGTTCAGGTAAATGGGGATCCAGAAAACAAATAACCACCAGATAGGATCGATAGCAGCGGAAGCCAGAATGACGCCCCAGCTTTCTTTGCGAGACAGCAACTCCACTGTAGACGGTGCGTATTCGGGTTTTTCATCTTCAGTATCATCAAGATTGGCTTTCTGGCCGGTGAGAATATAATTACGCTCGGCTTCCGTTATCCACGGATGACGACCCGGGGAGCCTTTACCAGAACAATCCAGGGCACAAGCCACAGAAACCCCACAAGACCCACCACCACGAAGACCATCTGCCAACTGAAATACACGGTCAAAAACGCAATCAGAGGGATAGAAATAATGCCGCCTATCGCCGCCCCCGAATTAAAAATCCCTTGAGCCAGTGCGCGCTCTTTGATGGGAAACCATTCTGCATTGCCCTTTGTGGCTCCGGGCCAGTTACCGGCTTCAGCTACACCGAGTACTGCTCTGACAATGGCAAAGCTTAATACGCCCTGAGCCAGCGCGTGGGCAATCGTGGCCAGTGACCAAAAACCAATAGAAAGTACAAAGCCTAAACGCGTTCCGACCCAGTCAAAGATTTTTCCAAAAATAGCCTGGCCGAAGGCGTAGGCAAATACAAATACGACCGAAATACTGGCATAAATCTGTTTTCTCTCTAAAGACGTTTTATCCGGAAACAAATCGTCAACAATGGCCGGCCACAGCACACTGAGTGTTTGGCGATCGATATAATTAATGATTGTGGCTAATGCAATCAGCGCAATTACCCACCAGCGAACACCTTTAAGTTTCATAGCTATTCCTTTAAGAAGTCTTCTCTGGGTGGGCTGAAGATATCCAGCAGAATTCCGCCTGTCGGGCAAATAGCGCCATGCTCTGCATGAGGGGGGATCAAACAGCTGTCGCCGGCTTTAAGCACTTTTGTTTCACCATCAATGGTAAAGTGAAACTCGCCCTTTTCAACATAGGTTACCTGCGAGTGCCGATGTTGATGCGTATAGCCCTGAGCGCCCTCGGCAAACCAGACTTTTACCGCCATCAGTTCTTCGTTGTAACCAAGCATCTGGCGCTTCAGGCCATTGCCTAAATCTTCTATTTCGGTAGTACTGCCAAATAAAAACATTTCACTTTGTTGGTTCATTGCTTCAATACTCCTATTATTTGCTCAACTGATAAACAGCCATCCGGCGGTCCAGCGAGTAGTGTTTGTTTTTGAAGGTAAAGGTCGTTGGCTTTGTCAGATTTTTATCCGAACTCTGATTTATCGCCACCAGGTATTCTGCGCCCGCCAGTTGCATGGAAATTAACAGCAAGTGGTCCCTGGATTCATAGTCCAGTTGTTGCAGCTGACTGGTGGCCACCAGGGTGTACTCTTTTGCCGGATTGTATTCGCCATGAGGCTCAATGACTGACATAAACCGATGTTTTTGGCTTTTCCCGACGCGGCGTATAAAGCTGTGTTCGTTGCGCAGATTAAAATTAGGATCACTGGCGCCAAGCTGGGTAAACAGAAATTTCTCGTCGCCGTCCACAAGACTGGTTTGGGTGTAGAAACGACCATTTTCGTTAAGCCAGGTAACTTTGGCCAAACCTTTTTCGGGGTGGCTTTACCTTTTAGCCACAGATGCTGATAGCCATTGGCACTGCCCAATGGCCGCAGGTTTGAGGTAAAAGCATCGATATCAAAACTGGTAT
Source organism: Salinimonas marina (assembly GCF_015644725.1). Lineage (NCBI taxonomy): Bacteria > Pseudomonadati > Pseudomonadota > Gammaproteobacteria > Alteromonadales > Alteromonadaceae > Salinimonas > Salinimonas marina. Next base: position 2,870,298 of record NZ_CP064795.1, read on the forward strand.
CAATCAGTTGGCCGTGATAATGCAAAGGCAAATCAAATTGATGGCGGGTGTTACCGGCAACTTCAAACAAATCAATACCAATGGCATGCTCGTAATGAGGAAGCTCTACTAAAGCCATGGTGCGAGTAAGTGTTATATCTTTATAGGCGGTATCGATGACCGCCTGAGCGACGCTTCCGGTTGGGCCGGTAGCAAAGAAATTCAGTGTGGGAGCTTGTTTGTTACCCTCTGAAACCTTGGCATTAAAGTGACTTTTTTCGTCCACCACCACCGTATTATGGGCCACCGTTTGTTTGGCATAACTGGTATTTTCAGGCAGATAGCGGCCACCAAATTTTGCTTCAACATTTAAAAACCGGGCCGCACCATAATCGCTGACTATCTCATTGCCATTGTCATAAAACTGCCAGGTAAGTTTATCGAAATGACCGTGGCCAAGACCTTGCGAGGCAGGCTTAAACAGTAATGCTTGTTGACCTTCAGGCTTGCTGCGCATTATCACCAATGCCCCTTTGTCGCCTTTAGGCCCGTCACCAAATGCGACCGAGTCAAACTGATAGGGCTTCGCTTTATTTGCATCCAGCCCGGCTGCCACTTTCAGGCCGTCACCAGAAAGAATAATATTTTGTTGCATGGCGGCGATATCCAGATACTCAGGATTTTCGGTCAATCCGTAGGCCACCGTAACCCCGTGTACAAGTTCAATAGTGTCGATTCCTTTGCTTTTTACGGCATCATTGATAGGAAAAAATAAGCCGTGGTAACTGAGCTGAATGGTGGTATCGATGGCTTTTAATATTATAGCGTCGCGGTATTCAAAAATTTTTCGCTTAGGCTCGTTATTTGCAATTGCTTTGGCAAAGGTTATAAAGGGGAACAATGCATAACGCTGGTAATAAGGGCCTTCGTTATAATACCCTTGGGGCGAAAACAGATTGTCCAGTTGCGCCAGAAAGCCGCCTTTACCTGATTGGTTCAGATCATATAACGCTTGTTCCACCCACTCAGGCTCATCTAATACATATCCTGCCATCCCCACTCCCGCAGTGGCCCAGGTGCCGTGATTATGGACTTTGTTGAACGTCGAGGGCTGACCTTCTGACAAAAACCGAACCACTGGCTTTAACAGGTCTTGTTCAATTCGCGCTCTGTCTTTGGGAGTAAGTGCATCATAAACCAGATCATAGGCCTGAATGGTATAGACCAGCCAGACCGCCTCATTCAGACTTTGCCAAAATAGCTTTCCCGGATTTTGTGAGTTCACTTTACGTTCTGGGTGCACATCTAAGGTGGGGTACAACTGCGCGTAATTCAGTAGCATTTTTGTCACGTGTTCTGCGTAGTTTTTTTCCCCGGTCAGCTGATAAATGACCCCGGCGTTGTACATTTGCTGATAATTTCTTTTGTGTTGCTCATGGGTATACCCACCGCCCCCATCTTTAGGAACCGGAACCTCGATGGGCGCGCCAAGCTGTTTATCGACAGACTGCCTGAGCTTCTCGAACGCCGTTTTAAAACGACCCGGCTCTTCTAAAGCCCTACGCATTTTGCTCACGTCGTCAGTGGTAATTACCAGATTCGGATGGCTATCTGCAGCCACTGAAGGCAGCGAGACGACCAGACCAAACCAAACGAAGAAGGCGCCTAAAATGTTTTTTCTATTAGCATTCATGACTGACGCTCCTTATCGCTGGTTACCTGGTTGTTTTGTAGAGTCGCGGTATGGGGGCCTTCAGCATGCAGCTCTTTGATCTCAGGTGCAGCAGTTGCTTCAAACCTATTATTTTTTATCGCGGTTTGCGGTTCTCCGACGGTGTGTTCAATCACCAGGGGTGCGGAATGGCTGAATTGATTATCGGTAACCTTGGAAACCTGAACGCCATGTAAGTATAAGCTAGCATCGGTTTTGTTGCGCTTGCCCTTGCCGGCCGCGGTGAGCGTATTCCCTGCAAACTCCAGATGGGGCCCAAAGGTGCTTTCATCAGTCCCGCCCCGGTAAATACTGGCTATCGTTCCTTGCACATCTTTAAATTGATTATTGTTTACAACCACATACTCAGCGTTGTAAATACCTAAGTCTTCAATTTCACGATCCAGGCGCAGAATATCCCCGGTGATGTTTTCAAATGTATTGTTTTCCAGCGCCAACTGGTCAGCCAGGGCTCCTTTACCACTGACAAAAAAGTCGAAGGAGTGATTGATATCTAAATCCGCTACCGACGAATTTTTCATGATGAAACGATAGTTTTCTAACATTCCCCACTTTGCAGTTCGCACCACACTATTGGCTGCCGCATCAGGACTGTTCTTGCCTGATAAAGCCAGACCGTCTAATTTAAGACTGCCGCCATCATGAATTTCGAACAGGGCCGAGCGGGCAAAGGTCAGCTTGCTCTGGCCTTTTTTGTGCGCAGAAATCGTCAGAACTTTATCGATTTTCAATAGTCTGGAGATATCATACTGGCCGGCAGAAAGCACAATAGTATCGCCTGACCTGGCCGCTTCTATGGCTTTATACAAAGCCTGTGGTGTCGGGGCGACCCGATGCGTGGCGCCCGAATCAAATTCCGTGGTAGCCGGTGCTTTGGGATACCACTGAACACCGGTTTCGTCTTTACTAACAACAATGAGGTCTCGTTGCACGCCCACGTTTTCACTGTGGGTTGTAGGGTACAGTAAGCCGTTTTTGTGACGTGACAACGAGATATTCTGTTTGGCTACGCCGGGGCGCAACTCGGATAAAACTGGTTGATTACTGACATTATCTTTAAAAGTAATACCACTGATATCATCGAATAAGGTAAAAGGCTGACGCCCATCGTTTACAATAAGGTTGTTTTTGATCAGCGTATCTGTTGGTACTGCCGTACGTTCTGCATCGCTGCCGGCAGCTAATTGTATATGCCGAACATTAATAAACGAGTTGTTTTCAATAAGGGCATTTTCTACCTGGTGATAGCGGTTTATCGGCGAGTTTTTCACCCCGTTCATAATGGTCAGCCCGCTACCGAATCGATAACCCGTAAGATTTTCAAGATAGTTATTACGAACAATCTGGTCTTTGTTGATAACCCGAATGCCACCGGTATGGTCTTGCCCGTTTCCAAAAAATACGTTGCCATCGACAATATTTCCGTTTCCATGGCGCAGCGTGAGCGTTCCGCGAGCTTCATTAAACACATTATTTCTGAGCTCGTTTTTGCCGGATTTAACCGAGATGATCTCTACCTCACCATTGGTTTTATCAAAATAATTGTGGTCAACCTTTGTAAAAGAGTCGGTTAGAGAGTAGTGGCTGGTCCCAATACGGAGGGTTTCGCCGCCATTAGAGCCGAAGACAGGCCGGTAGCCAAAATAATTATGATCGATTCGGTGATAATTCTGCTGACTTTTTTCGTCCGTCAAACGTACAGCAACGGTGACACCTTTATTTCGTTTTCCAACAAAGTGACTATGATCCAGTCGATTGCGCTTACCATACAACGCTACCCAGTAATCTGATTCTTGTTTGTCCGGGTTATTAAAATTATCGATAACCACATTAGAAACTCGCGAGTGATTAGCTTCTTTATCCTGGTGTCTGAAGGTAATTACCGAGCTGCTGGGGGTATAACCATCTTTAAAAATTAATCCGGAAACCTGCAGATATTCGCCTGATAGCTGAAGATTCGACAAGCCGCTAATAACTACTTTCCCCGGCGTTTGCGCTTTTAAACGGATGGGGTTACCCGCGTTGCCCTGACCTGAGAAAACTATTTCGAAATCTTTCCAGGTTCCATTTTTAAGGGTAACCGTATCGCCTGCGGTTAGTCTTTGTGCAATGTTGGAATAGTCTTTTTTATCTTCTACCAGATAGTTTTTTGCACTACTGGCGTGGGAAAACAGCCCCAACAATAAAAAAAAACCTATCGATGTCCGTTTCTTCAATAAAATCATTATCAACTTCCCGAAAACAATTCATCTTTAAGCACACATACAGCATAGGGTTTTATAACTGATTACGCCTGATACCAAGCCGGATCATGCTGGCCATATGTATTTAGAAATTTACTAGATTGCTGAGCTATACAATAAGTTAGCCCAAGCAATCTAATGGCTATGCCGTTACTTTTGTAACTTTTTAAAGTAATCGAATATTTCCGGAACATTGCCATCTCCCATGCCCGCCTCGTATGCAGCACTGAGGTTGGCAGAAGAACCTTCAGCAATAGGTGAGCGGGTACCCAGATCATCTACCATCTGTAAAAAGTAGCGTAAGTCTTTGTTAGCGTTGGCAATAGTAAATCCCAAATCGCTGACGTTATCGACCGCGTAGTTTTTGCAAAATTGCATGAATGGAGAACTGGAGGGGCCGGTGGACATAATGTCGAATAATTGCTGGCGATCTACCCCTGCTTTGTCAGCCACAGCAAACGCCTGAGACATGGCGCATACCGTGGTCATTCCCATAAAGTTATTGATCAGTTTGGTGGTATGGCCTGCACCTAACTCGCCAAGATAAAAGATGTTTTCACCTTGCTGTTCAAGTATCGGTTTCACCTTTTCGAAGGTATCGGGCTCGCCGGCAGCCATAATATTCAGCTTTCCTTCTTTCGCATGGGCAGGCGTTCTTCCAAGTGGCGCATCAATCATACCCACACCTTTACTGGCTAAATCAGCACCGATTTTTTTGGTGGAAGCAGGAATAGACGTACCAAAATCAATCAATACTGAACCTTCTTTTACCCCTTCTAAAATACCGTTTTCACCGTAGACTACTTTTTCTACGATCTCAGAGGTGGTCAGGCATAGCATGATAATATCGGCAGCCTGGGCGAGTTCTTTGCCATTACTGGCTTGTTTGGCACCTCGTTCAACGCAGGCAGAAACCGCGTCCTGGTTCAGGTCCATAACCACAACCTGAAAACCTTTGTTCTGAAGATTTTCGACCATGTTGCCGCCCATCAGGCCCAAACCGATAAAACCAATAACTGGATCAGACATCTCTATCTCCTCATTAAAATGTGCTTACTTAAGTGTGGTAAAGCCAATACTCATTCCATCTGGAATGTGACAGCAGCGGTATTGCTGCATGAGTCCCAAAGTTTTCGAAGGGGCTTAGGCCTGCATTTGAAGCTTAAATGTTTTGACCAATCTCTAGACCATACAAAAACATTATACCCGGATGAACGATGTGTCAACCAATTATTAATGAAAGGTAATCTTATTTGGTAACATATGTTGCTGGCAAGTTCAGTAACCGGAAGCTTAGAAAAGAAGCCGGTGAAATATCATTATTTGACAATCACTTAGCCATTAATGAGGGAGCAGCTATTGTGGTGAATATTACCTTTCCCCACTACTGCTCCGTAACATAAAAAATTTACTTTATTACCAATGAAGCAGCTAAAAATAAGAAAAAATACTCTAAGTCTTCGTCTTTTAGTTATTTATAGATGAGAGTATGGTGTGCTTTAATTATATTGGTAAATTCATTCGGTCTGCCAATTATCAGTAGAGGGTAAGAAATTGGACGTCCGCGGCATCTTTAAAAAACCAAGACTTTCTTCAGACACAGTACCCTTCGCTAACATTTGACGATGCACTGGGCCTATTACGATGGGAGGATAGCGTGGTGATGCAATTAATCTTATGAGCGTGAGGGAGGAATTGCTGTGACTGGCGTTTTTAAAGGTAAGATACCCGCAAGCACAAAGTGTCTATTTAGCCAACCCCAACGATTCACATTACCCTGTGAGCCGCAACAGGGGCGTTAAATACCCTTGTTCAAATTTGCGGCTAAATGGCTCTCTGAGCACAATAGGTCAGAGTCAAAGTTTGCACTTTTTTTATACGGTTTATACCACCCGCTTTTTATACAGGACATCGCCTTGCACCGAGTCAAAATGTACCGGGGTTACACATTCATAACCGCCATCTTCAAAAAAGTGCCGATAAGCCGAAACGGTGGCGAATACCCCGACGCCTTCACTGCTGTCATCCTCTGCGATTATGGTATCAATCGCGCCCATGAGGAGGTGTCCTAAGCCCTGATGCTGATAGTCCGGACGGACCCCAATCAACGAAATCATATGAAATGCATTAGCAGGGACCAGGCTACGAATTTTTTCTTCTTTTTCGATAAACTGCCGGGTGGAAACAAAGCCTGCGGTCACCATCATTTTAAGGCGCCAGTGCCAAATTTTACCCGGGGCAAAACCGGCAAGGGGTTTGGTAATACACGCCACCGCCAACAGTCTTGCATCTTCAAACAGACCCAGCAGTATCTGTTCGGTGTCCCAGCAGGCCTGCAGCTCTTGTTTTATTGCCTGGCGCAACCGATTTTCATAACCTTCCCGGTGGGCCTGAAAGATATGCTCAAATAAAGCATCATCATGATAGGCTTTGTACAAAATAGAGGCGGCCACATTTAAATCATCAGCCTGTAGGTAGATAGCCTGAACGGTATCGTGGGACAGCCGTGCCGTAACCGGGGGTGACATAGTATGCTCCTGAAATAAAAAAGGCATGATGTGTACAAAAAACAACCATACCATGCCTGATAATTTCAGCGATGCAAAGCTCTCGTTTTGAAAATAAGAGTTTGACGCGTTACAACGCGGTGTAGGCGCGTTCGCCCCAACCTATCAGCTCGCCGTTTTTAAATACCAGGGGCGTGCACTCATCTTTGGTGGTGATGCCATCTTCAGTAGAGCGCTGTGTGCGGTAGTACAGGATGCGGTAAACCCCATCTTCTTTTTGCTGTAATTCACTAAAGTCGGCCACACCCATACGCCCAACGATGTTTTCAAACCCCATACCTTCCTGTAATTTAGCGATATGTTTACGGTTGTTGTATTCGCGATCCTGCCAGTCATTTGAATAACCATCCTTGTGATCATCCACCGAAATGATACAGCCTGACAGTAACACCGGTGCGCTCAGAGCAAGCAGCAGTGGCAAATATTTCATTATTGTTCCTTATTATTGTATAGACAAATATGTACTGAGTGATGTAACTGCTATCTATCAAGATAGAGGCCATTTTTAACTTATTGAAATACAATGATTTTAATATTACCCATCTGTGAATAAAGCGAATTTATTAAGATTTTCGCTAAAAAATAGCCGGATATTCACATCTTTACTCAACTTCCCGCCATGCTACCTTTAGCGCTTCTTTAAATGATGGTGACCATATATGAGTAATGTTTCTGCTAATGATTTGCTGACCCTCTGTAATAAGCTAAAACAGGAGGGTCAGCAGCCGACCGTCGCGTTGCTGCGCAGCCGGGCGCCGGGCAAGGTGGGTGTGGCGCAGGCTATCAATATTATCCGGCAGTTCAAACACAGGCACCCGGCACCGACGGCAGCAACCAATCAGACTTCGGCGACCACAACCGCTACCTTAGAACAGCGGGTCACAGAGCTGGAGGCGGCGGTGGCGGTACTGGAAAAGCGGCTGGCGGCACTTACGCCGGAAGGCGGGGCTCAAGCTGTTGAATAAAGCTGGTCAAGTCTTCCGCCAGCACCTCATCAGACTTTTTGCCTACCCGCTCTAATAACACGGCACCGCTGGCATTATCCACCGTCAGGATAAAATCATCGTCGCTGGTCAGGCCAAAAAACAAGGTTTCTGGCTGGCGCAGGCGACGTTTCATTAAAATATGACCTATCAGATTTTCCTGCAAACGCTCAAAATCAGTGGCGCTTAATACCTGTAGCAGATCGCACTCGCCCCGATCTGCCGCCGCGGGGAGATTTTCTGAAAAATAGCGGGTGAAATATTCGCAGTACTGCGGGTTAAGCTCAATTTCCAGTGCCTGTTCAAGTTTTGCAAACGATAACGTCTCTGTCTGCTTTACCGGCTGCCATGTCACCCACTCCCCTTCGGCAACCTCGCGCTGATAACACGGCGAGGGCCATGCGCTATCGTACTGCACCTGCAACGGGGTTTGCTGCTGTTCGGCCAGGTTCAGCAACTTAGAAATATAGTTATCAAGTGCGGTATTAATAGATTGCGCCATAGCTCATCTTCCATATTGTTCAAAGGGCGGTTGAATCGCAAAGTTGTGTGATTCAGGGTATTATTTGGATCTGCACCTAGTTTACGTTTGAAGTGGTAGTAATGACAAATACAGCCTCACCCAAATTGCCTGAAAACTTGTCGCTTGGCCAGGCCGTGGAATACGAAGCCTTTTACAAGCCGGAGCTATTGCAAGGGGTGCCCCGGGCGCTGAGTCGCCAGCAACAACATATTGATGAGCAAAACCTGCCCTTTTCAGGTATCGATACCTGGACCGGTTATGAACTGTCATGGCTCAACGCTAAGGGTAAGCCGCAGGTGGGTATTCTGGAGTGCCACGTACCGGTAAGCTCGGCGAATCTGATTGAGTCCAAGTCGTTCAAGCTGTATCTCAATAGCTTTAACCAAACCCGATTTGAGTCGCGCCAGCAGGTAGAAACGACCTTAGCGCAGGATTTAACCGCCTGTGCCGGCGAGTCGGTGCAGGTTCAGGTATTTTTGCCTGGCCAGTTTGACCGTTTTGCCACCCGTGAACTGCAAGGCACGGTCATCGACGACTTAGATATTGAAATTTCCAGTTACTCCCCGAACCCGTTGCTGCTTACCACTACCTCCAATGCGGTATCTGAAACCCTGGTGAGCCACCTGCTCAAATCTAATTGTCTGATCACCAGCCAACCTGACTGGGCCAGTATTCAGATCCGCTATCAGGGTCAGGCTATTGAGCATGAAAGCCTGCTTCGCTATCTGATTGGCTTTCGCCAGCATAATGAGTTTCATGAACAGTGTGTTGAACGTATTTATTGCGATTTACTGGCGCTCCCCGGGATGCAGAAACTGACGGTACTGGCACGCTACACCCGCCGTGGCGGGCTGGATATCAATCCGTTCCGTTCCAACTTTGAGGCCCCCTACCCCAATTATCGCAACGCCCGACAATAGTCGGGCAAAACCAGCCAACCTGTGCCACAATTAATCATAGATACTAAACTCATTGGGAATCAAAGCATTAATGAATTCTAGTCAGCTTCAGTCGTTGCAGCAACACAATGAAATGCTTGCTCAATTCGTTATCCGGCTGTCACGATTCTTCGAAGGCTATTCGGCTGATATTGATAACGAATTGCAAATTTTGCGAGGCCATTTGGCCGGTACGCCTAACTTCTCCCTCGCCACCGTCAGTATTGGCAAACTGGACAAGTTATTTCAAAGTGATATTAAAAATGTACGGCGCTATACCGCCAGCAGCGTGAGCATGGTGGAACACAGCATCCGTAACCTGCAGCAGCGCTATCAGAACGATAACGCGTTTAAAGCCCAGTGCGCTTCGGTGTTAAACCTGGCCAGTCAGCCAACCGAGACCCTACCGGCATTGTTACGGGTGTGTTTGAGTGGCTTTTCATTACTTAAGCAATTACCCGTGCAACCGGCTACGGCCTCCCAGCCTGCTTTATCGCCTTTGTCGAATGACGTTGCCCAATCTCTGCAACACGAGTTGCAGCAATTACTGGAAAGCTACAGTCAGCTGCAACCGGACAATCTGCAGCTGGACAAATTGCGGGACCGGTTAATGGCCGGGCTGGATGACAATGATCTCCTGCAGGCCTGTCTTGGTATTTTACGCCTGATTGTTAAAGACTCCATGGGCGAAGCCGCCATGTCCGGGGAGGTTATCCAAAGCCTGCACGACGCACTGGGAAGCCTGAATCAGGATGTCGGAAAGAGCATCAAACATACTCAGCAAGCCTTTTCACTTCGTCAGCAGCACGATGCCACGTTCAAGCAGCAACTGCATCAGATTGAAGATGTAGTGGCAACCGATACTTCAATAGAAATGCTGAAAAGCCAAACCCAGCATTATCTTGACCAAATGGCCTCTACGCTTGCTCTGCGTGAGCAGAAAGAGCAAACCGAGCAACGTACGGTCATGACGTTGTTAAGCAGCATGCAGCGCCAGGTGAGCGCCCTGGAAGCACAGGCTGAGGATTACCGGAAAAAGCTCAGCCAGCAACACAGTGCGATGTACACCGATGCCCTCACCGGCTTACCTAACCGGCTGGCCTACAATGAAAAAATCAACATTGTGCGACCGCGGGCGTGCCCTGACAAACACCCATTGTGCATGGCGATTCTGGACATTGACCACTTTAAAACGATTAACGATCGGTTTGGGCATGCCGCCGGCGACAAAACCCTGCAGATTGTGGCTCAGCAATTACAAAAGGCACTCGATGATAACGGCTTTGTGGCGCGTTGGGGGGCGAAGAGTTTGTGTTCCTGTTTGAAAATACCCCGGTTACGGGCCTGCACCACAAACTTGAGAAATTGCGAACCAGATTGATGGATCTGCCGTTTAAGTTTCGCCAGGAACGTATGGCTATCACCGCCTCATTGGGCGGGGCCATGTTTAGCGCCAAAGAAACTGCCGAGCAGGTCTTTGAGCGTGTCGACAAAAAGCTTTATGAAGCCAAACGCGCCGGTCGCAATTGTGTGGTTATAGATGAGAATGGATGCGTATGAAAAAAGTGCAGTTAAACCCTGTTGGCTGGATGAGCCAGCTATCACAGGTGGAAGTCACCCAACTTCAGGATACCACTCACAGCGTGCTGTACGATGTTTTTCGAAACTGTTGTCTGGCGGTGCTTAACAGCGGTGTGGATGAAGACAACTACGAATTGCTGTTTGCCCCGTATCAGGATTTTGATGTGAAACTGGTGCGCCGCGAACGCGGGGTGAAAATTGAACTGATCAACCCCCTGAAGTCGCATTTGTCGACGAAAAGCTGATGCGTGGGGTGCACGAGCACCTGTTCGCCGTACTGCGCGACATGTTATTTATGGGCAACAAACATGCCTTTGTGCATGCGCCGTCCACCGTAGACAGCCTGAGTACCACCGACATTGTGTTTGATATGTTACGGCACGCCCAAGCCCTGCAAGGCAATGACGAGCTCAATACCATTGTGTGCTGGGGTGGCCATTCCATTAAACAACACGAATACCAGTACACCAAAGAGGTAGGGTATCAACTGGGTCTGCGCGAGATGAACATTTGTACTGGCTGCGGCCCGGGTGCGATGAAAGGGCCAATGAAAGGCGCGGCCATCGGGCATGCGAAACAGCGCTGCAATCATGGTCGTTATATAGGTATTTCAGAGCCCAGTATTATTGCTGCCGAGCCACCTAATGCGATTGTAAATGAACTGATCATTATGCCCGATATCGAAAAGCGGCTAGAGGCGTTTGTGCGCTTTGCCCATGGTATTGTGATTTTCCCCGGGGGCGTGGGCACCGCCGAAGAATTGTTGTATTTACTGGGTATTCTGATGAACGAGCGCAATGCGCAGCAGCCCATACCGGTCATCCTGACCGGGCCCAAAGGCAGTGAAGCCTACTTTGAGGCCATTGATGAATTCATCGGTGCGACCCTTGGCGAACAGGCGCAAAGCAAATATCAGATTATTGTGGATGATGCTCAGGAAGTAGCACGCACCCTGGCTGCCAACAAAACCAAAACCAAACAGTACCGGCGTGCGGTGGGCGATTCGTTTAGTTTTAACTGGTCATTAAAAATCGATGAACCGTTTCAGGTGCCGTTTGTGCCAACCCACGAATCGATGGCCGCCTTACAACTCCATCAGGAGCAGGATAGGGCCAGCCTTGCAGTGGTGCTACGACAAGCCTTTTCCGGCATCGTTGCCGGCAATGTAAAGGCCGAAGGCGTTCGCCAGATAAGAGAAAAAGGCCCGTTTAAATTACAGGGTGACATTCGCCTTATGGAGCGCATAGACACCCTGCTGGAGTCGTTTGTGGCCCAGCAGCGGATGAAGTTGCCTGGCTCAGAATACGTGCCCTGCTATACTATTTCCAAAGGTGACTGACGCATTCATTTACGATTTTATCATTCCTTCTTTACACGCTTTTAAGCTAAAATGACGGGGTCTTCTTACTAACAAGTGATTAAGGATGAATAAAAAGGTAACCCGGCTGATTTTTTTTGGCGCGGCGGCTTATGCCCTGTTCGCATTTCTGGTGATCTCATTTTATCCAGACAAGCCAGAAAACATGGATTGGCAGGACCGGGAAGAATACAACAAAGTGCAAATTACCAAGTTGCGGCTGGGCGCCACCCGTGAAGAAGTGTTAGCGCGGCTGGGCTCACCCGATATCACCGAAGCCAAAATGGACCGCTCAACCTCTATCCAGGTTATGTTTTATCGTACCCAACATGTTCGGGCGGACGGCTTAACCACCCAGGATGAGTGTACCCCTTTGCTGTTTGAAAATGATCAGTTGATTGCGTGGGGAGAAGGCGCTTATCAAAGCTATCTTAAAAGTTAGGACACGGCTTGGTTGAATCTGCCTACAACACGCTACTTCAGCAAAGTCAGCGGGCCAGCGCTGCCCTCATCCGTCAGGGCAGCCTGTTAAATGTGGCCAGGACCGGGCTGTCGATGGGCAAACAGATCGTAGAATTTGCCCGCCATCACCCCCAAGCGGCGCTAGTGGCGGTGAACGCCATCCGGCAGGAATCTTCACTAACCCACCCGCTGCCTTTGAAAACCGCCTTGATGACCGCAATTCTGGGGTTACGCACCCAGCTCAATGATCATTATTTACAACATCTGACCGGGGCCACCTTCACCTTATTCACTGCCGCCACCTATCATCGTGACACCCGAACCATACACTTTGATACCACCGTATTGCAGGGGCTGAAAAAACACCTTACCGGGCCGCAACTGGGTCTGTGGCGCACCCTGTTTGCGGTCAGCAAAGTGGTTGGGCAGCCAAACTTTTATCGCTATCTGCAAAACCCGGCGATAAATTATCCTCAGTGGTGGATGATTTGCTGCGCGCATCTCAGCGTACATTTTTCGTTTAGTTTTTTTGAGGCTCTGAGACCGGTAGCACTGGCCAGCCCTTCTGCGTATGAGCCGATTATCCGTAGCTGGCTGACCTTTCCCGGCGATTACTGGCCAGGGGGACAGGCAGCGGATGATAATGGCAAACACACCATAGTATTTAAAACTCAGAGTCATTATGCGCTGAGCTGCGGCGCTCAGACCGAAGCCTTAAACTGGCAGGCATCAGTGCCCCGGCCCCCAATTCATTATATAAGGTTTGCCCAGTGGTGTAGCCTTCACGATGCCGCCAAAGATGATCAGCAACAAATCAACGCCTTCAAATTCGAGGGACGCCGGTACCCGGTCAGTCACCCCCCTGCCGCCATTCTTAATATTGTGAGCATGCTTCGAAACAATGATGTGAATATCAACAAATTGAGTGACCAGGTGCAACTTGAACCGGCGTTTGCCGAGGCTTTGAAACAATCTGCGGCCATGGACAATCGTCTGAAACTGCCGGTAAAAGAAGTGAAACAGGCCATTTTAACCTATGGCACTGAACGGGTGGGCGACATGCTGGTGCTCGAAGCGCTTATGCAACGCCTTAATCAGCATTACTTTCCGCTGGGCCGTTGCTGCCAGAATCTGTTGGTGGTCAGCGCCAACCTGGCCTCGCTGATTGCCGCGCAAGTGAATAGCCGGTTGTCCTCGCAGGGGGCAGCGCTGGTGAGCAGCTTTGCCCTGGCACCGATTTTTTCGTTACCGGCATTAAAGGTACTGCCGCGACTACCCCACCATGAGTATGCGCTGCATAACATCAATACCCTGTTACGCTTAAAATCCACGGACTCGATGGTAGACTATGCAGCCCGTTTGGCGGCTAACTGGCATCAACCGGCTTTGCATCAGGCGATTATCCGTCAGTTTGGTAAAGAGCCTGACCAGGCAAGCCCGGGCGTGCTTAAGGAGTTTGCCATTATTTCTTTGAGCTTATTGTTAAGCCGTAAGTGGCTATTGGTCCCTGGCGAAATGGATCCCGACTCCATCAGGGCTTTACGTCAATGCTTGCAATTACTCGGGCTGAAACCGGCTGTGGTCAGCGAGTTGCAAAACAGTGTCAGCGCCTTATTAACATCGCCATTACCCTATCGGTTATAACGACAATTTCACCGGCGCCAGCAGCAATTGCATTCTGTACTAGGCGTAATGCCTGTGTTGTTATAAAATATGCGCGATTTTGGTCAGTGATGCGCTACGCTTTGTCTAACAAACAACCGGATTAAGTGTAACCCTGTTCATCACGCTATAGCCTGTAGTGCTACTCCAAGAAACCTAACTCAACAGAAACGAAAATTACCAGAGGATCCCTCCACATGACTCAGCAACATATTACGGTCATTCGCGGCGACGGTATCGGTCCAGATATCATTGATGCCACCACTAAAATTCTGGATAAAGTTGGCTGCAACTTTGCTTACGACTATGCTGATGCGGGTCTGGTAGCACTGGAAAACCACGGCGAACTTTTGCCTCAATCTACCCTGGATCTGATTGAGAAAAATAAAGTTACCCTGAAAGGCCCACTGACTACACCCGTTGGCGAAGGCTTTACTTCTATTAATGTAAGCTTGCGTAAGCAGTTCAAACTTTACGCTAACATTCGTCCGGTGTTGTCTTTAAAAGGCACCAAAGCCCGTTACGAAGACATTGATATCATTACTGTGCGTGAAAACACCCAAGGCATGTATTCTGGTCTGGGTCAGGTGGTATCAGAAGATGGTACTGAAGCCGAAGCAATGAGTAAAATTACTCGCGAAGGCGCTGAGCAAATCGTCACATTTGCCTATGAGCTGGCACGTCGTGAAGGCCGTAAAAAAGTGACTGCGGTCCACAAAGCGAATATTCTTAAATCAACTTCGGGTTTGTTCCTGAAAGTAGCCCGTGAAGTGGGCGAGCGCTATCCTGACATCGAAAGCACTGAGATGATTGTGGATAACACTTGTATGCAATTGGTTATGAACCCGCATCAATTTGACGTGATTGTTACCACTAACTTATTTGGCGACATCATTTCTGATTTGTGTGCCGGTCTGGTAGGCGGCCTAGGCATGGCGCCAGGCGCCAACATCGGCCACGATTGCGCGATTTTTGAGGCCGTTCACGGCTCAGCCCCGGATATTGCCGGCAAAAATCTGGCAAACCCAACCTCGGTTATTCTGGCCTCAATCCAGATGCTGGAATATCTGAACATGGGCGACAAGGCTGAAAAGATTCGTTCAGCGCTAAAAGAGGTTATCGAGTCTGGTGATCGCACGACCCGTGACCTGGGCGGTCAGCATGGCACCACTGAGTTTACCGAAGCGCTGTTAGAGCGCCTGTAAACACGGTCTTAAAGACTATGTGATCAAGAGCACCCAAGGGTGCTCTTTTTTTGTCTGTGCTGTGGTTTTTTAATTCGCACAGTAGCCTGCTGCCTGTTCTTTATCTGACCTTAAGCTCAGCTGATAACCGCACTACGCCAATTGTATGCTTAGGTGGCTATCCGGCAAACATTACTTAGATAAGGAATCAATCCTATGAAAACATTAAAGCAAACCTGGTTAACCCTGGTACTGACATTAGGTATGGCGATGTCTTTTACTCCTGCATTTGCGCAGCAAGACGACATCAGCCAGACCCTGGCGCAGCCCGCGCCTTTTGATCTCAATCATGCCTCGGTGGAGCAACTCACCCAGCTACCGGGCATCGGGCCGCGCAAAGCACAAGCGATTGTGGACTACCGAAATGAAATGGGCCGCTTTTTAGAGGTGGAACAGCTTACCGAAGTAAAAGGCATTGGCCAAAAGATGCTGGACAAAGTAAAAAGCCGGCTTTTTGTAGAAGAATAATTAGCCGCGCCTACCACGCAAACAGGCTCCCGAAGGAGCCTGTTGTATACCTCACAAAATATGCTTGTGACGGTATCAATTACAGATCAAGCGACGCCAGATACTGTTTAAAGTCGTTGGCTAAGTCGGGGTGACGCAGGGCGTATTCGACATTGGCTTTCATATAGCCCAGCTTACTACCACAATCATGGCTTACACCTTTCATGCAGTAGGCATCTACCTGCTCAATACGCATCAATGAATCAATCGCATCGGTCAGCTGTACTTCGCCGCCCGCACCAGGTGGGGTATGCTCCAGTAAGTCCCAGATCTTTTCAGAAAGTACATAACGACCCACCACGGCTAAATCAGAAGGCGCTTCTTCCAGCGATGGCTTTTCGACCATGTTATGAATTTTAGCGGAGTCGCCTGCTTCCACTTCTTCACCGTCCAAATCGGCAATACCAAATTTGGTGACATCCTGCTGTGCAACCTGCTCCACCATAACCTGGCTTACCCGGCTGGTATTGAATTTAGCCACCATATCCGCCAGATTGTCTTTTTCTGGATCGCTGGAAGCATCATCAATCAATACATCAGGCAGCACCACGGCAAAGGGTGAGTCGCCCACTAACGGATGTGCGCAAAGAATTGCGTGGCCCAGGCCGGCAGCATGGCCCTGACGCACATGCATGATGGTGACATCTTTTGGACAGATTGACTGAACTTCTTCTAACAACTGACGCTTAACCCGCTTTTCCAGCGTTGCCTCTAGTTCGAAAGAGGTATCGAAGTGGTTTTCAATACTGTTTTTACTGGCATGAGTAACCAGAATAATTTCTTTAATCCCGGCCGCCACACATTCATTAACCACATACTGAATCATCGGTTTGTCGACCACAGGCAGCATTTCCTTTGGAATTGCTTTAGTGGCTGGAAGCATGCGTGTGCCGAGTCCTGCTACAGGAATAACGGCTTTTTTTACCTGACTCATAATTATTGATTTCCTTTAACTGATAATCCACGCCCGATGGCATAATACTGAAGGCCATAATCTGCCATTCTTTTTGGCTCGAACAGGTTACGTCCGTCGAAAATTAACGGATTGCTCAACTTTGATTTAATAAGTTCAAAATCCGGTGCTCTGAACACCTGCCATTCGGTACAAATAACCAGGAAATCGGCCTGATTTAACGCTGACTCCTTTGTACCCATCAAACGCAGGTCGTCGCGATCCCCATAAATACGCTGAGTTTCTTCCATGGCTTCAGGGTCGTAGGCCTGTACGGTAGCACCCGCGTCCCACAGTTTTTCCATTAATACCCGGCTTGAAGCCTCCCGCATGTCATCGGTATTAGGCTTAAAGGATAAGCCCCATAATGCTACGGTCTTGCCTTTCACATCATTATTGAAGTGACGCATGATGTATTCGAACAGCTTTTCTTTCTGCTGATAATTAACTGCTTCAACAGATTCCAGCACCCGAGCGGTATAGCCTACTTTATTAGCGCTACGAACCAGTGCCTGAACATCTTTAGGGAAGCATGAACCACCATAGCCACAGCCAGGATAGATGAACTGATACCCAATACGGGGATCCGAGCCAATGCCATGGCGAACATGTTCAATATCAGCGCCAAACAATTCTGCCAGATTCGCAATCTCGTTCATAAAGCTGATCTTTGTCGCCAACATGCAGTTAGCGGCATATTTTGTTAATTCCGCACTGCGGATGTCCATGGTAATGACTTTATCGTGATTACGATTAAACGGGGAGTACAACTCGCGAAGCTTGTCTTCAGCGGTGTCACTTTCAACGCCCAGGATAATACGATCAGGCCGCATGCAATCGCTCACTGCAGCGCCTTCTTTGAGAAATTCGGGGTTTGACACAACATCAAAGGTTACCGACTTACTGGCACTGTTCAGTGTTTCCGTCACCCGGGCTTTCACTTTATCCGCGGTGCCCACCGGGACCGTAGATTTATTGATGATGATTTTATGGCTTTGCATATACTCTGCCACGGTCTGGGCGACGGTAAGCACATATTTCAGATCAGCGGAGCCATCTTCATCAGGCGGCGTTCCCACCGCAATGAAAATCAAATCGCCATGTTCTACGCCGGCCTTTGCATCGGTAGTAAAGCTTAGACGCCCTGCTTCAAAGTTACTTGTTACCAGTGGTGTCAGACCGGGTTCATAAATTGGGATATTGCCTTTTTTAAGGTTATCCACTTTGGCCTGATCAACATCAATACACACGACATCGTGGCCCACTTCTGCCAGTACAGCGGCTTGCACCAACCCTACATATCCAATACCAAAAACTGTAACTTTCACAACGTTTCCTTCAACACGATTGTTTTGTAAATTTCACCGGGTAAACGGCATCCTTGTACTGTTTCTTTTTTACGACATCCACACGATAGCATCATCAATTCAACTTGCCGGTACGGCCAAGCAAACCATCTTTAATTCCCCGGCGAACATAGTGGCCGCGAAGTTTGCCTTCAGGGAAGTACCAGCGGTTGACCAGCCAGCGTAGTGGCAAAGCCATAAGATGGCGACACTTCCAATACATGGGAACATGACGCCTGCGGGAAAGGATAAGCACATTGCGCACCTGGTAATAAAGTCTTACTGGCGCCCCACGCTTAAAGTTCAATCCCAGTACACGGTGCCTGCCATCGCCCTGGCGATGGCGCATTTCCACGGTGCTAGCTTTTAAAACCTGGAAGCCTAAGCTTCGCGCTCGCCAACACCATTCATGATCCACGCCATCAATAAAAAGACTCGCATCTTTTTTACCAACTTTATGATATGCAGTGACATTTATTATCATCCCTGAGGCAATAATTTGTTTGGCGTGCTCCAGCCTGTCGCAAACTGGTTGCGACTTGTGCAGTTTGGGCTGAACGGGTTTATCTATAAACTCACAGACTATTTGCGGACCTAAGCATGCCATCCGCGGGCAGCGTCGTAATGCATAAGTATAAGTTTCATACAAATTTTGCAAAAAGGCCGGCGTCAGCTGACTGTCCTGATCCAGGATCAGCACCGCTTCGGCCCCCTGTGCAATCAGGATATCAATCCCAATATTCTGTGCTTCAGCAATCCCAACATTGTCAGCACAATGGACATAATGAGAAAACGCATCGCGTAAACCGGCTAATGCCACCGGCGAATTATCAATCAAGGCCACGGGCCAGCCCATCGTGTTCAAAGCTGACAGCATTGACGATAAATGGACTGTATCCGGATGATAGGAAATTATGACGGCGCCGACTTTCAATGTCTTATTAGTTTCTCTAGTAGAACACGATCGAGTTTATAGGCTAACTTTATCACCTGCGCCGGCATAAGTCGTAGCATTAATACCGAACAGGCATAGGCCACATTAAATACCGTAAAACGATGCAGACGTCGCATAGCCTGGAAGCGTGCTTTAAATTCATTTACTGATTTTGCCAAACCGCGGCGTTTGTAGAAATCATTTACACGGCGAAATTCTAACAGCCGTTCTCGCAAATTTCTAAATTCATACCCGGCGGCGGCCAGCTCGATCCACAAAAAATAGTCCTGCGTATTCATCAGCTGGCTATCATAGCGGTGCCCCTGACAAAATACTTCACGGCGCATCATCACTGTGGGGTGATTAAGCGTGCAGCGACGGGGCAGCATCCTTACAATGACATTATTAGAAGCTGGCATAACCCGCGAGCCTACCTTTTGCCCTGCTTCATTAATTTCGGTCAGAGCAGTGCCTAATATCGCGACTTTTTTATGCAATTGCATAAAGTTGTACTGCTTGAGCAGGCGCTCCGGATGACAAATATCATCGGCATCCATACGCACAAAAAACTGATAATTGTCATAGCCCAGCATCCACTCTATCGCCTGATTCATACACGCAGCTAAGCCTTCATTGTGCCCATTCTGAGCCACAATAATGCGTTCGTCCTGCTCGGCAAACTTGAGTAACATTGAGGTTTTTGAGGCCGCCACCGGCCCGTTTATAACGATCAGTAAGGCAAAGTCGGAAAAAGATTGGGTTAAGACACTGTCAATCGCCTGAGCCAGCCAGCCTTCGGGATCGTTGTCATAGGTAGTGAGTGCCACTAATACCGGCTGCAGCGCCGCTTGACGCGGGGCAACAATAAACTGCGGAGTGGGAATGGGCTTGACCGACACAGGATTCCAGAGATTCTATAAAAGCCGCAATAGTACCTGAGACACCGGCACTATGACAAAGAAGAATCAGGCAACACGTTGTTTGAACTTGCGAATCAGGCGCCAGATATTTTGAATAATATAGCTGTAGACCGTAAGTAACGCGATAAAGCCCCAGAACATAGCCCAATCAGGTACCGCAAACACTTCACCCAATACGCCCACCGTACAATACAGACTGCCTAACGCCAGAATGGCCACCAACGCCTGATTGGAGCTTAGACCCGCACGCATAAAAATATTATGCAGGTGTTTACGATCGGGTCGTAATACCGACTGACCTTTTCGGGCACGACGGTACATAATGGCGGCCATATCCATTAACGGCAAACCAATAAGCCATACCGCGGTGATTGGACGAAATGCTGCCTCAGCCCCCTGAGCATGGTCCACCAGCAGCCAGACAATGGTCAGACCGACAAACATACTTCCGGCATCACCCATAAATATTTTATTGCCTTTAAAGCCCTTCCAACTAAGGTTGAAGGCCAAAAACGGTACAATAGCTGCGGCAATAATCAAGGGTTCCATAATGGCACCGCCATGACCTGTGGCCACCAAAAGGCCGACCACAAACATTAAAACCACCAGGCTCATGCCGCCGGCCAGACCATCAATGCCATCAATCATGTTAAACGCATTAATGACCCCGACTACGCATACTATCGTAAAAAAGTATCCGGCTACGCCCAGATCAATGTGGCCGTTGCCGAAGATGTTTCCCAGAGAAGTAATGTAATTTTGTGCACTCCAGGCCATAATGGCGGCCACGCCAAACTGGCAGATCAGGCGGCCCTTGGCGCTAAGTTCAAAGCGATCATCCAGCATTCCCAGCAACACCACAAACGCTGAGGCGGTAAAAAATAAAGGATTGTTTTTCATCCAGACATCGGTGATCACACTGGCCACCAGTACCGCCATAAAAATAGCCACACCCCCGTCAGGGGTACCAGACCATGGTGCCGTTTACGCAGGCTAGGCTGATCGACCAATCCAAACTGATGCGCAAGCGGGGTCATTACCACTAACAAAACGAGGGCAACAAAAAACGCAGTAAAGAGAGGAACCAATTGAAGATAATCGAACATTCTATGAAAAATCCATTGTCAGCAGGTGCCCGAAACTGTCACTAATTAAAGCGGAAAACATTATTCATCCTTTAACAACGATAGTGTTGTTTTTCTTCAGAGCTCGTTATTGTAAGCGCACAGATCTGGATAAGAGCAGGCTCTGGTTAAAATATAATAATAAACATTGTATGGACTGACCAGCCCCAACCCCGAATATTTTGTGATCCATATGGTAAATAGTTAACTAAATGGTCAACTGCTCACAAAGTATGCAGCAAAGGCTGCTACACCGAGGTGAATTTACAATATTCTGTGGTATGCTAGCCGCCAATTTTTCCAAAGGACGATTAGCAAAGTTCATGTCAGTAAAAAGCGACATTCTACCACCTGTTTGTTTTGCACTGGTGTGCCTGCTCACTGGCTGCGCTTCGGCCCCAGGGCCGGTAGTGGCAGACATACCGTTAGTACATACTAACTACGCAGCAGCCATGCAGGGCGATGCAATAATTGCGCCGGGTGTTAAGGTTGAACATGGCGCTGAAATTGAATTAGACGATCAGCGCTGGCGGGTCGGCCCCGGGTATCATTCTGCCGCAGAGCAGTTTTGCCATGAGATTACGCAGACCAGATTGACGGCATCTGCTCAGCACACCGGGACTCGCTCATTGCTATGCAAGAGCAACGGCCAGTGGCGTCGCTACTCCACCGTTCTTCAGCCACAATCATCATCAGCAACAGGGCTTTAATCATGAGTTTGGTTCGACTTAAAACCATTACCGGGCTTGTTGCCATCGTCTCAAGCCTGTTAGCCAGTCTGCCCCTTCACGCGCAGTCATTAAGTGACTTACAACAGTTACGTCAACAGGCTCAGCAGGGACAAAATGGCCAGAATAACCAGGCTCAGAATTCCGGTAACGCCGCAGCGTCGCAGTCAGGTGCCGGAGCAGCTCCGGTCAGGCCCTTCGAGATGAACTCTTCCCGGACCATCCAGAGCATGAATGCTGGTCAGCCTTCTACCGGTCAGTACTACAATAGTAGCCGTGGCGGGCAGACCTTACCCGGTGAGCCCACTGTAGAAACGGTCTACCCTCAGCAAGTTCCTATGGAAAACCCGCCGTATGCGGCTAATTTATTTATCGGCGGCTTCGAGTCGGAGCGGGCCGATGGGCTCAATGACAACTATCTGGTTGCCCAGGGCGATAAAATTTCTATCTGGATGTGGGGCGCGGTGAATTTTGCTGACGTGGTTACCGTCGACAATCAGGGCAATATCTTTATTCCTAATATTGGCCCGGTGCAGGTGGCCAACACTCCGGCAAGCGCGGTAAACAGTAAAGTTACCTCTAAAATTAAACAAATCTACACCAATGATGTCAATGTCTATGTGAACCTGCTGACGTCTACGCCAGTGTCCGTGTTTATAACGGGTCCGGTGTTACGGCCAGGGCAGTATGCCGGACAGGCATCAGACAGCATTCTGTATTTTTTAAAGCGTGCTGGCGGGATCGATTTTCAACGCGGCAGTTTTCGTAAAATCGACATTCAGCGAAATGGTGAAATCATCGCCACCGCCGATTTGTATGAGTTCTTACGCGAAGGAAAGCTACCTGAAATATCATTCAAAGATGGTGATGTTTTGGTCGTCCGCCCCATCGGTTCGACAGTGGTGGTGCAAACCGGCGCCAGAAACAGCTTTACCTTTGAATTTAAACAGGATGAGCTGCAGGGTGAAACCCTCACCCGCTATGCGACCCCGCGGGATTTTATCAACCACGTCTCGGTAGCCGGTGTTCGTAATGGTCAACAATTTTCCCGTTACGTTAAACTTCAGAACTTTGACAACTTTATGCTGCAGGCCGGTGACACCGTAGAGTTTGTGGATGATCATGAACAACTGGTCTACCGCATTAATATTCAGGGTAGCCATACCGGGCCTTCGCAGGTGATGGTGGATAAGGGCACCCGGTTAAAAGATGTGCTTAATTACATCAAGGTAAACCCCAAACTGTCTGATACCGATAATATTTATCTGTTGCGGGAGAGTGTGGCACAGCAGCAAAAAGAAATTATTGACCGTTCGTTGCAGCAACTGGAAAGAAGCGTTTATACCGCGCCCATCAGTTCCAGTGGCGAAGGGGCGATTCGGGTTCAGGAAGCACAGCTGGTTTCAGATTTTATCACCCGCGCCCGTGAGGTTGAGCCGTTAGGTAAAGTGGTTGTATCTGAAAATGATCAGGTGGCCAATGTGTTGCTGGAGCCAAACGACACCATCGTGGTGCCGGCCATTACCGATCTGGTGCAGGTAGGCGGCGAAGTGATGCTGCCTCAGGCGGTGGTGTTTAACCCTGAAGCCACTGCGGCAGACTACATCGCCTGGGCGGGAGGATTTACCCAGCGGGCTGACGATGAGCGTATTCTGGTGATTCGCAAAAATGGCATCGTTGAGTTTGATCAGATTGAAGGCAGCCGAATTGCAGGCAAAGAAGGCAACGTGAATCTTAAGCCGGGTGATCAGGTCATTGTACTGCCGGCCACCGATGCCAAGTCACTGCAGGCGGTGAAAGATATTACTCAAATTATCTATCAAATTGCTGTGGCCGCGAATGTTGCTCTAGACTAACCATGCTTTCACTAAAAGAACAGCTGGCAGCCTGGCGAAGAGTCATCTTCGCCTTGTTCCTACGCGAACTCCAAAGCAAGTTTAATGACAAGCTCGGCCTGGGCTGGGCTTTCTTTGAGCCTTTTTTATTTATTTTTGCGCTGTCGTTTGCCCGTAGCTTTATTTCAGGCTCTGAAGTGCATTCTATGCCGATTCTTATCTTTATGATGGTGGGCATGGTGGCGATACAGTCATTTATGGCCAGCCTTGGGCCTGTCGCAGGCTCAATTAAAAAGAATAAGCCTCTTTACGCTTTCAGGCAGGTGCAGCCGATTGCCGCTTTAGTCACCTCAGGGTTTCTTGAGTGTGCGATAAAGCTAGGGGCCATTGTGTTGCTGTCGCTGACGATTTATCTGCTGCAAATCGAGGTACAGTTTGAAAACCCGTTGCTTTTAATCAGCCTTTATTTCTTAATGTGGACCTTTTTGGGCTCGTTGGGCTTACTGTTTGGTATTCTTACCTCGTATGTTCCCGAAATAAACAAGATAAAAAATCTATTCACCAGACCGATGTTTTTTATCTCCTGTGTTTTTTTCAGTTTACAGGATGTCCCGGAAAAATACTGGCCTTATCTGAACTGGAATCCTATGGTCCATTTTATTGAATTGGCCAGGTATTCGCTGTACCCCTCCTATGGCCATAAAGGTGTGAGTATCGAATATGCCGCCGGAGTTACTATCGTTTTTTTGTTTTTTTCTCTGGCGCTGTACCACCTGACCTGGAAACGGGTGCTTTCTAAATGATTGAAATTCGTAATTTAACTAAAAGCTACCCCAGTAAACTGGGGCCGCAGTATATTTTTAAAAATTTAAACTTTACGTTTCCTACCGAACGTAATGTGGCCATTTTAGGAAAAAATGGGGCCGGTAAATCCACCTTGTTTCGATTGCTGGCAAAAAGTGAGTATCCGGACCGGGGGCAGATACTGACCAACCGGGCGATGTCGTGGCCGGTGGCGCTGCAAACCGGTATCCATCCGCAAATGACCGGGCGGGAAAACACCCGGTTTATTGGTCGGATTAATAATGTTCGCTCGCTGGAAAAATACGAACAACATGTTCAGGAATTTGCCGAACTGGACAAAAAATTTGATCTGCCGGTCAAAAATTATTCGTCAGGTATGCGGGCTAAACTGGTATTTGCCTGTTGTATGAATATTGACTTTGATATCTATTTGATTGACGAGGCGACCTCTGTGGGCGATCCGCTGTTTCGGAAAAAGGCGAAAAAAACCCTTAAAGAAAAGAGCCAGACCAGCGGTGTGATAATGGTCAGTCACGAGCTCGACCAGATTCGAGAGTACTGTAGCTCTGTGGTGCTTATTGAAGATGGCAAACTCAGATACTTTGAAGATCTGGAAGAAGGCATCTCGGTTTATACCAATCAGCCGAAAAAAGAAAAAGGTAAATAACGCTGTGCTAAAAAAGACCCAAAAAAAATTGAAGCTGTTGACCCAACATGTGGGGCGTGCATTTCTTGGTGCCTGGTTTATCTACGCCTTGTATCTGGTTCTTGTGGCCTCTGCCCAGTATGAAAGCCAAAGCCAGCTGATCATAAAAAAATCGGATGGTGGTAGTGCCTTTGATGCTTCGTCGCTGCTTATGTCATCGGTCACCGATGCCCCGTTGTCTACCGATAGCGTGCTGGTAGAGGCATTTATCAAGTCTCAGGATATGTACCGATTTCTGGTAAAAGAGTATGGTATGAATGAGCACTTTCAAACCACCGAAGCAGACATCTTCAGCCGGCTGTCATCCAGCGCCACTCGGGAAGATAAGTACCAATATTATCTGGACCATATTGATGTCACGGTTGATTCCAGCTCGGCGGTCATCACCTTAAAGACCAAGGCTTTTAGCTCCGACTATGCCAATAAGCTGAATACCGCCATCATCAATCATGCGGAAAACTTCATTAATGATATTAATAACCAGCTGGCAAAATCAAAACTGAAGTTTGCCAAAAGTGAACACGATATTGTAGAGCAAAAGCTGCAAACGGCTAAACAGGAGCTGCTGGCCTTCCAGTCAAAATACAATGTGCTGGATCCTACCGCCGAAGGCGCCGCGTCCCAGCAAATCGCGTTTTCGCTGGAAGCCACGCTGGCGCAAAAAGAAGCTGAGCTACAAACCATGTCCGGGATGATGTCAGATATCGCCCCGGAAATGCGTAATATCAAACGCCAGATAAAGGCGCTGCGGCAATCAGTAGAAAAGCAAAAAAGCCAACTAAACAATGCTGAGTTGGGGGATAATAATGATGTGACGATGACCCAATTGATGGCTCAGTTCAGCGATATGCAAATTCAGCTGCAACTGGCCATTCAGGCGTATTCTTCATCACTGATGACGCTGGAAAACACCCGGGTCGAAACGTATGAAAAATTACAGCATCTGGTGACCGTGGAAAGGCCCACCCAGCCTGAGGGCAATAAATACCCGCAAATCATCTATAACCTGACCTTGTTTGGCGTTATTTTGTTTCTGGTTTATGGTGTGGGCCGGATTATCGTGGCAACCATCAAAGAGCTTTGAGACTGAGTCGCCGTTGGAGCCGGGACTCATCCCGGCTGGCGGGGCTTGCGTTTTATCGCTAAGGCGAGCTTGTTGTCTTTACACACCGTTAATAACGCCCGCCACTACCTCCTGAATCAATGCTCAACCGCACCCGCATCCTGCTAAAAAGGCTTAAGCCGGCCCCTTTTTTTTATCTGCAGGTCAGTGGTCGCGCACCTCGCAGCGGTTGATAGCATAGACCTTTTAACCTTCTCTTTACTTGTGTATTCTAACCGCCTCTAGTATAACGACGATACCTTCGGGTACAAACAGTCACGTAAACAGACGCAGTACTGTCTACTTCTATACCGAACTTACAAATAAAATAATACGGAATTTGATTGTGACAATAAAAACATCTGACGACACGAGCTTTATCGGCCATCCAGGGGGGCTGATGACGCTGTTTTTCACAGAAATGTGGGAACGTATGAGCTATTACGGCATGCGTGCCCTGTTAGTTCTGTTTATGACCGCATCTTTGCAAGAGGAAGGCCTGGCCTTTACCGTGGCTTCTGCCACCGCCATTTATGGCTTATACACCGGTGCGGTGTATTTTATGGGGCTGCCCGGTGGCTGGATTGCTGACCGGCTTATTGGCAGTCAGCAAGCGGTCTGGTATGGCGGCATCATTATCATGTGTGGCCATATTGTGCTGGCTATCCCCAGCCACAGTACCTTTTTTATTGGCTTGATTCTGGTAGTACTTGGTACTGGCCTGCTTAAGCCAAACATCAGTGCCATGGTTGGCGGCCTGTACGCCGACAACGATGCCCGACGTGACAGTGGCTATACCATCTATTATATGGGTATCAATATCGGCTCACTGATTGGCTACGGCGTGTGTGGCTGGCTGGCACCAAATATGGGTTATCACTGGGCCTTCGGGGCCGCGGCAGTAGGTATGGCAATTGGCTTGTTGCAGTATAAAGCGACCCGCTCCAAACTTCAGGATGTTGGCTTTGAACCTGCTGCAGCACCTTCGCCTTCCATCAAGAAGACCGGCTGGACAGGCATCATTGTGTTTTTACTGACACTGATTGGCGTTACTGCCGCGACTACCATGGGAATTCTGGTAATTGACCCGGTGGCACTGGCTAAATATGTGGCTATTGCCTTCACCGTTATCTTCTTTATTTATTTTGGTGGGATCTTCTTTTTCGGTAACTTAAGTGAAGCTGAGAAAAAACGGATGGGCGCCCTGTTCCTGATTTGTGTGGCCTCTGCCTGTTTCTGGGCCGGCTTTGAACAAGCTGGATCCTCTCTTAACCTGTTCGGACGTGATTACACTGACCGCATGATTGGCGCCTTCTCCATTCCGCCGGCCTGGTTCCAGTCAGCCAACTCCATCTTTATTATTCTGTTATCGCCGTTCTTTGCCGCCCTGTGGGTAAACTTAGGCAAGCGGATGATGGATCCCTCCTACGGCGCCAAATGTGCCATTGGTCTTATCATTATGGCGACCGGCTTTATCGTGATGTTTTTTGCAGCTCAGCTGGCGGCCAGCGGTTTAAAAGTAGCGCCTTATTGGTTGATTACCACCTACTTCCTGCACACCGTCGGTGAGTTGTGTCTGAGCCCGGTCGCTCTGAGCGCGGTCAGCAAGCTGTCGCCCCGTCGCTTTGCCGGGCAGATGATGGGTGTGTTTGTACTGACCTATTCAATTGGTAATGTTATTGCAGGGCTACTGGCCGGTAATTTCAACCCCGATCGGTTAGACACCATGCCCAACCTGTACATGCAAATTAGCCTGTTCAGTATCGCCATTGGTATCGTGGTCTTGCTGCTGTCGCTGAAAACCCGCTATTGGGAAGCGCTGGCGGACAACAAGTCCAAAGAGGGCAGTCACCCGGTAACAGAGCCTACCTGAACCGATAATCGCTAATCGCCCGTCTTTCAACCGCGGGTACAATCTTTTACAATATAAAGCCGTCACACCGTTGTGACGGCTTTTTTCTTACAGGTTCAGGCATGGCTTTTTACTTTTCTACCCGAAATATCCCCGGTTTGCAGCATCGTCCGCTGGCAGAACGAATGGCCTTGCTGGAGGCCGCCGGCAAACGTATGAGTGTGCCGGAAAAGACGCTGTTAAATGTGCTTAAACTATTAGTTATTGTCCCGGTATTCGCACTGATCCTGCAAACGGCGACTGACTGGACCTCATTACTTTGGGCTTTTCTGGTTTTTTTACTGTATCCGTTAGTGGTAAAACCTTTGCAGTATTCACTGTGTGTCAAACATCTCAGCTTGCCTGAAACCACATCTAAGGAGTGATAATGAAAACAGTTCTGGTTACCGGCGGCGCCGGCTATATCGGCAGCCACACCACCTTGCAGTTACTGGAGCAAAATTTCAGTGTTGTTGTACTGGATAATCTGGTGAATGCCAGTGCCGAATCGCTGCGCCGGGTAGAAGCAATAACCGGAAAATCTGTGAGTTTTGTGGAAGGTGACATTCGTGATGACAAGGCATTGGACGCCGTTTTCAGTAACTACCCTATTGACTCGGTGATTCATTTTGCCGGGCTAAAAGCGGTCGGTGAGTCGGTAGCACAGCCGCTGGCTTATTACGAAAATAATGTCTACGGCACCCTCAACCTGTGTAATGCTATGCGCCGATACAATGTGAAAAGCCTGGTATTCAGCTCTTCAGCCACCGTCTATGGCGATCCCGTGGCCCTGCCATTGCACGAAAAAATGGCCACCGGTGAACCCACGAATCCTTACGGTATGTCCAAGCTGATGGTGGAAAAGATGCTTACTGATTTATATCAGTCAGACACCAGCTGGAATATTGTGCTGCTGCGTTACTTTAATCCCGTCGGTGCCCATTCATCAGGCCAGATTGGCGAAGATCCTAATGGTATTCCTAACAACCTGATGCCGTATATCGCCCAGGTTGCCACCGGCAAGCTGGCACAGTTAAGTGTATTTGGCGATGATTACGATACCAAAGATGGTACCGGGGTACGGGACTATATTCATGTCGAGGATTTAGCCAACGGCCACCTGAAGGCCCTGGATCGCATCGAGCTTAATATGGGCCTGGATATTTATAATCTTGGTACTGGCCAGGGCTATTCGGTGCTGGAGATGATAAAAGCATTCGAAAATGCCTCAGGGACCACCATCAATTACCAGGTCGCTCCTCGCCGTAGTGGTGATGTGGCCGCCTGTTACGCCGACCCCACCCTGGCAGCCAGGGAATTAAACTGGCATGCCAGTAAAGGCCTGAAAGATATGTGTCAGGATAGCTGGAACTGGCAATCGAATAACCCGAATGGGTATAGCCAGTAATCGATAACCCCCGGCTTGCGCTTATGCCCAAGCCGGGGTGATCAGTATGTTAGTTACCGTCACCTTCGAGTAACGCTTCAAAGTTCTCAAAATCTTCCTGCTCTTGCTCGGCATCCACGGCGTCTTCACCCACCTGACCATCAGTAACCCGAAACTTCAGATTCTGAAAATAGGCATTTTTGACAAATGAATACTGGTCAAAGGACTGTTCAAGTTGTTGTTCCTGGTCCATCAAGGCGGCGCGCCCTTCAAGTAGCGACACGGCAAAGGAGGCTATAGAATAAGGCGCACTTAATACAGTCATGGGATAATAATAACCATCGGCCACCTGCCCGGTAAAACTACGGGGATCAGACGGGCCTAAACCTGGCAGCATTAAAAATGGGCCGGTCTCAACGCCCCACACCGCCAGCACTTCGCCAAAATTTTCACGCTGACGCTCAACACCAATCTTACCTGCGACATCGATGGTTCCCAGTAAACCGACCGTAGAGTTGATTAAAAATCGCGCCAGGCTGTCCATGCCCTCATCAAAGTCACCCTGAAGCATGTTATTTACAAAATTAGCCGGCTCTTCCAGGTTGTTGGCTGCATTTAATAATCCGGTACGGGCAAACTGTGGGTTACCGTGGTATAACCCACAGTGACCGGCCGGATAAAATAAGCATCCACGATGTCCCAGTTAAAATCCCAGATTTCCCGGTTAACCGATTCAAAGGGGTCCCGGGGATCCGAGATATTAGCCTCGGTTTGGGCATCAGCCTGTTCAGATGAATTATTAGAGGCACAGCCTGTAAGAATGCCACAGGCCAGTAACAGCCCAATGTACATGGCATGTTTAAATTTGTTCACTTGAGTTCCTTATTGATCTCGATTGCATGTTTAGTAAGGCGCCCCTGGACTAAGTCAAAAGAAATAGCGCCCTGCAGGTCTCCGGGGGAAGGCATCACATCCTCGTCAGACGAGATACGGGCAATCAGTTTTACCTGATCAAGTTCTGCCAGCGTAAAGCCGGGCATCATGGCATCACTGACGCTTAAAGTCACGGTGACCGGAAACCCGGACAAGGGTTGTTTTACGACCGCCGCCGGCATTCGGTTTTCACTATCTTGCTGCTGGGCAAACACCAGCAGGTAGCCTTCCCCCGGAATCGCTTCGGCAGGGAATGACTCACTGAGGGTAACGGTAACCGCCAGCGCGGTTTGCACGGGTGGCCCTGCTTGTTGACTGAGCTCGGTAATGCGCTGTTCCAGACTGCGCAGCATTTCACTCTCCGGCGGCAGTTTGGGCTTAATTTGGCTGTAATAACGCTGGGTCGCCGGTAAGTCCCCCAGCTGGGCAGAGGCCACCGCCATCATCAGTGCATAGCGTAAATTATCCGGCTCGTGGATTAGCTTTTGGGCCAGAATATCCCTTGCCATGGCTACCTGCTCACGCTCGCCAGCGCCCATCAGCAACTGTACGTAGCTCATCAAAATGGCCTCGTCCCGGGGTTTTAGTCGATAGGCTTTTTCCATCGCTTCCAGAGCCTGGGCGCGGCGGTTAAGTGAGGCCTGCATCCGTGCTAAAAACATCCACCCCTGGGCGTCTTCTGGGTTGCGGTGCAGGCGCTGACGAATGGCCAGTGCAAGCTGACTAATATCGGTGTCAGTAATATCCCGGGCCGACCCTGTTTGTAACTTTTGCGACAACGCCGGCAAAGCCTCAATAGCCTGCTGACTATGAGCGACCTGGGGCAGCTGATTGACTTTATAATAAGTCAGGCTTCCCCCCGCGATCGCCAGTATTGCACCTAAGACCACCCATAAACGTCCTGCGGCGTTAGCGAAGGCAGAATCGCGCCGATGCTCGTCCACCAGCGCCAGTTTTAACTCATCACAAGCCTGTCGTAGATCCTGATCGCTGATCATCCCCTGTGACGCTTCTGCTTCCAGCTCGGCTAAACGATCCTGAATCAACCGAGTGTTGTCATCAGTCTGTTTGCTCGCAAGCCGCTGACGCCCCAGCCACGGCAGCGCGACCAGTATCACCAACAGGGTCAGTAGCCCTGCCACCGCAATATGAAACCAGGACATCACTACTCCTTATCCTGTTTTAGCAGCCGCTCTGCCTTTGCCAGCTGTTCGGCCATATCCGCAGGCGGTGCAGGTTTGCCGCGCTTTAGCACAATCCATAAACCGCAAAGCGCAAATCCCACCGGTAAAATCCACAGCCAGATGGTGGCCACTGTAAGTGGCGGCTCATAATAAACAAAATCGCCATACCGGGCTTTCATATAGGCAATAATTTGCTCCCGGGACTGTCCTTCCAGCGTCAGCTGGTAGACTTTTCGGCGCATATCTTTTGCTATCATGGCATCAGAGTCAGCGATATTCTGATTCTGGCACATAGGACAGCGCAGGGTTTGGGTTAAGGTAGTAAACTGGGCACGCTGGGTCTCATTGTCGAACTGATAGTTGTTTTGCGCCGCCCAGCCCCAGGCGCTGCCACAGACCAGGACGATGAAGATAAATACTCTCACAAGGTCTGCTCCTGCTGAAGCTGCTGATAAACCGGCTGAATTTTATTGCGCCACACCCGTTCATTAATATCGCCCACATGGTGCAGCCGCACGGTACCCTGGGCATCAATAACAAAATGCTCCGGCGCACCCGTCACCCCTAAATCTAAAGACAGGTCCCGGTAGGTGTCATAAATATTGAACTGATAAGGGTTGCCAAAGCGTTTGAGCATGGCAATGACTTCCTGTTGCACCTGATTCAGGCTCTTGGCACCGAAGTCCGGATCGATATCCTGATCAAAATACAACCCACAAAGCGAACCCCTTCATCTTCACGCAACTGGGTTAGATACGGTAATTCTACTGCACAGGTGATACACCACACGCCCCAGACATTTAATATGGTGACCTGACCTGTTAGCGCAGCTTCGGTATACATCGTATTTGCCGCCATTAGATCGGGTAACGAGAAAGCCGGGACCGCTTTGCCGGTCGCCTGCGAGTCCAGTTGCCGGGGATCGGAAAATAATCCCTGATATAAGAAGCTCACCCCGGCAATAAAGACAATCAGGGGCAGCATGACCAGCCAGAACTTTTTCATAGGACCTCAGCAGGAGTGGTTGTCGCGCCTGACCCTGAAATGACCGTGCTACGCGCCCGGCCCAGCCGGTAACGCCGATCGCTTACCGCCAGCAATCCGGCCATCGCCATGATCCCGCCGCCGCTCCAAATCCAGATCACAAACGGCTTGATATAAATGCGTACCGCCCACGCCGAGCCACTAAGAGGCTCGCCCAACGCGATAAAAATGTCGCGCGTTAAGCCCGAATCAATTGCCGCTTCGGTCATCGGCATTTTTTGTACCAGATACAGCCGTTTTTCAGGGAATAACACGGCCACTTCCTGCCCACTCTGACTGACAGTAAACTGGCCGACATCAGCATTATAATTGGGGCCGGCCTGCGTAGTATGCGCATCAAACCTGACCTGGTATGCGCCTATGGTCACCTGCTCGCCAGGGCTCATACGAATATCACGTTCCAGTTCATAATTACTGACCAGCGTAATGCCAATAAGTGAAACAGCAAAGCCTAAATGTCCCAGCACCATAGCCCAGTGGCTACGGGTGAGCATAGACAACCGTTGTAACACACTATGCTGCTGGCCCAGGCTTTCAAGACGCTGCAGGACCTCCATAATCGTACAAATGACGATCCAGAAGGCCAGCACTAAACCCAGCACGGCCATATAAGCTGGCTGCGAGTAGGAGAAAAATACCAGCAGGGCAGCACTGAGGCTTAATCCGAATGCCAGTAACATTTGTCGGCTTAATGCCCCTACCGGCTGGCTCTTCCATCGCACCAGCGGCCCGATGCCCAGCATAAATACAAACGGTACCACCAGATACACAAACATTTTATTGAAAAACGGCGCCCCAATCGAGATAGAGCCCAGGCCAATTTCCTTGTGGATAAGTGGTAATAAGGTGCCTAGCAACACCACGATAGTGGCGGCGCACAAAAACAGGTTGTTGCCCATCAGCAAGACTTCACGAGAAAACATCTGATAGCGTGCCACGCTGTTAAGGGTACTGGCCCGAAACGCATACAACACCAGGGCTGCGCCACTTAAAATAATCAGAATAGCCAGAATGAACAGACCTCGGGTGGGGTCGCTGGCAAACGAATGCACCGACACAATTACGCCCGAGCGCACTAAAAACGTCCCCAGCAGACTAAGAGAGAAGGCCGCAATTGCTAACAATACAGTCCAGGATCGGAACACTTTACGCTTTTCGGTCACCGCCAGCGAATGCATTAATGCGGTACCCACAAGCCAGGGCATAAAGGACGCATTTTCTACCGGATCCCAGAACCACCAGCCGCCCCAGCCTAATTCATAATAGGCCCACCAACTCCCAAGACAGATCCCCACGGTTAAAAAGGACCAGGCTGCAATAACCCACGGCCGTGACCAGCGCGCCCAGGTAGAATCCAGGCGCCCGGCAATCAGCGCCGCTACCGCAAAGGCAAAGGCCACCGCAAAGCCCACATACCCCATATACAACATGGGCGGGTGAATGATCATTCCAAAGTCCTGCAGCAGCGGGTTAAGATCCCGACCATCTACCGGAAAAAACGGCAACATACTTTCAAAAGGGTTGGAGGTAAGCAGCATAAATAAATAGAAGCCAATGGCGATCATCCCCAACACCGCCAGCACTCTGGCAACCATTTCCGGTGGTACGCTGCGACTAAATACAGCTACGGCTACGGTCCAGAAACTTAGCATCAGCACCCATAACAAAAACGAGCCTTCATGCCCGCCCCATACTGCGGTTAATTTGTAGTGCATGGGCAGCTGGCTGTTGGAATGCTGGGCAACATAAGCCACCGAAAAGTCATCGGTGGCAAAGGCATACGATAAGCAAATAAATGCAATCAGGGTAAATACAAACATCCCCGCCGCCAATGGCCGGGCCGAGGCGATGAGCGCAGCATGGCCTTTGGCCGCGCCCGCCAGCGGGTAAACAGCCAGTAAAATGGCACATACCAGCGCCAGGGTCAGCGCGATATTACCTAACTCAGGCACTACCATGTGGCGCCTTCCATTTTCGCCGGCTTCTGATGTTTAATCCCCTTGAGCTTTTCTGCCAGTTCCGGGGGCATATATTCTTCATCATGTTTGGCTAACACTTCCTGAGCCCTGATGTGCGTGGCCTGTGTCAATACACCGGTAGCCACAATCCCCTGCCCTTCGCGAAATAAGTCCGGCAAGATGCCCTGATACGACACGGTGACCTGGGGCCCGGTATCAATCAGCGCAAATGTCACATCCAGGGACTCCGGATCCCGGGTTACCGAGCCTGGCACTACCAACCCGCCAATGCGTAAGCGCTGGCCAACCTGGGGAAGGGTGCCCTGCTTACCGCTGACCACCTCTGATGGGGTATAAAACAAATCAATATTATCATTGAGCGCAAATAACATCAGCGCCACAGCTGCGCTGAGCAGCCCTCCCACACCCAGAACAATAATCAATCGTTGTTTTCGTCTTGGATTCACAGGTTACTCCTGAGCCGGCTTTGTGTGCTGCCGGGCTTTTTGAATGCGCGCCTGACGCTGTTGATGTTGGGTAATCGATTTTAACAGCCTGCGTCGCTCAACCCTGGCTGAACCAACCAGCACTGCCATCACCAAAAATGAAACACCAAAGCTGAGCCAGACATACAAGCCATACCCTCCCATGGCCACAAAACTGCTTAGCGAATCAAACTGCATCCTGATTTCCTTTGTCACGGTGTAAAAGCTGATACACCCAGGGGCGATGCAGTTCGCGCCGGATGATTTCATTTTTCAGTCGTAAACAGGTGAGCGTAGCAATAAACATGGCCATGCCCCCAATATTCATCAGCAATGGCCACAGCATTTCGGCGGCAATCGAAGGTTTATCAAATTTGGTAATGGTGGCGCCCTGATGCAGCGTATTCCACCACTCTACCGAAAAGTGAATGACCGGAATATTTACTACGCCCACCAGCGCCATAACGCCGGCCGCCTTACCTGCTTGCTGCTTGTCATCAAATGTGCCGTAAAGAGCGATAACGCCGCAATATAAAAAGAATAAAATAAGCTCTGAGGTCAGTCGCGCATCCCATACCCACCAGGTCCCCCACATGGGTTTACCCCAGGCTGCTCCGGTAAATAAAGCAATAAAGGTCATTGCTGCGCCCACAGGTGCCATCGCTATCATGGCCATAAAGGCGGTGCGCCATTGCCATACAATGCCCACCAGGGCAGCCAACGCCATTGCCACATAGGTGCTCATACTCAGCATCGCGGCGGGCACATGGATATAGATGATCCGAAAAGAATCGCCCTGCTGATAATCAGCCGGCGTAAACAACAACCCCCACAGCGTACCGGGGATCAGCAATGCTGCACTGATCGCCGCAAACCAGGGGGTCAGACGCTGGCATAAGCGGTAGGCGGCCTGCGTTTTTGCATAAGGATGTAACCACTTGAACATCAGTGCTGACTCACTTTCAAAGCATAGGCCGTGGCAAAGGGTGCTACCGCCAGAGCGCACATCAGCATCGCACCAATAATGGCAAGCTGGGGTGCATAAGAAACGTGTAATGCTGCTGACTCTACCGCAGAGGTAGCAAAAATCAACAAGGGAATGAACACCGGTAGCATCAGCAGCGATGGCAACAGGGCCCCTTTTTCTACCCCCACTGTAAGGCCTACGGCAATGGCCCCGACCAGTGATAGCAAGGGCGTACCCAGCAATAGCGAGGCGCAAAGCGCCAGATACATCGGCCACGATAAGTTTAAAAATAACGCCAGTAAGGGCGAGAGCAGCAACAATGGCAAAAAGCTTACCAGCCAGTGTACCGCTGATTTAATAACAACAATCTGAAAAACCGGCACCCCGCTCAACAACAACTGCTCCAGCGAGCCATCCTGATAATCTTGTTTGAACAAACGCTCCATGCCAAGCAGGGCTGATAAAATTGCTGCCACCCAGATAACCCCGGGACCAATTCGCTGCAGAATCTGGGGTGCCGGGCCCACCGCAATGGGAAAGAGGGTTACCACAATCAGCAAAAATAATAGGGGTTGGGCAAGTTCACCTTTTTGCCGGAACGCCACCGCCAGATCCCGATGTAATACCCCTTTAATAAGCCGGTTCACAAAGTATACTCCAGCTCAACCACCTGCAGATAGCATGTTGCCTGCAGGGTTTGGTGTGAGGTCAGAATTACCGCCCCGCCACTGGCTACAAATTGAGTAATATGCTGCTCTATCAGGGCAATTCCGGCGGTATCTAATGCCGTAAAAGGCTCATCGAGGATCCACAACTGCGCGGGTTTAAGCCATAAGCGGGCTAAAGCCACCCGCCGCTGCTGTCCTGCTGACAGCATTTTGACAGGCAAATCTTCAAGACCCACCAGCCCCAGACGGGTTAACAGATCATATAACTGCGCGTCGCTGCATTCAGCCTGATGCAGATGCGCCCAAAACTGCAGATTTTCCAGCGCACTTAAGCTCGCGGTCAGCCCGCTTTTGTGACCCAGATACACCATGGTTTCAAAGTAAGTAGCGTTCAGTGGCTGGGAATCCCACAACACCTGCCCGGTGTCGGCCTGACTCAGTCCGGCAATAATTCGCAGCAAGCTGGTTTTTCCGGCCCCATTAGGCCCACGCAGGTGAATTAACTGTCCCGATGAAATCTGCAGCGATAGGTTCTCAAACAAAATGCGATCACGTTTGCTACATGACACATCCTGTACGACTAATTCAGGCAAGAAAGCGCTTCCGTTCTCGTTACTTAGCAATGGTAAAACGCAGTTTACCACACAAAAAAATCTGCGCGAGTATTGAACAAAGTAAGCCGGCTGGCCAAAGTTGTGAAAGGGCTCGCCCGGGGTGAAATGTCCCGCCCGCTGAATTAGCCAGCTGCATCATTATGACGTATCAGCGATTCATCAGATGTTTGATATCTACCCGCGCTGGTGCAACTTGACGGGCGGGTAACTAAACACAGGGATTCGGTGAGGCTTATAAGCGACTAAGTTAGAAGCCGGCTAAGTTAGAAGTCGGGTAGGCGAGAAGGCGAAAGTTGGGTGCTGCTTTTGAGATATTTATTATGCAGATAATTGAGGCAGGCTTTGTGCCCGTAAAAACAAGCCTCAAACACGGTGAACCCGGGCTAATTACCTACTGTGTGCAGGCATATGCTGACGATAGTAAGGTCTGCTGCGTATACGGATCCGGTGCGCAGGTAAGGCGCTGACTGGCGTCAGGCCAGCTGGGGCGGCGCTAACTCAGAGACCGGCGCAGCGCCTGAGGTTGGGGTCGATGAAAGTGACTCGGGAACGGTGCTCTTGTTCCGGCCTCGTAAGTGGTCAACTTCGCCTTGTAACGCCTGTGCCAGCTGCGCCAACTGGCTACTTAAAGAACAAACATCGCGATTTTCATTAGAGGTGCTCTCGGCCAGGTTGCGCATGTCGAGGATCTGCACCGCCAGGGATTGACTCACACCGCTTTGCTCGGCAGCGGCCGACGCGATGTAATGGTTCTTTTCATTGATCAATGTGACGGAGACTAGAATTTCCGCCAGCAGGTTATCTGCGTTCTTAATGTACTCATGAGTAGACTCGGTCTGCACCCGGCCCGCCTCCATTGACGCCACCGACGCCTTCACCCGATTCTCAATATTGTGCAAAATGGCTTCAATTTCTACCGTTGACTCTTGAGTGCGCTGGGCCAATGAGCGCACTTCATCTGCCACCACCGAGAAGCCCCTGCCCTGTTCGCCGGCTCGTGCAGCTTCAATGGCCGCGTTTAGCGCAAGCAGATTGGTCTGCTCGGCAATCCCCCCAATCACCTCGAGTACCGAGCCGACATTTTCTGTTTCCACGGCAAGTTGGCTGATCAACCGATCGGTTTCCGCAGTGCGCTCTAGCAGTCCAGTCATTGTATCTTGCGCATTTATCATGGCACTGCTTCCAGACTTCACCAGCGTCTCGGAACGCGCCGTCGACGTCGCTGTTTCGGTCGCATTGGCTGCCACTTCATTGGATGCGGTATGCATTTCTTCCACCGACGTAGCCGCCAGATCACTCAGTTCCCGTTGTTTGCTGGTGGCCCGATTGATTTCAGTCGACATAATATCGAGCCGCTGGGTTGCTTCGCCGAGCGCCTCGCAGTTTGATTCAAGCCGACCGATCATCCCACCCAATAATATTCTCAACCGGTTCATACTATTGGCCAGATCGCCCAATTCATCGCGGCGGTTTGTTTCGATGGGTTGATCAAATGTTCCCGCGTTCATAAGCTCAACACCACGTTCAAGCTGTTGAATAGGTTTAATAATGGCTCGACGGATATACCAGTTGAGCATGAACAGGACTGTGGGGCTTAAGATCAGCGTCATGAGGATAGCAAGCACCTTGGCCTGGTCGGCGCCAGAGCTGTCCAGACTGGCATCCGTTTTTAATTTATTGCCCAACTCCTCCATAGAGGCCGAAGGGGCTCGGTCTATCCCTTTTACCGCTGCATCGCCTACTTTCGGATCAAAACCACTGTCGATGTAGGCCTGCCGGCCTTTGTTGTACTGCAGTCCCATTTTTTTGTGGGTTCTCAAAAAATCCTGGGCGATGGCCTGCAGTTCTGGTTTGGTAGAGAGACTTGACGATAAGGTGCTCACCAATTGCTGGACCTCCGCCTGTCTGGCC
The DNA here is from genome assembly GCF_015644725.1 of Salinimonas marina. Taxonomy (NCBI): domain Bacteria; kingdom Pseudomonadati; phylum Pseudomonadota; class Gammaproteobacteria; order Alteromonadales; family Alteromonadaceae; genus Salinimonas; species Salinimonas marina. The sequence goes on from NZ_CP064795.1 coordinate 2,909,569, forward strand.
TGGAAACGGCTCCAGTATTTTTCCATTTGTTCTGGATCATGGCCTCTGAGCAAAACATTTTTCCACTCCTGAACCTGCCGCTTAAATAGCAGGTTGGCGGTATCCGCCTGTTTTTCCCAGGCTTTAGTCACACTAATGACATGGCCAAGCTTGTTCACCGCATTGTCCATGTTGAAAATAGCGATAAAGGCAACGACGATCATTGCGGCGATTGTCATCACCAAACTAGTTCCAAGCTTGAATTGTAGTGAGCGTGTGCGCATGGGAAAGGTTCCTGAACAATAATCAAACAAATGTTCGCCTGAAGGCTAAATTGAGTCTAGTTTAAAAATTGTACTATTCAAGCAAGCCAGCACTGCTACAGCGCTACGCAGAACACAGAGCGCAGGGATAAACATTAACCGTTTTTTTCATAACCCTATAAATAGCGAAGGTTTATTGAAGTTTTACTTTCGAAAAGAGGCTGTCTCTCGATCGGGAAGAACCAGTGGCTCATTCAAATAATAGCGCCGATCGAGTGGTATCCGGACTTGTTAACAACAGTAGCCAGCCTAAGACCTCGTAGGCCTGCCTGGTTAAACAGCGTACTGTACGCACCTGCCTGTAGGTCCCTGCCGGTTTGGTTGCGATGCTTTTACACGCTCTATCGCCAGCCCGATAATTCCAGGCATGACTACTCGTTATTTAGGACCAATTACAAAGACCAACTAGGGTGAGGTATGACTTACCCTGAGATGTATTATTCGCCTTGCGCTGGCATGTGGCGGGAGGCGGCCAGCTGTATCAGGGGCTTCCGACGAATTTCCTCTCCCCCCCAGGGGCATGACTGCGGTCACCTCCAGTATCAGACCGGTTTAGGAAAGTTCGCGGTCCTGCTGAATGTTGCGGTGACAGCTTTTCTGGCAAGATCGAGACGCGTTTGACAGACAACACAGCCTGGCCAATGCACTTCGGTCATTGCGGTTACCAGACATGTTTAGTCTGATGACCTAACCCTGGTTAAACACAGTTGTTCCGGGTAAAGATTAGGCGCAAGTTCGGCGCTGTGATCGCGCGTTGAGTTGGATGCAACGCACGGTCACAAAGACCCGATACATGGAGAAGTCTAAGAAAAACAAAGCTGATGGGTCAGCGGGCCCGGTTCATAAAAACCAGCAGAATCTAACCCGGCAGCAAGCAGGCAAAGAGCGGCTGAAGGGGCTAAAAGGGGCTAAGGGGCCACCAGAGGTTCGGCGGAAGCACTAACCGATTTAGCGCCGGTTTCCAGTTTGTTCCAAACTTTCTCGTGAAAATAAAAAGCCACTGTATTGATGGCAGGCTCCACCAGGGCCAACAACCCACCAATTAATAAGCTGCCGGTAAGTAGATAGGCCACGGTAAAGGCGACGGAAAAATGCATGATGGCAAAAGTAATGGTCTTTTTCATGTTAACTGTCACTTACGCTAAAAACGATAATGATAATTATTATCATTAGAGGCGCCACATGCCAATCTTTTTTTTCAATGTGCTTAATCGCCCATTTTATCCGCCGGTCAGGCCCCGCCCGATTGCATGGGTAGGGCCAGGGCTGAATAGCATGCAGGGCGATTCAGCATTGCTGTGTCGTGAATCATAATTTTTTTGTGACCGGATAGTGCTGATACAGCCATACAAGCAGCTCATCCACACTTGTTTTTTCCTGTGAATGCCTGTCCATCACCATTACTTTTAAGTGACGTCGGTTTGCTACTTATTTTATAGTGGAACTAAAGTTGTGCCAGCTTCGTACCGTTAAACAACCATGACCAATTCCATTATTGCGCCTGCTATCACTGGATTATCCGGCTCAGCTACTGCTGTCAGTGGCGAGGTTCCGACCATACCAGTTTCACAGCAGCCAGCCAACGCCCAGCTTCAGCTAGCCCCTGCTAACCAACTGCAGATAAACGTTGCCGCGATAAACGCTCAGCTAACCGGGGCCCTGGCTACTGTTTCGCCGCCCCTTACTAGCAGTAAGTTGGCGGCTGACACGTTGCCAGGCCCCGGGCTGATCTCCCGTATTGGCGATAATCAGGCACTGGTTTCTTCAGTCAAAGCACATAATGTCGCAGTAGTGCTGGCGGCGACTGAAAAAAGTCAGGTATTGGGCGAGCTTAGCCGAGCGCTGTCGAGCGTGCGCGCCCCGGTCGTACACATGCCGGTCACGGTGGTCGCCGCAGCGGCGAACCAAATAACCCTTAATGCGGCCACCCTTGCGCGTCCGATAACCTTATCGGTACCAGATCCTGCAGCTATTACAACGGGTTCCTCCACATTGATGCGCCATACCCAGACCGGGCAATGGTCTTTGGGAGAGGTGGATATTTCTTCGTCAATGTCGCCTCAGGCGAAAACCTCCCTGTCAAAGGCGGTGATGGCACATTCATTAAAATCTCCGGGGCTGGTGTTCGAACATTTACCGTCAAATACGGTAAAACAATTAAGCGCCCAGGCTCCAAAATTAGCCACTTCGTTAGCCCAGCCTCATGTGAGCGTGTCTTTTCACGGCTCACAACTAAATGCAACTACAGCGGTATGGCAACCGGTCCTTAAACTCACGGCTGACTTACCTGTATTTAAAGACCTTGCGCCCCTGGCTACGGCTAAACTACCTCAACTACCGGAGTTACGTGTCGCTGTAAACCTGCTCACAGAGCAGGCAGGATCACAGGATGCGAAGGCTGCAATGGTGAACATGCCGTCAAACGTTGGTAAGGCTATTGAAACATTAGCGGAGTCCCTGCCTGCCGATAAAACACAATTGCAGCAGCTACAACAACAGATCCCGCAGCTGGCCCGCAAACTACTTACCGATACCGGCTCTACCCAACAGGCGTTATCTCAGCTACTTGGCATCTTAAAAGGCGTGCGTCCCAGCAGCAGCGACTCGGCAGACGTGCTGGCCAGGATCACTACGCAATTGTCTGATGAAGCGTTGTTTTCAAAACCCTCTGTGCCTCACAGCGGTAACCTGGAGCCGTCAATCACCAAACCATCGCCGTTGGTTGCCCAACTACAAAGCTTGTTTGCCGCCACCAGTCTGCCGGTTACCCCGACTACCTTACCGTCATCCGCTTCGCCGTCTAACTTTGTTGCGGCCCTGGTGAGCTTATTACAAATTTCGTTAGGCGCCAAAGCTCTGACTCGCGCTGATGCCGGCGGCAGGTCAGCCCTACAGCAAAGTATTGCGGCCAGTAATGCAAGCAACACCGGTCCTACCGCCTCGGCTATACGGGCCGGGTTTGATGTAACGAGTCAGGACAAACAAGGCCAGCTTTTAAATACTCTTAAGACCTTACTGGCGAACCATCAGACCACTAAGCTCACAAACGCCGAGGCCCGCCTGCAGGGGCAGGAACAGTTTTATTTTATTTTGCCTTTTACCAGTCAGGGCCGCCAGGCCCCGGAGGTTTTAATTAGCAGGGATGCAGAAGACAAATCCAGGACGGGGACAGATGAAACTTCGGATAAGCAGTGGCAACTGACCATGAAGCTGGACATCGGCGCTCAGGGGGAGCTTTTGGCTAAATCTGAGATCAACGGTCATATCCTGTCGATTAATCTGTATACCTCCACCAGCACCTTATTAACCCAGGTCTCTGATACCCTACCCTTTTTATTACGTAAACTGGAAAGTTTGGGGCTGAAAATTGAGACAAGCTCGGTACAACGAGGCAAGATCCCAGCACATTTAGCCGACCGGCCATACCAATTGTTCGAGACAAAAGCATGAGCGATACAGTTAAACGCGCCATTGGCCTGAAATACGCTAATCAGGGCGATAAGCAAGCCCCCACGGTGGTGGCGAAAGGTCATGGTGATATGGCTGAGGCCATCATTGAGCTGGCCAAAGAGTCCGGAGTACTGGTACACGAAGATCCCTATTTAAGTGATATCCTGAACCAGCTGGATTTAGGGCAGGAAATTCCTGAAACGCTCTATTATGTCATCGCCGAACTCATCGCTTACTCCTATGTATTACAGGGCAAAACGCCAGCCGGTTGGGAAGAAATGAGCAACCGGTTGAATCAGATAGTCTGAAACTACCTGATGGCTATGTGAGACCCACAGTAGTGTTTTGGTTTTAGGTAGAATATGGTGGGTTTACCCAGATACAGGTTATCAGTTTCGGAATCGCGAGAGCTTCGTAGTTCAAATTTAAGCTTATCGTTAAAATGAAGGGACGGGTTTTATTTAACAGGCGGCTATGAGCTGACTTTCAGGTTTAATCAAACTCTGTATAAAAAATTTCAAATGAAGTCGTACCCAATCCAAACAACTGCTCAGTAAATCAATGCCTGGTACTTATCAATAGCAACCCTGCATTCTTTTATGCTCGTATTAAAAATTCGCCACAGCCCCTAACGACGATTTCTGAAAACACGCTCCAGATACAAAAATACCCGCTGCTGCGGGTATTTTTATTAACTCAAGTGGAGCACTTATGCGTCCTGATCGTTGTCTGTTTCTTCTGCTTTAGCTTCTGGCTCTTTTTTGACTTTGGGCATCAGTAGCTCTTCGCGTATTTTCTGCTCAATCTCATTGGCAATCTCAGGATGGCCTTTTAAGAAATTAATCACATTGGCTTTACCCTGACCAATACGGTCGCCTTTGTAGCTGTACCAGGCACCGGCTTTATCAACCAGCTTCTGCTTCACACCCAGGTCAATCAGCTCGGCTTCTTTACTGATGCCTTCACCATAACGAATCATAAATTCGGCCTGGCGGAATGGTGGGGCCACTTTGTTTTTCACCACTTTCACCCGGGTTTCGTTACCCACCACTTCGTCGCCTTCTTTCACCGCGCCGATACGGCGGATATCCAGACGAACCGAAGAGTAAAACTTAAGCGCATTACCACCGGTGGTCGTTTCAGGGTTACCAAACATCACACCAATCTTCATACGAATCTGGTTGATGAAAACAACCAAGGTGTTTGAACGTTTGATGTTGGCGGTGAGTTTACGCAATGCCTGGGACATCAAACGTGCCTGCAGGCCAACATGAGAGTCACCCATGTCACCTTCAATTTCCGCTTTAGGGGTTAACGCGGCAACCGAGTCAACAATGACCACATCCACGGCATTTGAGCGCACCAGCATGTCGCAAATTTCCAGCGCCTGCTCCCCGGTATCCGGCTGCGAAACCAGCAGATCATTGATGTTAACCCCAAGCTTTTCAGCATAAATAGGATCCAGCGCATGCTCAGCATCAACAAAGGCGCAGGTTTTACCCTTTTTCTGAGCTTCGGCGATAACCTGTAAGGTGAGCGTGGTTTTACCTGAAGATTCCGGCCCGTAAATTTCAACTACCCGACCACAAGGCAAGCCACCTATACCCAGGGCAATATCGATACTTAATGAGCCAGTGGAAATAGACTCGATGTCCATGCCCTGGTTATCACCCAGACGCATGATCGCGCCTTTACCGAATTGTTTTTCTATCTGGCCAAGAGCGGCTGTAAGCGCCTTTGATTTATTGTCTTCCACAAATACTTCCTCTAGAAGTGAAGCGGTGGCTATTACAGCGCCCTTGCGCTGACCACGCTTGATAACTTTAATTTCAATGTCTGCAGTTTATACTGTATAACCATACAGTTTCAAGCCTTCTGTTGGTTTTCTTAACCTACAAACCCTGAGACTTAATTTCAACTAGCCTGTGGTGCAGTAATTCTAAAGCGTACTTAATCGCTTGCTGGCGTACCTGGCCGCGATCACCGTTAAAAAACTGGCATACCGACACTGTTTGATTGGCATCGGCCAGGCCAAACCAGACCGTCCCCACCGGTTTTTCAGCGCTTCCGCCACCCGGCCCGGCAATACCGCTGGTGCTTATGCCCACCTCTGCCTGACAACGCTCACGCACACCCCGGGCCATTTCTTCAACACACTGTGCTGACACCGCGCCGTGCTGCTCCAGTGTGTACTTCGAGACACCCAGTAAAGTTTGTTTTGCCGTATTGGAATAGGTGGTAAAGGATTGTTCGAACCAGTCAGAACTACCCGCCACGGCCGTCAGGGCGTAGGCGAGGCCGCCACCGGTGCAGGACTCTGCACAGGCGACCGTCGCGTGTTGCGCTCTTAAGTACGACCCAATTCGTGTTACCATTTCCAGTTGTTCAGCATCGTTGCCATCTTTTTGATGCGAATGGTTGGCAAAAACCTGGCTCATAGTAATAATACACCGCTGCTAAAGAATTGTTCGAAGTGTACCATTTCATTATTCAATGCACATCTTTGGTACCTATGTAAAACACAACACCGAGGCTCCTTTGGAACAACATACTCCTATGATGCGCCAGTATCTTAATATTAAGGCGCAACATCCAAATATTCTGCTCTTTTACCGTATGGGCGATTTTTACGAATTGTTTTACGATGACGCCAAACGAGCGGCTCAGTTGCTGGATATTTCATTAACCGCAAGGGGCAAATCGGGTGGCAATCCGATTCCGATGGCGGGGGTACCCTATCACGCGGTCGAAAGCTACCTGGCCCGGTTGGTAAAAGCCGGCGAATCCGTGGCAATTTGTGAACAGGTGGGTGATCCGGCGACCAGTAAAGGCCCGGTAGAACGTCAGGTCCAGCGCATTGTCACACCGGGTACGGTCACCGACGAAGCCTTGCTGGAAGAGCGTCAGGATAATGTGCTGGCCGCGGTATGCAGCCACGACAATTACTATGGACTGGCCACACTGGATATCACCAGTGGCCGCTTTCTGGTGCTCGAATGCCAGGGTGATGAAGCCTTACTGGCCGAGCTGCAGCGCTTGAACCCGGCCGAACTGTTGTATCCGGATGACTTTGCCTCGATGGCGCTTATTGAGCGGCGTAAAGGCATACGCCGGCGGCCCGAATGGGAATTTGACCGGGACTCGGCCTTTGATCAGTTAACCAAGCAGTTCAAAACCAAAGATTTAAGCGGCTTCGGCGTTCAGGATCTGACCCTTGGGCTGGGCAGTGCCGGCTGTGTTCTGCAATACGTAAAAGACACCCAGCGCGCCTCGTTGCCGCACATTAACGGTCTGCAGCAGGATGTGCAGGAACACCGGGTTCAGCTTGATGCAGCCACCCGCCGTAACCTGGAAATCACCCAGAATATGGGCGGCAATCATGAGCACACCCTGTTCAGTATTTTAGATGCCACCGCCACCGCCATGGGCAGCCGGTTACTGCAACGTTATCTGCATGCACCGATCACCGATCGTCACGAGCTCATAAGCCGCCAGGATGCCATTGCGGTGTTGATGGCCCATCCCGAGCATGCGGTTACTGATCTGCTCAAACAAATTGGCGATATCGAACGCATTATGGCGCGACTGGCATTACGCTCTGCCCGCCCCCGGGATTTTGCCCGCCTGCGAAATGCGTTTAATACGCTGCCCGAATTGCAAAGCGTGCTGGCAGCCTTTGACAACCCGCTGTTAAATGTATTGCGTAAAGACATTGGCGAATTTCCCGAATTAAAAGAGTTGCTTAATGGCGCTATCGTTGACAACCCGCCGGTGGTACTGCGAGATGGCGGCGTGATTGCACCAGGCTTTAATAGCGAACTTGATGAGCTGCGCGCCTTGTCCCAGGGCGCCACTGATTATCTGGATCAGATGGAGCTGCGCGAGCGCGAGCGCACCGGTATTGCAACATTAAAGGTAGGTTACAACCGCGTACACGGTTTCTTCATTGAAATCAGCCGTGCCCAAAGCGAACATGCGCCAGCAGACTATATTCGTCGACAAACGCTTAAAAATACCGAGCGTTTCATTACCCCGGAACTAAAAGAACACGAAGACAAGGTGCTCACCAGTCAAAGCCGGGCCCTGGCGCTGGAAAAACAGTTGTACGAACAATTGTTTGATACTCTGCTGCCGCAGTTAACCCCGCTTATTAACAGTGCCGCGGCGCTGGCCAAACTGGATGTGATTCAGGGGCTGGCCGAACGCGCCGAGACCTTACAATTGCACCGGCCACAGTTAAGCGATGACACAAAAATCTGTTATCAGGAAGGTCGTCACCCTATTGTTGAAAGTGTGATGGATGACCCCTTTATAGCCAATCCGCTGACGCTGGATGATACTCACCGGATGCTGATTATTACCGGCCCCAATATGGGTGGTAAATCCACTTACATGCGCCAGACCGCGCTGATTGTGTTGATGGCCTACATCGGCAGCTTCGTACCGGCGCAACATGCCTGCATTGGTAAAATTGATCGCATCTTTACCCGTATCGGCGCTTCCGACGACCTTGCCTCGGGCCGTTCGACCTTTATGGTAGAGATGACCGAAACCGCCAATATTTTGCATAATGCCACCGAAAATTCGCTGGTTTTGATGGATGAAATCGGCCGCGGTACCAGCACCTACGATGGGCTGTCACTGGCCTGGGCCTGTGCCCATCACCTGGCCACCAAAGTGAAAGCCTACACCTTATTTGCTACCCATTATTTTGAACTCACCCAACTGCCCGACCATTACGACAATGTGGTCAATGTACACCTGGATGCCATGGAGCATGAAGAGACCATCCGGTTTATGCACAGCGTCGAAACCGGTGCTGCCAGTAAAAGCTATGGCCTGCAGGTGGCATCGCTGGCCGGCGTCCCTCAAAGTGTGATTGCCGCCGCCCGCCACAAGCTCGCTGAGCTGGAAGCCAGTCGCGGCGAACCCGTTGAAGATGCGTCAGATAGCCACCGCCCCTCTGCCCCTGCGCCAACACAGCAGGGTCAGACCCAGCTGCCGCTGGAGCCAGCGTCCAGCCCGCTGGATAACGCCATGGAAACCATCAACCCGGATGATCTGTCACCGCGCCAGGCACTGGATCTTATCTACACCTTAAAGCGGCTGAGTCAGCAATAAACCGCTACTGCCTGATTATTGCGGCCCGCTGCCTGACGTTGTCAGCGGCCGCGGTGCCCAGGCAAACCGATTGTTTGCCGCAAGGTCTTTCGGTATACTATTGCGCCGTCCAGGTGTTGCAGCGACCTCTTTTGTCTGTCAGCACACATTACCCATACAATCCAACGCCTTAGGTTTCGCATGACAAACTATATTTTCGTCACAGGTGGTGTTGTATCATCGCTAGGTAAAGGTATTGCTGCTGCATCATTAGCCGCAATTCTTGAAGCGCGTGGTCTGACCGTCACAATGCTAAAGCTGGATCCCTACATCAACGTAGATCCAGGAACGATGAGCCCCATTCAGCATGGTGAGGTTTTTGTCACCGATGACGGTGCCGAAACCGATTTGGATCTGGGTCATTACGAACGCTTTATTCGTACCCGCATGAGCAAGCGTAATAACTTCACCACCGGCCGGGTGTATGAAGAAGTACTAAAGCGTGAGCGACGGGGCGATTACTTGGGCGCTACCATCCAGGTTATTCCGCATATCACCAACGAAATCAAACGTCGGGTCATCGAGGGCGCAGAAGGCCATGATGTCGCGATTGTTGAGGTAGGTGGTACGGTGGGCGATATCGAATCACAACCGTTTTTGGAAGCCATCCGTCAATTGGGCACCGAAGTGGGCCGCGACCGCGCCATGTTCATGCACTTAACGCTGGTGCCTTATATGCCGGCCTCGGGCGAGGTAAAAACCAAGCCCACCCAGCATTCGGTTAAAGAGCTGCGGTCAATTGGTATTCAGCCCGACATTCTGGTGTGTCGCTCTGTAGGAGCATTGCCTGCCACCGAGCGTTCAAAAATTGCTTTGTTTACCAATGTGGTCGACAAAGCGGTTATCTCATTAAAAGATGTCGACAGTATCTATCGGATCCCGGCTGCGCTGAAAGCCCAGGGGATGGATCAGCTGGTGGTGGACCGCTTTGGTTTTGACTGTAAAGAAGCCGATTTGACCGAATGGGAACAGGTACTTTACGCCGAGTCTAATCCCACCGCTGAGATCAACATCGGTATGGTCGGAAAATACGTTGAGCTGCCCGATGCCTACAAATCTGTTAATGAAGCGCTTAAACATGCCGGTTTGAAGAACCGCCTGACGGTCAATATCCACCATGTAGACTCGCAGGATGTGGAGTCTAAAGGCACCCAGATTTTGGAGCATCTTGATGCTATTTTGGTGCCTGGCGGCTTTGGCGAGCGCGGTGTTGAAGGTAAAATTGCCGCGGTGCGCTACGCCCGGGAAAACAAGGTACCATTTTTAGGTATTTGCCTGGGTATGCAGGTGGCATTGATTGAATTTGCCCGGAATGTGGCGGGTATGGAAAACGCCAACAGCACGGAATTTGATCCAGACAGCCCGTATCCGGTGGTGGGTCTGATCACCGAATGGCTTGATGCTGATGGCAGCACTGAAATACGCACTGAAACCTCAGATTTGGGCGGCACCATGCGCCTGGGAAGCCAGCTGTGTCACCTGATTCCAGATACCAAAGTGCATCAGATGTATGGCACTGAAAGCATCTATGAACGTCACCGCCACCGCTACGAGGTAAACAATAACCTGCGCGATCAAATTGAGCAGGCCGGGCTTAAGGTAAGTGGTTTGTCCACTGATAAACGGCTTGTAGAAGTTATCGAGATCCCTGACCATCCGTGGTTTGTTGCCGGTCAGTTCCACCCTGAATTTACGTCTACCCCGCGCGACGGCCATCCGCTGTTTACCGGATTTGTGGCAGCCGCAGGTCAGTACCAAAAAGAAAATCATTAATTTCTAATAATAGGGGCGCTTTACTCTCCCGTGGGTGTCCCATTAACGTTGAGGAAAAAACATGGCGAAGATTAGTCGAATAGTTGGACGCGAAATCCTGGATTCTCGTGGTAACCCTACCGTCGAAGCTGATGTCTATCTGGACAGTGGTGAAATGGGCCGGGCCGCAGCACCATCAGGCGCTTCTACTGGCTCTCGCGAAGCGCTGGAATTACGTGATGCTGACGCTAGCCGGTATCTGGGCAAGGGTGTTACCAAAGCCGTAGCAGCAATCAATGATGTCATTGCCCCGGCGCTCATCGACAAAGATCCCATGGCTCAAAGTGATATCGACGATATCATGCTGCAACTTGATGGGACTGAGAACAAGGAAACCCTGGGCGCCAATGCTATTCTGGCGGTATCTTTGGCAGTCGCCAAAGCAGCAGCAGCGAGCAAAAAAGTGGCGCTGTATGAGCACATTGCTGATCTTAATGGCACGCCTGGTGAATATTCAATGCCAGTACCGATGATGAACATCATCAATGGCGGCGAGCACGCCGACAACAATGTTGATATTCAGGAATTTATGGTGCAGCCGGTAGGTGCAGCCAGCTTCAAAGAAGCATTACGGATGGGCGCTGAGATTTTCCATGCGCTGAAAAAAGTATTGTCAGCTAAGGGCCTGAGTACCGCGGTTGGCGATGAAGGTGGCTTTGCCCCTAACTTGAGCTCTAATGCTGAAGCCCTGGCGGTCATTGTTCAGGCGGTTGAAAACGCTGGCTACAAGATGAACGAAGATGTGACCCTGGCCTTAGATTGCGCAGCCTCTGAATTCTACAAAGATGGCAGCTATGTACTATCTGGTGAAGACAAGCGGTTTAACTCTGAAGAGTTTGGTGACTATCTGGCCGACCTGGCTAACCAGTATCCGATTGTTTCCATTGAAGATGGTCTGGATGAAAGTGACTGGGATGGCTGGGCCAGCCTGACCAACAAGATTGGCGAAAAAGTACAGCTGGTCGGTGATGATCTGTTTGTGACCAACACCAAAATCCTTAAGCGTGGTATCGATAACAACATCGGTAACTCAATCCTGATTAAATTCAACCAGATTGGCTCGTTAACCGAGACCCTGAATGCAATCAAGATGGCTAAAGACGCTGGCTTTACTGCGGTAATTTCGCACCGTTCAGGTGAAACCGAAGACGCTACCATTGCCGATTTGGCAGTTGGTACCGCCGCCGGCCAGATCAAAACCGGTTCATTGTGCCGTTCTGATCGGGTTGCAAAATACAACCAGTTGCTACGTATTGAAGAAGCACTGGGCAGCGCCGCTATCTATCGCGGTCGCTCAGAAATTAAAGGTCAGTAAGACTTTTTGCGCCGGTAGTATAGCTACCGGCCGCACTTCCTGTTAGGTTAGCCCTATCTATGGTTAACCCGTTACAGGCTATGGCATCCGGCTTAGATACGAATCAAACTAATTTTTTTGTCGCCCAGCATCAGCTAGATACCGCCCCGCTCCACTATACCGAGATTTGCACGGCGTTATACGAACGCGAGCTTTTTACCCTGGCCACCAGCGCTTACCCCGATACAGCCCGGCTGCAACAGCGCCTGAAAGGTCTGTCTTATCACATCCGCCGCGCCGCCTATTTTATGGCCGCTAGCAATACCCCGCTGACCTTAGACAGTCATAATGCGTCCTGGACCGCCAAACAACGTACCCAAAACCCGGCCACCAAAATCACTGATGAGACAAACCAGCACTGGTTCGAGCGCTATGCCACCCACGGCCTGGTCGTGGGTATCATGGTCCAGGAAGTATCGGGCGTGCATATTGAGCTGGACTCCATTGATCGGGTAATGGCTGAAAAGTCGTGTTTGCATACCAATAAATATGGCTGGTTTTCCTTTTCCGGACGGACCGAAGAAGCCAGCCCCGGCGCCTATGCTGAGCGCCAGCTATGTCGCCCTGACAAGACCTTGATAACCGCCGCGTGTTGTGGCCATCAATGGAGTCATAAGGGTCGGGTGTCGCCACGGCCGCTCAGCCTGCGTGAAATCCTGCTGGCCTCTACCATCAACTGGAAGCATTTTCGCACCCCACACAAACACATGGCGCGGCCGGAGTAACTGGTCAAGCCATTGTTGAGCAAAAGATGCAAGCGACCTTCGATAATTAATTTTCATAACCTTGTAAAGAAAGGTTGACCTGCTGGTGGTAGATGGTTACATTGATGTTCACAAACTGGTCAGCAACACAAGATACTGCCTTATGCTTTGCATGCACATTCGCCGTCTTCTCCTACTCCTTCTAATGACAGGTGCACTGTACGGGTAAATTGCGACCAGCAATAAATTTCACCAAAAACCCGTGCCTCGCACGGGTTTTTTTTTGCCTATTAACCACGAGATAACGCCATGACGAATCAGGTAAAAATCTTTGATACCACACTAAGAGACGGCGAACAGGCGCTGTCTGCCAGCTTAAGTGCCAAAGACAAACTTCAGATCGCACTGGCACTGGAGCGTTTGGGGGTCGATATTATTGAGGCCGGTTTTCCGGTGTCCTCGCCAGGGGACTTTGCCTCGGTACAAATGATTGCCCAACAGGTAAAAAATGCCACCGTATGTGGTCTGGCCCGCGCGGTCAAAGCCGATATCGATGCCTGTGGTCAGGCCCTACAGGTTGCTGAACAGTTTCGTATTCACACATTTATTGCCACCTCTGACATTCATGTGAATGCAAAATTACGCAAGTCGCAGGATGAAGTCGTGGAAATGGCGGTGGCTGCGGTCAAACATGCCTGTCGCTATACCGACGATGTGGAGTTTTCCTGTGAAGATGCCGGTCGCACCCATATCGATTACCTGTGCCGCATGGTCGAAGCTGCTATTGATGCCGGCGCCAGTACCATCAATATTCCCGATACCGTCGGCTATACCACCCCCACCGAATTTGGCGGCATCATCACGCAGTTGTTTGAGCGGGTGCCCAATATCGATAAAGCCACCATCTCGGTACATTGTCATAATGATTTAGGCCTGGCGGTGGCCAATTCTCTGGCCGCCGTAGAAGCCGGCGCGCGCCAGGTTGAAAGCACCATCAATGGCATTGGCGAACGCGCCGGAAATTGTGCGTTGGAAGAAATCGCGATGATTTTGCAAACCCGGCAATCCATGCTGGGACTGTCAACCAACATCAATGCTACGGAGATCTCCCGTACTTCGAAACTGGTCAGTCAGCTCTGTAACATGCCGGTGCAAGCCAACAAGGCTGTGGTCGGTGCCAATGCCTTCAGTCATTCCTCCGGGATTCATCAGGACGGGGTGCTAAAAGCCCAAAATACTTATGAAATCATGACCCCCGAAAGTGTCGGCATTAATAAGAACAACCTGAATCTGACCTCGCGTTCTGGCCGTCATGTAATTCGTCATCGTCTGCAGGAGCTAGGCTATAGCGACACTGATTATGATTTGGAAGCAATTTACACCAGTTTTGTGCAACTGGCTGACACCAAGGGCACCGTGTATGACTACGATTTAGAAGCCCTGCTGTTTTTCGACAAGCAAAAACATGAGTCAGCATTTTATAAGTTGTCTTACCTGCAAGCCACCAGTGGCCATGAGATTATTCCCAGCGCCACGGTCCGGCTGCAGGTCGGTGACACCCTGGTTACTCGCAGTGCCACCGGTAATGGCCCGGTTAATGCCGCCTACGAGGCTATTATGGATATTCTGGGTCATCAGGACATCGAGATTGTAGATTTTACCCTGGATTCAAAAGGCGAAGGCGCTGATGCCCTGGCGCAGGTCAGTGTCATCGCCCAATACAAAAATCGCCGTTTTCATGGTCGCGGCCTGGCCACCGATATTGTTGAAGCAGGCGTAAATGCGCTGATTTATGTCCTCAACAACACCCATGTGGCTGACCAGATAGACCAGCATCGACAACAACAAGACTCTGTAGCAGGTATAAAATGAAGACCTTTAACATTGCCGTATTGCCCGGTGACGGTATTGGCCCGGAAGTGATGCAACAGGCCCGGCGCGTGTTGCAGGCCGTTAGTGAACGATTTGAGATTAACTTTGAGCTTAATGAATTACCGGTTGGCGGCTATGCCATCGACACCACCGGCGAAGCATTACCGGCGGCCACGCTGTTAGGATGCGAACAGGCCGATGCCATTTTATTTGGTTCTATCGGCGGGCCTAAATGGGATGCATTGCCGATTGAGCTGCGCCCCGAACGCGCTGCCCTGCTAACCCTACGTCAGCATTTTGATTTGTTCAGTAATTTACGTCCGGCCCGGATTTACCCGGGATTGGAACACTTAAGTCCGTTGCGTGCCGATATTGCCGCCAGCGGCGTGGACATTGTGGTGATCCGGGAGCTGACCAGCGGCATTTATTTTGGCCAGCCCAAAGGCCGTGAAGGCGAAGGCGAGAACCAGTACGCCTTTGACACCATGCGTTACAGCCGTAAGGAAATTCGTCGAATTGCGGTGGCCGCCTTTGAAGCCGCCCGTTTGCGCAACCACAAAGTGACTTCCGTCGACAAAGCTAATGTACTGCAAACCAGTCGCTTGTGGCGGGAGGTGACCGAAGAGGTTGCGACCCAGTACCCCGATGTTGCCCTGGAACATATCTATATCGATAACGCCACCATGCAGGTAATGAAAAATCCGGCCCAGTTTGATGTGATGCTGTGCTCCAACTTATTTGGCGATATCATCTCTGACGAATGCGCCATGATGACCGGCTCCATGGGTCTGTTACCTTCAGCAAGCATCAACGAAGAGGGCTTCGGTTTGTATGAACCGGCTGGCGGCTCGGCGCCGGATATTGCCGGTCAAAACATTGCCAACCCCATTGCCCAAATCCTGTCTGCGGCGATGTTATTACGCTTTAGTCTGGGTCAGGCAGACGCTGCTGATGCCATTGAACAGGCGGTGGTCAAAACCCTGGAAGCCGGCATCCTAACCGCTGAGCTGCTCACCGGTGAGCAGCAGCAAAATGCCGCCAGTACCGCTGAGGTTGGCGATGCGGTAGTACAGTTTATCTTGTCACAGGAGTAAGAGTGAAAATGGCCAAAACACTGTACGACAAAATCTACGATGCCCATATTATTGAGGTACCTGGTGATGATGATCTGTTATATATCGATAGGCATCTTATTCATGAGGTCACCTCCCCCCAGGCCTTTGCCGGCCTGAATGAAAAAAACCGCAAGGTACGCCGTCCCGATCGCACCATTGCCACCATGGATCATAGTATTTCCACCCGCTCCCTGGCTCTGGATGCCTGTGGTCCGCAAAATGCCCTGCAATTACAAACCCTGGCGAACAACTGCGCTGAGCATGGCATTGAACTGTTTGCGGTGGGCCATCAAAAACAAGGCATTGTGCATGTAATGGGGCCGGAGCTGGGCCTGATTCAGCCTGGCATGACGGTGGTATGTGGCGACTCACATACCGCCACCCATGGCGCATTTGGCGCCCTGGCCTTTGGCATCGGCACCTCCCAGGTTGAACATGTGCTGGCCACCCAGACCCTTAAACAAAGTAAAGCCAAAAGCATGCTGATCCAGGTGGACGGCCAGCTGGCCGCCGGTACCACCGCCAAAGACATCATCCTGGCCATCATCGGACGCATTGGTCATGCCGGTGCCACCGGCTATGTGATTGAATATGCAGGCGAAGCCATCCGCGCCCTGTCCATGGAAGAGCGGATGACCATCTGTAATATGAGTATTGAAGCCGGGGCCAAAGCAGGCTTAATCGCTCCGGATGACACGACCTTTGCCTATTTGCAGGGCCGGGAACATAGCCCTGCCGATGACCACTGGCAAGCGGCCAAAACCTACTGGCAATCACTGTATAGCGATACGGATGCCCAATTTGATAAAGTCGTGACCTTGCAGGCTGCCGATATTGCCCCTCAGGTGACCTGGGGCACCAACCCCGGCCAGGTTATCGGGGTCAACACTCCAATTCCGGCTCCGGGTGATTTTGAAGATGCCAGCGAACGGGAAAGTGCCGCCAAAGCCCTGGCGTATATGGGGTTAGAACCAGGCACCAAACTGGCAGACATCACCGTTAATCAGGTCTTTATTGGCTCATGTACCAATGGTCGGATTGAAGATTTACGCTCCGCGGCTAAAATCGCGCGCCAGGGTAAAGTCGCCGCTACAGTTACGGCGATTGTGGTCCCCGGTTCCGCGGCAGTGAAACGTCAGGCAGAAGCCGAAGGCTTAGATCAGATATTTTTAGACGCCGGGTTTGAATGGCGTTTACCCGGCTGTTCCATGTGCCTGGGGATGAACGACGATATTTTGCAAAAGCACGATCGCTGCGCCTCCACCAGTAACCGCAACTTTGAAGGTCGTCAGGGCCGTGGCGCCCGTACCCATTTGGTAAGCCCGGCGATGGCCGCCGCCGCCGCCCTGCGTGGTCGATTTGCCGATGTCAGAGATTTTCAGGAGTAACCTATGACCACCAATACCGGAATCAGCACCCATGCCGGCCGCGCCGCGCCCCTGGATCAGGCCAATGTCGATACCGACCAGATAATTCCCAAGCAATTTCTGACCGGCGTGACCCGGGCCGGGTATGGCAAGCATTTATTTCACGATTGGCGCTATCTGGATTTGCACGAGCAAGAGCCAAATCCCGAGTTTGTGTTAAACCTGTCACAGTATCAGGGCGCCAGCATTTTATTGTGTCGCGAAAACTTTGGTTGCGGCTCAAGCCGTGAACATGCGCCCTGGGCCCTGGCCGATTATGGCTTCAACGTTATTGTTGCCACCAGCTTCGCTGACATTTTTTATGGCAACTGCATTAACAATCAGTTGTTGCCTGTCAGCCTGGCCCCGGCACAAATGGACATCCTGTTTGCGCAGGTCAGCGCCGCGCCTGAGACCTTGATTACTATCGACCTACCCACTCAGTCGGTGATCGCAGGCACCAACACATTTTACTTTCAGATTGATGCCCAGCATAAACAGAATTTGTTAAAAGGGCTGGATGCCATCGGGCAAACGCTGGAGCATGCAGCGCAAATTGAAAAATATGAAGATAGCGAACCTGTTTGGCGATAAATCTATTATAATTACGGGTATATAGAAAATACCGGCCAAGGTAGCGGTATTGTTTGGAACAGGTTACCGTAGAACCGCGGCTAATACGTAATCATCTAAATGATAGCCAGTTGTGCCGGAAGCAAATTTGTTCGTATTCAAAAAGGATGTCTCATGCTCAAAAACATTTCCATCGATGAGCTGGTACCGGGAATGTATGTTAGTCAGGTGGTTGAGCAAACCGGTACCATGCGGGTCCGCTCAGGCGGACTGGTCAAATCGCAGGGCATTATTGAGCAATTGCGTAATAAAGGCATAGTCCGGGTTGAAGTAGATTATGCCCGCAGCCGTCTGGCGGGCGCTCGTAAGCCCGCTTCAAAACCCGCCTCCAGTGCCGGTCTGACTAAAGCCAATACGCTTTATACTGAAGCGGTATCTATTCAAAAAGGTTTAATTGAACAGCTCAAAGCCCGTTCCGCCAATGATGTAACCGGTACGGATCAGCTGGCGCAGCATATTATTGACGGGGTATTTGAAAATCAGGATGCGTTAGCCTGTCTGACTATGATCAAAAATACCAATGAATACATGCTGGAACACTCTATAAATTGCAGCATCCTGATGGCCATTTTTGCCAGCCACCAGGGCTTTGATCGCGCCACCATTAATACCCTGTGTACCGGAGCGTTACTGATGGATGTGGGCATGTCGATGATCCCTGAACATATTCGCGATCACCACGGCGCGCTATCGGCAGAGCAGTGGCAAGTCATTCAGTCACATGTACCAAAAGGTCTGGCGCTGATCAGTCACTTTGCGCAAATAGAGGAGCCCGTTACAGCAATTATCGGCCAACATCATGAGCGGGTTGATGGCAGCGGTTACCCTCAACAGTTAAAGGGCGAAGAAATTTCCATATTTGGGCGCATGGCCGCTGTGGTCGACTCGTACGATGCCATGGTTTCGAATCGGGCCCATCAGCCAGCGGTGCCTCCGGCCCTTGCCATGAAACGGCTTGCCGCCAATCAGGGGCTTGATCAGAACCTGGTGCGACAGTTCATCCGTTGTCTTGGGGTCCACCCGGTGGGCTCATTAGTGAAACTAAAAAGCGGCCGACTGGCGATGGTGGTGCAATCCAATTCAGACGAAATGCATAAGCCCGTGGTGATGACGTTTTATAGTATCCGCAACAACAATTACAGCGAAGTAAAACGGGTGGATTTGGCGAAAGCCAATGATCGCATTGAAGCTGCGGTCCGGCCGGACGATTTTGGCATCAACCTGCCAAAATTTTTCCGCGATGTATTTATTCACCAGATGCCGGACTAACGCTACCAGTCGGTCAGAGCGGCCATACTAAACTGCTCGCCCTGAAAGCCCAGAATCACCCGCTGGCCTTCAATTTTGACCACCTGTACCTCATCATTAATCCAATCGCCTTCTCCCCGTTGTTTGCCATTAACCCGAACCCAGCGATCCGCAGGATTGCTGGCGTACATATGGGCCGAAAACTTCATGGCAGGCAAGCGGGTCAGAAGCCGCGCCGGCAATTCGTCCACCCGCATAATATCGTCAGAAACATTGACCGGTACTTCAGGCCCGCGCTCTGCCTTCGGGGTTTCATCCAAATCATCGATGGCCTGATTAAATTTATCCAGTAATGCCTGCGAAACCTTGGCCTGACTGCTTTGGTCTGGTTCATTAAGTACCTTGCCGGCATAGTCATCCTGGGAGGCTGCCGGTGCTGGCTCAGGCTGACTGTCTTCGTCTGAGTGCTGGCGGGCAACTGCTGGTGCCTCTGTGGAGGCGGCAACTGGCTCCTCGGTCTGTACTGCGCTCGCCGATTCCTGCGGGTCCAAACCTTGGGCAGACTCGTCTGGCTGAGCTTCGCGGTTGCTGCCCTCATTCTTAATGTTTGCACTGACAGACGAAGTAGTAGCATCATCCACTGGGTTGGAAGGTGTTTGCGACGAGGGATTAGTGGTGTTTTGTACCAGCGTACTGCTGGAAAAAAGCGCAGGCCACCAACCTGAAGCACTGCCCCCGGCAAAGCCTAAACCTATACCCAGGATAGCGATGGCTACAAACTGGCCAGCCTGAATCAGGGTATGGCGCCAGGGGGATGGCAGCCCCTGAATGGTAGGCAAAAACAGACTTCGGTTAAATTGTTCCGAGACCTGAGCATCCTGGGCGCCCCGGGTATCATGATCACCGCGTAATAATTGCTGGGTCTGGGTACGGCCCACCACCGGCGTTTCTACCTCCACGGTTTGGGCCGGGTCAATTTCAACCTCCTGCACACCCATTTCCGCCAGGCCCTGAACCATGCTATGACTGGTCACCAGCCCGGATTTTCTGATTCTCACCGGACCGTTTTGTCGGGTGACCTGCACAATCACCATGCCGGGCGTCAGCTGTTCAATAGTTAATCGCTGAACACGGTTTTCAGACATACACACTCCCCATACAAAGCCCACAGCCAGCGCGATGGCAAAGGTCATACTCAGCCATACCTGGTGGCGTCCCTGTTGGCGCTGAGCCACTACATCATCCCCCAGTATTTGGCGGGCGGCAGCAACAAACAGATGCTTTTTTACCACCGGTTGTTGCGACGTATATGCCAGGGTCAGGGCGCGGTCGCATAACAGGTTAATCACCCGGGGGATGCCGCCGGTGATCCGATGCACCGTTCGCACCGTCGCGCCACTAAACAGGCTGATATCGCCATCAGCCACCCGCAGACGATGGTCAATGTAGGAGCTGACTTCGGAGGCGCTTAGGGGCAACAAATGATAACGGGCAGTAATTCGCTGAGCCAGCTGACGCAATTCATTGCGTTTTAGCAGGTGTTGTAATTCGGGCTGACCAATCAACACCACTTTCAGGAGTTTCTGACGGTTTGTTTCTAAATTAGTTAACAGCCGCAATTGTTCCAGCACTTCCGGCATCAGGTGTTGAGCCTCGTCAATCAGCAGTACCGTATTAAAACCGGCCTGATGATTATCGGCCAGCTTGGTCAGGATATGATCGGTGAAGTATTTCAGGCTAGCCTGTCCGGCATCGTAATTAATACCCAGCTCATCACACACGGTAGCCAGCAGCTCCAGCGCAGAAAGTGTTGGATTTAATATCATGGCGACCTGAGTATTATCAGGCAGTTGTTGTAACAGCTTACGCGAAACCGTGGTTTTGCCGGTCCCCACTTCACCGGTTAGCATCACAAACCCGCCGCTTTCACGCAGCCCAAAGGTTAAGTGCGCCAGCGCCTCTTTGTGCCGGGGGCTCATGTACAAATAGTCGGGGTTTGGAGCAATCGAAAACGGGTTATCATTCAGCCCGAAATAATTCAGATACATGCAACAGCTTCAAATGTGTGGGAATACGCCAATAAAACTACCCAGTGCCCGGGCATATGTCAAAACATCCACGCGCTGACAGTGCATTTTTTTGTGTATCAGGCATAATTTACAACCATCTTCTGCGTTCGGGAACACACAGCAATCTATGAAAACCTATCTGGTCGGCGGCGCGGTACGTGACGAGCTGCTTAATCGTCCTGTTACCGAAAAAGACTGGGTGGTCACCGGGGCCACCGAACAAATGATGCTGGAACGGGGGTTTACCCGGGTAGGTAAAGATTTTCCGGTGTTTTTACATCCTCAGACCAAAGATGAACATGCGCTGGCACGGCTGGAACGAAAAACAGGCAAAGGTTATACCGGTTTTGTGTGTGAAGCCGGGCCTGAGGTGACGCTGGAAGAAGACCTACAGCGACGTGATTTGACCATCAATGCTATGGCCAAAGACAGCAATGGTCAGATTATCGACCCCTACCAAGGTCAGCAGGATTTGGCGGATCGCACTTTGCGTCATGTATCGGCAGCCTTTAGTGAAGATCCTCTGCGCATTTTTCGGGTGGCCCGTTTTGCTGCTCGTTATCATCTGGTGGGGTTTACCGTAGCGCCTGAAACTGAGCAGCTTATGCAACAAATGGCGGCTACCGGTATGCTTAGCGAGCTGACCGCGGAGCGGGTCTGGCAGGAGACCCGTCGGGCCGTAATGGAAGATCAGGGCTCGGTTTTTTTTGGTGTGCTCAACAGTGCCCACAGTCTCAACGACTGGTTTCCTGAGCTGACCCCGTTTACCCCCGAGCGGGTCAAACCACTCAAACTCGCCTGTAAAGATAACGCTGAACTGCCAACACGAATGGCCTGTTTAACCGGCTTGATGAGCCCGGATGAGGCCAGTGCGCTGGTAAAACGGCTTAAATGCCCAAACCCGGTAAGCGAACTGGCCGAATTAGCCGCCCACTATTGCCCGGCACTGCTATCAAGCCCCGACCCGCGGCAATTACTGGATATTTTCAACCGATGTGATGCCTGGCGCCGCCCTGACCGCTTTAACTTGTTACATCAGGTCACCGGTTATATTGGCAAGGCCCAGCTTATAAACTGGCCCGCCGCCATCATCTTACAGGCACATCAACACGCCAGCGCCGTGGATGTGCAGCAAATTATTGCTGCCGGTCATAAAGGCGCACAAATAAAAATGGCGTTGGAAAATGCCCGGTTGCAGGTCATAGAAAAAATACTCAGCAATTAAGCAACGAATCCTGCTTCACGCTGCCTTGTACAGTGTTACAATATCGTTTTTGTATTGAGTATTAGCACAACTATGACATTTCAGGAACTTGATCTTGACGATACCCTTTGCCATGCCGTGGCGGACATGGGCTTCGACAAGCCTACCTCTATTCAGTCTATGGTGATCCCACAGGCCATGGACGGTCAGGACATTCTGGCAAGTGCGCCCACCGGTACGGGCAAAACCGCAGCCTTCCTGTTGCCTGCATGTCAGTTTTTGCTTGATTACCCGCGTAAAGAGCCAGGCTCGACCCGCATATTGATTCTTACACCCACCCGTGAGCTGGCGATTCAGGTCTTTGAGCAGGCCAAGGCGATTACCGCCCATACCAATTTAGTTTGTGGGGTTATCACCGGCGGCATCAATTATGGCACCGATCGCGAAACACTGAACCAGAATCTGGATATTCTGGTGGCCACGCCGGGACGCCTGCACGAACATATTCGTCTGGAGTCTGCCGATTGCCGGAATATCGAATGCCTGATTCTGGACGAAGCTGACCGCATGCTGGATATGGGCTTTGCGACCATCGTGAATCAGATAGCCGCTGAAGCGCGCTGGCGTAAACAGAATATGTTGTTTTCGGCGACCCTGGAAGGCAAGGGCGTAAAAACCTTCGCCACCGAAATTTTGAACGACCCGGCGGTGATAGAAGCCTCGCCCTCGCGCAAAGAAAAAGCCAAGATTTTACAATGGTTCCATCATGCCGATACGTTAAAACACAAACAAGAATTGCTGGTCCACATTCTTAAACATGACATCACCAATGCGGTGGTGTTTGTAAAAACCCGTGAGCGACTGCAATCCCTTAAAGATTATTTGGCCAGCCAGGATATTATGACGTGCTGGCTTCAGGGTGAAATGCCCCAGGACAAACGTAACGCTGCCCTGGCTCGCTTTAAATCGGGTGAGGTGCCGGTGCTGCTGGCGACCGATGTTGCGGCCCGTGGTCTGGATGTGCCCAATGTGTCGCATGTCATCAATTACGATATGCCGCGTAAAGCCGACACCTATGTTCACCGTATTGGCCGTACCGGCCGCGCAGGCGCCAAAGGGATTGCCATTTCGCTGGTCGAAGCGCACGATTTAGGGGTTGTCGGGCGCATCAGCCGTTATACCGAAGAACCCTTAAAGGCCCGGGTTATCGATGGATTGCGTCCGCAAAACAAAACCCCTAAAGTGGCGCCGAAAAAGAAAAAAGTGAAAAAAGACGCGGTGAAAAAGTCTGGCGCCAAAAAAGCGGGTAAAAAGAAGACCACCAAAAAGAAATCGTAACAAGGATATTTTATGGCCTTTCCTGACAAAATTGTGCTTGCTACCGGCAACAGTGGCAAGCTGAAAGAGTTTTCTAACCTGTTCAGCGAGCAACAGGTCAATATTGTGGGTCAAACCGATTTGGGGGTCACAGAAGTCCCGGAAACCGGCACCACCTTTGTAGAAAATGCCATTATCAAAGCCCGACACGCGGCCCGCCAAACCGGATTACCTGCCATCGCCGATGACTCGGGGATTGTCGTGAACGCCTTAGGCGGAGCGCCGGGGATCCATTCGGCACGCTTTGCCGGCGATGAGGCCAATGACACCCAAAATATTGAACTGTTGTTAAGCCGCATGAATGGTGAGGCCGACCGCCGCGCGCATTTTATGTGCACCCTGGTTTATCTGCGCCATGCCGATGATCCTGTGCCGCTTATCAGTCAGGGTCACTGGCATGGCCTTATCACCAGCCAGGTGAGTGGCCATGGCGGCTTTGGTTATGACCCGGTGTTTTATGTGCCTGCTCAGGAATGTACTGCTGCCGAGCTGGACAGCAAAACCAAAAACAGCCTGAGCCACCGTGGTCAGGCTATGGCATTTTTACTGCAGCAAATGAGACAGGCTTTTGCGTAATCCTCCCTTAAGCCTGTACATCCATATCCCGTGGTGTGTACAAAAATGTCCGTATTGCGACTTTAACTCCCACGGGCTTAAGGATGCTTTACCTGAAAGCGAGTATGTCGCTCATTTGCTTAATGATTTGGCGGATGATGCAACTCGGATTGGCCAGCGCGAGGTCACCACCATTTTTATCGGCGGCGGCACCCCCAGCTTATTCAGCGAACATGCCATCGGACAATTGCTGACCGGAGTGAAAGAGCGGGTGAATCTGGCCGCCGATGCCGAAATCACCCTAGAGGCCAATCCGGGTACACTAGAGTCTGATCGATTCAAAGGCTATGTGGAGGCGGGTATCAACCGTATTTCGGTGGGGATCCAAAGCTTTAAGCCCGAGCATTTGTCGGTGTTGGGGCGTATCCATGATACCGCCCAGGCCAAGCAGGCGATTCACCAGGCCCATCATGCCGGCCTCAATAGTTTTAACCTGGACCTGATGCATGGTTTGCCCGACCAG
Organism: Salinimonas marina; assembly: GCF_015644725.1. Lineage (NCBI taxonomy): Bacteria > Pseudomonadati > Pseudomonadota > Gammaproteobacteria > Alteromonadales > Alteromonadaceae > Salinimonas > Salinimonas marina. The sequence continues at coordinate 2,934,353 of NZ_CP064795.1, forward strand.
AGTGTTGCCGATGCCATGAGCGATTTGGACGAAGCGATTTTTGCTGATCCGGCGCATCTGTCCTGGTATCAGCTTACCATCGAACCAAATACCCCGTTTTATTCACGGCCACCGGAGCTGCCCGGCGACGATATTTTGTGGGACATCCAGCAGGCTGGTCACGCTCGCCTGCGGGCTGCCGGGTATGCGCAGTATGAAATTTCCGGCTACTGTAAACCCGGCAATGAATGCCAGCACAATCTTAATTACTGGCGATTTGGTGATTATCTGGGCATTGGCTGTGGCGCGCACGGTAAAATTACTGACCCGGTCCATGGTCATATTACCCGTACGGTAAAAGTGAAACACCCTCGGGGCTATATGGAGTTATCCAGGCCCTACCTGGACAGTGAGCAAAGGGTGGCAGCTGAAGATCTAGCCTTTGAGTTCTTTATGAATCGCTTTCGGCTTGTGGAGCCCTGCCCTAAAGAGGATTTTTCTGCTTTCACCGGGGCCAGTCTTACTGTCGAACAGCAACAAAGTCTGGAACAGGCCCAACACAAGGGTCTGTTAGAAATCAGTGCAACCCACTGGCAGGTCACTGACAAGGGTCGTCGTTATCTGAACAGTCTGTTGTCGGCGTTTGTTTAATTATTTGAAGTGATCACGTTGAAAGGCTCCAGCGCTTCCACTGAGCGGCGTAGCTTTTCTTCAGTTTTATCCAGCTGTTTGAGTTTGTCACAAAACCAGTGCGCCTTGTTTTTCAGCGATAGTGCCTTGGGGCCTACATCATGCTCCAGTTGCTCTCCCACCGCTTCCAGCTGACGGGTTAATTCAGCCAGCTTGTCACTGTCGACATCACTATTGGTGGCATTAATGCCACTGATAGCCGAAAGAATGCCACCAATCGATGTGGAAATCGTGCCTTCCAGCTGTGCTTCTATTTCGGTATCAACAAATTCATCAACACTTTCCAGCGATCCCGGGCCGATAAAATAGTGATCACTGGCATGACGGAATTTTTCTTTAACCCGGCTTTTTACCCGGTTCATTGATTCCTGCAAGCGTTCGTAGCTGTCATGATCGCTGCCCACCAACCCCTGATAAACATGATCAATAGTATCCACCGCCAAGTCCACGCCTTCGGTGGCCAGAATAATCATCTTTGGCACCACATAATGCAAACCTTCGGCGTACTCCCTAAGCCACTCTTGCTGCTGAGGACTGAGCTGCTGCCAGCGCCCCTGTACAAACAGCTGATCTTGCTGATTAATTTGCACCAGGGTGCGGGATTTTTCCATTACCCGCACCTGTTCATCGTTAACCACCAGCCCATAGGCAAAATCGATATCACAGGTAAATTCAGCCGCCTGAGAACCGGAGCTTAATAGGAGGGCGAAGATTACCGCACTCAGAGATTTAGGTATTGTGGACATCATCATACTGCTTAGTTTGAACCGCAGCAGGATAAATAAAAAGGCAGAATGAGTCCAATCTGCCAATATTCAGGTTAAAGTTCGAACAACTAAGGTACCGTGTGGGCTATGGTTGCAAATAGGTTCTTACCAGACGCACATACACAAACCGGTCTTTTTGTTTCACCGAATGACTTGAATTAAAAAAGGCGACTACCCAGGCCCGCTGCGGGTCAGCCAGCGACGGGGTTGAAGTCCAGAAGTCATCCGCTGGGGTGGCCGGAAAAAAGGTTTCATTAATGGCCGGGCGCACACACAAACGATTGGTGACCGAAGCCAGCTCTTTCACATTGGGCAGACGCCAGCCGGCCAGAGTGTCATCATTGGCCTGATGCGCCAGTTCCAATGCTTGCTGCCAGGTATACTTTTTAGCCTGACCGGTGCAGGTCGTCCCGTCCCACTCCTGCCCCTGGGCACAGCGCTGCCATACCAGCTGGGTGGTGGTATGTAATACCTGGGCATCCTCCAGCTCGTTGAAATTTTCATCCGGCGTCGTTGCCTCGCCGGTCGTCAGACAATACTGGGCCAGCGTCCACGGACTCAGGATCAGCAAAAAACTCATCAGTAAGGCTTTCATTGTGCTCTCCCGGCCCGCACCAGCCGTATGTGGGCCACGCTGCCTTTATCCAGAAAGTTGTCCACGCCCGAACCAAAATCGATGGCCCAGGCATTTTGCGCCGCGTCGCTGACCACGCCGTCCGCGCCAGGTTGTGAGGTCCAGTACCATAACGGGGCATCAGCAATATCCCCGGTATTGGGAAAATAATCGGTATCTAGCATCGCGGTATTGGTCTGGCCAAAATGGACCAGACTCATCAGCTCAAAATGATTCGGTAAACGCCAGTCGTAAAAGCCACATAATCCCTGAGCGCGCACCGCGGCTATATAGCTACGGCTATTGCATTCGGTAATAGCACAGCTGGCCTCAGGACTGCCTGACTCACCTTCATTGCCACCATTGTTTTCTCCCTGAAACCAGGTATAGGTATGCGTGCCATCGTACAACCCACCGTCATCTGTTTTCACTTCCCACACCAGCCCGGTGGTATTGTCGCGAACACAGCTAAACTCCGACTGGGCCGCATCCTGCTCATCACCATTGCTGTTGAGCTTGGTAAAATCAAATCCTGCGACCCCGCGTCCGGCTTTTTCGAGCCACCCCTGGGCAGCCACAATGTCGGCGCCGCGCTGTCCGTCCTGGCCGGGGAAGGCATTTTGTTGGGTTTTTGACAACGTGGTAGCGGTTGCCTGGGTAGTCACACCGGTATCGTTGAGCCGGGTAACCGGCATGGGTCTGACCGTCACCTGGATATTATCCGAAACCCGATTACCATTAGCATCAGTGACATTAAGCGTAAATGAGAATGACTGCGCGCTGGTGACGTTTGGCGCAATAGCATAGGTCGATAATGCGTCAGGCTGTAGTATGGAAAGTTGCTGATTGTTGGATGCTTCCCATTGGTAATGCAAAGGCAGCGCGGAAGAGACACTGGAGCTGGCGGTCCCCTTTAAGATAATGGGCTCACCACTGAAGACGCCCTGCCCCGGGCCAGCGTCCACCACCGGCTGAGTATCCGTGTCGGGCTGAATAAGCATAACAATGGTTTGGGTGCTGCTGCTTCCTTCATCATCTTCCACCGTTAACCGAAACCGTAAGGATTGCTCGGTACTGGCCACCGGTGTGGTAAACGAAATGGTCGGGCCATCTAACGCCAACGCGCTGGTCACATCCACGCCCTCCAGCTGCTCCCATAACCAGCTTGAGATAGGGCTGGCCGGTGTATTGGTATCAGCATCAGTACTACCGCTGCCATCAAGGGTAATATCAATACCGGCAGCGTAGCGTCCGGCCTCATCGTTTGCTGGCGGGGCAGTGATGGCGACCTGGGGCGGCTCGTTCACCGGCAAAACGGTGATCACCAGCGAATCGGAGACGGCTTTACCCTGGGTATTGGTCACCGTTACTGTCACCGTATAGGTTTGTTGGCTACTGAGCTCAGGAAGCGTCACCGAGGCTTCGGGTAAGCTGGCGTCGGGTTGCTCGATGGTCATCTCTGGCGTGCTTTGCCAGCGATAGGTCAGCGTGTCGCTGGTACCTGAAACCTGAGCCGATAAAAATACCACCGTTTGTTCATTTGCCTGGGCGTCGGCGCCCGCATTAACCGCAAACACCGGTGAAATATTATCGCTGTCTGAGCTGCTATCACCGCCTCCGCAGCCACTAAGAAAAATTAAAACCAGGGTGAGCAACACAGCGCGCAGCCGTATTACCGAAGAAGAAGAAAGAGAATTTTTCATATAAACGCCGCAACATCCTAAAGATCAACATCAGCTGGCAACCGTTATTATTTGCCAAAGCCAGACTCAGTTTATGCGCTGTTGTTGTTCCAACATCTCACTTTGTGTTACCTGCAGCGATTCCAGCTGTTTGTTACCTGCGGCAATATCGGTCACGTCATAAATCATCATGCTGATGTTTTCAACGATGCCGTTAGCAGAGGTCAGGGCCGACAATGTGATATTTTGATACATGTACTGCTCATTCCCTGTAATCGGCCGATAATTGGGAAACTTAAATAAATATGGGCGTTGTTCCCAGGTCATAAACGCCCGGGTTTTTAACTCAAAAACCGGACGGGCTTTTTTTTCGAACCAGGCCGAATTAATGTCCGGGAACAAGCTGAATAAGGACTTTTCGCGGACCTCGCTGGGTAATAGCCCGCTGTGACTTTCCATAAACGCATTCCAGATTTTGACTCTGAACTGGCGATCCAGCACCACAATACCCACATCCACGGTTTGGAGCATGTCCATCATCCAGTGAAATTCCTGCACCTCCTGTAAGGCGTCCGTCATTTAATAATCCTCCAGTAAATGAGCAAGCTTGCGGTTCATTGTGTCCATCGAGTCTTCAGTAAACAGCAAAATCAAATCACAGCGAACCTCATACCCCTCCAGTCCATAGCTTAACTCAATGGCCAGGGTACGCCGCCAGGTGGGCCGATTGGCCGAGATAATGTCAGTAATGGCTCGGTGTTGTCCCAACACCACGGGGTGTCCCTGACTAAATACCACATCCAGCTGCTCGGCCAAACCTGTCAAGCAGCTACCAATCAGGATACTGGCAGCATCCATCAGCAGCTCAAGTTGAATGCGATCATCGACCGGGCCTTTTACATCAAGAATTTTTGCTACATCGTCAAAGCTGGAGTCGCTTAATATACATAGTGCCTCGCCCCTGATGCCCGGACCAATGAAGCCCTGACAAACCGCGGAAACTTCTTCATGACGCTCAATATCAGAAAGCATCATATGTAGCTCTGAGGCTTCGATAAGATTTACATTAGGAATCGGCAGATGCACAAATACGTTCATGATGCGAGCCAGGTGATCCCCTGCCCGCCCCATGGCGATATTGGTGATCTCCTGATAGCAGTCGCGAATATAAGGGTCCAGCTCACCGTCGTCTGCACGGGTCGCATCGGCACCAGTCAGCACACCGTGTTTGGTCAAAGTCGCAGCCAAACTGACAGCATCCACCGGTTTGCGAATGAAATCGCATGCCCCCAGCGCGGTCACGCGTTCGCGCGCCTCAGGCTGAATATCACCAGAGATAACTACTGTTTTAACCGGCATCCCGGCAGTCTGAATCGCCCTTAAGGTGTCGTAACCGTCCATTACCGGCATATTCAGATCCAGTAATAACAGATCGCCTTTGCCTTCATTGAGCAATTGCATGGCTTCTTCACCATGTTTGGCAAAGTGTACCGACACCTGCCAGTCTTGTGGCAGGCTTTTGGCTACCTGCTTTCGCGCCACCATTGAATCGTCACATACTAAGACCGAAAACATTGTATTTGGCTACCACCCCGTTGCAACTGAGAATAAAAATTAAAGATAAACTTTTAGCAGGTATCGGCCAGATGTCCATACAACATAAGATCAATATTGCCTCTCACCCACAATTGTTTAAAACGCCAGACTGCGCAGAGCACATAACTGCCCAGGGCATCCGACAAACCAGCGCAAGGAACTGCCCAGGGCGGCCGACTGCCTAGAGCGAATAATTGCCTAGAGCGCGCGAATAACCACCGGTAACACCAGGGCGGTCATAATGCCGTTCACACACAAACCCAGACTGGCCATGGCAGCCTGTGCTTCGCCCAGACTTATCGCCCGTGCGGTGCCAATTGCGTGCGTAACACTACCCAAAGCAATGCCCTGGGCCTGAGGATGGGTAAGATGTAACAGCCTGAAGGTGAATGGCCCGGCAATGGCGCCCACTATTCCGGTGGTAATGACAAATACAGCGGCCAGCGCCGGAATGCCCCCGATCATACGACTGGTTTCCATGGCCAGTGGGGTAGTAATTGATTTAGCCAGCATCGTGAGCTGCAAAGCCAGCGGCGCATTGGTGAGGTATAAACATCCCCAGGCCAGCACTGGCGCGAGGGTTCCGGCCACTGCCACCGCCACCACCAGACGCCAGCCCAATTCCCGCACTTTTTGCCATTGTGCGTACATCGGCAAGGCCAGAGCGACGGTGGCAGGCCCCAGCAGCCAGTGAATTAAAGCAGTATATTGTTGATACTGCTTTAATTCTGTTTGTACAACGGCAATTAACATCAATACCGTCGCCGTGGTTAGCACCAGGGGATGCAACAGCGGGTGACCCCCTGCACGCCGGTTAAGCCATAACGCGGCGGTATAAGTTACTAAGGTGGCGCCCAGCCACCCCAATGCTGGCAGGGTAGCCGTATTTTCGGTCATCTGCATAAACTGGGTCGCCACCGTATTCAGGGCTTGTTCAAACGTCATGGTGAGGCCCCTTTTTTAAAGCAAAAATCCACTGGCTTATCCATGCGGATAACACCAGGGCAACCAGCGTCGATGCAACAATAGCCAGACTCAGGCCCAGCCAGTGATGCTGAATGTCCTCAACAAATAACACCACCGAGGTAACGGCGGGCACAAACAGCATGGTCATATGTGTCAGCAATGGTTTGGCGCCCAGATGAAGTGGCTGAGGCACCTGTTTTTTCAACAGCAGCAACAGCAAAAGCACCAGCAGACCGGCCAGCGCCCCGGGAAAGGGTAAGTTAAAAGTAAGCACAATCACTTCGCCAGCCAGATAACATAAGACCAGCATCAGCAAGCCCAGCGCTGAAAAAAACAAGGTACGCATGAAAAATAACGAAGATGGGTGATGATTAAGAGGGTACTTGAGGCAAACCGTGACTACCAGTGAGCCGGTAATTATTTATTTAATCTGCTGTTGCCAGTACGCCGCCAGAAAGCGGCGACTGATTTTGAGTCGGGTATGATCATCAAGTACCACCCAGCAGCCTGAGCTAGTTCTGAGTACCTGGCGCACCCAGGCGCGGTTTACCAATACCGAGCGATTTACCCGTTCAAACCGGTGCGGGCACAGCGTTTTGCAAAGCTGTGTCATGGTTATGCGCACAATATGGTTTTCCGTGTCAGTGTACACACACATATAATCACCCGCCGCCTCAACCCAGACAATGCGGCTGCAAGGCAAGCTGTACCAGGCCCCGTCGCTTCGAAAGGTAACAGTCTGGTCGGCTGAGTCTGGCATATGCTGCTCTACCCAGTCGGATACGTCTTCGGGCAACAGATGCATCTGATGGGTCAGCAAGCGGGTAAGTTGCCGGTACAACTGCCGTTCGGTCCGCCGTCGTATAAGCATTCGGATTCGCTCCAGAGACTTTTTAAGCTGTGGGATCTGCCAGGGATATTCTAAAAATCCATCGGCGCCAGCAGCAAATGCCTGCATCGCGAGGGCATTGGAGTCGCCAGTAACCACCCAGGGAACCGTAATATTGCGGGACTGCAGATAACCAAAATGCGCCTGGTCACATACAATAAATGGGTTCTCCGCCAGGCGGTCTTGGGTGTCCTGCGGCAACTGGGCGGCGCTAAGGTGGCTTACCTGCCCTACCAGCCCGGGATACTGTAAAATCTCAGTTGCCAGCCGGTTATAGGCGTCGTTGCGGGCGAACATCAAAAAGGCGGTTAAGCCAGCGTTTGCCGGTGCCACCATACCACCACCAGAGCGACCCGGGCGCGGGCTGTCAGACCCGCTTGGCTGGTCGCTAACATCCGGTGATGATGCAGCCATTATCGTGAAGCCGTTAAGGTTTGACGGATGCCCAGGCGACGGGTCAGCAACTGTCCGGTGGCGGCCGCTTTATGTTTAGCCGCGAATGTCAGCATATCATCGCCGTTACACACCAGGCCTTTTTGAAGCTGACGATAAGACAGCCCGCTGTGGCGCACTGCCATTTGTAAGCGGCCGATACGGTTATCACGAATAGCCGTACAGATTTTTATAAGATCGCCTTCCATATGTGCCGGATAAGCAGCATAGGCAGGAGCGGTTACTCCTAACGTGGCGCCAACCACAAGACCGGCAGTAATCAGGCTTTTGCAAAGTGTGATAGATTTAAGCATGGTGGTATCTCCGTGAGGAAGCTGACAAATGCGCCAGGTTCATAGATACAGTAGGCTTAAAATCATAAAAAGTGACGCGGCTTTCGTTCAGTCGCGGGTATTTGCGTTGTTGCGATAAAGCGCATATTAAGGCCGATAACTTAACTTTCTTAGCGGCTGTTTATCGTGTTAGCCACATACTTTGTTACACCCGTCACCAGCTACTTAGCCAGCAATCACAAAAAAGGCGGTCTGGTTGAGCAAAACCAAAAAAAGAAGGGGGGAAAAATGCAGGAGAAACCTGGCGGCCTCTCCATGACGAGCAAAAGGGTTAGAACGTGCTGTCCTGATGAATTTTGATAAAGCTGCCTGAGCCGGTTTTACTGTAATCGACTTTATATTCTTTACCATTTAGTGTTTGCACAAACACTAACGTCTTTTCATCACCAAACACTTCACCGGCGGTGAGATCCACCAGCTCCATATCCGCCATTTTGGCGTCACGCTTGTTTTCGGGGATATCGCCTTCGAACGCTTTCAGGCCACGAAATGTTACCAAAACCGGCGGATTATCATCGCCATTGAGTATAAGCAGGTCAAACTTTCGTACCTTATGAATAATGGTATTACGGCCACTGACCAGAAAGGGCTTGTCTGTCATTATTATCTCCGCACAAGCTGGCTAACAGGTTAAATAATAAAAGCAAAATATAGCAAATAAAAAATGGCGTTGCACATTATACCGGTTATTCAAGACCATACCTTAGTCCTGCTTTAAGTAAACCCGAGTGGGCGCATCCCAGCGGATCCACTCACGGCCGGTCAAATTGGCCAGGACTTTACGGCATTCGCTGCCTTCAGGGGTCGCCAGATTACAATCCCCCGCCGTGGTCAGGTTAGCTCTGAACAGAATTTGGCTCAGCCTGGCGGTCAGCCGTAAATCTTCCACATTCGCCCGCATTGGTAAATCCAGCGTTACCCGATTCGGTTTATCACAGCGCACGATAGGGGCGTGCTCGTCAGGAGAGTGACACATACCACTGGCCAGCATAAACGCCCACGATTTCCCGGTTTCGTCCTCGTCTGGGTCACTCAAGTTAATCCGCATAAACGAATGGCCGGCTTGTTTGGACTGAAACATGGACGCATGATTAAGAGGCGCCTGTGACTGCTTTCCCGTCTGATGATTATCATCAAACGGCACCCCGATGGTAAAGCTGATGGCCGAGGCACGATCAAGCAGCGCCTTGTTGGCGTTTAATTTGATAGTGGTATGGTTATTCTGGGTATCACAGGCATGATGAAACTGCATAAGCGCCAGTTTTTTGGATTGCATCGGACCAGGAATAAAGCTCAGCTTTTGCCAGCGTCCTTCGATACGCACCCTGGGCTCAGATAAATAAAACGCCAGATGTTCCACTCGCCAGCGGCGATTATTGACATCCAGCTCATACTGACAGGCATCGTTTTTTTCTAAATCTACAAATTGCAACGGAATATGACCGGCCGGCGGCGGATCTTCAAAAAAGCCACACCCTGCCAGCAATATCACCGGCAGCATCACACCCAAGCCTTGTTTAACCAACATCGTCCCTCTCCTGAGTCGTGTATCCGGGCACACTGTTATTGCAATAAAAGGGCACAAGTCTAGCGCTTTTAACTCAGGGTGCCTATGGCAGTTTAGACCGCAAACCTACCAGAATTATCCGCTTATCGCTCAAAATATGCAATTTATCGCGCCTGCGGTGGTGATAAAATCAGCGGTTAGAATCTGAGGGCATAAAAAGGCAACCTGGCGGGGGTGACAAGCCATTTAAAACTGCTTATACTTCGCGGCACTTGTCGTCAACTATGACTGACGACCACGTATCTAAAGGCCCCTTAGCTCAGTTGGTTAGAGCACACGACTCATAATCGTTAGGTCCCCAGTTCGAGTCTGGGAGGGGCCACCATCTATTCCAATCAAAGCCTGACATATTTCAACTGTCAGCGATAGTGTAAACCCCATCGCCTCTGTATTCCTGAGTCGGTACGCTTTTTCCTTGGTAGGTGTTACACCCTATTTTGCTTAGACAAACCGCCGTATTGCTTCGTCTTTGTGGATGGGACAAGTCAGAACGCAGACAAAGAATGCGCGCCAGGTAATTTCAGCGAGCCGGCTCAAAGTATCCTGAGCTCGCCCTGAACTTGTCTTAGAAGATCCCCTTTGCAACCCCGGGAATATACCTGGCGGATTGCATACCGCTGAAAATATCATCAGGATAAATATAACCTCAGAAATTTACCGGTCCAGGTTTTCAGCATTGCTCTGATCTTTGTTACCGCTTTAGCCGAGCCATAATACAACAGACCGCCAATCAGAATGGCGAGAATATCCCACCAGTCGAACGTGCGTTCAGGGATATAAATTTGCAAAATCTCATACAGACAAGCGCCAATTAGATAATACACAAAATCCGATTCGTCGTAGTTGCCCTGCCACATTGCCAGCAACGCCCCCCTATAAACACACTTAAAAAACTAGGTAGATTCTGCGCAAACCAATAAGCCGGGGCGGCTTCCTCCTGCCAGCAGAACAGGACATAAGCCACTACAGCAATCAAGAAATAAAATATTCTTTCCATGTTCTTAAAGCCTGCCCTGGGGCAGGCGCCTTTTGATCAGTTCAGTTTACGATACCAGTAACGTATGGAAGACTTGGTGGATGCCCAGCCATTGGAAAAATACCGGTCAATGCCGGCTTTGCCACCCATGGCTTCATAGGCATAGGCTCCAGCTATACCGTATACTATCGGCGCCACCCCCCGCTGACATTTTCCAAATCCTTGTTATCTAACTCTTTCATCATATTCTCCTTGTTAAGACAGGATTGTCCTGCCACTTAAAAAGTACAAAAACACTGCATTACGCGCTACTGTTCCGTAGCACGGTTTTGACAGAATCGTGAAAGAGGAAAAACTGGCATAAAGAAAAACGGATTTACCGGTTTGAAACCGACAAATCCGCCTTGAGGTAGGAGGTTACGCAGTCAGGGCTGAAGCCTGCGTAATGTTGTAGACAATAAAGGTCGCGATAACCGCGTTGCTTACCGCCACAATGATTCAGCCTATTACAATGGTTGGGTCACCTACAGTTCGCCGTTTGTGCCTGTTTCCTTTGCGCTTTTTGGCTTTTGAGTGCAAGTTATGCTATCTGATGAAGCTGTGCATACTGCCCTATTGAACGCTTCTGCCAGAATGAAAATTAAGCTTGCTGAATCGTCTTGTGTATCGGTGGTACGATGTTATCGCCAATGAATAGCGAATTGGCTATTTTGCGGCCACCAGTACCGCATTGATGGTTTCAGGTACTATTCGAGCCGTTTCCAGATCTTTGATTTCGACCCTTGGTTTTAACGGGTCACCGAAACGTTCCAGAATCCGCAGGGTATCGGCCGCGCCATAATAGCTGGCAAAATTTGCTACAGTCATATCATTGCACATTAACCCTTTACCCACCATACGATATGCAGGGCCGGCAATGTTTTTGCCCGGCACTATCTGTAATACCGCACGATGAAGATCCACACGGTCATTTTCAGCAGCATGCCGGCAGATAGAAATTAAATCTTTTTCCAATTCTTTAGGGTAGCTGTCGGCCATTGCGGTATTCAAACCCGCAGATAGCGCTAGAACTGTTAGGCCAAGAGGTAGAACTTTTAATTTATTCATGACATTTTCCTTCGGCGTGAGTCGGTGTGAGCGGGAACAGCGCTGGCAATACATTTGCACAGACTCGGTAAGCTTATACCCACTATTGATATCAGACCCTGATAAAACCGTGAAAGTTACATGAAAATATGCTGAAAAAAACATGATGTTTTTATTTCTATAGCATTCAGCCCTTTAGGCGGTACCGGAACTCTGTTCGGCGGTAACTGACCCCGACATTTTCATGCTGTGCTATTATTTTAAGTACATACTCCGTCCGAGCAGGCTTTTTTATGAAGCCCTCTTCGTTTTTAAACTACGATGGCAGTACCCATACCGTAAGCAATGCTCAGGGAGAGTCCAAAACATTATCACCACAGTGTGCGGCATTACTGGCGATGTTTCTGGAAGAGCCCCAGGGCATTGTCACCCGCGAACAAATACGCCAGACCATTTGGCAGCACAATAATGTGGTTAGCGAAGATTTGATAAATCACCTGATTTATCGATTAAAAAAAGAACTCAATTGCTTACCCAATACGCCCGCCTGGCATATTGAGGTAATTCCCAAAACCGGCTATCACCTGGTGGTTGAGTCGGCCACTTCCCCCGTTAAGACATCCTGGTGGCAAAATTGCTGGCAATGGCTAGAGCGATGGCGTCTGAAGCCTTGAGCTAACAACATTGCTTTGCAGCCTGGCAAGCCCTATAAATTCATTTTTATCATGAAGTTATAAGAACACCTGGGGCGTTTTATGGAACTAAACCTGGCACATCGCTCAAAATTCCCTCGACACAGCGGCCCTATTTCTTTATATTGCGCGCCCTCGGCTCTGGTACAGAGCCTGTTTTTCTTCTGATTTTACCCTCTGGATACCTGATTTGATTACCACTGCCAACATCACCATGCAATTTGGCTCTGAGCCATTATTTGAAAACATTTCTGCTAAATTTGGGCACGGCAACCGCTACGGCCTGATTGGCGCGAATGGCTCAGGCAAGTCGACCTTTATGAAAATTTTAAGCGGTGAGCTGACCCCGTCTGCCGGCAATGTTTCGTTTGCACCGGGGACCAAGCTGGGGATCCTGAGCCAGGATCAGTTCGCTTTTGAAGAGATGACTGTGGTCGACACCGTTATTATGGGCGATCGTGAACTGTGGGAAATCAAACAGGAACGTGATGCTATCTATAGCAACCCCGAGATGAGCGAAGAAGACGGCATGCGGGTGGCCGACCTGGAAACGCAATTTGCCGAGATGGATGGGTATACGGCAGAAGCTCGGGCCGGCGACATTCTTAATGCGGCCGGCATTGAAGAGTCGTACCACTTTGGCCTAATGAAGGAAGTTGCGCCGGGCCGCAAAGTGCGAGTATTGCTGGCGCAGGCCTTATTTGCTGAGCCTGATATTCTGCTGCTGGATGAGCCTACCAACAACCTGGATATTTACACTATTCACTGGCTGGCCGAAGAGCTGAACAAGCGTAAGTCTACCATGATTATCATCTCCCACGATCGTCACTTTTTAAACTCGGTATGTACCCACATGGCCGACATTGATTATGGTGAATTGCGGGTGTATCCGGGTAATTATGATGCCTTTAGCGAGGCGGCCGCGCTGGTGCAGGAACAATTGCATAGCGAGAATGCGAAAAAGTCTGCTGAAATCGAAGAGCTGCAAGGCTTCGTAGCGCGCTTTTCTGCCAACGCCTCAAAGGCAAAACAGGCCACCTCGCGGGCCCGCCGACTGGAGAAAATCGAGCTGGCCGACATCAAATCATCCAGCCGACGTAAGCCCTATATCCAGTTTAAGCAGCATAAAAAGCTGCATCGTCTGGCGATTACCTTAGAAGAACTGGGCCATGGCTATGCTGACTTACCGTTATTCAACAATGCTAATCTGTTGTTGGAAGCCGGTTCGCGCCTGGCCATTATTGGCGAGAACGGCGCCGGAAAAACCACCCTGTTAAAATGCCTGATCAATGAGCTGGACGCTAATGAAGGTATGGTGAAATGGGCAGAAAATGCCGCTGTGGGTTATATTCCTCAGGATAGCAGTGCTCACTTTAGCAGCGACATGACCTTATTTGAGTGGATGTCGCAATGGCGCGGCCCCAAACACGATGATTTACAGGTCAAAGCCATGCTGGGACGCCTGTTGTTTGGCTCAGATGACTTTAACAAGAAAGTGAAGGTGTGCTCTGGCGGTGAAAAAAACCGGTTACTGTTTGGTAAGCTGATGCTACAGGACATCAATGTGCTGGTGATGGATGAACCCACCAACCACCTTGATATGGAGTCTATTGAGGCGCTGAATAACGCGATGCTGAATTTTGACGGCACGGTCATTTTTGTCAGCCATGACCGCGAATTTGTCTCTTCTCTGGCGACGCAGATTATCGAAATCAAAGATCAGCAGATTCATAATTTTGAAGGCACCTACGAGGAGTTTCTGGACCACCGCGCAGCCTGATAAATTTGCGCCATGCTGTTGCCGGTATCAGGTAACAGCATGGCTGACTAAGCCACTGATGCTTGGGTTATCCCCTCAGCCCTCTCTCCCATGCTTTTGTTAGCTTTACTATCCTGTCTTTGCCTCTTCGGAACACGATTTGCTTTTACCCACCACATGTCTAAACCATCACGTTTTTGTGTGAGAAGTTTGCGCTTCCCTGACAAAAACCGTCCATAATTTACACAGCTGTTCTCTACAATTAAGGAGTGAACCGATGAGTAAGCACGCCGTTTTGTATCGGATGATGACTGATAAACATATTTGCCCATTCGGGCTGCGTTCAAAAGATTTACTGGAACGTCAGGGCTATCAGGTCGAGGATCATCATCTGACTTCCCGAGAGGAAATTGACGCATTTAAGGAAAAACATAGTGTCGATACCACCCCACAAACCTTTATCGATGATGAACGGGTGGGCGGCTACGAAGAACTTCGTGACTTTTTTGGCAAGGACGAAGCCGGTCAGCAAGGCACTTCATATACACCGGTAGTAGCCATCTTCTCAGTAGCACTGGCCGCCGCACTGGCCATGGTTTTGCCCGGCGCGCTGTTATCACTGCAGACCCTGATGTTGTTTATCGGTTTTGCCATGATTCTGCTGGCGGTGCAAAAGCTGCAGGATCTGCATAGCTTTACCAATATGTTTATTACCTACGACCTGCTCGCCATGCGCCATCTGCGCTATGCCTACGTGTACCCGTTTGTGGAAGCCTACGCAGGGATTGGCATGATAGCCGGTTTTTCCGCCTGGCTGGTGGCACCCTTTTCACTGTTTATTGGCGTAGTGGGCGCAGCGTCGGTGTGCAAAGCCGTATACATCGACAAGCGCGAATTGAAATGTGCCTGTGTGGGCGGCAGCAGTAATGTACCGCTGGGCTTTGTGTCTTTGTCTGAAAATCTGTTTATGATTGTAGGTGCCTTGCTGATGATGTTTATCTGAGGCGAATGGGTCTTCATCTAACTCTGTCAACTACGCACCGTCGGCGCTAGCCACGGTGCGTTTTTTGCTGATAGGTCTGTTGATAGGTTTGCTGAACCTACTGCAAATAGGTGCGTAACCCGGGCAGTCCGGCCAGTAATTTGCCAGCCTGGCGCTCGGTGTTTTCAAATAAGCGCATGGCCTGTGCAGCATCGGTGTGCTGGGTAGTGGCATAACCCATCCCGTATAGCACATACTGCTGACTGGCGGCAGAGAACAACTCATGTTTGGCCAAGCTGTCATAAATCCACGGCGGCTGGGTCTGCCACACAGTCAGATTATCACGTAGCGATGATGGCGAGCTGTGAGGCTGACGATGATCGCACCAGTAGCGGCTGTCGGTGCGTTTATTTAACGCATAATGCAACTTTAAAAAATCGATAATTTCCTGCCAGCGCTGGGTGGTCAGGGTATTAAACCGTTGCGCCCAGGATTTTTATAGCAAAAAACAACATGGAAAGCTGGAAACCGGCGGTCAATCAGCTTTGTCGCGTTATTGCCTCGGCGGCTATCGTGGTCACTCCGGATAAACTGGTGCTTACCGGCCCGCTGTGTGAGACCCCCGGGTTGTCTGAGGCACTAAAAGAAGGCATTGAAGCTTACCTGCTGCGCCCACTGCCTATTTTGCGCAGCTTTATGCCAACTAATGCCCCGGTCGAAGGCGCGGCCTGGGGCGCCTATAACCTGATGCTGGCCCAGTCCCATGTACTTGGCGCCTCATAGTTGCCTGAAACAGAGCAAAAACCGGACGCTGCAAACGCCTTTTACGCTGCAGTGACAGAAAATACGATTAGGATAATCTAATTTACTTATTTCCTAAATTCAGGATTTTGAACGATTCTTAATAAGTGTTTCCACTCAGGTAAACTCCAATTCTAAGGAAGAAAATCATGTTTAAACGAGTCCTACGTGTCGCCACGGCGGTCAGTCTTACCTTGTCGCCGGTAGCGGTAACCATAGCAGCGCCAACGGTGACTAATGAGGCCCGCAGTAACGCTTTCTGGTGGCCCGAGCAATTAGATTTATCCCCCCTTCGCGCCCATGGCGTTGAATCCAACCCTTATGGGGCACAATTTGACTATGCCGAAGCATTCGAACAGCTGAATCTGGCTGATGTTAAAGCGGATATTCGTAAGGTATTAACCACCTCTCAGGACTGGTGGCCGGCAGATTATGGCCATTACGGGCCGTTCTTTATTCGTATGGCGTGGCATGCTGCCGGCACCTATCGGGTGGTGGATGGTCGCGGTGGCGCCGGTGGCGGCCAACAGCGCTTCGACCCTTTGAACAGCTGGCCAGACAATGCCAATCTGGACAAAGCCCGCCGGTTGCTGTGGCCCATTAAACAAAAATATGGCCGTAATATCTCCTGGGCGGATTTAATGGCACTGACCGGCAATGTTGCATTAGAAGATATGGGCTTTACTACCTTTGGCTATGCCGGTGGTCGCGAAGATGACTGGGAGCCGGATCTGGTCTATTGGGGGCCCGAAGAAAAAATGCTTACCGATGAGCGCCGGGACAAAAAAGGCAAGCTGAAAGGCCCGTTGGCAGCAGTAGAAATGGGATTGATTTATGTTAATCCTGAAGGCCCGCATGGTAATCCTGATCCCCTTGCCGCCGCCAAAGATATTCGGTTGTCCTTTGGTCGCATGGCCATGAACGACGAAGAGATTGTGGCTTTGATTGCCGGTGGTCACACCTTCGGCAAGGCCCACGGTGCCAAAAAAGCCGACTGTCTGGGTAAAGAGCCTGCGGCGGCGGATATCGAAGACCAGGGTATGGGCTGGAAAAACAAATGTGGCAAAGGCAATGCCGAAGATACCATGACCAGTGGCTTGGAAGGCGCCTGGACTGTAACCCCCACCCAGTGGACCACCAATTATCTGGAGAACTTGTTTGCTTTTAACTGGGTGAAAACCAAAAGCCCGGCGGGGGCCACTCAATGGGTACCGGATTCAGAATCAGCCAAAAATATGGTGCCGGATGCCCATATTGAAGGCAAACGTCATGCGCCGATCATGTTCACCACCGATGTGGCCATTAAGAAAGATCCTGAGTTTCGTGAAATCGCACTTAGGTTCAAGGAAAATCCAGAAGCCTTTGAACTGGCATTTGCTAAAGCCTGGTTTAAGCTGAATCACCGTGATTTAGGTCCCCGGGCCCGTTATCTGGGTAATGAGGTTCCGCAAGAAATCCTGAAGTGGCAGGATGCGATCCCGAAGGTAGACTATACCCTGGTAAATGATGCGCAAATTAAAACGCTGAAATCACGTATTCTGGACAGTGGTCTGTCGGTACCCGAGCTGGTCAGAACCGCCTGGGCATCGGCAGCCAGCTATCGGGATACCGATATGCGCGGTGGTGCCAACGGCGCCCGGGTACGTCTGGCGCCGCAGAATGACTGGCCGGTGAACAATCCTGAAGAACTGGATAACGTTCTTAAACAGCTGACGCAGATCCAGCAGAACTTCAATAAGAACAACGGTGATGTACAAATTTCGCTGGCCGATACCATCGTACTCGGTGGCGCCGCCGCCATCGAAAAAGCGGCAAAACAGGCTGGCTACGAGGTAGACGTGCCCTTTGAGCCGGGTCGCAATGATGCCAGCGCCGAAATGACCGATGTGAAGTCATTTAAGTGGCTAGAACCCAAAGCCGATGCATTCAGAAACTACTACTCTGACGAGGCCTTTAAAGGCCCGACAGAGATGTTGGTGGAACGTGCGGATTTATTGGGGTTGGGCGTACCACAAATGACCGTGTTGATAGGCGGCATGCGGGCACTGGGCGCGAATTATAATGATACAGAACATGGCGTGCTGACCCAGACGCCTGGCCAGCTTAACAACGCCTTTTTCACCAACCTGCTGGACATGTCTACCCGGTGGGAAAAAGTCGACAACCAGGCTGGTGTGTACCAGGGGGTAAATCGTCAAAGTGGTGAGAAAAAATGGACCGCCACCCCGGTGGATCTGATTTTTGGTTCAAACTCTGAGCTGCGTGCCATTGCTGAAGTGTACGCATCAAAAGATGCAGAGCAGAAGTTTGTGGATGACTTTGTCAGCACCTGGGTGCAGGTAATGCAAAACGATCGGTTTGACCTGCAATAGGCTGAATCAGGTTTTACATTGGTAACCATTAAAAGGCCAGCACTGATGCTGGCCTTTGTTATAACCAAACCTACCCTCGAGACGGAGTCTGGTGTGAACTGAGCTGCTTTCATTCCGATAAATTTTTAACCCGGCCGGCGCGTCGCCAGATGCCTGCTTCCCATAGCGCTGTGACAGCGCTTGCCCCTTTTCTGGCTAAATCTATACATCCTATGACGCTCCGGCGTATAATTGCCAATCTATGGCATATAATATTCCCCGTGGCTGGCACCAGACCCGCCTTGAAATAAAAAAAAGCAGCTTTATCGGTATCGCCCAACATGTGGCTGATCGTGAACAGGCGATGGCGTTTTTAAAACAGGTGAAAGCCCAGTACCCTGACGCCCGACACCACTGCTGGGCTTATCTATTCGGCGATCCTCAAATGCCGGTTAGTGTTGCGATGGCCGACGACGGTGAACCCTCAGGCACCGCCGGTAAACCTATTTTGAATGTATTGCAGCATAACCAGACCGGTGATGTGATGATTGTGGTGGTACGGTATTTTGGTGGTATCAAACTTGGCGCGGGAGGACTGGTCAGAGCGTACTCCGGAAGTACCCAGATGACGCTGGAAAGTTTGCCCACAGTTGCACATGTTGTGCTGGTCAAGCGCCACATTGTGACCGACTTTAAACACGAACAATTTTTGCGACATTTTGTGGATGAGCACCAGGGTCAGATTGATAAGGTCAGCTATGATCATCGGGTTCACCTCACTCTGGCACTGCCCGAAACGGCGCTCACACCACTCGTGTCGCTAGCAGGCAGCATGGGATTTACTGTTTATCCCCTTGCCCAGCAGTAAGGTAGCACCATAGCAGCATTTTGGAGGCTCGCTGTGGCGAACAACCCCGGCCCCTGGCAATTTGCCTTGATCAAACTCGCTGAATAGTTGTGTACAACGGTAGGTTATAAATCAATGTGTAGACAGCATGGCGGTATAAAAATGAAGAGCTGCCCTGCGAACAAGGGCATTGGCGTGCTTAGCAAGCATAATACGCTGTTCTTGTTTAACTAAATTTTGATAACGCTCTGTGTAGCTGTTGCAATGAAGCCGGCTTCACAATATGGGCGTTAAATCCTACGGACATTGCTTTGTCGACAAAAGATTTTTCACCATACCCCGATAAGGCCACGATAGGGACGTGTAATGTTCCAGGTGAGTCCCGAAGTTTTTTAACTACGTCAAAGCCATTCAATTCGGGAAGGCCGATATCGCAAAAAATAAAGGTGGGCTCTACCTGTGCCGCCATTTCAACGCCTTCAGGCCCGGTGTAGGCAATGCTGACCAGATGGCCTTTTAATGTCAGTAATTCGCTCATCATATTGGCGGTTTCATAATCATCTTCAATCAACAATATTCGATGATGTCTATGCTGTGAATGACTGGATTTCACAGTGGTAAGGCTTTGTTGAGGGCCTTGGGCTAAAGGCAGCGTAATAGTAAATGTTGTGCCTGTGCTACGCCCTTCACTGTCTACCTGAACCTTACCACCATGTAAATCTACAATTCCTTTGACCAAAGCCAGCCCCAGCCCGAGGCCACCTTTGCTTCTGTCTAAGGTTTGTTCAGCCTGGGAAAACGGTTCAAACAGTCTGCCCAAATCTGCCTTCTCAATACCGACCCCTGAATCTACAACGCACAACTGTACCTGGGTGCCATGGTTGTTTAAGGTCACACTTACCCCTCCGTCCAGAGGCGTAAACTTTAAAGCGTTATATAAAATATTGTGTAACGCCTGCGTCATACGATCAGCATCTGCTTTTACCCACAATTCTTCTGTTGGTATCGAAACAGAAAGCTCTACGCCATTTTCAAGGTATTGGCTTCTTAACTCTTCACAAAGCATTCTGGTCAAGTCGGCGATATCCACGTCGGCTTTCACTATTTTCATTTTACCCAGCGTGATACGAGATACATCCAATAAATCATCTACCAGACGTTTCAGATGACCGACCTTTCTTTGGATAGTATGCAATGGTTTATGGTGTTCTGAATTAGATTGCAAATTATGCTTAATGAGCTCTGCTGCGTAACTAATGGGTGCAATGGGGGCCCGTAATTCATGAGCAAGCATGGTCATAAACTGACTTTTGTTTTCATTCATAATACCCAGTTTTTTAGCTCGGTCCCTGAGTTCTTGCTCTAACTTTTGTTTTTCCGAAATATCGTGGAAAACCATGACGAAGCCATGTTTCTTTGTATCAGATACGATAGGGGCGAGGGTCACCTCCACCGTGACCGCTTGGCCCTGCCTGGTATTGAGTTGGGCAGTAAAAAGCTGGGGCTCATAAACTTCATCGGTCGAAAATTGAGACTTTTCAAACGAGCGACCGGAATCCTGGTGTGCCTCAGAGGAAAACCTGAGAACTGTGGTGATTGCTTTTCCTTTAACCTGAGGAAAATGCCACCCGGTTATTGCTTCTGCAATTGGATTCATTAATGATATGTTGGATTGATTATCGGTGACAATTACCCCTTCACCGATGGAATTGAGTGTTGTTTCAAAAAAAAGAGACTGTTGTTTTAACGCCCGTTGTGTTGTTAACCTACGACCAATTTCGTTATTCAGTTGATTTATTTTTTCTTTTAAAATACTGAATTTAAGCTTCGAAGGTGCCTCGCTGGATAGACGCAAAAAAATAAGAGCCGCCTGATGTTCTGTTGCAGGCTCCAACAACGATCCATAACAAACAACGGCCGGGCCAACAGAAGATAAAAGTATTTTTCCGGCAACCACCTGGCTGCTTTTGGCACATCGCCTAATATACTCTTTGTCTTTCTCACAGGCGTCTGCAGTCAGGCTTTCGAAGAGAAAGCCACCCGTAACCAAAGGCTGCTTAAACATGTTCGAAGCAGCCTTATTAAAGGCTCTCACCTTTCCATCCCTTTCAACTAACAAAGCCGGTTCTGGGAAGCGAGACAAGAGTCGTTGATAATAAATTACAGCTTCCATTATTATTTCTTACCCTTGATAATACTCAATACCCGTGTCTTTTTGTTTGTTGTCACTTTCAGTTAGATGAATCACAACACAACATTCACCGTCACCGTTTGCAATGGTTTTTTCTAAAGACACTCTGGCATAGCCCAGATTATCGGCCGTTATCGTGCCAAATACGCTGGACGTCATCATGCACATCGAAGGTCTGTTGTGGACTTTGTCTCCAAATGGGCATTTATTGTTACCAAGCACAATTTTTTGCTCATCTTGTTCAATAACATAGAAATCGCCTTTGATACGGCGCTTCAAATCTACCAATACAGCGCTTACCTGGGTAGGCGAAAGTTTATCAAGACTAAGTGCGCTTCGATATTGTTCATTAATCTCTTCACCCATCCTTTGACCCACCACACTAATAAAGCCCGAGGCTTCATCAAGCCCGATGACTTCTTCTAAAGTACCGGACAAATGGCGAATCAGTGTGCGAAGAAAATTGTCACGCTCTAAGGGCAAGTTCAGGACAGGAATACGTTTTTCATCGTTCATAATAACCTCTATTGTTAGCATGGCTCATGTCACATGGGTGGGCATACAGGCCCCTATATAGACGATTTTTTATAACCATAGAGACACACGACGAATGTCTAGCCAGCGGTTGGCATCTTTTTAAGCCGTTCACGGCGGTTCGTCCCGCAGGTTGCAATCTGCTTTTTGTGTGTTGGAGGTCTGTCACAACCTTGGCCGGTGGTGATTAAAACTGAACTTAGCAACCTTGTCATTTTTCTACAAAAAAAGGTTTAACACCTATACCTTCGTTAGACGATAGCATGACACATCGTAAATTTTTTGTCTAAAATACATGCTATGCTGGGCCTGAAAAGCGTACTTAAAGAATAACAAACTCATTCCCTACCTTAATGTAATCGCTCTTAGAGGACACTATATGACCTGGTTGTTTTCAATAGATCAGCTGCGTTTTCGACTTAATCGATTTAAAGAGCGTCTTTGGGTTCGGCCCCTGATGGTTTGTATGCTTTCTATTATTGGGGTCTTCGCCGCCAAGCTTGTAGGAAACTCCACTACGGCCAATATTGTTCCGGCCATTACGAAGGACTCGGTCGAAAGTCTGTTGTCTCTTATGGCAGCAAGCATGTTAGTGATCGCTACATTCTCTGTGGCCTCCATGGTCGCGGCATATTCTTCAGCAAGTAGCTCAGCTACCCCGCGTTCCTTTTCCCTGGTGTTAGCAGATGATGTTTCTCAGAATGCCCTTTCAACTTTTGTCGGCGCATTTATCTTCAGTGTGGTGGGATTGATGGCGGTGAAAAATGCCTACTACGAAAAAGCGGGGTTGTTTGTACTATTCGTTCTTACGGCTTGCGTATTCGCGGTGGTGATCATCACGTTCGTCAGGTGGGTAGATAGTATTGCGCGCCTGGGTCGCATCGGCTCAACTATTGATAAAGTTGAACATGCCACCGCCCAAGCTATGCTGCGTCGTCAACAACAGCCCGCTTATGGAGGCATACCGCTCACTGGCCCCCGCAAAAAGGAAGAAGCATTTTTGCTAACAACCAAATTGGTTATGTACAGCATATCGACATGGAAAGCTTACAGAAATGGGCTGAAGAAACACAAAGCCATGTAGAGATTAATGCCCTTCCTGGCGATTTTGTATCAATGTCAGAGCCATTGATGGTTATTACATCCAGTGAGCTTATTGATGAGGACAGTGAAATTGATAATGCCCAACTTGCAGGCTTTTTTAATATCGATAACGATCGTACTTTTGAAGAGGACCCACGTTTTGGCTTGATCGTGTTAGCCGAAATCGCTGGTCGGGCTTTATCTCCAGCAGTAAATGATCCGGGCACGGCAATTAAAGTTATTGGGGCCCTGGAGCGCATATTCTGCCAAAGCCCTGCTGCAACAGCGGTGAAAGACACGCCGAAAATTGCCTATGACCGGATATCGGTGCCGAAAATCTCCATAGCAGATATGTTCAATGATGCCTTCACTCCCATCGCCCGTGACGGTGCTTCGGTGGTTGAAGTTGGGATACGGTTACAAAAAGCATTGTACGCGTTGGAATTGCTGGATAACCAAGAGATGCAGGCGTCGGCTCACTACCATCGTGAGTTAGCCATTGTCAGAGCCAGTAAGGCGCTCAATATAGAAGCTGATTTGCAGGCGTTACATACCGCGACAGCAGATCATCAAAACGTCGATGAAAAGCTATAAATGCCAGCCTCAATATACAAATCATAGTTCGGTTAGCCTGGGTATCTAACCCGCTATCCGGTGATGACCAGGTTCTGGTACGAGCCATTTTTGCATCATTTTGTGACGGAGCCCCTGGGTGTGCTGGCAGATATTAGCCAGGCTCAACCGGTGCCCCTGCCGCCTGCAACCGTGACGCCACTGAAGTCGCTCCCCGATGGCATGATACTTCAGGATTTCTCACTAAAATAAATAGTTATAGCGCCTGCAGCGATACAAAAAAGGACTGCGGCGGTATCTATCGCATCTGCAACGTGATTTACACGCTTCGCGGCAATAACAGCAATACCGGCAGCCAATACGGCCCGTTATTCATAACAAAGCTCTCGTTAGGTATAGATGTATGATGGTAAAACTCATCCTTAATTAGTCTTCTTACGTACCTGCATTTTGAGTGTACACTTGTGCGCTGGAACTCATATTATTCGGTAACTGACGTTAAAGGGCCAGGTTCATGACCTCACTGAAGTCTCAGGCATACTCGCTTATTGAAGAGCGGTTGAATACGCTAACCCATGGCATAGGATTTATAGCGGCCATCGCCGGGTTGATCTTTTTGCTATTAAAGGCAGACAATCCATTGGCGATGTCTGCTGCTGCAATCTATGGCTCAACGCTGATCCTAATGTTCTTAAGCTCTACTCTGTATCATGCGGTGGCCCATCCGCCGACAAAGGGGTGGTTAAAACTGTTTGATCACAGCGCGATCTACTTACTGATTGCCGGCACCTATACCCCGTTACTGCTGGTGGCGGTGGGCGGCTGGCTGGGTATTTTCATGACCGCACTGATCTGGGTACTGGCGTTGGGGGGCGTTATTTTTAAGCTGGTGGCTCAACACCGTTTTCCTAAGGTATCGGTGGCAACTTATTTATTAATGGGCTGGATTGCTCTGGGTGTGATATACCCGCTTTATCTGGCCTTACCGGGCACCGGGTTATGGCTGTTACTGGCCGGTGGACTTTGTTTTAGTATAGGGGTTCTGTTTTATGTCGCAAAAAAGGTAAAATACACTCACGCTATCTGGCACCTGTTTGTGCTGGGCGGTTGTCTTTGTCATTTTTTGTCGATTTATTATTTTGCGATGTAACCACCACGGAGAATCATGTCTCAGTCTGCCACACCCTGTTCAACCCCTATCGCCGCCCCTGACTGGTTTTCTACAAGCGTGGGCAGAGTGGCTGTGGGGCCGCGCCCCGGCAAGCAGGATATGGCCACGATGCAGCGTGCTCAGGTGAGTCATGTTGGTTCATTGCAAACCTCGGCCGAAGACAGTCATGAGGTCGCAGCGATAACTGAAAAAGCGGGCCTGCAATGGCTATGGATGCCGATAGATATCAGCGTAACGACCCGGGCCGCCGATGTGTCCATGTTGCAACAATATTTGCACGCGACCGGAAAATTGTTAGCAAATGGCGCCAGTATTTATCTGCATTGTGATACCGATCAGCACCGTTGTTTATTGTTTACCTATGCATTATTACATCATCTTCGCTTGCCTTCTGCCAGTGCTTACAGTGCCCTGCATAGTTTACAGAGCCATGGAACAAATTCTTTGCTGCGCAAAGACTTAGCCTGGGCTGCGGATCTGGGTGAGTCGGTCCGCTACCAGTTCTGAAGCGTTAAACTTCCTCTCCTTTTGCCGTGCTGAAGCGCCTGCAATTAACTTAATCTATTAAGCCTTGCATGCAATTTGCTTTAGTCGGGCCGGTACGCTAAGTACTTAGGGTATCCTGGTAAGATATCCTATCCGGGCGACAGCGGGTCAATAAAGTAGTGTCACTGGTAAGTAACCGGCAGTTCGCTCAATATCTTTGCCATGGGTTATGGTAAGGACGGCTTCTTTCTGCATATAGCTTTGCCCCTCGCTACGCTGTTGTTGTTTTTGTTCCCTTTTCAAGGAGCTTTGTTACATGCGCAAAACGCCAATACTTAATGTCTTAAGCACTCTATTGTTGCTAAGCGGCCCTTCAGCCGCTGTCAGTGAAGCCAGTTTCCCGGCGCTTACCCGCGACGCCCTTATCGCTGATCAGCCTGGTAAATCTGCATTTGCTACAATGGATAAACAAGGTGCTGACAGCGTATCCGCTGTTGAATCAGTTGTGGAGTCATTGAGTAAGAGCAGCAAATACAAACGCATGCTGAAAAAGCTCAGTCCCAGCGAATTTGACGAAGCCGCAGCAGTGCTGCTGGCCATTCATCAGGGGCATACTCTGACCGAGGCCGTTATCACCACCGCCGAAGATTCATCGTACCGGACCAGTTCGGTGGTACGCGCCGCGATGCTGATGTTCCCACTCAATCGTTATGCTCTGTTTCGCGAGCTAAAGCAAAAGCAGGTGTTCGACAACAACACATTAACCAAATGGGCATCTTCTACCGGCGTGCTGACCAATCCTATCTATCCGGAAGCGATGACCCAACAAGCCATTTTTGTGCAACCATTGATGGAGTCGGCCAGTATCACGGTACAACATCTGCCCGAGACAGCTGAAGTGACCCTGCGGTATCGTGCGGTAGACAACAACGGCGATTGGCAGCAGGGCCGGCCACTGGTTTATGAACCGGTAACCGGAAACCACACAGGACCGCTGGTGTACCTGGAACCGGCCACCCGTTACGAAGCTCAGATTGAGGTTCAGTATTCGGACGGGCGTCGTGAAAATCATGAGAAAACCTTTGAAACCCGTGCTGATACGCCGCCTATTGATCCGGACAAAGTTTATCACCTGTCAGAGATCTACAAGGGCGGCACCCTGGATCTGGAAGAGATGGGAATTGAAGGTAGTGAAGACGGCTGGGCAAAAATTGTCGGCGACCCGGACACCGTAATTCGCGCCACTGACGGGGATAAAAACGCCATCCGCATTGGTGATAACAGCTACATCTACTTTGAGAATATCACCGTACGTGGCGGCCGTACCCATAGTATCTATGCTGACCAGGCTCATCACATCTGGATTAATCACTGTGATATCGCCGACTGGGGCCGCGAACCCAACATCATAAAAAACGGCATTGCCTTTGAAAAGGAAGGGGCCGAACCCATTAATTACGACTCGGCTATTTACCTGCGCCAAAGCGGCGTGGTCACCGTGGAAAATTGCAAAGTGCACGATCCGGTGCCTTTTGCCAACGACTGGCGCTCGGGTCACCCGAAAGGACCTAATGCCTTTTTTGCCCATGCCAATCACCCAGACCCACGCTTTAAGGGCCAGGTAGTCATCCGTAACAACGAATTTACCGGCAAACCCGACCATCGTTTTAATGATGTTATTGAAGGTCGCAAAAACTCATCGCCGCTGGGTGGCTTTGTTCGTGACGCAGCTATCTACAACAATACCTTCGCCTATGGCAACGACGATGGCATCGAAGTTGATGGCGGCCAGTATAATGTCATGGTTTACAACAATGATATCTCCAACACCTACACCGGCGTGAGCGTGATCCCCACCCGCGTTGGCCCAAGCTTTGTGTTTAATAATTATATACACGATTTGGGCGACACCACCGGTAAACAGTGGGCAGGGATAAAAATGGGCGGCCTGCTGGCTGGCGCGTATGGTAAGTCGTATTTGTTCCATAACCTGATTGAAGTAAACCGTAATGGTTTTACGGCCTCACGTTTTCAGGAAGACAGCACGCTGCTGACCCATGCCCAGAATAATGTTGTTATTACCAAACATGACAATAATACCGTGGGCTATAATTTGTTCGACCAGGAAGATTTTAATGGCAGCACCTTTGTGAACAATTATCTGATCAATATGAAACGGGGCGCGCCCAAAATTATGGGCACCATTACCGTACCGTATGCATATCCCAAGTTGGTGAATGTGGATAAAGCGCAGGAGATTCTTGATGGCGGTCAGCAAATCACGCTACCAGTAAGCCCCGCGTACAAAATTAACAACTTTAGTCAGACATCCGCAGACGGTGAAGCGTTTATTTATGGAATAATACAATAGGCAGGCTTTTTGCTTGCCATTGTCACGGTTTATTCTTTACCACTAACCTTCACCATTAACAATGTGCGGTAGTTCATGTCTTTAAAAGCAAAATCGATTACGGGTGCCTTTTTCAACCTGTCGGCCAATGGCTTTGCCCAGGTAGTTAACTTCGTAGTCTATGCCATTATGGCCCGGATTCTTGGCGTCGAAGAATTCGGCCTGGTCGCTATCTGCCTGATGGTGGTGGAGTTTTGCAATCTTTTTGTCACAGTCGGTATTAGCCAGAATCTGATTCAGCGTGACCACTGGGACAATAAATTTGCCAGTTTATCGTTCTGGGTGTTAATGGGCGTATCGGCGGCCATCACGCTGCTCATTTTTATGGTGGCCGTGCCCATAGCCTATTTCACTTACTCTGAGCTTGCCGCCCAACTCATCGCAGCGCTGGCAGTGGTGCCAATTGCCAACGGCTTCAGACTGGTGCATAAGGCCAAGCTGGAACGTAATTTTGAAAACAAAAAACTGGCGGCCTACGAGGCTGCCGGAATCTTAGTCGGTGGTGTGGTGTCAGTGGTCACCGCGCTGCAAGGCTTCGGCGCCTGGGCGATTATTTTTGGTAAAATTGTACAGGCCCTTATCTCTACCGCGCTGACCTGCTGGCGCTCGGATTTTCGACCTGAAAAAATTACCAGCACCGAACATCTGCCGGAAATTATCACGTTCGCCAAACCCCTGATTGCCATGTCGTTTGTGAATTTTTTCTCACAAAAGACCTCCAATATCATTATCGCGGCCTTTTTGGGTGCCGCCACTTTTGCTTACGCCTCGGTGGCCCGCCAGGGATTTTCAGTAATCAATAACCTGACTTTCCAGCCGCTGAACCGGATTGCCCTGGCGGGGTTATCCCGGGTAGAAACCCACCGTCTAAGCGGGGTGTTCAGCCGGGTGGTGGGTATGACCGCCCTGTTTGTATCACCGGTGTATTTTGGTATTGGGGCCGTCGCCCATCCCTTCATTGATGTGGTATTTGGTGACAAGTGGGTAACCAGCGCCTATCTGTTATCGATTCTGGCGGTGATGGCACCCACGCAGGTGATGGCGTACTACCTGCCTAATCTGTTAATTTCAAGAGGCTTACCCCGTCAGGCTTTCAAGCTGAATATGATCAACCTGGCCGTTAACCTGGCCCTGCCCCTGGCCGCGGTTCCCTGGGGACTGTATGCCGTGGTCGGGGCATTGGTCGTGGCGAATTATATTACCCTCTTTTTGAAGTTTGCGCTGGTTAAGCGGCATCTGGGGATAGGGATTGGCGATGCATTGCGCAATACCTGGATGTTCTCGATGGCATCCGTGGTGATGTATGCCGCGGTGTTATTCATCGAGCGAAGTCATCTTTACGCTCTGGATAATGTCTATCTTGAACTGACCGCATTGGTGGCCACAGGCGCAGCGATTTACGCGGGCATTCTTTTGTTGTTTTTCAGAAAACAAACCCTGGCGGTAATGGGTGAATTAAAAACTCAGCGCGCCGCCAAAAAGAAGGTGGTGACGCCCTGATAGCCCTTTTGAATAACCCTCTTCAATAGTCATAAGTAACAGCCACACACAAAAAAGGCTTGCCGGTGGGGCAAGCCTTTTTTTCGTCAATACCATGTGTGCTTATTTGGCATTCCACAAATCAAAGGGAAAGGCCTGATACAGCTTATTGGCGATGGGGGTAAAATCGGGAAGTGGCGCAAATGTGCGGCTTAACCCTTCCTCCACAGTGCTGACTTTAGGAATGTCCTGTCGGCCGGTGCCCTGATAATAATCTTCATATTTGAACATTGACTCGCCACTGTTGGAGTCAAAAAAAATCGCCGGTACCCCGTAGGCTTCGGCAATGATGACGCCGTGTAATGAGCTGGAAATCACTAATTTACTATTGATGATTTGTTCAATAAATGAGCCTGGATACTGCATGGGCGAGACCAGTCTGGCCTCGTGGCCCTGATATTTTTTCATATCATCATTCATATGATTAATGACGATATAGTCTTGCTTTTCGGGCTTTTCCATCAGGGCTCGGGGATAAAAGTAGGGCAATAACAGCGCCGGGTCCCCGTATATTTGCGGCACCTCGATATCGCGTTTTTGCAGATACTCCCGGGTTAACGGCCCGCGTACCGCACGCACATCTAAGGTGGAGAACTTATTAACTTTGTCATCCATCTTTTTGTTCAGTCCGGTGCCCCAGATACAGTCTCCGGTATTGGCAAAGTGCAGCACCGAGCCCACACTGACCAGCTTATTGCTGTGAGAGGTCTTGTCAGTAATCAGCTTGCCTTTATTGGCCAGAATACGGTTCACCAGATCATACGCCACAAAATCACCGATATTGGGACGGGGATCTTTTTTTGACTGCCACCAGAATATCAGTGACTTTTCTTTTGCGTATTTTTGCTTTTCAGCCCATTCGTAAAACATGTGGGGGTTTCCTGCAATTTTAAATCAGTGCCACGGGCCTGAACCCGGCACCGCATTATTTAACAAATTTTTTCAACACACGGCGCCATACGCTCTCACGGTTGTAGCGTAGTAATTCATCGGCCGGGTCAAACTGTGTAACAAAGCGGTTCAGCCACTGCTGGTTGAGTTCGCTGCTTTGCTTTTTGGTTACCGGAGTAATAGGAATTCGGCTGGCATCAATAGCCTGTTCCAGAAAGTCGGCGATACGTAACACGGTATTGGCGGTATTGGCCTTCACTTCAGCAAAGTTGAGCTCCATATACTTAGCACCGGAAGCCGCCAGCGTGTATCGCCAGGAACTGTTTTCAAACAAAATACGCCGAAGCCCCTGATCAATATCTTCAAAATTATAACGAGGCGAGACGCCGGACTGCGGTTGCTGTGCAATCCACGCGCCGGTTTGGCGGGCAACCGCTAGCGACACCGCCTGCGCCATAACATCTTCACGGGTCAGTAAAACAAAATGCGGGTTGGGGAACAGCTTTGATAACCCTGCCAGACCGCCGAACACCGGCAGATGCGAATAATGCACCTTGATGCCAAACACGCCATTGGGCGAGGTGCGCCGGCGCATAATTGCCTGTAAACAACCTGACGTAGAGGTTTCGCCAGTTTGCTGTTTCCACTGTTCCAGGTTTTGCTTATTGCCATATTCCAGCGGAAAGCCAAAGCCGCCGGTCTGATGTAGCACATGTCCTAGCATATGACTGCCTGAGCGCACCGTAGAGGCAATAATCAGGGTTTTACGAGTCTCGGTTTGTTGTGAAAAGTCGTGCTCTTCACTGAACTGATCTTCATATAGTGCCATACCCGGAAACTCCTTAGGCCTGACGGCTGCGTAATTTTTTGGCGGTGACATTGGCGATATGCGACAGTGTCCATTTCATCCCGGCCAGGCGCATCGACATCATCACCCATTTCAGCTTTTGTTTTTTGAGCGGTAAGTAAACCAACAACTGGGCTGCCACCCGCTTGCGATAATTATCCTCGCCCAAAAACGTGCGGTGCTTATCTGCTGAGCGCAAGCGCACCAGTGCTTCTTCAGGAGACATTTTGGCCACCTTAGCGCCAATACCATCCATATTCATAAACCGGTACATAAAGATGGCTTTAGGAATATTCACCAGCTTATAGCCTTGTTGCAGCAGGCGAACATACATATCCCAGTCCTGGCCATTAGGCAGGGTTTCATCAAAACGCTCCTTGATAGCCAGGGGACGGCGTATGCTAAAGCCGCTCATTCCACAATACTGATTACCGGTTTTCAGGATGTCGGCCTCCACCTGTGAAGTGGGCTGTACATAGACCTCGGATTCTTTACCCAGGTTCTGATAGCCGCTGACCACCGCATCCGCGCCGTCGTCATATGCCGTCAGATGCTCGAGTAAATAATCAGGCATCCAGATATCATCATCATCCAAAAACGCAATAATATCGCCTTTGGCACTATCGACACCGATATTACGCGCCTTATTAGCGCCGGCCGACTGCTCCAGGAAGTGATAACTGAAGTTTGGATGATGGCTGAATTGTTTAATTACGTCATCATATGGCAAGGATGATGCATCGTTCACCACGATCACTTCCAGTGGCTTGACGATTTGAGCGAACACGCCATCCAGGGCTTCTTTTAGCTCATTCGGGCGGTTATAGGTTGTGATCACAACACTGACTGTATAGCTCATAATGTCCCTGCAACGGTTAGTAAGTAACAAATAACGGGTTTTGTACTCTAATGAAAATCTTAATAATGAAGGTCCAGGAGCAAGAATCATGCAAGAAATGTTGAAACAGCAGTCGCAGAAGTATCTGGCTCGCTATCCCCGAATCTTTTTCTGCCATGTTCCAAAGTGTGCCGGGGTGTCGTTATCAAAAGCCATTTATGCTGCTGTGTACCCTGCATTTCTAAAGGCCACCCGGTTTTCCGGCCATGTCGACTTACGCAGTAGCCGGGTCAGCGAAGAGTTGCTTGGCATCAATATGATGACGGCCCGGGAAAGCCAGTTAATCACACATCTGAATGACCCTTATATGCGTTATACCAATGGTC
The DNA here is from genome assembly GCF_015644725.1 of Salinimonas marina. Classification (NCBI taxonomy): domain Bacteria; kingdom Pseudomonadati; phylum Pseudomonadota; class Gammaproteobacteria; order Alteromonadales; family Alteromonadaceae; genus Salinimonas; species Salinimonas marina. The sequence goes on from NZ_CP064795.1 coordinate 2,966,330, forward strand.
ATTGTATTGCTCGCCCTGACGTCACACGTAAGTATTACACTGACTGGCACTTTTTAACGATACTGCGAAACCCTACAGACCGGTTCATTTCTGAATTTGTATACAACAAATATAAACCTTCACAATGGCAAAAGCACGATGAGGACATTGACGCTTATCTGGACTCAGCAAAAGGGCTTGGATCAGCACTGACTTATGCCCGTTATTTTTCTGGATACTCTAACCCTGACGAAATTCTTGCGAATAAAGAAGCAGTTATCGAAGCTGCCGTCGCTAATCTACGACAGTTTTCAGTTATTGGCACCCTCGATAATATGGCGCAATGGCAGGCCAGCTTCAATCGCACCTTCAATACTAAAATTGCTATCGCCAGTAACAATAAGAGCCCCAACAAACAGGCTTCTTCGCAGGTCACTGAAAATACGACCGCGATGGAAAAAATCACGCAATTGTGCGCGGTGGACCAGGCAATTTACGAACAGGTTAAAACCATGGCGCTGGCAGCCGGACAGCGTTAACCGAGGCGTGGGCTGACATTCTAAGTACCATCAAAAAAGGCCCGTGCAATCGACAGTCACGGGCCTTTTTTGGTGCCTTAATCGCTTGAGCAATCAGGCGCTGTCAGCCAGCACTACCCGCCACGATTCTTTTACCGCCCGATCGCCGTAACGACGTACCGCCTGCTCTACCACCAGCCCTGCGCTGGTATACTCAAGCTTCACCAATTGTTGTTCCAGATGCTGTTTTTCCAGAATTTGTACAAAAGAAAATTCTGCGGCTTTACTGCGACCAAATGCAGAATCAAAACACAGGACATTAGCCCCCAGACTCAGCGCCATGTAAAAGGTGCCGGAGGAAATCATGGCCCCGTCATCATGGGGAATAATGACAAAGCGGGTATTGGCGACGGCCTCTTCCAACACGGTTTGCTCAATAAACGCATTGTCCCACTGTACACGCAGGCCTCGCTGACTGATGATTTGATTCAGGGTACGGGTGTGTTCAGCATCGGAACAGTACCCCATAATCCGCAGGCGCTGGTCCGCTGGCCATACCTGCAACAACGCATCAAGTCGTTTATACGGCTTGATGGCCCCAAAATACAAAAAATCGATCTCCCGGGGCCGATTCACCGTTTGCTGGAAAAATGCCGATAAATCCTCGTCAGACCGATAGAGCGGATGCTTAACCACACTGGCATCAATCTCACTGGTCATCTCAAGGGTCACGGTACGGTGACTTACCCACTGCATCAGTTTGGCAATGCCTTTAAACAATAAGGTCTGGCTGCCGGCATTGTGGGGCTTAAAATTATGCCGCAGCCAGATAATCTGACTGCTGAATAGCCGCATGCTCAGCAGGCTGAGCAAAAAACCGGCAATAAACAGCACGCGCTTTATCCCATTCAGACCACGCCGATAGGGCTGATCTTCATACCAATTGAGCACCACGGTATTGTGTTTACGCCGCGCTATGTTAGCGGGCCGAAACAGCTGCTTTAATGGCGCAAGCGTATAACCAAGCTGGCTAAAAACCCCCTTGGTTCGCTCAATAAACCCATTACTATGTTCAATGGGATACAGGTACAGGTAAGGTGAGGATGGGAATGGCATCAGTGCGCTGCGGGGCCTGATACCGACGCTGAAGTTGTCAGTTTGCGAGCAATATCATAGGTATCTACCGAAATATTGTCCCAGTTGAACATACTCAGGAAGTTATCTTTATTAATCTGCAACGCCAGCTCATCCACTCGTGTCAGCTTGTCAGCCAACTGCTGGGTATCGCCCACTCTGAAGTAACAGTCATCGGGTAACCCAATGTCCAGGTTTGGCGTGATGTCACTGATGATTACTTCGGTCCCTGCGGCAATTGCTTCAAGCGCCACAATAGGAAGACCTTCATGGTAAGAGGGCAAACAGAAAACCCGGGCAAATTTGTATAAGGCATTGAGTTCATCGCCGCTGCGGCGTCCGGCAAATACCACATTATCTGTGGCTTTTTGCTGCAGACTCTGGGAGTACTCGTCTTCATGATCGGCACTGCCCACCACCACCAAGGTTAACTCTGACTGGCTCTGGCCAAAGGCCTCAACCAGGTCATGAAACCCCTTTTCAGGCACCAGACGGCCTACGGCCAGAATATACCCGCCCGGCTGTAAATTCAGATCAGCAGGTAACTTGTCGGCGCTTAATGACGCATCCACTCCGGTCAGCGCCCCATTGGGCACAAACGAAATATTGTTCGCCTGCTCCACATGTTTGGCTTTGAGCTGTCCGGTCAGCGTGCGTCCGACCACCAGCGCGCGATCAGCAAACTTCACTGCCATGGACTCACCAAACCTCAATACATTTTTAGCAAACTGATTCCATTTCTGGCGATCATAGTCTGCGCCATGATGAGTAACCATCACCTGCATCCCCAGCAGTTTGGCAAGTGGTGTAAATAAGGCGGGTCCGATGCCGTGAATGTGCAACACATCGGGCTTTACGACAAAGCGCGCGTAAAAAATGGCTAAGAATGTGTGTAAAAAGGTTTCAAAAAATTTGTGTTTAAGCGTCCACACTGAGCGCAGCTGAACCCCCTCAAATTCCTCGCGTTTTTTGTCTATATACGGCGAACGGCAGATCACCGTCACCTCCATCCCGGCCTTTACCAGGCGGGGGTAAAGCTGCTGACAATGGGATTCAATACCACCCATGACATCCGGAATGCCGCGTAAACCAACAGCACAAAGTTTCATAATTCTCTCCAAAATTGCCAGCACAAGACGCGGCGATAACCTGTTAACGAACCAGTTTCGAGATGAAGGCAGGTGCGTGATACTGATTACCTTGCAGTAATCGTACCGGAGCGATCGTATTACCAATTAAAATAGCGTAGAGAATGAGTCCTTCGATGTTCCAAAGGGGCATGGTGGCAAAGCACATAATCAAAAAGCCCACCATGGAAGCAAACAGCATCAGCGCAAACCGCCGGTTTTTTATACGCAGCGAGTGCCACAAGAACCGGCCCACGGTAAGCAAAAACAGGGTCAGCCCCAGCAAACCGTATTCAAAAAGAAACGATACATAGGTGTTATGGGCGTATTTTGGAAAGCGCCCATTCCAGGATTCGGGGCCCCAGCCAATAACCTGATTTATCCACGGCCCTTCGCTAAAGACATAGATATACTGACTCCAGATATACACCCTGGCAGAAAATATATCTTTCTCTGCTTCTGAGTAGTACATCGGCGCTTTGATAAGATCGTCCAGGCTGGTAAGAAACACAAAAACATCGGCAAAACGATCCTGCATGCTGTATGACAGCAGCAAGAAGAGCAGCGCCATCCCAAAAAAGGCAGTGATTAGGAACACCGGTTTGTAGCGAGACGCAATGCGTGCTTCCAGAGTGGTATACGCGAAAATAGCAGCCATCGGCAGAATGGCCAGCACCGAGGTGCGGTAATTAGCCAGCACCAGTAACACACAGCCGAGCATAAACAACGCCGCCCGGTATTTTATCTGGCCGGGCGATAACAGCCCGACGACCAGAATAAAACTGGCCATAATCATGGAGAAGGCGGCTTCGTGGTTGTAGCCGCCAATATAGCTGGTAGAGCCGTCCGCTTCCGTGGCTTTAGCTTCACCCAGCAGTATCGACATAATCTGCAGGCTTACTGGTAAGAAAAACGCCACCAGCATTTTGCGCAGCACCTCGTCTTTGCCCACCTTGCGAATGGCCATGACCATCGCGCCGGCCAGCGATAAAAAGAAACACCATTTTACCAGTACATTAATGAGTCCGATAATATTGCCGTTGAGCGCGCCGCTGATGACGATGCTGGCAAAAAACGCATACAACAACGCCAATGAACGCAATGACAATACCGAACGGGGTAACAACAACAGCCCGCACCCGGCAATTCCGATGGAGCTTAACGCATTAATCGAAAACCCCGCCACCAGCGGGGTGTAGGTAATCTGGTGGAAGGCCGATAACAGAAATCGTAGCCAGATAGCCACGATAACAAAGGCCAGATATTTATTGCACCGTCCGGTCAGCGTCCGGTAGACCAGATAAACACTTAGCAGCGCAAAAACCAGTTTAACCAGGATGAACATCAGCGGCTTCCTTAGTCTCACTGGTATCAAGAGTCAGCGTCTGGATGATTTTTTCACGAAAAATATCATCGCTGAAGGCCTGGGCGCGCTGCGCACTTTGCTGCGCATAATGCTGCAGGTGATCTTCATCGTTTAAAAAATTCAGCGCTTCGGTGACACCCTGAACCTCGTTTGTCTGGCATAAACACCCATAGCGGACCGCTTCAAATCCACGCACGGTCACCGGATACTCACCAGATAAGATTTCTGCCGGGCCGGACTCACAATTGGTGGCCACCACGGCTTTGCCTAAACACATCGCCTCAACAATGGCATTAGGGAACCCTTCAGCATTTGAGGTGGAGACAAAAAACCGGGCGTGCTTAAGATACGGATAAGGATTGCTACGAAAGCCGGCAAAGTGAACCCGCTCAGACAACCCCAGCTGTTCGGCCTGTGCTTCCAGGGCAGCTTGTTCGTCGCCCTGTCCTAAAATCAGTAAATCATCGGTAAGATCACTGTGTGCGAATGCTTCCAGCATCAGGCTGAAATTCTTGTTTTTCACCAATCGTCCGGTACCAATGATATAGGGTCTGGCTGGAAGATCCGCCACGGGTTTGTTGGCAAGTTCATGTAAGTGGGCAATATCGTAGGGATTGTGAATTACCCGTAAGCGCGCTGCCGGGACCGCGAAATTGTCCCTTAAATCTGCCCGTACTCCTTCTGAAACCGCCACCACCTCGCTGGCATACGGGTAAGACATTTTTACCATCAATTTACTGATGTTGTCTTTTATGCCGCCGGCAAAATGGCTACTGGTATTGACTCGCTCGCTGATAATCGCGCGATACCCCACCGCCCGTGCCACTGCCACATTGAGCATATTGCTGCGGGTCAGAAAACTAAAACAAAAACGTGGGTTAATGGCTTCCAGAGTCAGCCGAACCTGACGATACCCCTGTAGCAGTGAGCCCTTGGTATCCAGATTGACTTTATTGACATATTTTGGACACAAATGGGCTTCTGGCAGGTTATCCAGCAAGATCAGATAGACATTTAACTGTTCGGTAGCAAAATACGACTCCATGATACGCAACAAGTTGCACATCACCCGTTCTGCGCCGCCGCCCTCAAGCGAGTTGATCATAAAAGCGACATTAACCGATTGTTGCTGCATAAGATGTCCTTATAAATGGTACTGCCTGCTAACCATTTTATGGTTCGCCGGACCAGGAGAAACACACTGGTAGGGGTACTGGCTTTTAGATGACCATTCAATAATTGCGCCATAATATCAGCACACTGACAAATTTGATGCCATCATCTTCCAGAGCTGGCGGTCTCTGCGGTGACGTTGGTATACTGTGTTTCCAGCCTGCTACACGGGCGCACCGCCTGGGCATCTAAAATACCAAATAAGTTGTAGATGTTGCTCACAGGCAACATTTTCACCCGGCCAGTAACTTTGGCAGGTGGCATGACCATTATTATTACGAATCGCTGCACGCCGGGGTTCAGCGAGCTCCGGATGAGCCTGCTGATGGGCCTGTGTGATAGGGTTACGCTAAATATTGCAAAAGCTGGTCAGATCTTTGCTTAGAGTAATCAGCTATTGATTTTAAAACAGAGGGTTAGCGTCCATTGTAGCGCTCCCGTACACAGGTGAGCATGCTTTCTACGTCTCTTGCACACGTTTCGCGACACGGCTGTCTGGCTGGCTATTTTGCTATGCTGCTATGGTTGCCACTTCCGCTGGGGTCGGCCACCACCTGGGGCTGGCTGTTTATCACGGTGTGCCTGATGCTACTCGCCGCCACCGCGATTCGACAAGACCATTCTCAGGCCTTAAAGATATTAGCCACCAACCGCTGGTTTATGTATGGCTGGGCCTTGCTGTGCAGCTGGCATTTAATTTTGCTTATCCCTTTACCCGAGATGCTCATCGAGTGGCTCAGGCCCAGGCGCATTTTAGTCAACTTTACCGAGGCTAATGATTGGCTGGCTCTCACCTACAGCACCTCTGCCACCTTTGTGTCCTTGCTACGTACATTAAGTTTCTGGGCACTTTTCACCCTGACCTTACTATTGATGGGCACTGCCGCCCGCCTTAAACTGCTGCTGCGCGGGTTAGTGGCCATGGGGTTATTTCAGACCCTGTATAGCGCGTTGATGTTGTTTCTGGACACGCCGCGCTCCTTAATCTTGGACTTACCCATCCCCGCCGGCGCCAGCGGTACCTTCTTACGGCCTGAAGACTTTGCTTTTTCTCTGTTTATCAGTTTATGTGCGGTACTGGCGTTGCTGGTTATGCGTATCAAACCCGCCGATGTACGCACGTTGCGCCACCGGCTCCGTCGTATCGTTATGTATTTTTTCAGCAAAAAGGCCGCATTGAGAATCGCCACCTTGCTATTGTTGGTCGGGATCGTGTTATCAGGCCATTATGTATCGGTGTGGGTAACCGCCGCCGCCACCCTGGCCACCGGGCTAGCGGGCTACTGTTTATTTTCACCCCGCCCCACCCTGTATCGCACCTTTGTGGTGAGCCTCGCCGGGGCGGTGGCTGTGGCCCTGGTAGTCACCAGCTTTCTGGCCCAGCGTCCCGCGGCAGTGATCACACCGGATATTGTAACCCAGGAAGAAGCCCAGTGGGCCTACACCACGCCCGATGCCACCGAACACTGGTTGTTGGGCGCCGGCCCGGGCACCGCCAAAGAGGGTCACACCTACACCACCGGCTTGCCCGTGCCGGGCGTGCTGCCCATTGCGCAGCAGGATCTGCGGCAATTTATGAGTGAATTCGGGGTGGTAATGCTCGCCATGCTGGCGGCGATGGTGCTGGTGGCCCTGGGCACCGCCCTTAAAGCCATGCAGCAGCGTCAGCATGTTGTATTTCGAAGCGCCGCCTTTATGTGTACCTCGGTGCTTACCGGTACCGTGCTCCACGCTTTTTACGCAGCCCCTCTGCAGTCGCCCGCCAACGCGGCCTATGTTTCTGTTATGCTTGCATTATCGTTAGTTTGCCTGCAATGCCGTAACAGCTCCCGGACCGCCAGTGTATAAAATCAAAGCCCCTGAGAATCAGTCAGCCAGCCTTCGTCGTTTGCTAGAGGCGATGCCTGAGCACACCGCTCAATCTTTTTCCGAAGAGCAACTTATTGCGTTGAATCAGGCTTTGGGCGGACGGCGCTGGGCGCGCCACAAAGTTGATATCAGAAAAACCATAAAATTTTGGCGTAGTAGCTATTATGTGGTGTTACTGGCCGGGCGGAATGTGCGTCAGTTAAGCCGCTTTGAGCAGCAGTTGAGCCGCTTAACGCTGGCCCTGTTCACGGCGATGTTATTACTGGGGTCGGTATTACTGGGGCTGGTGGTGCTGTATCTGGTTAAGTCGGCGCTGGGAATTAATTTGTTTGAGGATTTTTCACTGGGGCTGTGGAGCTGGCTGCAGAGTAAAGGATAAGACGCCTTCGAGGCGTCTTATTGCGTGATCCCGACAATACTGGCCGGATTATGAATAAACAATTGTTCAGCCTGTTCTTTTGAAGCCGCTTTGCAGACAAGCTCAAATGCCTCGCCCATATCATTCGGCCGGCGCTTGGTATCGTGCATATCTGAGGCCACCACATCTATCTGGTTATTGGCCAGCATCGACATCGCAATCTCCTGCACCTGCTCGCCAAAGCGACCGGTAAAGGCGCCTGCCGTAACCTGTAACCAGCAGCCCTGATTTCGTAGCCACTGGATTTTTTCAGGCCGTTTCCATACATCCCGGTTGCGCTCCGGATGCGGGATCAGCGGCTGCACCCCGGCGTTCATCAGCCAGCGGAACAACTGGTCAAGCCCGGCCGGCATATTACTGTGTGGCATTTCAAGCAACAGCACATTTTTACCTTCTTTACGACCAAGATACGGCAGTTTGTCTTGCTTAAACCAGGCCGGCACCATTTCGTTGATACGAATTTCGCCGGCCCATGACAGACCAAGTTCAATACCTGCCTCATCCACAGCCTGCTGCAACTGCGCGAAGCCCTGCTCAATAATCTCGGTGGTATTATCGAATGTGCCCCAGTGCATATGCGGCGTGCACACCAGATGGGTGACGCCGCAAGCCGCAGTTTGCCGGGCCATCTCTAAAGCCATTTCCATCGTCCTGGCACCATCGTCTATGCCCGGAATTATATGACTATGAACATCTATCAAAATGGATCCCTTTTGTTGCTATGAATCGGCATTGTAACCGTATTGATCGTAGAAGCCACCATAGCGCTCTGAAACATCGGAACGACGAAGATCGACCTGGTTAAGCACCACCCCGTCCACACGGTGACCCACCTGCAGGAAGCGACCTAAACCATTTTGAATCATTTTTTCGCTGGTGCTGTCTGCACGTACCACATAAATCACCGAGTCGCAGGCTTTAGAGACCACCATGGCATCACTTACTGCCTGCGTGGGGGCGGTGTCGACCACCACATAGGTATAGTGCTTTTTAAGATAGGTGATAAGCGCATTAAAGCCTTCACCGGCCAGCAACTCCTGGGGATTAGATGGAATACTGCCGGCACAGATAAGATCGATACCCGACTGTTCATCGTGCACCAGACACTCGTCCAGCGAATGTGTCTTCATTGTCAGGTTCGACAAACCCGGCTGATAATTAGGCACATTGAAGCGCTTGCCTATTGAGGGCCGGCGTAAGTCGGCATCAATAAGAATGGTTTTATCCAGCTGCCCCAGGGCAAATGCCAGGTTGGTCGAGACCGTGGACTTCCCTTCTTTGGGCACACTGGAGGTCACCAGAATAGCCTGATTCTGCTTTTCAAGATTCATCAGTGACAAGCTGGTTCGCAAGGTACGAACCGCCTCTGAGAACTGATGATATTTGCTGTCGAAAAAGGCCCTTAACGGCATATTTTCCTTGCGCTTCTTGGCAATGATTGGGATCAGGCCCAGCATCCGCTGGCCCAGTTTTTTCTCCACATCTTCTACCGAGCGTACGCCACTGTTTAATGCTTCCAGAACAAAGGCCAGGAATACCCCAAAACCGAAACTTACGACAAACGCGGCGCCGATAAGCAGCGAACGATTCGGTGCTGAAGGATTATTAGGCGGTACTGCCGGGTCTAAAATACGGGCATTGGCTGACTTAAACCCGCCCATTTCACTGGTTTCTTTTAAGCGGGTAAACATGCTGTTGTAAAGCTGCTGATTAATATCAACTTCACGTTGCAATGCGCGCCGCTGATTTTCCAGACTCGACAACTTACGATATTCCGATTTTGCCCGTGACACCTCTTCCTGGAGGTTGGCCACCCGTTCCTGCGAAGCGCGGTACTCGGTGGTAATACTGGAAATCAGATCGCGTATCTGGGTTTGCAGGGTCTGACGCACCGAAGTGAGCTCGGCATTGGCTGCCACCATTTTCGGGTGTTTGGGCCCGAACACTTTGCTTAGTTCAGATACCCGGCTTTGCGCCTCGGCTTCCTGGCGGCGCACGCTTTGGATGCTGGCGTGATTTAAAACCTCGGGCAAACGGGCCAGAGCGCTGTAATCGGCACCATTGCGCTGTGTTTGCTCATAGATCGCGCGGTTTTGCTTCAGAGTGGTCTGGGCTTTTAGCAACTGGTCGCTGTATTCTTCCAATTCTTCAGCGGCAAGACCTACCACCCCGTTACTTAAATTAACCAGCTGGTTGTCTTCATAAAAGTCCGTCAGCTTGCGTTCGGCTTTTTCCAGCTTGTCTTTCAGGCCTTCCATGCTTTCGTTTAAAAACGAGGTGGCTTTGGTGGTCATGTCGACCTTGGCCTGCAGATAGTTTTCTACATACACATCGCCCATGGAATTGGCAATGCGGGCCGCCAGCTGAGCTGAATCGCTCACGGCGGTGACTTCAATAACCTGGGTATTGTTCACCAGCTTTACTGAAATCGAATTTTTAAGTTTGTTGATGGCCGCCTGCCGGCGTTTTTCCGCTTTCTGAGTTTCGGTTAACTCGACCTTCTTTTGCTCAGGCAAAAACGGCAATTTTGATTTTATCCATTTTTTGGCATCTTTCAGGATCGTAAAACCACCTGAGGATTGCGGCATAAAAGTAGGATCGTTCGACAGGTCCAGTTCATCCACCGCCCGCGACACCACCTGGCGGGACTGAATGATCTCATACTGCGTCTGCATATAGTCTTTACGCGAGGTATCAGACTTATACACTTCTTCAATTGACATAATATTGGCTGGCTGTGACTCAATCAGCAAACTGGCAGTGGCTGAATAGATAGGCGTCATTTTCATAACGATCAGCGCCACCAAAATGGTGAAAAGCACCGCAAGTACGATGATACGACCAGCATACCGTTTAAATACCTGCCAATAATGTGCAAAATCGATGGTTTCATCATCGAGGATATTGGCCTGCAGCTGGTCCCTCACTTTATTAGTCATAGCTTTTCCTTCGAAATAGGGCTTAACTCATACAACTTCGTTAGAAGAAGCGCTGAGGAACAGTAATAATATCGCCGGGCTGAATCATCTGTCCGACATCGACTTCCAGTGAGGTTTGGCGCCCCTCTTTTTCACGAATAATCTGAATATCCGAGCGGGATGCCCGTTCGGTGTACCCCCCTGCCAACGCTGCGGCTTTGTTGACCGTCAGCCCTGGCTGATAGGGGTAACCTCCGGGATTTTTCACTTCGCCATCAATAAAAAACGGACGGTATTCGATGATGGACACAGCCACCGAGGGGTTCACCAGATAATCGCCCTGTAAGCCTCTGTAGATGGTTTTTTCCACCTCTGAGAGGGTCAGGCCCACCAGCTTTAGTTCCCCCAAAAAGGGATAATTAATTTTTCCGACATCAGGCAAACGGGTTTCCATCGACAAATCGCTCTGACCAAATACCTCGATTAAAATCTTATCACCCACCCCCAGCCGGTATTGGCTCATGCTTGGATTGCCTTGCTGAGCCAATGCTCCGCAGGCCCATAGCGCCATCATTATCCCTAGCAAATACCGTACGTTTTTTCTCATTACAAGGTTACCTTAGCCGTGATCCCCACTACGTCCCGGTCAAAGACAATGGTGTCACGGTTACTGTTGCGTTCATTTATCTGATAAAACACCCCGACCGTCATCCAGCGGCGGAACTGATAGTCCAGCGCCAGGCTCAGGCGGGTGGTGTCATCTTCACGTAAATCGGCAGCCTGACCAATGTAGTCATCGGCTATATAAGCCACTTTGGCCGTCGAGGTCAGACGGTCTACCCACGAATGCTCCCAACTGAGATTGTATGAGCGGCTACGAATATAATCCGCCAGGCCATTGGTTTCACGAGTATCGGCAGTGGTGGCCACCTTTACTTTTGAATAGGACAGCGGCTGGTACGTCATACCCACTTCCCAGGCCACCCCGGAAAAGTCTTCGCGCTGGGCAGAATCAAATTCTTTTTGCTTATAACCCAGTTTGGCGTAGCTTCGTGTATACCGATTAGACTCCCAGGTTACCCCGGCGAGTAGTTTGTTTTCGGTGGAATCCAGCGGATTTTGCGGATTCGCGGCTTCATCGTAAGTAATTTCCTGACGACTGGCATCCAGTACCAAATCGGTACTGGGGGCTATTTTATAATAGAACGCCGCTCCATACCGGAAATAATCACGGTCACGAAATCGCAAAAACTCACTGTCGCGAAAATCCAACACTTGTGGGCGGTCGTCGTAGTTCACGACTTCGTAGCCGGCACTAACATCGATACGACCACTGGAGGTCCGGGCACCGTAGGTATAGGTGCCATCGACACTGCCATTTTTAAAGGTATCAGGCTCACTCAGCTGGCGCCCGAAACCATTAGAATAGACCCGGCCCCGATCGTCATGTCCGTCTTCAAAGTTTGCACGCGCTGCGAACCGGTTACGGTCATTGATGACAAAGTCCCCATCAGCATGCAAAAAGTGATCGGTGTAGTTGTCCTGTTCACTGGAAAAATATTCACCACGTTCAAGGCGATAACCCAATTCTATTTCGTTACCTGCAACTTCTGTTACCGCCTTTAGCTCAGGGGATACGATGCCGAGCCAGCTACTGATCTTTGGTGTGCTGGCATCTGCATAGGTAACATTATCAATGTGAAGAAATTCCGTATTCAGCACAGGGATCAGGTCCGCACTCCCCATTTCGTATCGTCCAGCCTGCTGGGCCTGGGCCACACCAGAAGCTACCAGGGATAGGGCTACGACACTGGAAGTCCTTTTAATCATGATCTCTCCGCGAATTTAAAATATTTAGAACCACAGAACAGGCAGGCCATAGTTTGGCTGGATTTATCCTCTACTCGGAACCACCATAGGTTCCGGGCAGGTATTAGTATCACCGGCGAACGGTTTGGCTTATGATTTGCCTGATTCTGCACGAGTAACTGGTATCGGTCAGCGGCATGCTAAAACTATGCCAGGTGATAGTTGTGTAGTTATTACCCATAATTTCCTATTCGCGGCTTCTCCTCCTCTAAAAGCGCTAGAAAAAAGGATGGCAGGCAAGTTTAGCTAATACCAAATTAGTACCATCCTGGTTTACTGCGGGGACGGAATAAACTTTTTATGCCTTAAGAATCATTTCCTAAGTATTTACCGGTTTAGGTATTCAGTCTGGCAGTATGGATTATAAAAATCTCACATAAAAATTCTGGCTTATATTGTGCATAGTTAAACCCAAGATAACCGTTTTTCCTTTTTTTATCTAATTGCGTGAATTCAGTAGAGCCTTTGATTTTCCTGATTTACCACTTAGCTGGAGTGAATGAGATGAAATTTAATTTACTGCAAAGTCAGGCGCTAAATAGCAACAGTCCGAAGCGGGACGAGACCAGAAGTGGTATCACCGGACATTATCAAAGCAGCTTTTCCACCTTATACCGGCTGATAGATTTGGGTCTGATCACCCTGTGTTTTTACGCCGCGCTGTTTTATTACGAACTGACCATTACCACCACCGGCATGATTCTGCTGTTCATCAATGTGGTGTCGTTCCAGATGGCGGCAGAAGCGTTGGATCTATACCGTTCATGGCGCAGCAGCCCGACCAGCTCAATGCTGAAAAATACAGTGCTGACCTGGTTATTAAGTTTCTTTGTGACCATGACCCTGGGCTTCATGTTCTCGCACAGCGTTACCCTATCACCGTCGATGGTGATGTTCTGGTTTGTGGCTTCGTTTGTCAGCCTGACGTTGTGGCGTGCGATTATGCGTCAGTTTTTGTTCAAAGTTCGTCGTAGCGGTATGAACACCCGTTCTGCCATCATTGTTGGCGCCACTGATGTAGGCTATAACATGGCGGCGCAAATGATGGAAAATGAGCATCTGGGCATTCAGTTTAAAGGCATGTATGACGATCGCCCGGCAGACCGGTTAAGAAGCGATCAGGAGCATGATATTCAGGGCAGCATTGATGAAGCGATTGATATGGCTCGTTTGCACCAGGTAGATTATATCTATATTGCCTTACCCACCGCGGCTGAAAATCGTATCAAAACCATTCTGGAAAAATGCAGCGACACCACCGCCAATGTTTACCTGATTCCAAACTTCTTCATGTATACCTTGCTTAATTCACGCTGGCAGTCAGTAGGCAATGTACAGGCGCTGAGTATTTACGATACGCCGTTCCAGGGCTCCAGTGATGTATTAAAACGTATCGAAGATGTGGTAGTGAGCAGTATTATTCTGGCCTTTTTGGCGATTCCGATGCTGTGTATTGCCGCCGCTGTAAAACTAACCTCACCGGGTCCGGCTATCTTTAAACAGAAACGGTATGGTTTGGATGGTAAAGAAATCAAGGTTTACAAGTTCCGCTCTATGTCGACACAGGATAATGGCCATGAGGTTAAACAGGCGACCAAAAATGATCCCCGGGTCACGCGGCTGGGTGCGTTTTTACGCCGGACTTCATTAGATGAGCTGCCTCAGTTTATTAATGTGTTGCAGGGCAGAATGTCTATTGTGGGGCCGCGGCCGCATGCGGTAGCGCACAATGAACAATACCGTAAGCTGATTACGGGCTATATGTTGCGGCATAAAATCCGTCCCGGCATCACGGGCTGGGCTCAGGTCAATGGTCTGCGAGGTGAAACCGAAACCGTGAATAAAATGGCGAAGCGGGTCGAATATGACCTGGATTACATGCATCGCTGGTCAGTATGGTTTGATCTGAAAATCATCATCAAAACCGTATTTGGCGCTTTTTCGGACAACAACGCGTACTAGCGCAATGATACTCGTACGACAAAAAGCCCGCATCTACGCGGGCTTTTTATTGATACCTGGCCTGGCGTTGCTTGATTAGCGTAACGTGGGCTCAGGCAGCAGCGGCGCCAGAATCTCAGCAATACGGCGGAACAAGCGCATCCGGGTTGTGCCAGAGCGCCACACCAGCCCGATTTCCCGGTAAGCCTGTGCTTCTGCCGGCATTGCCGTGAGATTGGTCGATTGCAAAATCTTTTGATTTAAGGCGAGCTCTGGTAAGAAGGTATAACCCAGTTTACTGTTGGCTAACTGAACCAGCGTATACAGGCTGCTGGCGGCCAGACTGCTAACCTGGTCCTTGTGCTGCAGGTTGCAGGCACTCACCGCATGACCGGTCATACAGTGTTCCTGTTGCAGTAAAAAGATGCTTTTCTTAGGCAGCGAGGTCAGGTCCAGAGGCTCAGGTAATTCGCTGGCTAGATCATGATGAGCGACCAGATGGAAAGGATCGTGGCCCAGAATCATCTGTTTGCACCCCGGGGTCTCCATGGGCAAAGCCAGCACCAGCAAATCCAGCTCACCATCGGCAAGTTGACGCAGTAAATTATCGGTGGTGTCTTCTTGTAACTCCAGGCTGATTTCTGGTAAGAACGAAGAAAATGCCCCTATCAACCCTTCGAACAAAAATGGGGCAATTGTGGGGATAACCCCCAGTTTAAGCTTGCCTCGCTGCCAGTCACCCGCGTTTTGGGCATACTCGACCAGCTCACCGGCCTCTTGTAATATCAGCTTACTGCGCTCTACCACATCCAGTCCCAGTGAGGTGAACACAAAGGTTTTGTGCTCACGCTCCAGTAGCTGGCTGCCAAAGTGCTCTTCCAGATTCTGGATAGCCGTGCTTAAGGTGGACTGACTGACATTACAACGGTTGGCCGCGCGGTGAAAGTGTTGTTCTTGATGCAAAGTGACCAGGTAATGCAGATGTTTAAGATTCGGCCATTTCATATAATAATCTTATTGATTAAAACAG
Source organism: Salinimonas marina (assembly GCF_015644725.1). Taxonomy (NCBI): domain Bacteria; kingdom Pseudomonadati; phylum Pseudomonadota; class Gammaproteobacteria; order Alteromonadales; family Alteromonadaceae; genus Salinimonas; species Salinimonas marina. The sequence goes on from NZ_CP064795.1 coordinate 2,981,672, forward strand.
TGTGTTTTAATCTAGCATAAGAATCATACACAAAAAACACAAGCTCCTTTTGTGAGCTGCGAACTGTACTGGGTACATGTGGTCAATATAAAAGGAGGCAATTGTCATAAAAACTTCATCGTTTTGTCGACAGACTTTCATCTCATTCTTCTATAATTACGGTAAGAAAATTTATTTTTTAGCGATATAGCAGGGCGTTAGTACCCTGACAACAATGAAAGAAACCACCGTGAGGCAGCAATGACCGGAAACAGTAAGAACATTCTTTGTATTCTCAGCGAAGCACATCATTTTGACAAAATTGTGTCCCATGCTATGCAGGTTGCGCAATACCATGAAGCGCAGCTTACCATTTTGCTTAAACTTGATGCCTTGCCACCCAATGCCAATATGGTAATGCAGTCATTTGCCTATCTTGAAACGCACAACTCTATGGAAAGCTCGGCAAAAGCCTGGATGGACAAACAGGTTGCCCTGTGGTCCAAAGAGTACCCGGTAACCGGTACCGTAGCAGTGGGCCAGTCCTCGACTGAGACCATTCAGTACATTATGGCCAATGAAATTGATCTAGTGATTAAATTATCGGATGCCGATGATCAGGAGCGGTTATGTGGCAGCGATGATATGGAATTGCTGCGCAAATGCCCCTGCCCGGTTTGGGTGGTACCTCGTGGTGATAAAGAGCAGTACGATACCATCGTGGCTGCGCTGGATCTTAACTACCATTACCCGACCCACGAAGTGTCGATACGTCGCGCCCTGAACAAAGATATTTTGCGGTACGCTGCCCATGTGGCGCTGATGGAGTCAGCACAACTTCGCATTGTGCATGTATTTGATGCTGTACCAGATAATATCCTGCGCGGAGGGTTCATTTCGGTGGATGAAAACGCCATGGAAAATGATCTGAACAATATTTATAAGGAACGAGAAGAAGAGCTGGAACGACTTATTACTGAAATCAAAGCTGAACTGAAAGCCCAGTTTAAAAAAGGCACGATGAAAAAGCTGCGCCGTCAGAAGCATCTTGTACATGGCTATCCACGTCGGGAAATTGCGGCTACGGCGACTGCGGTGGGCGCCAAAGCCGTGGTTATGGGAACGGTAGCACGCCTGGGCGTGCCTGGGTTTATCATGGGCGGGACTGCCGAAGAAACCTTGCAACAACTTACCTGTCCGGTTATCGGTATTAAACCAGAAGGCTTTGTTTCGCCGGTTACCCCACCCGATGCCAAGGCGGAATAGTTAGTTTTTCAGTCATACGATGTGTTACTGAATATTTGTCAATTTGTGCCTCCGGTGGGGTATTACTAAAACACCGGGGGCGCACCGTCTTTACATCTTTTTTCCTGCCATATTCTATAACTGCTACTGCCTTAACGGTGCGGCGCACACTTTCAAGCCCAATGTTGGGCCAACGCCTTATAGCAAGGTTTTCTTGCCCACCCCACTACCGGGCTTGACCAGTTAGCTGATTACTTAGATAAAAACCAGGCCGATGCCCAGCTTCAGGCTGTGGGCTTTGGGTGTTAGCGAATACTCTCCTGACTCTTCAGCGTGACCTGTGCAAGCAGGCGCAGCAACTGCAGCACTCAACCAGTCCAGCCAGATTTTGCTGCCGTGCGGCAGGCCTGATTCGTATAACGGCCTGCCGAGCAAGCGCAGAAACCAAGCCTGGAAATCAAGCACATTTCAGAGCTACCTGGTGCCTGGCTAAGGCTGAGCGCGCAGGCTAAAAATACGCGGTGGCAGCAGCTTTCATCAGCAAACCCCATTATGGTTTGCCGGGGTCCCCCTAACGCATAGCCCTTCATTGCAAAGCTTATCAACAGACACAAGCAAAAAAGCCCCTGCGGCATCAAGCGGCAGGGGCTTTGTTAATAGTCAGCTTGTTCTAAGCTACGTTGAAAATACCTTTCAACGAGTAGAAAAAGATAACCGACAGAATGGCGCCCGCAGGCAGGGTGATAACCCAGGACACCACAATGTTACGTACAATACCCAGGTTCAGCGCAGATACGCCACGTGCCAGACCAACACCCAGCACCGCCCTACCAGGGTTTGAGTGGTGGAAATTGGTAGACCGGTGCCAGAGGCGATAACCACGGTACATGCAGCGGCCAGTTCTGCAGCAAAACCACGACTTGGGGTCAGATGCGTAATCCCCTGACCTATGGTTTTAATTACCCGGTGCCCAAACAGAGCCAGACCGGCAACAATACCCAGACCACCTAAAGGCAGAATCCACGGAGATAGCTGTGAACTGGCGTTAATTTCGCCCCCAGAGCTGACCACGCTCACTACCGCGGCTAATGGGCCAATAGCATTTGCCACATCGTTTGAGCCATGGGCAAAGGCCATACAGCAGGCGGTAACCACCATCAGGATGGCAAACACTTTCTCTACATTCGCGGCTTGTAAATCGGCATCATCAGACACACTGTACTTCAGACGCTTAATCATAACTTTACCCAGCAGACCTAGCGCAATCGCGATGGTGATAGCCAGTAAATAACCATTAACGGCAGACAATTCCATACCGACGTGCTTGAGCCCTTTTTTAATGGTCACCAGCGACATAACAAAGCCCGCCATCCCCATGTATATAGGTACATAGCGCTTAGCATTTACTAAGGGTTGTTTGGTATCAAAGATAAGCTTTTGGGCGCTCATGAAAATCAGATAGGCGATTAAGCCTGATAGCGCCGGAGTAACTACCCAGCTGCCTACAATACCACCCACTTTGCCCCAGGATACGGCATCCATGCTCACGCCGGTGGCGGTAAAGCCCACAATCGCGCCTACAATAGAGTGCGTGGTTGAAACCGGCCAGCCCAACCAGGAGGCCAGTGCCAGCCAAACACCGGCAGCAAATAGTGAGGCTATCATGCCCAGCACCAGGTAATCCGGCTTATCGATAAAGAAGCTGGAATCAATAATCCCTTTACGGATGGTCGCAGTTACTTCGCCCCCCGCCAGATAGGCGCCGGCAAATTCAAAGATCATCGCAATAAAAATTGCCTGCTTGATCGTTAGTGCTTTAGACCCTACCGAGGTCCCCATCGCATTCGCAACATCATTCGCGCCAATGCCCCAGGCCATAATAAAGCCCACGACTGCGGCCAGAATGATGAGTGTAGTACCGTAATTTTGCAATAATTCCACAGGTATCTGCTCCTGAGTTACTTGCTGAACTGGCCGGACAAAGTCTGGCTTGTTAAGGATGTAGAGCGCCCGCTTAGGACATTAGTGCTCGGTGACAATGTAAATTCTTTATCTCGCATAGGTCAATAATTGTACTGATCTTGTTAGGCTGCGCGCATGATAACTTAATCACTGCGGTTGCCATAGTCCAAATTGCCGGATTTTATGTTTTTCAAATAAACCCGGAGCGAGTCGCTGATTGTAATGATTAATGTTTCAGTTTTATGAAAGTAGGTCACAAACTTCCAAAAAGTTACGATAAATTTGTCAATTTCTTCGCCATACTTTCGAGTGAGGAGTGTCGGGCGTCTTCGCCACTGGCCAGCCCCACCACATATTCGCAGATGTTTTTACACCGATCGCCGACTCGTTCCAATGACCGCAGTGCCCATAGGATTTCCAGCCAGTCCTGCATCGAATCGGTATTTTTTTCCATTTCTCCGACAATGTAGCTCAGTAATTTTTTGTATTCACTGTCAATGACATCATCCTGTTCGTAGACTTCCAGCGCCGACTGTTCATCCTGGCGGGCAAAGGCATCAAAGGTCCCGCGCATCATTTTCGCCACCTGTTCACATATGAGCAGCATGGTACTTTTGACGGTTTCTGAAGCCGGCAGACGCTGTTTGGTGACCAGACGGGCGATACGCTCAATTTCATCCCCCATGCGCTCAATATCGGTAATCGCTTTGGAGATGGTCATGACCAGCCGCAGATCAGAGGCGGTGGGGTGGCGCTTGGCAATAATGCGCAAACACTCCTGATCAATCTGCATTTCCATAGAATTGATATTCAAATCATTCAGAATGACCTGCTCAGCCAGGCCGGGCTGATTAAAGCGCACGGCTCTAATGGTATTCACGAGCTGCTGCTCAACCTCCCCGCCCATGGTCAGCACCGAATTTCGCAAATTCTCCAGCTCGGTATTAAATTTCCCCGAAATATGTGTATTAAACGAAACTTGCTGCATGGCCCTGCCCTATGTGAAATATCAGCCGTAGCGGCCGGTTATGTAGTCTTCAGTTTGCTTTTTGCGTGGGGTGGTGAACAAGGTATCGCTGTCGGCGTATTCTATCAGCCGTCCCTCGTGCAAAAACGCCGTATAATCCGACACCCGCGCTGCCTGCTGCATATTATGGGTTACAATGATAATGGTGCAGCGCTTTTTCAGGTGCGCCATTAATTCTTCAATGTGCAAGGTGGTCAATGGGTCCAGCGCCGACGTGGGTTCATCCAGCAACAAAATATCCGGTTTCAATGCCAGCGCCCGGGCAATAACCAAGCGCTGTTGCTGCCCACCAGACAACACATTAGCGGGTTCAAACAGCCGATCTTTTACTTCTTTCCACAACGCCGCATCCCGTAACGCCTGCTCCACCGCATCGTCAAGTTCACGGCGTAAGGTGATGCCCTGTAATCGCAGCCCGTAACAGACATTATCAAAAATGCTCATGGGAAACGGGTTTGGTCGCTGAAACACCATGCCTACCCGGGTGCGAAGCTGCGCCACATTTTCCCGCCGATGATTTATATCCCGGCCATCGATAATTACCTGGCCCTGGTACTGGCAATGGGAGTACAAATCGTTCATGCGGTTGAAACAGCTGATTAATGTCGATTTGCCGCAGCCACTTTGGCCGACCAGCGCGGTAATGCGCTGTGCCGGGATCCGCATGGTGATTTCGCTAAGCACCTGCTTGGAAGCAAACTGCAAGCTCAATTGCTTTACGTTGATGGCGGTTTGCGCCTCAGACAGCGCCTCTAGATCCAGTGACTCGCGCTCAAACAGTGTCAGCATTTATCCCCCTTTTTGATACCGCTGGCGCAGGCGGTTACGTAACACCACCGCAATAATATTCAGCACAAATACCACCACTAATAACAACAGACACGCGGCAAACATCATTGAGGCACCGCTGGTATCGACCTGACTGTGAAAGGCACCATCATAGATCAATACGCCCAAATGCATAAATTGTCGTTCAAGATGCAAAAACGGAAACTCCCCGTCAATGGGCAGGTTAGGCGCAAATTTCACCGCCCCTACCAGCATCAGCGGCGCGACCTCTCCGGCGGCCCGGGCGATGGCCAGAATCACACCGGTCATGATGCCCGGTGAGGCCATGGGCAGGACCGTATGAATCATGGTCTCTGCTTTGGTCGCCCCCAACGCATAGCTACCGGCTTTAATGTCTGCGGGTACATTTCGCAGTCCTTCTTCGGTGGCAACAATCACCACCGGCAAGGTCAGTATCGCCATCGTCAGGGCGGCCCAGAACACGCCGGGAGTGCCTAACGTGGGGGCCGGCAACGCGTCGGCAAAAAACCAGCTGTCCAATTGTCCGCCAACCCCGTAAATAAAAAAACCGAGCCCGAATACCCCATACACAATCGAAGGCACGCCAGCCATATTAGTAACGGCAATTCTGATGGTGGTGGTCAGGGCATTTTGGGGCGCATATTCATGTAAATAGACCGCCGCTAATACCCCAAAGGGCGTCACAATCAACGTCATTAAAAAAACCATCAGCACCGTACCAAACAGGGCTGGGAAAATACCTCCCGCGGTGTTTGCCTGCTTAGGCGCTTCGGTTAAAAATCGCCAGACCTTATCCAGTGCCACCAACAACTTTGTCCCGGCATGCAACTGCCCCGGATAAATCAGTTGTTCAATCTGACTCAAAGGAATTTGAATTTGGCTGTTGTCGGCCAGAACTACGGTTATCGTGTATTTGTCCCGGGCTGTTTCCAGTTGCCTGATTTTACCCTGCCAGTGCTCAAAGGCGCGTCGTTTAGCATCAAGGGTACGTTGTGAAGCCGTACTGCCGGCGGCCGCCATATCCCGGATTTGCCGATGCAGCTCAGCCAGATGCCCATCGCGGATTTGTTTTATTTGTTGGGATAAGGATTCAACCTGCTGCTGATAGTCAGCCAGACGGGTAAGCGGCTGAGCCTCAGTACCGGCCTTTTTAATTACCTCGGGCCGCCCCAGTATAGTACGGCCATCTTGCAGCAATACCCGGGCAGCGTTTTTGGCCAGCCGCGCCTGGTTAAGCTCTGCGGTGGTAATCAGTACGCGTTCGCCATAAGGGTTCTGTTGATGCGAGTACACCACCCAGTGCCGGGTTTCATCATTTTGCTGAAAAGGGCCATGGTACTCACCATAGGCTGGGGTCGGTGTGGCCGAGCCAGGCGTGATGAGTTCCAGCCGATATAAATCTTCCGGCCAGAAATAGCCGCCGCCCCGGGCAAAAATCAGCAATACAATACTGATCATCCCTAACAGCAATGTTGCGGTAAAAAAGGCACTGATACTGAGCACCAGCGTTTGCTGTTGCGGCGCATTAAGCCCGCGACGGAATAAGCCTTTACCCATGACGCGGTGCCTTGCGTAATCGCTGTCGTAGCAGTTCAGCTAGCGTATTGATAACAAATGTGAACCCAAATAATAGACAGGCAGTGAAAAACAAAATCTGGTAATGCGCGCTACTTACTTCGGACTCGGGCAACTCAATGGCCAGATTTGCCGTGAGCGCGCGTAATCCTTCGAACAGACTCCATGAGGCGATGGGAGTATTGCCGGTAACCATCAGCACAATCATTGTCTCACCAAAAGCGCGGCCAAACCCTAGCATAATGGCGGCAAAAATGCCGGGCGAGGCTACATGCAGTACCACCTTATACAAGGTTTGCAAAGACGTCGCCCCCAATGCAAACGAGGCGTGCTTCAGCCCCTCAGGTACACTATAAATCGCGTCTTCGGCCAGTGAGTAGATACTGGGGGCAACCGCTAATCCCAGGGCAATGGCCACCACCACCGAGGTCTTGCCTAACGGACTGGGCGCGTCCAGCAAGCTTGTCATCTGGCCATCGATGCTTGCAAATACACTCAATAACCAGGGGGTTAGCTGTATGGCGACCCCGGCAAAGGCAAGTATCACCAGCACCGCCAAAACTAATTCGGTGCCCTGAGCCCAGCGGTTTACATACAACGCGACCCAAGGCTTGAGCAGCACTATTGCCATCAGGACCACCGGCAGGGTGACCACAAAGAACACCAGCGCCAATAAAATGTGGGTGGCCAGTGGTGCCAGCCAGATAGCGGCAATAAAACCAATTAATACCGAGGGTATCGCTTCGAGCATTTCTACTGCCGGCTTGAGCCACTGCCGCACTGCACCAGTGGCAAAAAACCCGGTGTAGATGGCCGCACTTAACGCGGTGGGAATGGCAATAATCAGCGCCAATAATGAGGCTTTAATACTGCCCCTCAATAATGGCGTCAGACTGAATTTTTGTTCCTGATAATCGGTGGCCGTAGCACTTTGCCAGGTGTGCCGGGCGGTTAAATACCCCTCATATAGCTGCGGCTCAAATAACGCCGACCAGGTGGTGACACCGGACAGGTTTTGAGTCTGATAAACCTCTATTTGCTGATGATTATAGGCATACAGATATTCGCCATACCAGCGTAATCCGGTCACCTTTTTCTGGCTCCTAGAGTTGCCCACCACCTCGCCAGTAATACGATTTAGGATTAGCAAGCGCTTACTTGTGGTAGCCAGCAGCAAAGCATTGGCAGACGGATGTACGGCCACCGCTGCCGGCTGTTCAGACTGAGCCAGGTGCAAGGTATAGGTAGGCTGATAAATCATCTGTCCCTGACGGTTTTGCAGCACCCACCGGGTTACCGAACCGGTACGATCAGCCATGATGACGGTGCGATCTTTTGGCAGACTTTGCCACCAGGTAATGTCGCTATGCACATTGGTCCGGGCCTGCAATTGTCCCTGATAATTTTGCATTACCAAGGTATCCCCGGAGTGAATCATTTGCTGGCCGGTATCCGGTAACGGTAAAATACGGTAACCCGTGCCCAGCGAGAATGTATAGGTCTGTTCGGGCTGATGTCGATTAATCCAGTGCACATGCGTGCCTTTTTCATGATGCAGTTGCAGCACCAACCAGTCCCGTCCCAATGACACCTGCCATCGTCGGGTTTGTCGCCACTGCGCTGTTGGAAGCGCCACTGAGTCTGGCTGGTTTGCAGAGATGGATAAGGCAGCTGGCATCGGGACCGAATGCAAGCCCCGCCACTGTAATATGCCCGCCGGGGTGACACTAATCTGGTAAGCCTGATTCTGGTACGACACCACCCGGGTTTGGTTACGACACGACCACCGCAATGGTGGTCCGGTTTGCCACTGAGCCGCCGTGCCGGCAGAGGCGTTGGTCTGAGCGCTGCCAGAAAGTGTGGCGTGCTGCACCGCACAGTCTGATGAATGCAGTAAGACCGGTTGTCGCTCAAGAATATCGGCGGGGGCCACTAACTGGGTATCTGCGGGCAACTTATACTGGGCCTGTAGCTGTAACCCGGGGGTATACAATAAGGGGACTGCCTGGCTGACCAGGTGCGCAATTAAAACAATTAATGTCAACAAAACCAATGCCCCGAAGGCAGTTACCACCACTTTCATACGCCGGTCTTTGCGTTGGCGTTGTCGGGTTTTTCGGGTCATGGTCGGATTCATACAAGCCTGAGAACAGATTACGCGTAAATTGCGCTGGTTAGGCGCTAATGATGTGGTATTTTAATAACTATTATCAAGTGAAATCTGGCAGATAGCGAGACGCCACCCTTCACCTGGTCTGTTAAACTTCAGTCATAACCAACCACCGGAGCACTTATGCAACCAGTAGTTATCACGATAATGGGCAAAGACAAAACCGGCATTGTAGATACGCTTGCCAAGGTCGTGTATCAACATGGCGGAAACTGGCAGAGCAGTAGTTTTGCTCACATGGCCGGTATGTTTACCGGCTTTGTAGAAGTTCAGGTGCCGCAGGACCGACACGAAGAATTGGTGGCCGCCCTGAACGGCTTGCCCGATCTTGAAGTACAGGCAGTATCTTTGACCGGCACCACCGGAAGTTTTAACGAAACGCTTACCGTAGAGGTGATGGGTAATGATAAGCCCGGCATTGTGCAGGAACTCACCGCCACACTGAACCAGTTTAATCTGAATATTGTATCTTTTGATTCTGGTGTTGAAAGCGCGGCTAACTGGGGCTCACTGATGTTTAAAGCCCGTGCCCGCCTGGCGGTCCCTGAGGCATTTAATCGCGATGCGCTGCAAAGTGCCCTGGAAAACCTGGCCAATGATTTGGTGGTGGACATCAGTACCCAGGAATAAATCCGGGACCGCGCAATCGTCACTGGCGTGGCATTTTCCAATGCCGCGCTATTTCCTTTTTGGCCAACTGTGAACAAGACCCCTATGGAACCTAACTCGCTGTATTACCCCAAAGAGTTAAGCTGGCTTGCGTTTAACGAACGTGTTTTACAGGAAGCGGCGGACAAAAACACGCCGGTGGTGGAACGTATCCGCTTTTTGGGCATTTATTCCAATAACCTTGATGAGTTTTATCGGGTGCGCGCCGCGGATGTGAAGCGCCTTATTACCATTGCGCAAAACGATGGCAATGAGGAAGAAGCCCGCAGTAAAATAGAGCTGATGGAGCAGATACAGAAAAAAGTGGTGTCGTTGTCTAATAAGTTCGACGAGATCCACCGGGATGCGGTGCGAGCTCTGGCTCGCTACAATATTTTTATTCTGCGCAAAAACGAGCTCACTGACTATCAGGTCACCTGGGCCCGCAATTTTTTTGTCAATAAAATCCTGCGGCATATTGCCCCGGTACTGATTGATAAAAAAACCGATTTACTGAGCCGGCTCAATGGCTCTGCGGTGTACTTATATGTGGCCATTCGGCGTAAAGACCGCAATACCCGTTATGCGGCGTTACAGGTGCCTTCCCAGGAAATGTCGCGGTTTGTACAAATCCCACCGCAAAAAAGCCGTAAGAAAAAACACATTGTGCTGCTGGATGACATCATTCAGCTGTGCCTGGAGGAAATTTTTAGGGGGTTTGTTAAATACGACTCCCTGGAAGCTTTCTCGTTTAAAATGACCCGGGATGCCGAGTACTCCATCAATGATGAAATTGATGAAAGTTATGTCGAAAAAATGTCTGAAAGCATGAAGCAACGCCTGATTGCGGAACCAGTGCGGGTTATTTACGACAACAGTATGCCGCTGGATATGGTGCATGACCTGCGTAAGCGCCTGAAAATCACCTCGTTAGACACCATGCATGCGGCCGGTCATTTCCGCAACTTCAAAGACTTTATCAGCTTCCCCAATGTTGGCCGGGACTACCTTGAACATAATCCTCTGCCGGCACTGGATACCAAAGAGTTTTCTCAGTACAACACCGTATTCGATGCCATCACCGCCCATGATATTTTGCTGTACTACCCCTATCACCGGTTTTTGCATTTTACCGAGTTTGTGCGCCAGGCCGCCTTCGATCCCAATGTAAAAAGTATCCGCATTAATATTTACCGGGTTGCGAGTAACTCCCGCATTGTTAATTCTCTGATAGACGCAGTGGACAATGGTAAAAAAGTCACCGTGGTGGTGGAAATCCGGGCCCGGTTTGATGAAGAAGCCAATATTGAATGGTCAAAACGCATGACCGATGCCGGCATTCGGGTGGTGCTGGGCGTACCGTCGCTGAAAATTCACAGCAAGTTGTGTTTGGTGACTCGCGAAGAACGGGGGTCACTGGTGCATTATGCCCATTTCGGAACCGGTAATTTCAACGAAAAAACCGCCAAAATCTATACCGATTACAGCTTGTTTACCCGCAATCAGGAGCTGGCCGAAGAAGCCGTGGCGGTATTTGACCTGATTCAGTATCCGTACCGCCGTTACAAATTCCAACATCTGCAAATCTCGCCGTTAAACGCCAGAACCAAAATTCAGTCGTTAATTCGTAAAGAGATTCAGCATTTAAAAGAAGGCCATAAGGCGGGCATCACCTTTAAAATAAACAATCTGGTGGATAAAGAGCTGATCGATGATCTGTACCGGGCCGGTCAGGCGGGCATTAAAATTCGCGGGATTATTCGCGGTATGTGTTCGTTGGTGCCCGGCCTACCGGGCATCAGCGACAATATTGAGATTATCTCAATTGTCGATCGCTTTTTGGAACATCCCCGGGTTATGATCTTTGAAGGGGGCGGCGATCGCAAAGTCTTTATCTCGTCGGCCGACTGGATGACCCGTAATATGGATAACCGTATAGAGGTGGGTTGCCCTATTTACGACAAGCGCTTGCAACAACGCATTGTCGAGATGACCGAGATGCATTTCTGCGATACGCTCAAGGCCCGGATCATCGACAAAGATCAGACCAATCGATATGTGCCTCGTGGTAATCGTAAAAAACTGCGCTCACAAATTGAAATTTACGACTATCTGAAGCAGCTAGAGAACGAATAATCCCGATGACACAACAAGAATCCGCGTTAGGCAGTGTAGCACGCCGGGAGATCACCAAGGTGGCCGCCCTGGATATTGGCTCAAATAGCTTTCACCTGGTCGTGGCCCGTATTAATTCAGGATCAGTGCAGATCCTGCATCGGGTAAAACAAAAAGTCCGCATGGCTGCGGGACTGGACGAGCATAACATGCTCAGCGACGAAGCGATTGCCAGGGGGCTGGACACCTTACGCATTGTGGCCCAGAGTCTGGCCGGGTTTGCGCCTGATTCGGTGCGCATTGTGGCCACCCACACCCTGCGCAAAGCAAAAAATGCCGGTGCCTTTATTGAAGCCGCCCGCGACGTGTTGCCCTACCCCATCGAAGTGATTCCGGGCCACGAAGAAGCCCGGTTGATTTATTCGGGTGTGGCGCACACCAACCATACGGAAGGCCGCCGACTGGTGGTCGATATTGGTGGCGGCTCCACCGAATTTATCATCGGTGATGGTTTTACCCCGCTAGTGTGTAGCAGTCAGCAAATGGGCTGTGTCAGTTACACCGAACGATTTTTTGCTAATGGTGAGCTCACCAGTAAAGCTTTTGACAAAGCCATTACCACCGTAGGCCAGGAGCTTGAAGTTATAGTACAGCGGTATCGTAAGCTGGGCTGGGCCCAATGTCTGGGGACGTCGGGCACCATCAAGACCTTATTTAATCTGGCTCAGCGTGACCGCAGTAATGGTCATGCGGTGCCGATCACCCTGAAATGTCTGAAGAACCTGAAAAAACAGTTTATCAGCGCCGGGCATATCGATAACTTATCTATGCCTGAAATCAGTGATGACCGGCGCCATGTGGTTGCGGGCGGGCTGGCTATTCTGATTGGCATCTTCCGCTCCCTGAAAATAGATGGCCTGGTATATTCACCGGCAGCATTGCGTGAAGGCGTGCTATACCAGATGGAAGACGAGTTACATGATGCGGATATTCGCAGTCGCACCGCCTCCAGTTTGGCTACCCGCTACGATATTGATACCACTCAGGCAAACCTGGTGCTCAATACCTGCCGATATTTGTACGATCAGTGCATCAAACCCTGGAAACTAAAAAACCCGGATTTTCGCAATATGCTGGGCTGGGCCGCCAGCTTGCATGAGGTGGGTTTACAGATTAATTCCAAGGCTGTGCAGCGCCATTCAGCCTATATTCTGGCGAATGTGGAGATGCCAGGCTTTACTCAGGAACAGCAGGATCTGCTGGCCTCGCTGGTACGCTTTCATCGCAAAAAAATAAAACTGCACGAAATCCCGGCGTTTTATCTGTATGACAAAAACAGTGTGTGCCGGCTTATTGGATTACTGCGCTTATCGGTATTGCTGAACATCAAACGTCAGGAAGGCTTTTTGCCTGAATTTATCGCCCAGGCTAAAAAAACCAAACTGATGCTTACTTTTCCTGAAGGCTGGCTGGAACACCGACCAATTTTGCACGCTGACCTGAAACAGGAACAACGTTACTGGAAAGCGATGGACATGCAACTGGTGATTGCTTAGTTACAGGCTGAGAGATGACCACCTGGTTGCGCCCCTGGTTTTTGGCCTGATACAACGCCTGATCAGCCTCTCCGATGATTTCAAAAACATCGGCTTTGGCTGGCAGCGCCAGCAATCCGAATGAGGCAGTCAGGCTAATCGCATCGTCATCGTGCTGCAGCGGTTGAGCGGCCACGTGTTGACACAAAACTTCTGCGCGCGCGCTGGCCTGAGCAAGATTGCAATCTACCAATAACATCAAAAATTCCTCGCCCCCCATTCTAATCAGTATATCGCCGCGAAATAACTGGCTACGTAATAATTGACTAAAATGGCGCAATGCTTTGTCGCCCGCCAGGTGGCCGTAACTATCATTAACCTGCTTGAAGTGGTCGATGTCACACACCAGCATGCACACCGCCTGCCCCTGTAATTCCGCGCGCTTAATCAGTGCCGGGGCGACATCATAAAAATAATTGCGGTTTTTGCAGCCGGTAAGCGGATCCCGATAGATTTGTTTACGCAGCCGGATGACCAGAGAATGCATTACCGACACCACAAATCCGAGCATGAAGACAATCATCACAATCACGTTCAGTCCGAAGCTGATAAAACTTTGCTGCTCAGGTGCCGCTGACAGTGCGAACATGTAAAGGGGCCCGCCCAATATGTGCCCTACGACGGCGCCACTTAAAATATAAAACAACAGTTTGTCACCAACACTGCGTTGGTCCATCAGCACCATCATTTTGAGGGCCGCCATGCCAACCGGAATCAAGATACTTACCAACAACAGCATCTGACATAAAAACATGTTATCGCCGGCATGGTGCAAGCCTATCGTCAGCGCTTCGAGACTCACCAGGTGCAGCAATATGCACAAACGATGGGCGGTAGGCAGTGGCTGACCAAAGCGCTTTAATACGGTCATGTAGACCATGTAAGCGGCAAGCGTGGCACAAAAATTCAGCCCCAGTGCATACAGAAGAACGGAATCGATATACTGCAAATTAGAAAAGCCGTAGCTCAGCCATACAAAAAATAAAAACAACCGGGCATAGAGGCCTGAGCTGGCTTTGTGCTTATGGGAAGGGGCGGGCAAGGCGTAGGTGAACATCATCCCTACCGCAGCTATCACACCCAGTATCGCAATTTGCAATAAAAGTATTTCGTTTATATGCACTTATCACCACAGTCAGGCAGCTTCCAGGCCTGGAAAGTTTGCAAAAAAGGGCAGCCGGGGAAGCTTTAAACCCTATATAGATAAGCTAACAATAGTATACTTTCCTGCTAAATTCGGTACATGAAAATGTTTACTAAGGTATAGTCTGGTAGACCTAATTAGCGGGGCGGGTCAGGAAAAAGCAAAGGCCGCAAACAAGAACATGTGCGGCCTTAAAGGTAAGGCTGTAGGAAAGAAATTAAGCTTTGGATGCCTGATAAATAGACTCAATAGCATCGTTCATTGCAGTATCAAAATCCTGGTGACTTTGTGCCGCATTAATGCCTTCGGTCAGTGCCCGTGAAAAGCTGGCGATCATACCGGTGTTACGAGACAGTTTCTGGTTGGCCTCTTCACGGCTATAGCCACCTGAAAGGGCAACCACTTTTAAGACTTTAGGATGCTTTACCAGCTCGGCATAAAAGTTGTCCTGCTCAGGAAGGGTAAGTTTCAGCATTACCTGCTGATTGTCATCCAGACTATCAAGTTCATTCTTGATGGCGGTTTTAAGCAAAGCTTCGGCTTCGGCTTTTTCGGTGCTGTGGATATCTACCTCAGGCTCGATAATGGGAACCAGACCTGCAGCCAGAATCTGACGACCAATTTCAAATTGCTGCTGAACCACCGCGTTGACCCCGGCTTCATTGGCCCGCTTGACCACCGAGCGCATCTTGGTGCCAAAGACATTCTGCCGGTTGGCTTTTTCCAGTAACGAATCCAGACCGGGGATAGGTTTCATGGTTTGCACCCCATCAGCCTCATCGTTTAGGCCTTTGTCCACTTTTAAAAATGGCACCACCTGCTTGTCTTCCCACAGGTACTGGGCGCTGGGTTTCCCCTCAATGCTGCGATCCAGGGTATCTTCAAATAAAATTGCGCCTAATACCCGCTCACCATTAAATGGTTCACAGGTGATAATGCGAGTACGCATATTGTGAACCTGTGTAAACATTTCATCATCGTTGCTGTATTGCGACTCTTCCACGCCATACAAACGCAATGCCTTTGGGGTACTGCCACCGCTTTGGTCCAGCGCAGCAATAAAACCATCAGCTGTTTTAATCTTATCCAACATCGCTTTTTGAGCTGGTGATGCCATGAGCAACACTCCTTTTTGTTACTGCCGGTTACGGCAGGTGTAGGGTTTATAATTATTACCCGGCGCACGTCACTGTGCACCGGGGTACGGGTAATTAAGGTTACCACTGGTTAGATTGCAGCTGGCTTATTGGTTTTTTTGTTCCAGCACTGCAACCGCCGGTAAGGTTTTGCCTTCAAGGAATTCAAGAAATGCGCCACCACCGGTGGAGATATACGATACTTTATCGGCGATACCATATTTATCTACCGCTGCTAATGTATCACCCCCACCGGCAATTGAGAATGCATCACTTTGGGCAATCGCTTCGGCTATCCCCTTGGTGCCTTCACCAAACTGGTCAAATTCAAACACGCCTACCGGACCATTCCAGACAATTGTACCCGCTTTTTTCAAAATCGCTTTTAACGCCTCAGTAGACTCAGGACCAATATCAAAAATCATGTCATCGGCCTCAATCTGATCCACGGCTTTTAGAGTGGCTTCGGTGGACTCTGAAAATTCCTTACCCACCACCACATCAGTTGGCACCGGGATATCGCCGCCATTGGCCTGCGCGTCGCGAATAAGCGCTTTGGCGTCATCCACCAAATCCAGTTCCACTAGCGAGTTACCCACTGCATGGCCCTGCGCCGCCACGAAGGTATTGGCAATACCACCACCAACAATCAGCTGATCGACTTTTTCTGCCAGCGATTTTAAAACCGTCAGTTTGGTCGACACTTTTGAGCCGCCCACAATTGCCACCATTGGCCGGGCCGGGTTATCCAGGGCCTTGCCCAGGGCATCCAGCTCAGCCGCCAGCAGGGGGCCGGCACACGCCTTTGGCGCAAACTTAGCTACCCCATGGGTCGAGGCCTGCGCGCGGTGGGCGGTGCCAAAGGCATCCATCACAAAAATATCGCACAAAGCGGCATATTGTTTGGCCAGGGTTTCATCGTCTTTTTTCTCACCCTGGTTAAACCGGACATTTTCCAGAATCACCAGCTCGCCGGGCTCTACGTCGACGCCATCAAGATAATCTTTAACCAGATGCACCTTCACCGACAACGCTTCGTTCAGATAATCGGCCACCGGTTGTAATGAATACTCATCTTCAGGCTGACCTTCTGTGGGACGTCCCAGATGCGACATCACCATCACCGCCGCGCCTTGTTCCAAAGCGGCCTTAAGCGTAGGAATCGATGCTTTGATACGGGCATCGGAGGTTACCTTGCCGTTTTTCACCGGTACGTTCAGATCCTGGCGGATCAGTACCCGCTGGCCGTCCAGCGAGAAGTCCTGCATAGTTGGAATTGTCATAGGGTCTCCCTAAAATTGAAAATGACTGCAGTGCACCGCCGGTGCTGTGCAGTCCGTGGTTTTATTCTGCCAGCCCGGCATGATACATCGCCTGCGCCGTGTCTATCATACGATTGGCAAAGCCCCATTCGTTGTCGCACCAGACTAAGGTTTTGACCAGCTGATTATGACTGACCCGGGTCTGGGTACCATCAACAATACTGGAATGGGGATCATGGTTAAAATCAACCGACACCAGCGGCTCTTCGGTATAGTCCACAATGCCTGATAACCGCCCTTCCCGAGCTTGTTTCAGGGCCTTATTGACCCTCTCAATGCACACTTTTTCTGCCAGGGTTACCGACAAATCCATCGCCGTGACATTAATCGTTGGCACCCGCACGGCAATCGCTTCAAACTTGCCGGCAAATTTGGGCAGTATGCGCTCAATACCACGAGCCAGTCGGGTATCAACTGGTATGATTGACTGACTGGCAGCGCGGGTACGCCGTAAATCATCATGGTAGGCGTCAATTACCATCTGATCGTGCATTGAAGAGTGGATGGTGGTGATGGTGCCGCTATGTACTCCAAAGGCGGCATCTAGCACCTGAATCACCGGCACAATGCAGTTAGTGGTACATGATCCGTTGGACACCAGTCGGTGTTCGGGGTGAGGGTTTCTTCGTTACAGCCAAAAATAATTGTATTGTCCAGATCATGACTACCTGGCTGGGAATACAATACCTTGCCGGCGCCGGCATCCAAATGCGCCTGACCCGCCGCACGATCCTGATGTACCCCGGTACACTCAAGCACAATATCAACCCCAAGCTCGGCCCAGGGCAACGCCAAAATATCGGTTTCTGCCGTCAGCCGGATGTTGTCTTTGGCCACTTCCAGGTGATGATCTTTAAGGTCTACCTCAAAAGGAAACCGCCCGTGGGCGGTATCGTATTTCAATAAATGGGCAATACCCTGTGGTTTGGCAATTTCGTTAATGGCTACCACGCGAATATGCTGATTGCGCCCTGTTTCATACAGGGCGCGAAGCACATTACGGCCAATCCGACCAAAACCGTTAATGGCAACTCTGACCATATCTATCGCCTGTGATGGTTAGTTACAACAGTGATTTTGCCGCCTCAACAACCGCTTCGGTGGTAATGTTGAAATGCTTAAACAAGTCACCAGCCGGTCCTGATTCACCAAAGGTATCCATTCCCACTACTGCGCCGGTAAAGCCAACATATTTGTACCAACTATCTTTCGACAAGGCTTCCACCGCCACCCGACGGGTTACCGATAATGGCAGAACACTTTCGCGATAGTCGGCAGATTGACGGTCAAACACATCGGTACTTGGCATAGAGACCACTCGCGCCTTGGTGCCTTGTTGTGCCAGCTGCTCAGCCGCTTCTACCGCCAGCTGTACTTCAGAGCCGGTACCAATAAGAATAATATCCGGGGTGCCGTCACAGTCTTTTAAGATGTAACCACCTTTTTCAATGGCAGCGACCTGCTCTTTGCTGCGTTGCTGCTGCGCCACGCCCTGACGGGTGAAGATCAGCGAGGTGGGGCCGTCGGTACGCATAATCGCCTGTTTCCAGGCCACCGCGGATTCCACCTGGTCACAGGGACGCCAGTTATCCAGATTCGGAGTGGAACGCAGAGCCACCAGCTGCTCTACCGGTTGGTGGGTGGGGCCGTCTTCGCCCAGGCCAATAGAGTCATGGGTGTACACGAAAATAGAAGGGGCTTTCATCAGCGCCGCCATGCGTACCGCATTGCGGGCATATTCCATAAACATCAGGAAGGTGGCGCCGTAGGCTTTCAGGCCACCGTGCAACACCATGCCGTTCATAATGCCCGACATACCAAATTCTCGTACACCGTAATAAACATAGTTGCCGCTGGCATCATCATTAATGACCCCTTTGCTGCCTTCCCACAAGGTCAGGTTAGAGCCAGCCAAATCGGCTGATCCACCAATCATTTCAGGCAGCAACGGCCCATAGGCATTCAGCGTGTTTTGCGAGGCTTTACGGGTTGCCAGGGTTTCGGGATTGGCCTGCAGTTTGGCAATGTATTCATCGGCTTTTTCAACAAAGTTGTCTGGCAGCTCACCGTTTACGCGGCGTGAAAACTCAGCAGCTTCTTGCGGATAAGCTTCCTGATACCGGGCAAATTTGTCTTCCCAGTTTTTTTGCGCATGCTGGCCTTTTTCTCTGGCGCTCCATTCTGCCGCTACATCAGCCGGGATTTCAAACGGCGCCGCCGTCCAGCCCAGCTCTTCGCGGGTTGCTTCAATTTCATCATCACCCAGCGCCGCACCATGACAAGATTCTGAGCCCTGTTTGTTTGGTGAACCAAAGCCAATGATGGTTTTACAAATGATCAAGGTTGGTGCGCTGGTATTGCTTCGGGCTTCTTCAATGGCTTTGCGAACCTGATCAGAGTCATGTCCATCGACATGCTCAATAACCTGCCAGCCATAGGCTTTAAAGCGTGCCGGGGTGTCGTCGGTAAACCAGCCTTCTACTTCACCATCAATTGAAATGCCGTTGTCGTCGTAAAAGGCAATCAGTTTGCCCAGACCCAGCGTTCCGGCCAGCGAACACACTTCGTGGGAGATACCTTCCATCAGACAGCCGTCACCTAAAAAGGCATAGGTGTAGTGGTCTACAATATCCAGGTCGGGCTTGTTGAACTGCGCTGCCATCACTTTTTCTGCAAGCGCCATACCTACCGCATTACTGAGGCCCTGACCCAAAGGGCCGGTGGTGGTTTCGACACCCGGCGCATAGCCATATTCAGGGTGGCCCGGGGTTTTTGAATGCAACTGGCGAAAGTTTTTGAGCTCTTCAATCGGCAGGTCGTAACCGGTAAGGTGCAATAGTGAATAAAGCAACATAGAACCGTGGCCATTAGACAGCACAAAGCGATCGCGGTTAGCCCAGTCAGGGTTAGTGGGGTTATGCGATAAAAAGTCACACCATAGCACCTGAGCAATGTCGGCCATTCCCATGGGCGCCCCCGGGTGACCCGATTTGGCTTTTTGAACTGCATCCATGCTTAAAGCACGGACCGCATTGGCAAGTTCACGACGAGTGGGCATGTTGTCTCCTGGTTATTTGTTCCTACAGGCAAAGTGATACGCCAGCATTGTTATTTAGCTCAGCGCAGGGTTTTGACTGTTATACGTGAAAATAGCAACTATTCTTACCTATGCGCCCCGCCACTGCAATGGGTTTTACGGTAATGGCAGACGCCGGCGTAAAAAAATGCCACCATTTGGGTATCCTTGTTAAGTGGTGGTCAATCTAACATTGTCAACCATACGTTCCAAATGGACTTTTAGACGTCCAGATGTAAAGACTGGTATTTTGAGGTATATCTAGTACAATTACGCCTTTAATGAGGGCAAAACCTAACGGAGAATTTATGGCTACGCAGTTATTCACATCCGAGTCAGTATCAGAAGGTCATCCAGATAAGATTGCAGACCAGATTTCTGATGCGGTGTTAGACGCTATTTTGGAACAGGATCCGAAAGCTCGGGTGGCATGCGAAACCTATGTTAAAACCGGTATGGTACTGGTTGGCGGTGAGATCACTACCTCAGCCTGGGTCGACATTGAAGAGCTGACCCGACAAACCGTTAAAGAAATCGGCTATACCCATTCAGATATGGGCTTTGATGCGGACTCGTGCGCGGTGTTAAATGCTATTGGTAAGCAGTCACCAGATATCAATCAGGGTGTGGATCGCACCAGTCCCGAAGAACAGGGCGCGGGTGACCAGGGTCTGATGTTTGGCTATGCCAGTGACGAAACCGAGGTACTGATGCCGGCCCCCATTACCTATGCCCATCGTCTGGTGCAAAAACAGGCCGAAGTGCGTAAATCGGGCAAGCTGGACTTTTTACGACCCGATGCCAAAAGCCAGGTAACCTTTGTATACGAAAACGATAAACCGGTGGGTGTCGATGCGGTGGTTCTGTCTACCCAGCATTGCGACAGTGTCAGCACCGAGCAAGTCCGCGAGGCGGTGATGGAAGAAATCATCAAGCCGGTGTTGCCTGAACAGTGGCTCACCAACCGCACCAAGTTTCATATAAATCCCACCGGCCGCTTTGTTATCGGTGGTCCGGTAGGCGACTGCGGTCTTACTGGCCGTAAAATAATTGTCGATACCTATGGTGGCATGGCCCGTCATGGCGGCGGTGCGTTTTCGGGTAAAGATCCCTCAAAAGTTGACCGCTCTGCAGCCTATGCGGGTCGCTATGTGGCAAAAAATATTGTGGCCGCCGGGCTGGCACGTCGTTGTGAAATTCAGATCTCTTATGCTATCGGTGTCGCCGAACCTACGTCTATCAGTATTGAAACCTTTGGCACTGCCACGGTGGATGAGAAAACCCTGGTGGCGCTGGTACGCGAGCATTTCGACCTGCGTCCTTATGGTCTGATTAAGATGCTGGATCTTGAACGCCCCATTTATCATGCTACCGCCGCCTATGGTCACTTTGGCCGCGAACAATTTCCGTGGGAACGCACCGATAAAGCCGAAGCACTCAAAGCTTCGGTGTAATCTCTGATACCAGGCTTAACTGCCTATCGCTGACTTGTGCGCCGCTAATGGGGCTTCACCTCATTAGCGGCGTTGTTGTTTTCATCCAGCGCTCAAAAAAAGAACAATTTGCGAGCAAAGGGCGTAAACTTAATATAGGATTACTGAGGAGTGAACCATACCCACGCGCCCTGTGGCCCAACCTTTACACTTTACGTCATAAAAAAATAACAGCTGCACCTTGGATCTACTCAACTATGGATGCTGAACACATGAAAAGGTTACTTTTTATTGGTGTATTACTGGCGATAAGCAGTGCCACAGCCCTGGCCACCGAGATGGAGTCAGTGGGTGCCGGGTCAGCCACAAACTCTGCATTTTCTTTCTCTCATTATGGATTGTGGTCGAGCCGTTCTCAGGCTGCGCCGGCCTGGTCGTTTGATATTGAGTACGACAAACCATTTTTCGCACACCCTGCCGGCGCCACATTTTTGCCAGATAACTCGGTGCCTGAAACACTGACCTTTAGTGCCAGTCGCGCCCTGCCTTACTTTCGCTCACAGCGTTTATTTGCTGCTATTCAGGCCAGCAATAGCAATAAAGTAAGGTTACCGGCTGAGCTGTATCAGTTATCCAATGCCGGGATGGCGGCAAGTTTTGGCTGGCAGCTGGGCGACTATGAACGATTTAATATGGCGGTGGAATACGAGTACCGCGAAGTTGCTGAACAGGATATCAATAGCCTGCTGTTGGGTGTGCAGTATTACTTTTAGTGCTGCCCCAGTAAGTGCCGGACGATATGCCGTGTATGCACCTGAGTGGTATCCACCAACGTATGTCGGGTAATATGCGAGTTAATCAGCAGTCCTATTTCGGTACAGCCTAGAATAAACCCCTGAACCCCGTGCTCAGTCATGTCTTTCATAATGGCCAGAAACTGTTGCTGAGCAGCATCGGTCACCGTGCCCTGGCAAAGCTCCTCATAAATTATCTGATGTATCGTGTGCTGAGCTGCCGTATCCGGGGTGGTCACTTGTAGCCCGTGTTGTTGCAGGCCATCGCGGTAGAAAGGATCGTGCATGGTAAAACGCGTTCCCAGTAAGCCGACATGTTGAAGCTGGTCGGCACGACAATGCTGCGCCGTGGCACTGATAATATTTAATAACGGAATGGATATCGCCGCGGCCACGTCGGGAGCGACTTTGTGCATGGTATTGGTAGCGATGGCAATGGCGGTGGCCCCGGCATTTTCCAGCAGCCGGGCGCTGTCTATCATCATCCGGCTTAGCTCGTCCCATTGCTGATTGTGCTGCAGTTCGCTGATCTGATGAAAATCGACACTGTGCACAATAATATCAGCACTATGTAACCCACCCAGGCGGTCATGAATTTGTTGATTCAGCAGTGAGTAATACAGGGCGGTAGACTGCCAGCTCATGCCGCCGATAATACCAACCCGCTGTTGTGTTTTTTGCATAGCGCTACTCTCAAGCCTGCCTGGTCTTACTTTGCGCCTGGGAATGCAAAATTGTCAATTGAATTAGTTCAGCATCTACACTGGCGCGATGCCGGCGGCCATTAAAGCGGTGCTGCAGTGACTGTTTAGTGAGGTGCCAGTTTTCCATCTGTTGTTCATTGAGCAAATAATCCAGCGCCGTTACTTTAAAACTCATGGTGAGGCGGGCAGCGTCAAATAATTTTATCAGCCAGGGATAGTCCACCACCCAACCATCGGTAAACACAGTTTCTCCATCTAAAAATTCGTTCAGTTCGCGACAAACCTGATACACGGGATAGCCGTGTTCGTACAGATCCTGCTGGCTAATGCCATGTAGCTGCTCGGCCTGGGCATCCCAGTGTGACCATTCTTCCAACGGGTAGATAAGACGGCAAAATCGGGCGCCGTCACTGCGCTTTGCTCCCACTTCAATAGGGTAGCTGCGCGAACCGAATCCAGAGGCTTCCACATCAATCACCGAAGGTGGCTGTTTATTCATACTTCAATAACGCTCCTGTTTTGCTTCTGTTATCAGTACCTCTTTGAAGGTGCGGGCGCACGCATGATACCAAATACGCTTTATACCCCAACAGTGGCTTTTTCGTTCGGTTTGTTTAACGTGCAATCACGCCTGACTACATCGAGCTGGTGTCTATAACCAAAGCGCAATAGTCATACCTGTAGATAATAAAAAACCGCCATTTGTCTAATTGCTAAACCATAGAAAAGCTCTAGGCTTTAGGTTTAAATGAACTAATTTTAATGATGCCCTGATGATTACCCGAGCCCGTTTAGTAAGCATTGTTTTACTAGTATTTTTGCTGATGAGTGGAACGGCCGCGGTGGCGAAGCCGGAGACCGACCCCTTGCTTATCGCCATTGATGCCGACTTCAGCACCGTAGCGGTGGAAGGTGGCGATGCTATCGCGAAAGGCGTTGCGCTGGCAGTGGCACAGGTTAATCGCGAAGGGGGGTTACTGGGTCGTCACTTGCAGGTTGTACACAAAGACCATCGTGGAAACCCGGCCCGGGGGGTGGCGAACATTCGTAGCCTAGCGCAACTGGATAACCTGTTGGCGGTGGTCGGTGGTATTCATACCCCGGTAGCTATCGCCGAGCTGCCGGCTATTCATCAGCACAACCTGTTGTATCTGGGCGCCTGGGCCGCGGGCACTGCGGTAGTAGAAAATAACTTTGACCCTGGCAATGTTTTTCGGGTATCAATACGCGACAGCGAAGCCGCCACCGTATTAGTCAAACATGCCAAAGCACGGGGTTTCAAGCGGGTCGCGCTGGCACTGGAACGCACCGGTTGGGGTCGCTCCAATCTTGATTCAATAACGCAGGCCGCCCAACGCCACAATATCAGTATTGAAAAAGTCACCTGGATTAACTGGCAGCAGAAAAGCTTTGAGGAGGCAGCCGCCAGCATCGAATCTGCCAGGGTTGATGCGGTAATTATGGTCGCTAATGCGCCGGAAGGCGCGGTGATCACCAACGCTATTTATCAAACATTCGGTGCCAGTTTACCCATAATTGCCCATTGGGGGATCGCCAGTGGTAATTTTGTAACGTCAGTGGCAACCGATATTTTACAGCAGATGGATATCGGCGTAATCCAAACCTTTAGCTTTCTTTACCAGAACAACCCGGCAGCTGCTAGACTCTATAAAGACTACCAGTCGGCTTATGGGAAAACAGCGCCTGACGGCATTCCGGCCGTAGTCGGGCTGGCCCATGCTTATGATTTAGTACAGTTGCTGGCTCTGGCGGTTAAACAAGCCAACAGTGTCAAGGTAGCCGATATTCGTCAGGCCATGGAAAATCTGCCTGAAACTCAGGGAGTGGTTAAGTTGTACAACCCCGCGTTTACCAGTACCCGGCACGATGCCTTGTGGGCTGAGGACTATTTTATGGCACGATTTAACGATAACGGAAATCTAATTCCTATGATGAGGTAAAGATGTCTGCAAGACCTTCGCTGGCTAGCTCGTTACAAAGGATTTTGTTACCCAAGCTGCTGGCCGCGCTCTTTGCTATCAGTCTGCTTATCTGCTTTGCGGTGGTTTACTTTGCCCAACAGCAGGTCTCCAAAAATCAACAACAGCATATTGAAAATTTACGGACCGATATCGATTTCAGTATCCGGGATACGCTGCTCTTGCTGGAAAGTATTGCCGGCAATGATTTGTTGGTGAACAGCTTTATCGATTTACAACAACGGGATAATTACCTGCCGCTGTTTTTTCGTACCCTGAGACTATCGCGGGCCACCAATGTCAGCCTGGCGTTGTTTGATTTTGCCGGGGAACCGATAATCAGCAAAAACTGGCAAAAGACGGTGCCGCCCGATTTAACAAGCTTGTGGAAACCGCCCACCCTGGAAGCCGGCCAACAGTTTTGGCAGGTTTATCAAAGTGGCCTGGTAATGTCCGTCCCCGTGCATATTGGTGCCTCAGTGGAAGGCGCCCTGGTGCTGTATGCGCAGGATATTGGCCAGCTCATCAATAAGCGCCAAAATAGCGCAACACAACTTATCGTCGGGCCCGACCAACAGGTATTGTACAGTTCCCGTCCTGAGGTTATCGCCCCGGCTACTGTGTTTGCTGCCAGCGACTATCAGCGCTGGACCCGGCACGCCAGCCAGTGGCAAAACCTTACCTTATACAGTCTGTCGCCCATTACCCAGGCCTATGGGTCGGTGCTATGGCTGATCCCCGTGTTATTGCTGAGCATCATTGCCACCGTGCTGGTCAGTGTGTATGGCGTGAACCGGGCCGCGAGTCTCACCGCCACCACGCTGGATACCCTGCATGCGTCTATTTTGACCAGCATGCAACAAAAGTCGGCCGCCCGTTCCTTCTCTCCTGACAATGAGCCGGCGGAATTATCACAAATACGCGCAGCCTTTGACAATCTTACCGCCAACCTGATGACGATAACCTTGTCTAACCGCCAGTTTGCCAATGTCATTGATTCGTTAGAAGAATTATTGGTGGTGCTGGACACCAGCAATAAGCTGGTTATTAGCAATCATCGTTTCGAGCGAGTGGCGCAGCAATTTAAGCTGGATGGCACTGAGCTACGGCGTATCAGCGATTATTTGTCACACAACGCCTCTCCCCTGGATGCCACCTATACCAATGCCGCCGGTGCCAGAAAAATCACGGTTAAGTGGACTTTGCTGCCCTTCGTGGATGCACAAAAAGAAGTCATCGGCACTATATTAGTGGGCAACGATGTGAGCCAGCAACGCGACTTGGAAAGTCGCAACCGGTTAATGACCCATGCCATGGAAAGCGCCACCGTCTCCATTGCAATTGCTGACACTACCCGCACGAAAATGCCCATCGTTTATGTGAATGATTTCTTTAGTAAGCTTAGCGGCTACAGTTCTGCCGAAGCCTTAGGACAGCCCGCCGACCTTTTAGTCGGGCCCGGTACCGACCAGGTTGTGTTAGGCCGGATGCTTGAAAACGTAAAGGCTGGTCAACCGCTGGACGAAACCGTGCTGCTGTACAAAAAAAATCGCCAGACCTTTTACGGACGGTTGGTGATGACCCCGGTCCGGCTCGACACCATTGTTACCCATTATGTGGTGTTTTTTCAGGATGTGACTGAGCAGGAAAAGGCCCGTGAGTATCTGGAAGACGCTAAACATAAAGCAGAAGAGTCGGCGCGTATGAAATCCAGCTTTCTGGCCAGCATGAGTCATGAAGTGCGAACGCCGCTGCATGGCATCTCCGGCACGCTGCAATTGCTGGATGCCTCAAAACTCGACAACAAACAGCGGCGTTATTTGACGCTGGCGCTGCAAAGCATGTGTAACCTGCAACATATTGTCGATGACATTCTCGACTTTTCTAAAATTGAGGCTGGCCAGCTTAATATTGAGCATGTGCCGTTTAACCTGACCCTGCTGCTTGAAACTATCTTCGAGCAATATTATACCAATTGCCAGAATAAAGGCGTGGAACTGAATGTTCAGCTGGATTTAAAAAATACCCAATATGTGATGGGCGACGCGGTTCGGTTGCGGCAAATTCTAGGCAACCTCCTTAGCAACGCCGTAAAATTCACCTCCGAAGGCGCAGTATCCGTTGTTATCGAGCTTTTTGACCAGGGTCATCAGTGGCAACTGTACGGCCGGGTTAGTGATACCGGTATCGGCATTGCGGATGATAATATCGGTAATATTTTTGAAGTCTTTACGCAGGAAGATGACTCTACCACGCGACGGTTTGGTGGCACCGGCTTAGGCCTGGCGATAACCCGCCAGTTATGTCAGTTGTGTGGAGGTGACATCACGGTAGACAGTAAAAAAGGCCAGGGCAGCGCCTTTAGCTTCACCATGCAGCTGGCCAAAGCCGCCCGTGAGTATACCGCGGGGAACAAAAGTATTGATCCTCAATCACTCACCGACCTGCCCGAAGCACGTATTCTGCTGGTCGAAGACAATGAAATAAATCAGCTGATTGCGCGCGAAAATTTAAACGGCCACAAAGTGATGACCGCGGCCAATGGTAAAGAAGCCATTGCGGCCCTCAGTCAAATGAAGATCCAGTTTGATTTGGTATTGATGGACTGTCATATGCCCGAAATGGACGGTTTTGAAGCGACCCGCCGGATCCGGGCCGGCGAAGCCGGCGCACGCTATACCGGCGTTCCCATCGTGGCCCTGACCGCCAATGCCATGAAGGGCGACCGGGAAGCGTGTGTGGCCGCCGGTATGTCCGACTATATTTCAAAGCCTTTCACCGCCAGCGATTTGCAGCGGGTGATTAAAGACTGGGCCGGTGCCGACACCGTGGTGTGAGTGGTTTTTAGCGTACAAAACTCATTAAGAGCCGACCTACTTCATCATTCCCCAGAAGGGTAGAAAACTTTTCGGATCCCGGGCCATAGCTGTAAACAGGAATATTCTGAGAAGTATGATAATTGGTTGCCCAACCGGTTTTTGTGCGGTCGTTGATAAGTGACTTCAGATAGTGCGTTGTTGCTTTTGAATCCCTGCTTTGCACCAGCCTGAACATGTCATCAAGCTGTTTTGCGCTCAGCTCAAATTGAATAAACTCTTCCAGACTCAGTGCAATAGCAGCACTGCCATATGCCAGTTCCTGGGGCGATATCTTCATCAGGTGGGCGACCATGGATTTGATTGACCCTGAGATTTTAGCCAGCTCGGTGGTATTCCATGCTTCTGGCGTTGGCAGGCTCAAGCCGCCGGTTTCGTGATCGCCGGTGATCACCACCAGTGTGTCAGGATGCTGTTTGGCAAACTGTATCGCAGTGCGGCTGGCCTGTTCAAAATCTTCCATCTCTTTAAGCATACAGGCTATATCGTTTTCATGGGCACACCAGTCAACCAGCCCCCCTCGATCAGCAGGAAAAAAGGCGCGGGTGCTTTTGACAGTAATGCCAGCGCGGTGGCGGTCATAGTGGTTAACCGTTGCTGTTCGGGTGCTGGCAGATCGATAGCGTAAGGCAATTGTTGCTCGCTGAGTAACGCCACCAGCGGTAAGGTTGTGTTTGCCGACAATTCGTTAAGATGCCCTATCACTGTCACCCCATCGGCTGTTAATTCGCCCACCAGGTTACGATCTGCGCGTTCAAAGTAGGCTCTGCCGCCCCCATTAACAGGTCAAATTTAAATTTATTAGCGATAGTCGCATCGATATATTCATCGGCGATGGCGGCGTAATTGTTACGACTACTATTATGGGCCAGAAAACTGGCAGGGGTGGCGTGGTTAATTTGAGTAGTGGTGATCAGGCCAGTGTTCCAACCCTGCTGTTTGGCTTTTTCCACCACGGTTGACAAAGGCTGTCCCTGAGCATCAACCCCGATAAATCCTTTGCTGGTTTTCCGGCCCGTAGCATACGCCGTGGCCGCCGCGGCAGAGTCGGTGATGGCAGCGGAGTCCACGGGAGAGGTAGAGACCTCGCCTCTGGTAAGCGCGTCCCACATCAAGCTGGTGTCGTTATTATGTCTGGCTTTGAAATGCCGTAGTGCCGTTGCTTGTTGCTGCCCCATACCATCACCAATCAACAAGATGATTCGCTTAGGTTGCATGGCCGCGTTAGCGCCGGCTGACAGTGCTAACTGTATCAATATCAAACATAAACATCCGTGTAATTGCATTGTCGTACTCTTAATTGTTTAGTATGAAAGAGACCACAGCCATTCCATTGCTGTATGGCTTACATCGTTGTGGATGACTTTACCTCAGAAAAATAACATTTAGTATGGGGATGAACCCGCTGATGCTGTAGCAATTGGTACGGCGAAAACCAGGCGTAGTCGCCATGCTGCGCAGCCGGAAGCGTATTTAGGGTTAACTGGGCCTTAATTTTAAAGGCCAAAACCACATAGTGCGTGCTTACTTCATTAAAAATACTGTCAGCATAAAAATGTTCATAAGGTCCTATAAAACAGGCTTTCTCGTAAGCGAGCGACAAGCCTAATTCTTCGCGACACAACCGAACGAAAGCATCTTTTATTGCCTCGTTCTTTTGTATCCGGCCACCGGGCACAAACCAGTAGCCTTGCGCCGGTCGGTTTGTGCGTTCGCCCAATAACACCTCGCCTTGCGGGTTTTCTACCACCAGGTCAATAGCGACAAGCGGCGTTGAAGCTACCACAGTTTCGAATGTGGGGGCCGGTAGGAACATGTTTAACCCCGAACGCTGTGTTGATTTTCTAAAAACCAGCGATAGCTGCGCTGCAGGCCCTCTTCCAAAGATACCGACGCCGACCACCCTAGCTGATTGAGGCGGGTTACGTCCATTAGCTTACGCGGGGTGCCATCTGGCTTGCTGGTATCCCACTCAATACGGCCCTCAAACCCTACTACCCTGGCAACCGTTTCCACCAGCTCTTTGATAGTACAATCTATACCTGTACCTACATTAATGTGGCTTAACATAGGTGAGGTATGGTTCTGATACGTATCCGCATCAAGTTCCATTACGTGGATACTGGCAGCTGCCATATCATCAACGTACAAAAATTCCCGCATGGGTTTGCCACTTCCCCACGCCACAACGATTTCATCATTCGCCACGCGGGCTTCATGAAAGCGTCGAAGCAAGGCGGGGATCACATGGGAATTTTCAGGATGAAAATTGTCATTGGGGCCATACAGGTTGGTCGGCATGACCGAACGGTAATCACGATTGTATTGCCGGTTATAGCTTTCGCACAATTTTATACCGGCGATTTTGGCGATGGCATAAGGCTCATTAGTGGCTTCAAGGGGGCCGGATAACAATTCATTTTCGGTCATCGGCTGCGTCGCGTGTTTGGGGTAAATACACGACGAGCCTAAAAACAGCAGCTTTTGGACACCATGTTGATGAGCTGAATGAATGATGTTCGACTCTATCATCAGGTTTTCGTAGATGAATTCAGCCGGGTAAGTATGGTTGGCGTGAATGCCCCCTACTTTGGCCGCTGCCAGGTACACTTCATCAATTTTCTGGTCAGCAAAAAATGTCGCCACTTCTTGCTGGCATACCAAATTCAGCTCGCTGCGTTCACGAACCACAACATCTACATCGCTTCGCTGTTCGAGATTTCGTATTATGGCCGAGCCCACCATGCCATTATGACCAGCTACATATACCGTCTTCACACCTTACTCCTTGGTGACCGATACTGCATAACCATGCTTTTTCAGCAACGCATGGCGTTTGGCTTTATCAAGATCATCCGCGACCATTTCGGCGCACATCTCTTCCACGGTTATCTCAGGCTCCCAGCCCAGTTGTTCTTTGGCTTTAGTGGGATCGCCTAAGAGGGTTTCTACTTCCGCCGGACGGAAATAACGCGGGTCAACCTTAACGATAACATCACCGACCTGAACGCCCGGGGCCATGTCACTGGTTATTTCCACCACAGTGGCAACTTCGTCTACCCCGGTGCCGGAAAATTCAACCATAATGCCCGCTTCCTTGGCCGACATTTTGACAAACTCACGAACAGAAATTTGTTTGCCGGTGGCGATAACAAAGTCTTCAGGCTGGTCCTGTTGCAGCATCATCCATTGCATACGCACATAGTCTTTTGCATGTCCCAGTCACGTAAGGCATCCATGTTTCCAAGATACAGACAATTTTCTAACCCTTGTGCAATATTCGATATGCCTCGGGTAATTTTACGCGTTACAAAGGTTTCGCCCCGACGAGGAGATTCGTGGTTGAACAAAATACCATTGCAGGCATACATACCATATGACTCACGGTAGTTAACCGCGATCCAATAGGCGTACAACTTGGCTACCCGTAAGGTGAGCGGGGGTGGAACGGGGTGGTTTCTTTTTGCGGTGTTTCTTGCACCTCACCGTACAACTCAGAGGTAGAAGCCTGGTAAAAGCGGGTTTTCTTTTCCAGCCCTAAAAAGCGAATGGCTTCAAGCAGTCGCAGTGTCCCCAACGCATCCACATCCGCGGTGTACTCGGGCGCTTCGAATGAAACGGCTACGTGGGACTGGGCCCCCAAATTATAAACTTCATCAGGCTGCACTTCAGACATAATCCGGGTCAGATTAGACGTATCGGTTAAATCGCCATAATGTAAAATAAATCTGGGATTATCGTGGGGATCTTCATAAATGTGATCGATCCGTTGTGTGTTAAATGACGAAGAGCGACGCTTAATAC
Organism: Salinimonas marina; assembly: GCF_015644725.1. Classification (NCBI taxonomy): domain Bacteria; kingdom Pseudomonadati; phylum Pseudomonadota; class Gammaproteobacteria; order Alteromonadales; family Alteromonadaceae; genus Salinimonas; species Salinimonas marina. The sequence goes on from NZ_CP064795.1 coordinate 3,013,066, forward strand.
CGTGAACTTCATATCCTTTTTCTAACAAAAACTCCGCGAGGTAGGAGCCATCCTGGCCGGTAACACCGGTAATAAGTGCTTTTTTCATATAATTTCTCAATGCGGAAACGAATTCTGATGTGTACGAAAGGGACATCGTATATTCCAGATGTCACTTATGAAAGACTGGAGATTATTTATAACTAAAATCGGCTTTTATAGCCAGATAAATTACCACCCGATAAGCCTCGAAATTCATAGAAATTAAATTATACCCCTTCTATGGCAGGCGCTCCCAGTCATAGATGCAGGAAATTAAGCAATTGACCCAACCTGTGGTAAATATGATGCGAAACTAAAGATTCCGTTACATTATATATCACTATATAATAGAGCGGCCTCGTAATAGTCGTAATTATTACGAGGCCCTCCGACTATCTAAATGGAATTTGTTAGTATGCCAATTTGTACCAGGCGCCCGGCTTTGGGAGTGAAGACTCCTTGCCCTATAAAAATTGCTGTAGTGGCAACGTTTGTATCTACCACGGCGGTTGCTCAAACGCACCCCGATACCTCTTTTGGCGTAGCCTTCAATACCGCCTACAATGACAATATTCAGCGTCAGTCTGACGAGCAGGCAGTAAGCGATGTGTTTGCAGCTGCCAGCCCTTATGCGCGTTTAGCAGGGGCTATGGCATAAGTCGGTTTATGGTCTCTTACGATGGCCATTATCGTGCGTACAAAGAGTATTCGAAGCTGGATTTCGTACTACATGACTTTGCCGCAGGGGCACGCTTTGATCACACCGCCCGCTTTACTACCTCGTTTAACGTACATTATGCAGACCAGATTGAGTTACCCGGCGATACCAATGCCATCGCGGTCGCCCGTGATAAATATATTGAATTAAGCAACAAACGGCTTAATGTTGCCGGTATTTATGGCACCGACAAAAGCATCGGCCAGCTAAAGGTGGAAGTAGCCACCGGTGAATATGATTTTAACCTTGCTGAGCAAGCTTATCGGGACAACACCTACAACCAGGCCACCACCACCTTCTTTTATCGTTTAGCGCCTAAAACCCGGGCATTTGTTGAAGCCGGCTATGCGGACTATGACCACCAACAGTTGGCTCAGCGCCCAGTGCAGAGTAATGAGGTCAGAACATTACGCGGCGGCCTGGAATGGAAAGTGACCGGTAAAACCACCGGCTCGTTTCAGCTGGGTTACCAGGAACGTGACTATGATGCGGCGGTGTTTTCGGATTTAAGCGGGTTAAGCTATAAGCTGGATATGGAGTGGCTGCCCAATACCTATACCAAGGTAGTTATTGGCAGTAAAAGGGTCACCCAGGAGTCTGCGATTGAAAACCGGGGCGGATATATCAACACCGATTATTTCACCCGGGTTTCTCATGACTTTTCCCACGCGATAAGTGGCAAGCTTGGTTACACGTTTGGGTTGGCGGATCTTAACTATGGCGAGGTGCAGGATTTTACCCGTCATCAAGTTGAGCTATCTGGTAGCTGGTCATGGCACCCTGCATTTAGTACTGAGCTATCCTACTTATATAACACACGTCAGTCGGACTCTGATGTGTATGAATATAAAAATAACGAAATAAGCTTCGTGTTTCGCTTTGATTACGAGCGAATTTAATAGGGAAATAATATGAAATTTACTCAAACATTGTGGGCAGGAGTGGCCTTAGTTTTGGCTGTCACCTCGACATGGGTGCAGGCGGATGAGTATAAACTCAGTTCAGATGACAAAATTGCGGTGACGGTATTTGAAGAACCCGAGTTAAGTATAAAAGAAATTAAAATTGCGTCTGATGGCAATGTTTCCTTTCCGCTGATTGGCGAGGTTCAGGTAACCGGGTTGACCACCTCTGAAGTAGAGCAAAAACTGAAAAGTCTGCTAGCCCCCGATTATCTAAAACATCCTGAAGTCACCGTGGCCATTGTGGAATACCGTCCGTTTTATATTAACGGCGAAGTTAAAAATCCGGGCAGCTATCCTTACCGGAAGAATTTAACTCTGGAAAAAGCAGTAGCCCTGGCGGGCGGCTTTACTGAGCGCGCGAAAAAAAGCCAGGTGAACATTGCCAACAAAGAAAAGGGACGTCAGATAACCTCCCGCACCCTGGAAGAAACCATTAAGCCTGGCGACGTTATCACCGTTGACGAAAGCTTCTTTTAACCTGCAGCCAGTCACCCGGACGTAAGAGATTACTCATGGAAAATAATACGCAACACGGGACGGAACATTCCCTGGATCTAACCACGTACATAAAAACGCTAAAAAGAAACAAATGGACCATTGTGGCATTAACCCTTTTGGTTATGCTTGGGGGTGGGTATGTGGCGTTTTCTTCGACCCCGATTTATCAGGCCTCGGCGCAAATTCTGGCCGACCCTCAGCCACCCAATGCAGGTCGTGACGAACAGTACGTGGCCACCGCCATGGTATTTTTGTTTTACGAAACACAGTACGAAATTATTCAATCACGAAAGATTGCCGAAACGGTAGTCGACAAACTGAATCTGGTGGAACAGTACAAGCAAGAACAGCAACGGTTAAGCGCCGCTGCCCCCTCTCCGTTGGCCGGTGCGGTGGCCCAGATCAAACAACTTGTTTTTCCACAAGAGCAGCCCAAAGATAAAAAACAGCTTAGTGATAGCGCCATTAAAACCCTGCTGGCAAAGAATATCCGCGCAAACTTATCGGTGTCGGGTGGCAAACAAAGCCAGATTATTGATATCAGCTTTACCGATAAATCACCTGAACGTGCAGCGAATATCATTAATGCGGTGGCCGAAGCCTATATTCAGTTTGGCCTGACTTCGCGTCTTGAAGAGGTAAAAGACACCGAAAGCTGGTTGAGCGACCAGGCAAGTCAATTGCGCCAGACATTACAAGCGTCTGAAAACCGTTTAGCCCAGTACCGTCAGGAAAATGGCCTGGTTGACACCATGCAACAAGAACGGCTGGCCAATGCTCAGCTACAAACATTGAATAATGAGCTTATCAAAGCGCAAACCGCGTTACATGCGGCTCAGGAAGCCTGGTTACAGATTAAAGATATTCCGGCAGGCTCTGCCGACCTCTACTCCGTAAGTGCGGTGTTGCAGAATCCCACCACCAACTCTATGGTACAGGAAACCGCTAAATTCCATCAAAAAGCGAATGAATTATCTGAACGCTACGGCGAAAAGCACCCTAAGATGATTGCCGCGCGCAGCGAACTTAAAACCGCCCAGCAAAATTTGGATGCTGCAGTATCTAAAGTGGTGGAAAATATCGGTAAGAACTACCGGCTGGCACGTCTTCAGGTAAGCAATATCCAAAATATGCTGGCCCAGCAGCGTGATGGTATTCAGTCGCTACAACAACAAAACTTTGAGTTGATTGCCCTGGAACGTGAAGTTGAAAACAACCGCAGAATTTATGAAAACTTTCAGATTAGCCTGATGGAAACCACTGGTCGCAGCCAGTTCAGTTCATCCAATGTGCAGATTATTGATACTGCGACTATTCCAGGCAGCCCCATCAAGCCCAATAAAAAGCTGATCATAGTGATGTCAGCCATTCTGGGTGCTTTTTTGGGGTCATTGTGGCGTTCGCTAAAGACATGCTAAACAACACATTCCGCACCACTGAACAGGCCGAAGAGCAGCTGGGGCTAACCTGTCTTGGCCTGGAACCCTTGCTGCCCAAAAATAAAAATGAAGCGCCGCCTGCCGAAAAATATTTGCGCGATACGCGCTCGGTGTTTGCTGAAAGCATTAATACGATAAGAACCGGACTGGTGTTTTCGAATATCGACAACCCACCACAAACATTGTTGGTAACTTCGGCTAACAGCGAAGAAGGTAAGTCGACCCTGGCCATCAACCTGGCCAGTGCCTACAGCCAGATTGGCAGAACCCTGATACTGGAAGTGGATTTACGCAAGCCGAGTCTGGCGAACTATCTGGGGTTGAAAGAACAGGTGGGGCTGAGCGATTTGCTCACCGGCCATTCCACTATCAGCGAGGTACTGGCCAAGCCTTACGCGCCAAACCTGTTTGCCATTAAGGCCGGGATGGCCGCGCACAATCCGCTTGAAACCATTTCATCAGAAAAGTTTTCGCAATTGCTGACACAGCTTAAGCAGCATTTTGATCACATTCTTTTAGACTGTGCCCCGGTATTGCCGGTGAGTGATGCCGGCGCGCTTGGCTCGAAGGTAGACGGGGTAATTTTTGCAGTACGGGCAGAAAAGACCAGTATCCGTGCTGCCAAAGAAGCCGTCACTCGTTTAAAACGGTTAAATGTGAATGTGGTGGGAAGCGTACTGACTCTGGCTGAGCCACAAAAAATGAGCGCCTATGGCGATCACTACTACGTGGCGGAATACTATGGTAGCAAAACGCCAGAGCCTGCGTAATATTACTGTTTAATTGCGGGCTCTGTTCGGGCCCGCCTATCAATGAAAGATACCTCTATGCCTGCTCTTTCGCTGCCAGTGTGGCGTGTTATATGGTTATTGACCACCACCTGCTTTATTCTGTTGCTTACTCTGAGTCCCTATGATTTTTCATCGCAGGCGCAAACATTTTCCTGGGACTACCGCCCCACCGACGTTCGGGACAATCTATTATTGCTAGCGCCGATAGGGTTGTGTCTGGCATTTGGTTTCGGACCGGTAAAGTGGTGGGGCTGGATTGTGTACCTGGTTTGCGGATTGGGAATAAGCTCAGGTATAGAATATGCCCAGTTGTATTTGCCTACCCGCACCAGCCAGTACTGGGATGTCATTGCCAATACTCTTAGTTTGCCATTAGGCGCGGCTATCGGGGCGGGGTTAAGAGCAGGGGTTCAACAACTGCCGACCAAACTGCGTTTTGTTATGATTGCGCCTGCTATGCTGTTACCCGTGCCTTATTTGCTTAGCTCGCTGGCGGCCATCAACAATATCGCAATAATGTTCAGTCTGGCATTTGTTTATACCAGCACACTCGTAATTAGTTTTGCCCTGCTTGTGCAATATCACACTCTAGCTAAGACCAGTGTGGCTACGGTGATGTATTTTGCCTTATTACTTGCTGGCTGGATAATTCAGGCACCAGAGATCTATTTTGTTACATTGCTTTCCGCCGCCTTATTAATTCCCGTGCTCACCTGGTTAATAAAACGGTCAGCAGTGGCCCGGGTTTTACTGATTCTGGTTCTTCTTATAAGTCTATTTAATTCTTTGTACCTGATTATTATTCAGTTTTACCAGGTTGCTCATTCGCCGATAGTGACTGGCGCCACCACCCTGGCGATCACCCTGATGATAATGGCAGGCATGTATGCTGCATTGGGGTTAACGCAGCTGACCGGCGCTCGTGCCCAATTAACGGTCTGGCTTTATACGCTTACTGCAATCGCAGGCATGATGCTGGTAGTTACCAATTACGCAAGTATCACGCTTATTCTACCGGCCTTAGCCATCAGTCTTCTACACGTGGCGAATACATCATCTTCAAAAAGGCTGCAGTATGGATGAGGTGGGTCAACAACTGGCCGGGCTGCTAGCCAAAGACTCTGGTTCACGCTTAGCTGCGCCACCCGATGAACATTTGCAAACAGCCGCGGTGCAGCACGGCGTGGCCCTATTGCTGCAGCATCAACAAGCCGTGCCTGGTACATCTAAGGACAATCTGTGGGTAACCTATTATCGCGAACAGGTGTTATCAAGCCAGGTGCAATACAAGGCTGTGCTTACCCTATGCTCGCAGCTAAAACAACACGGCATCCGGTTTATCGTATTAAAAGGCTGGGCCCTGTCTGCCACCCTTTACAACAGAATGTATCTGCGCCCCAAAACAGACATAGATCTGCTTATTCACCCCCAGGATAAAGCCCGTAGCCTGGCCTTATTTCAGACGAATGGGTTTCACAACCCTCGTGGCTGGCAGCCCGCCTATATTATTGACCAGATCAGTATGTGCAAGCCGTTACTTGGTGCTATTCGACTTAATGTAGATGTACACTTTGAGCTTACTAATGACAAAGGTTTACAACCGCTATTTGAGGTTGAATCGCTGATTGAAAAAGGGGACTACATTAGCGGGTTAGGTGCTCATATCATTTGCAGACCGATGGCATTTATTCATTGCGTTATACATTTATTGCATCATCAGGCCAGTGGTGACTTTATCAAACTGATTTGGTATTACGATATGCATTTATTAATCAATGCCATGAGCACCACCGAAACAAAACAGTTGTACACCGAAATAGAAAAAATGCAAATAAGCAGACTGGTTGCCAAAGTAACTGCGACCCTGGTGAACTTGTTTCCCAGTCAGGCGGCTGACGCACTATTGGAAGCAGCTCGGCAGCTACCCGCCAGGTCCGAGTTTGATTATCTGCTGGCTGAACCCTCACTCAATGCCGCAACCTTCAGACAACTACGATACACGCGGGGTTGGGCTGCAAAACTAGGGGTGGCGAAAGAGGGATTGTTTCCGCCGAGGGCAGAAATAGAAAAAAAATATGGCCAGTCAGACTGGCCATTAGTGATGCTGTACATCAGAAGAATTATCACCGGGATCAAAAAGCGGCTTTAAGCTAGGGCAGCTTATTTAACACTTCATCCTTATCGTCTTCCAGTAAGGCTAACGGATCCAGTTTCGATTTCTTGGTATCGGTTTTTATAGGCTGGTTTATACCGAGTTTCAAGCGAAGCTCAGTTATAAATCTGCTTAACACTGTATCTTGTTGTAAATGTTTTTCGGCATACAATCGCGCCACTTGATTGTGGCCCGTGCGTTCAACGGCCAGTTCCTCGTTGATGGCGGCGGTTAAGGCATGGCTACTTTCCGGCTCTATCAGGTTATAGATGCCATTAAACTTTTCACACAGCTTACCCAGTTCGGTTTCGGGTTCAGCTGTAATAATCGCATCACCGCCAGCCGCAAGTATGTTGGTTAGCTTTGAAGGTAACACCACATCTGCCGCGCCCCTTTTTTGCACCACCAGATGAATATCCGCTGTAGCCAGCATGGCCGGAACATCTTCCCACTCCTGAAGCGGCAGAAAAAACACATTGGTCAACTGATACTGTTGGGCCAGTGACTTAAGCGTTTCAACATAGGCTCCGGCGCCGACCATGACAAATTTAACATCTGTCTGTTGTGTAAATGTTCTGGCTGACTCCAGAATGATTTCGAGGCCCTGTTTGTGGCCCATATTACCGGCATAGAGAACCAGTTTGTCCTGCTCAGAAAAACCATGATTTTTACGAAATATCTGGCCCGGGGTGTCTGGGGTAACAAAGTCGGTATTGGTCCAGTTTGGGAAAAATAAAAGCTTTTCCTCACCCACACCTTTGTGCCGGGCCAGTTCAAGCATGCTATAGGATATACTCGAGACCATATCAAAGCGCTTCAGGTACCAGCGTTCGACTTTTTTCAAAGAGCGGGTAAAGAAGTTATTGTTAGCCAGGCCTAAGCCTAGCATTGCATCCAGCTCATAATCCTGAATATGCATCACCGCCTTGGTACCGGTCAGCTTGCAAAACAGCAGAGTTAGCGGCGCGCAAAAAAACGTGGGCTGAACTAAAAAAACCACATCGTATTTTTGTTTACATAAAGAAAACAGCCTGACACCAGAACTGATAGCAAAAGAAAAAAGGTGTAATAGGCGCTTGGCGGTAGTGACAGTTTTTGGGATGTACAAAGGGCAACGATGTATTGTTGCTCCGTCTATTTGCTCTGTACGATACCTGGCACTGGAATACCCTTCACCTGCTTGCCATTCAGGGTAATACGGGGGGCACACAGTACCGATACATCCACACCTTTTTGCACCAGAGTTTGCGCCATGTCACCATTGTATTTACCAATGCCGGTCCGTTCCGGGTAATGGTTCAGCGAGTACATTAGAATCTTCATCATCCATCCTTGGCTTTATCGGTTTAGCTGGATAACCTACACAAATCATATTTGCAGGCATATCTTCAAATACTGAGCTTCGTGCCCCTACTACTGCACCTTCATTTACGACCACTCCTGGAGCAACAAATACGTCTGTTGCAATCCAGGCTTTGTCTTTCACAACAATTTTTTCTGCATGTATATCAAACGCTTCAGATTTGTAATCATGAGAGCCTGTACATAGATACGACCTTTGAGATACAACCGCGTTAGAGCCTATTTCTATAGGACCTAAATTGTATAAAACAACATCATCACCAACCCAAGAAAAATCACCTATAGTAAGATTCCAAGGGTAAGTAATTGTAGCAGAGGGTCGAATAATTACATTTTTCCCTATTTTAGCTCCAAATAGACGAAGCAGGAACCGACGCCAGCTATATGCAAATTGCGGGGAAGGTCGAAACAGAAAGGTCTGGACAAACCACCATATCTGAACAAACAAAGCTGTTCGACACCTAAATCCTTCTGGTAATTTAAAATTATCTAGCCTTTGCATTACTCATCTCTATAGATTCAATCAAAATTTGGAACGCATGATCAGCAGCTAATTTTTCAATCGCAAAACGACTTTTAATACGTGCCGGCCATTGATTTTTTTCGTAAGATGAATAAAAATCTCTATAAGTAATTAAAAATTCATCAAAACATCCATAATTTACGACATAACCTGAAAACCTTTTGATTACACTTTGCATAACGCCCTTAGGTGTACCAATTAGTAAGCACCCCTCGCGAGCGGCTTCATAAAGCACTAGTGGCTCAGCTTCGTTTTTATAATTTGAAGGAAAATAAAAGACATCGATTTTTTCGAAAAACGATATCTTATCTTCGCCATAAATAGCACCTTCATATGAAATCCAATCAATAAGAGATATTGAATCTAGAGTAGCCTTTTTTGTTACTTCATCTACAAAGCCACCAGCAAGATAAAGCTCGACCTCGTAGCCAAGTTCTCTCAGCCTCTTAACATGATTGACAACTACATCAACTCCTTTTTCGAGACAAAGGTTCGCTAAATGGCCAAACCTTATTGGACCAATTTTTTTTGCCGAACAAGAAAGTTCCAATTTATCAAAAAAGGCTAAATTGGAAACCACGATAAAATTCTCACTATCAACACCGTACATATCCACGATCTTAGACTTCATCTCATCACCTAGTACGACATGAATTACATCTTCTCCAGCAACCTTGAGAACTAATCTAAAAATATTGCTTTCTCGGTTTAGATATGCAAATGAATGATGATGAAGGTAAACTTTAAATCTAAAGGCTCTTAAAAAAAACATAAATAAAATATCATAAAGCTGCCCTATACCACCGTTTAAAGAACGATAGCAAACTTTACTTTGTTCTAGTGAAGATATTGTATAATATAAAAGCTGTAAAAAAGAGATAATAAAACGAAAAGCTTTGAGGATGGCCCAGAATTTAGAGCCATAAAAACGGGAAAAAAGGGACGGGCTTGTATTAATGCAACGAAAATTGGAAAATTTCTCACAAAAACGCGCTTGAACCTTTTGATTAATACTAGACATACCGTGTAGTGGTTCAGGTAAATCGCACAATAAAATGACCACTAGTGACAATCCTCGTTAATGTTTTTTAATAGTTCTTTTAATTGAATCGCATAGTCAGACCACGTTGGTATATCGTGACAGTCTCGAGAAAATCTACCAGAAATAATTTTTTGCAAAGATGTCTCGAAGCCGTTGGAACTAAGAGGATCGTAAACAACTCCACCGCCGTAACGTGAGATAATATCAGAAGCTCCAGCGAATTTAGAGACTATGACTGGCACTCCCATTTGTATAGATTCCATGGCAACCATACCAAAACCGTCCTCGATAGAAGGTAAAACGGATATATCAGATGACGAAATAAAATCCAAAACAACGCTATGTGAAAGACTACCATGATAAGTAAAATCGACGCCGATTGATGACAGAACATCCATATACTGCTTATCCGCCAGGCCTATAAAGTGAAGATCTAAGTCTAAATTTAACGAAAGTTTCTGTATGGACTTTAGTAAATAATAGTGACCTTTACGAGGGAAAACTTGACCCACAACAACTATTTTAAGCTTACTTCCAGTAGGAATGGCTACTGAACTAGTATTAGAAAAAGATACGCCATAAGGTATTAAAAATATTTTATTTTTATCGAAGCCATGTTTTATATAACTCTCTTTTACACACATGGAGGGTGCTAAAATATAGTCAACATTTTGAATTTCTCGTAACTTGTTGCGATAAACTGTTTCGGACCAGAAAAAATCAATTCCATGAAAAAGCTTATCTTCATTAAGCAATTTAAGCATTTCAGTAGGATGAATATTTACAGCTTCACCAACAACGTGCCCATGCAGAGCCAGGCGCTTTATAAGACTATTGGAATTTCCCTGCATCAATACTAAGTTAACTTTGCACGGAGAAATAAACCTAGTCGATAACGACCATAACATATCGAAAAAAAATATTTTTCTGTAACAATATTTAGCACCGAAGATTTTTATGAAGAATTGAAGAAAGTTTTCTCTCAGAAATAAATTGGTTTCTTTACCAGACCCATCCAAAAAATTAGAATTTATTTTATGGGAGTAGATGAACTTTTTTAAATTATCATCTTCCGAAAAATACTCAATATAATACTTATAATGGAAAATGCCAGGAACGATAATATTAAACATCTTTTCTTTTACACCCCAAAACCGTGAGATAAATAAATGGAACTAAAACGAAGATAATACTTTTCATAAATTGGGGTGTATAACCTCTGGAAATATAATAGTAACCAAATAGCACTGCAACTAAACCAACACCGACATTTCTTATAGCAACATTATCAACACAAGTGAAAAACCTTGTAAAAAAGGAAACTATAAACCCTAAAAATATAGTCATAGGAATAGCGAAATAATAACCACCCATCATTAAATACTCACCAAAAAAAGGGTAAGTTGTAGCTGAATTACGTCCTTGATGACTACGAAGCCCTTCAAGTACTAGATAAATTTGCTTACCAACATCTTTATCGGGATAAATAAATCGCGGAATGAAATCAATAACAACATCAAACAGAGGCTGCGCATAAACGAAATAGCTATTAGCGACTACAAAAGTATTTATAGATATGATGCCAAAAATAATATTTGAATCTGATAAGAAACCGTAAAGTACATCCTCGAAACCGCTGTTACCTAGCTGCGCTATATCTAACCCAGAAAATTTAACCCTTGTTAACGTTATTATTGAAAAGAAGGCAAGTAAGACTGATGAATATAAGCCCAAATAAAAATATCTACCCCCGCCTTTCATAGTGAGGAACTGGTGCACTAATAACGGTAAAAATAGTATTATCAATTTATATCTAAAACCAACAAAAGCACAATAAAATACAAATAAAACCAAACTTATTAGGAAAAGCTTTTTATGATCAAGGATAAGCAAATAAAATAAAGCAACAAGTAAAAGGTCAGACACCTGATAGGAAATAAGGAAGAATGAGCTACGCAAATCTTTATTTACATAGACGTAAGCGCAACACAAAACACCCAAAGCATAAAACTTGAAGTTAAGCTTTTTAACTGGATAAATATTATCGAAACAAACTACATCCTTATGAGACTTAGAGACACAAATTAATACATAACTTGTGTTTAGCAAAGCAATAAAACTAGCAAAAATTAATGAATTAAAAGGTATTTCACTACTCCAATTAATTCCTGCGAAGTATCCATTGTGGACATTAAGCCAATATAATGGGCCTAATACAGCATAATATACCCCACTTAAAGAAGTAATAAAGGGAAAAACTCTATAAATCGGGCTTAACTTTAGAGATAAAAATAAGCTAATTAAGATAATTAACAAACTAGATGAAATCATTTTTTAAAACAGGCTATATAGCTTACATTTTCAGTAGGATTGTAATTCAATCCCTTAACTCTAGTGCCTATTAATTTAGCAGGGTTAGATGCCAAAATGCTATAAGGCGGATAGTTTTTAGTGACCACTGATGAAGCTGCAACGACTGTTCCTTCAGATATTTTCACACCGGGAAGAACCAGGCAATTCGTAGCCAACCACGCATAGTCACAAATTTCAATCTTATCCGATATATTTGGCCAGGCACTGTGGCTAATGTCATGACTTCCTGTAAGTAGATTCACTTTAGAATTAATGACAACCCTATCACCAATTATCACTTTATTATGAAGGGCAATATTAACTTCTTTGTCTATATAGCAGTAATCTCCTACTACAAGATTTTTAGCCTTATTTATAGGCACCTTACAATTAACAATAGAACCGGCACCTATCTTAGCGCCTAGACTACGTAGCCAGAGTACTTTATACTTATAACAAAAGAAATTAGGTATATTGAAAAGTATCTTTCCTATATTCTTAATAATCACGTTGGCTCCTTCGAGGAAAATATCTCCAATTTTGTTCCATTTTTAAAAACACATATATAAATAATAAAAATTTCAAAAACCGCAACCGAACAAACTGCTTTTTGGAGAGGAAGAGAAATAGATGATAAGTAAAAACCTAGAAGTGACGTAGCGTAAATAAGAAATAATTTTATAGCAAAATCGTCGTGTTTATTACTTGCCATTAGTAGCACCCAATCTGTTTGCCATATACCATTTAAAACTGCTATAAACAATAAAGATGTGAATAGCTCTCTATCAAAGTAAAAATCCCTTCCGAGCCAGAGATAAACTGCTAGCTCTGCAAAAATCAGCAGTACTATAGAGCTTATACACAAAAGTAAAAAGGAAATGTTACGGCATTCATGAACTTTAATTTTTAGGTTTTTAACATCAGAATTTCCGTATAACACACTAAACCTCGGCCAATACGCCTTATTAATAACTGCTAGTAGCTGAGTCATGAATCTAGTTAAAGTTCTGTACGCATTAAACAAAATTAAAAGTGCGTCTGAATATATTACCGACACAACATATGTAATGCCTTGTACTGATAGAATATTACTCAATGAAAAGGAACTGAAGAGAATAGATTTTCTATAAAACCTTTTAATAAATATAATATCAAAAGAACTTTTCTTGAAAATAACTTTTCTATTAAACCTACTAGAATATGCCGCTAGAAATATAGTCAGTGCAAGGCGAGTAATAAAAAGTGAAATTGCCATTGGTAAAATTTCTTGCGTAAATATTAATAAAAAAACGCTGACCAACCACTCTATAAGTCTTATTGAGTTTATTAAGAAAAGAAATTCGTGGTAAACATCATTTATTTTAAACTTCAACTCTATGAATGGATTGTAGAGCGAAATCGCACCCCAACAAATCAACGAAACCATCGCTGAATAATTATTTATTTCGCCCACTAGCAGAGTAACTAGCAATAAAGCTGCAGCTATAACTATCAATACAAAACAGGTAAAAAAAATTGCTGTCGTATAAATCGCTCGCTTAACACTTCTTTTATAATTTTTATAATTTATAAAGATATCATTACACATTACATATGAAAACCCAATATCGCTAGCAGCTATGTATGCCGGAAATAGACTTACAACAATCCAATCAGCATAATCCTTCTCACCAAGATAGCTTAGGAGTAAAGGTATTGAAACTACAGGTATAATTGAGTTAATAATTTGCGCGTATAAACCAGCAACTATATTTTTCTTGATCACATTAGTACCTGGAAAAATATTCTGAAATTGCCGCTTCGAAACGTTCTTTCATAATTTCTAGTTGCCCTTCTTCAACTAATACTAGCTCCTTATCATTGCTGAGTATGATAGATTTTATTTTTTTCATATACTCTTCATTGATTGCTACACCTTTCCTTCTCGGCTCCAGAAACTTTTTAAATTTACCCCGCGTAGCTATATATCTTAAACTCGGCACTGCCGGCTTTTCTAAGTTTATTATGGAACTATTATCTATGTTTAATGAACGATAAAAATCCTGCCATTTCTTCATTTCTAAGTTTACATACAAGGATAAAGGTAGAAACGGTTTTCTGTAAGCTGCAGCTACAATTGCACCATGTAAAGATTCTGTTATTACAAACTTTGCAGATTTAATATGAGCTATGTATGTATAAATATCGCTTGCTGGGTCTAAAAACTTAATATCTTCGTCTTCATAACCCTCGAAATCCCATAATTCACAAGTAGTATGATGTAAGGCAACCACTATTTTTTCTTCATTTAGCTCTAATTTATTAAACTTTTCTAAATATGGTAAATAAAGCGCAGGATCGCCTATTACTTTATCCTCAGCTATCTCTAACTTCTCCGCAGTAAGGGGCCCACGAACCCCTATTATATCTACCGAGCCAACATCGATGTTCAACGCTTCACCATATCCATAACCGGATCCAAAAATAATTGAGTCGGTGATTTTACCGTGTACATTGTTTAGCAAAGTTCCTATGCCATAAAATTTCTTTCCATTATTTAGATAATGACTTCCTAATACATCTTTAAAGAAAGGTATATTAAGATCATCACCAAAGTTCCCTCTCCAATCTTTGTGATAAACATGCTTCATTCTTCTGATAAAACCCTTGTCAAAATTCTTTCCGCGGCCTTTCCAGGACTGTAGTATTCAATTTTATTTCGGACTGCTACACATAGTTCTTCATAGTCAACTTTGCTTGCTGTTATTAATTTCAATTTGGTTTCTAATTTTTCCATATTACAAGGATTTAAGCTTTGTTTTTCTTCTTTTATAACTAAATCTAGGTAGCACCCACAATAGGTGCTTATTATGGCTGGGCAATAGTTGTAATAAGCTTCATTCACCACTAAACCCCAAGGTTCAGATGTACTTGGTAAAATAAGGATAGTCGCATCGAGTAAGCATTCTGCAATTTCTTTCTGTTTCCTGGCCCCTTTAAAAACTATATTCTCGGAACTATACTGTTTTTCAAGGCTCGCTCTTTCATCACCTTCACCAACTACAACTAGTCGCCAATTATTTTCAAAGTAGGTGTTTGTCTTACACCAACTCATAAGACTAGCTAGATTTTTTTCTTTTGAAATCCTGCCTACATAAAGTAAATTTTTCCTATTGTACAATCCTTCTGATTTTCTTTTGATAACTTCCCTTTTGTCTAGACCAGTATCAAATTCTACAGCCGCGCTAATCGGATAAGTGATCTTATCTTTCGAAATATACTTAGAAATATATCGTGCACTAGCCTCTCCATAAGCAAACACCCCATTAACAAATAAAAAAAATATTTTTTTTGCTATTTCTTTTATTAGAACTTCGGGCTTGTCTAACTCAGTTGAGTCACAGAAAACATAAATAGATTGCCTTTTTACAAAGGCCGCAAATAACATAAACCAATATTCTAACTTATGATATCCAGGCAGTATTACTATATTCGCATTTGACTTATATATTTTATTTACGAGCTTTATGACCTTTTTTAATTTTGGTACATCTTCGTAATAATCATCAAATAAGAGTTCGTAAGGATAATTTATACCCTTAAACGAATCCTGCTCCATGCCTTTTCTAATAATTTCAGAACGCGCGATTTGTATTACAGAGACCTTCACATCAAAATTGGTAGCTTTCTTAAATAAGTTTTCGAAAACCTTATTTTTGTACCCTGCCCATAATATATTATGATATACATCTATACGGATAGCTTTACCTTCTTTCATTTTAGACTTTCTTCTATTAGCGCTGCGCTTGAAGTTTTTTTAGTAAACATTGCTGTTAATATATTAATTATTGCCGTAACTCTTTCTTTTTCAATATTAAAACACTTTGGAATATCGCCTATTATCGAATTACCTATCATATTTAGAATAAAATTACCCATGTCATTTGATTTTTCGTAACCTTCTCGCTCCAGAAAAAGTATCTCATGTAAAGGAGCTTTGTAAGTGTGATTATGAAAATTGTACTCAAGCTTGTTAAAACTATTGTGCACCTTTTTTATTTTTTTAATTTTACATCTTGTAGTTATTAGCTCTGAACTATCTGGCCACAATCTCAATTTATTCCAGCTTGGATATACAATAGTTTCTTCTAAACTTGAATATATAGCTGTCATATCATCAGTTAATATTTCACCACCGATTTTCGCTAACTTGAGACAAGTAGTACTTTTTCCTATACCGCTCGGGCCAACTATCAACAAGGTTTTATTCTTAAGTGTTAAAGCATTCCCATGAATACAAATCACCCCTTTCATCTCCAGCCAAATAGCGAGGCCGATAGATTGAAAGTAATGATCCGGGCCGGTACCACTGACCCATTCGATATGGATTTCATCATCGTAATAGGTAAAGGTGCCTTTGCCCTGGCATTCAACATACAGAGTCCAGTGACCATTGATTTTTTGTAATGCAAAGTGGGTTTTATAGCGCGCGCCCTGGTCGATAAATTCCCAGGCAGGTGCAATTGGCATCGTAAAGTCAGGGATAGTTTTTACTGACACGCCTAAGGTATAGGGCAGGTCTGTTTCAGGCTTTGTAGTGCCTATTTTATATGGCTGGACGCCATGCAGAGGGTGTTCGGCTTGCTTGAAGAAGTCCGTTTCAAACTGATCCATGTACTTATCCGTGTACCTATCCAGGTAATGTCTAGTGTGCTTAAACTGGCTTGCTTAAACTACTGATCCATTTTCTCAGATATTGAGTAGGATTGTAACGTTAATTATGCATCAAATTGCCACATCTTCAGCATTTTTGCCGAGTGATTTGTCAGCTCGATCAAAAAAGCCAGCAGGATGCTGGCTTTTTTGGCACCGAAGCGATTAACCCTGAAAAGGATTTTGCTTGGTTTGTCCGCCTTGCTCGTCAGGAATGCTACCTGCAAATCCTTCGGTTAGCTCGGCTAATGTACCTACGCGTTCCAGCTGTGGTTTTTCATAGCTGCGTTTTTGCTTAGTTACCGTGGTTGAATCGTCCATTTTTCCTTCCTTAAGCATTTTTTTTACGGCCGAAACCGATAAATGCCAATCCTAATGCAAAGATACTTGCTGTTGCTGGCGCTGAAACCGCAACCATGTCAGTATCGATAAGAAATTCCAGTGTACCAGACTGAGCAAATAACTCATCTGAAATTCCATTAATCAGCAAACCACCAAAAAGTTCGTCTTCTACATTGTTGGTATAGCTGGCTACCGCAAAATCTACATCGTCCAGATAGCCTCGTCCCGGGCCAGAACCGTTGGCACTGGCATCACCCTCGGCAGTATCGAACACGACATTGCCGGCAAACGCGTCGATAAAAATCGACTGTATGCCAACACCCGTAAATTCAAAATCAAATGTCCACAGACCCAGAGGTAAACTTGCATCGGCGGGGGTTTCAGAGATGGTATTACCCTGCTGTACCAGTGACCAGTCAGAACCAAACACACCACCTACAAATCCTTCCTGATAATCCGGGCCAGGATCGGTAGCAAGGGTTTGCCATAGTAGGGTTTCGGTAGAGGCATCACTGTAGGTGACCGTTACCGACATGTCTGTCATGTCGGCGCCGGTGACGGTTTCGATATAACTTGCTGAGGCTTGGCTGCTTGCCAGAAGTGCAAATGCACCAAAAATTGCAGACTTTTTCATTCCATTTTCCTTGTCCAAAGTGCGTGATCCGCGAGCATCTTTTATTTTACTGACTTGGCTTACAAAAATCATGCCTTTATTTTTTTATTATTGTAAATCATATCTTTAGAATTCTATAAATGAGTATCTAAGGTCATTTGAGCGCCCTCTCAGCATAAAATGTAAAGAAAGCTGACAATAATGGTCAACGCCCTTAGCATTGTGGTTGAGATGTAGTTCCTTCGTAATTTCAGGTGTAGAATGCTTTTAACTATCAGACTTCGCACGGACGCCAGCTTTGAGTTCTTTTTTATTTGTTGTAGGCTCACCTGAATCACGAAACGCTTTGACCCATGATGCTCGGCCATTTTCTTTCGATGCTCATCACATTTACCGGCATCCCGAATTTGAACTTCACCAGACAGACACTTCCCCACTTTATCAGTACCAATCAGAGCTACAGCTAAACGATACCCGCCAGCCTGCCTTTTGTTATACCAATCAGTGTCTGTATATCGCCACCGATTCTCTGGCATTGCGGCCGCTTTATCATACTGTGTACCAATCGGTATATTTGATTTCTGACTCAGCTCAGTTGCTGCACAATGTCACCGGCAGAACCACCGAATTTTCCGGCCCGGCATTGGCAGGCTGGTTGAGTGGTCAGCCTATGAATCATCTTTGTGCTCATCAACAAATAGCTGTTTTGGCTGCCGGCCATAGACTCGAATTTGCAGACGATACGGTAAAAGTATCAAAGTACTGGGATATCGATCCCAGCTATAAACTCCGTTTTCCCGATGATGATACCTATGCTGCTTATTTCAAAGATTGCCTGGATACCGTTATTGCAGCCCAGATGGCTACGCACGAGGTTATCGCTACCCAAATGAGCGGTGGTATGGACTCCACCAGCATCACGGCGCTGGCGTCACTGCAGGCAAAAGCCCAGAATAAAAAATGTATTGCCTTGTCTCACTTTTACCCGGGTGATAGCGCTTCTGATGAAAGCGAGTTGATAAACGATATGCGTCATCATCTATCGTTAACTAATGTGCTATCTCAGACCGTAGATACCCAGAATTATCGAGACTTTCTGAGTCTGTATCCTGCGCATTTCGATCACCCGGGCATCGTGCTTTCGCCACGGTACAACGACGAACTGGCGATGCTGGCCAAACAAGATGTCACCCTATTGCTTACCGGTAATGGTGGGGATGAAACCTGCTGGGGGCACGCCAGCGCCTATACCCAAAGATTGCTGAACAAAGATTTTTCGGTCATTCCGGAGGTCTACCAAGCCTGTCGTGTTACTGGCATGCCGTTTTTAAAAGTGGCTCGCCATCTGTTTGTCCGTCCGATGATCCCTGGCCCGCTTATAACCTTAGCCAAAGCCCTTAAACGAAATAGTAAGCATTCACTACTGCCGCTATGGCTAACCCCAAAGGCACGTACTATGGCTGAAGAAAGTTTTACTATTAGCAATCCATTTGACGCAAAGCGCGCGCCCATGAACCATGCCCGGTATTTTGCGATGAAAAACAGTACCACTTTCAACTCGGTACGCTCTTATGATGAGGTATCGAAACAGCATAATATTAAGGTTTGCCACCCCTTCTTCGACCAAACATTAGTCGAGGCAAGCTTTGCCTTACCGGAAAAGCAGCTTATCAGAGGCGCTTATCCGAAATTCATTTTACGCAATGCGATGAACGGCCTGCTGCCTGATAGTGTTTGCTGGAAAACAACCAAAACCACCTTTGATATTCATTTTGCGAATTTAGTCAAAGAGAACCGGGATAGTTTACGTCAGTGTATCCAACACCCTCTGCTGGCTGATATGGGGCTGCTGGACATTAACCAGGCTCTTCAGGCTTTTGATGATACGTTGAACAACAATAATTCTGGTATAAAGGTCGATTTATTATTTTTGATACTTACCCAACGCTGGGTGGCAGAGCTGGTTAATTAGTCAGCCCTTTTGTCACCATATTGGTCAGTAGCGAATTAAATACACTCACGCTTTGTAGTTCGGCATAGCGGTTTACCACTTCTGCCGAATCATTCACCAGCCGCCCGTTACAGCTTAACCAACAATGCGCTTCTGCTTTACCATTACATACCCGCATACCAAAGTGCAGCTTGGTCGGGATTGAACGACGATGAAGCATATCGCGCGTCACCAGGCATCGGCGCAGGCAGTTCATCAAAATAACATGATTTCGGCCTGCCTGTTCGATGGTCGCGGTTAGTTTTGTGGGTAACCCTGCCGGCAATGTATTGGTGGGTTCGATTACATGCTCGGGCTCAATAAAAAGTTTTGCTTTCCATTGATTGTAGGGCTGTAACTTTATTCTTAAGTGCCATACAAGAAAGCGTATCCAGGCCTCACAAAACCAGGCTTTTTCACGATAATTCAATTTAAAAAACTGAGTCATCATCAGCAGGCCTCCACTAATCCTTCCGCTTTTAGCTTTTCCAGTAATTCAAGATAGTCTGCTTTTGCGGTTTGTTCTTCTACCTCATATTGGTTGGCAATGTTTTGGGTGATTTCGCTGAGGCTTTTTGCTTCGCGCAACATGGCTATCATACTGGCCCCCACCCCATTTACGGTGTAGTAGTTGCCATGTTCAGGCTCCAGGATCACCATTTCATCGGCCACTTGCTGGGCTAACACATCATCCTTTATTTTATAACTTGTCATTGGTCTTCCTTATGCGGCTTTTTGCAACCTGGCGTTGCGCAAATAATAGGTTTCGGGGCTATGCCAGCTAGTGTCGGATCATGAGAAATCACCATCACTGAGTACTGACGAAATACATCATAAAATTCTTGTTTAAACTGTTGGCGGCCGGTCTCATCCAACATTGATGTTGGCTCGTCCAGCAACAGAATATCGGGCTGTTTTAACAAGGCGCGGGCCAGGGCTATACGTTGGCGTTGCCCCCGGATAAACGAATACCACCTTCACCCACCTGGGTGTTCAGCCCTAAGGGGAGTGAGGCGATAATGGTTGTGAGTCCGGCTTTGTTGGCAGCATCTATTACCTGAACATCGGTGGCGCCCTCGCACCCTAACGCGATGTTGTTATGCACGGTGCCGCTTTGCAGCACCACATCCTGGGGTACATAGCCTATGCGCTGGCGTACCTTGTGCACCCCTAACACCCGCGAATCCTGGCCACCAATCATAATCCGACCTTCATCAGGTTGGTAATACTGCAATAACAGGTTCAGCATGGTGGATTTGCCCGCGCCGTTGTCCCCCACAATCAGCATCGCCCCGCCTGGCTTCAAGGTGAAATTGACGTTGGTCAGTACCGGGTGGTCAGGCTGGTACGAAAAACTCACATTTTCAAAACGCACTTCGTTGGTAGGCAAAGATACCGCGGTGTGACCGGGTTGCAGGCTGTGATAGTTTTCCGTCTCTGCTTCCCAGACCAACGATAGCCGCGAAGCGGCACCGCGCAGATGCTGCGTTTGTCCGTAGAGACCGGCAAAAGCACTGATGGGACGAATAAAAATCAAACCGTACAATAGCAAGGCCACCATATCGGCCAGCGCCAATGCCTCACTTTCTAGTTTAAAGATTGAAATGCCTAGTATCGCAATCACGGCGATGGCGGTTAAGGTTTGCACCAGCGGGCTTAACAATGACTGAAAACCAAATTGCCGGATTCGCAACTGCTTCAGGTCTGCCTGGGTTCGGGCATAGCGCTTGCTCTCCACCTGCTCCCGGGTGAATGATTTTACCAGGCTAATGGTACTGATATTTTCGTTTGCCACTGCCAGCGACTGCGCCTGGGTATTCGCGATAGCGTTTGCTAACGGGTGAATCTTTCGACCCAGCAATTTGCTGATAACAAATAAAAATGGAATCACACTGACAATAATCAGGCTAATCCACGGTTCGATGGCAAACATCAGCACTGCACAGCCAACAAAAATGAGCAAATTTGGAATGAGCGTGGTTACTACACTGGTAATGTAAAAACTAACAACCCCCAGGTCGTGAGTCAGCAGCGCCAGGATGTCGCCTTTATTGGTGTGATGAAAAAAACGCATCGGCAGGCTTTGAATATGCGTATACAGCCGGTTATTTAAATCGGCGGTCAGGGTGGCGCCCAGCGTATTCAGCTTTACGCCCGACACATAGCGCAGCGTTCCTTGGAACACAATCAGCAGAGCCCACAAACCGACACTGGCCAAACCTAATTGCGTGGTACTTGCCAGCGTCTGCATTGCCGCAATATCGCTGGCAATTAATTTGGGCAACACCAGGCTCACGGCGGTTTCGATAATAAGCAGACCCAAAACCAGTAAAAAACTGGCTTTGTATTGTCTGAATAACTTTAAACCGTAGCGTAGATTCGTTTTCATGGTGCCCATTAACTGCCTGTTACACGCCCAGGCCTTATCAGCGATGTGTTAATACACATTCTTACCCACAAAGCCTTTGGCAAACGTGAATAACACAATTTTGAAGTCGAACCACAGCGACCAGTTGCGAATGTAATCCAGGTCGTATTTAACCCGCATCTGCATTTTTTCGAGGGTGTCGGTTTCGCCCCGCCAGCCATTTACCTGGGCCCAGCCGGTAATTCCTGGCTTTATGCGGTGGCGCAACATGTAGTACTTCACGGTTTTGCGATACATCTCGTTGTGGGCAACCGCATGCGGGCGAGGCCCCACCACCGACATTTTTCCCTGTAATACATTAAAAAACTGCGGCAGCTCGTCCAATGAGGTTTTACGTATAAACGCCCCTACCTTTGTCACCCGGCTGTCGTTTTGAGTGGCCTGGGTAACCTGGTCACCATTTTCGGTCACCGTCATTGAGCGAAACTTCCAGACTCTGATTTTTTTGCCATCTACGCCATACCGGTTTTGCTTAAAAATTACCGGGCCTTTGGAGGTCAACTTAATGGCAAGCGCGATGATGAGCATGGGCAGCGCAATGACGCTTAATATGGCCAGCGACAAAAAGATATCTTCCAGGCGTTTAACGGCTATGGTGGCGCCACGCATGGGGGTGTCAAACACACTGATAGTTTGCATCTGGCCGACATTACAAAGCCGTGAATGCACCAGGTTATAAACAAAGAAATTAGGCACAAAGTGGACTTCCGCATTAGTATCACCCAATTGATGCAGCACTTGCTCTACGCGTTTATTGGCGGTCATCGGCAAGGTAATAAAAATCTGATCCAGCTTACCTTCATTAACCGCTTTTATCGCCTGGTCAATTTTGCCGCCTAACGTCATGCCTGCCGGCACCGGCAGACGGCTTTCATCGCGATCATCATAAATGGCGGCAATCCGAAAACCGGTTTCCGGGTTGCGGGCCAGCTCTTTAATCAACTCAAGGGCGGTGTCGTTCATGCCGATGATCCCCACCGAGCGGGTGTTGTAACCGCGGCGACGCACATGGAACAAAAAATACCGCATGCCAATACGCCATAAACACAACGCAACAGGGCTTAACAGCATCCAGGTGGTTAAAATGGTACGCGAATAATCCGAAGAGGTTTTTGTCATAAACAAGAAGCCCAGTACGATAACCGCACTAATGGCCCAGCTAAAGACGGTATAAAACAGGATTTCTTTGGTGGTGCCGGCACGCCATGAGCGATAAAGCCAAAACAGCTCGGCACACAGCAGATAGGCCGTACATCCAATCAGGCCAATAAGCTGATAATGCACGGATAAGGCAGTAGGATGTATCGATGCGGCAAGCATCAATGACAATTGAATTAATAAAAAGTCTGCCAGTCGATAAACAACCGCAAACTGGTTAATGTTATTTCTAACAAAACCTGAGCTCATTGTAACGTCCTTGTAATTTTAAACGGTCGGTTCTATCAGCCTTGAATGACCGCAAAGGCTTGGTTGTACTTATAATTATTATTGCTGCAGAATGTAGCAGAATATGCGCCAACCTTTATATTATGCTGTATAAACTTTGGCGGCAGATTTATAATTTAGCTTAAAATCCTGTAGTTAGGAGCGGAAAAATACGCTAATGCCATTACAAACACCACGGCTTATTGATCTTTTTTTGCTACAGATACGTTCAACGCCGATACAGTGTAAAAATATCCGACAACCTTCCCTGTTATTTACCCGAATCCAACATTTTTGCATCATTCTGGGTGCCCTCGCCTCATCGTGCGAAAAGCCGGCGCTTACTTTTTGACGGCCCCGGGTTAAGCCTTTTGCCCAACGCTATGTAACAAAAAGCTTTTTAAGGGCTGCAGACAATACTTACACATTATTTAGTTATGTAAAATTATCAGACACCAGTTTTAGATTATACTTATTAATTGGAACAGTTCTCGCATAATAAAATGTAGTAGTCACTTATAAAATGTATTTGTTTTTATCATGACCTCGTCTTCTGCTCAGTCTAAAACATCGCCCGCCTCGGCGCCTGCGGCCATGGGTTTTCGGATTTCATTGCGCACGATACGCGTTGGCTTATTGCTGGGGGCATTTATTCTGGCGGCTATGTGTGTGCGAACAGCCACAACCTACTGGCACGCGCATACCCTTTCCACGCAGGTACAGGCGTGGTTTGTCGGCGACCAGCTGCCCGCACCTGGTGAGCTGGCACGCACCGAACAGCAACTTAAACAGCTTGAAAAAACGCTGGCGGCGGATGCCGGCGTTAAGCTCTCACTGGCGCGCCTGTATATTGTGCGCGGCCAAAGTGAAACCGCCAGCCGCTATTATGATAGTGCACGCGCAGCCCTGGTCTCCGCCCGGCGGCTGCAGCCTTCTCATTATGAAGCCCTGGCATTACGCGTGTTTCTGGACGATGTGCAAAATGGGTTAAATTCCGAAGCAATGGTGTTACTTGAGCAACTGTTGCGTCTTAGCCCTTATGAAAAAAAGGTACAGCAACTGATTGGGCCGGTGTTAGTGAAAAACTGGAATGCGTTATCGGGCACTCTGCAACAGCTGGCGGAGCCGCTTATCAGCAGTGCCTTACGCGAAGCCTCGACCAAGGCAATATTGTTTGATGCCATGCGCCAGTACAATTTGG
Source organism: Salinimonas marina (assembly GCF_015644725.1). Taxonomy (NCBI): domain Bacteria; kingdom Pseudomonadati; phylum Pseudomonadota; class Gammaproteobacteria; order Alteromonadales; family Alteromonadaceae; genus Salinimonas; species Salinimonas marina. Next base: position 3,037,620 of record NZ_CP064795.1, read on the forward strand.
TCGCGCCGTTTAAATGTTGCTCACCCAATCGTGAAACCTCGGCCCAGTTGAGGGTACTGGAAGCGACCACCCCGCATGACACCTTTCAATAATACCTCTTCGGGCGTCGCCCGGTGGCTGATGCTGGCCACCTTGCTAGTGCTGCCCTGGTTGCACGGCGGCGAACGCTACTGGGAACAACTGGTGATCGCGGGTGGCCTTTTTATCGCGGTGATCGTGATGTTGCTGGACAAACGCGCCCTGACAAGCCTGCCCGCCGGCACCTTATTAATTCTGACATTGTTTGGGGTGTGGCTGGTGCACACGCTGATTTACCTGGTGCCCATACCCATGGGTATGCTGGCCTGGATAAGCCCGGCCACGTATACCTGGCAGAACCAGGACCCTTCGCAACAGTTTGGCTATCTGAGCCTGTACCGGCAAGCCACCCTGGTTGAGCTGTTCAAATTTGCCGGTCTGGCCACTTTATTTTTATTAATTAGTCGGTTGTTTTTAACCACCGGACGCATTCGCTGGTTTTGCGGCGGCATTGTGACAATCGGTACGCTGACCACAGTGTATTCGCTGATAAACTTTGCGACCGGGGGCGCCATTGACTGGGTTCCGGCTATTCCGCCGTGGGATTTTTCGTGGCACCAGGGCATACGCGGCACCTTCAGTTATAAAAATCAGTATGCCATGTACATGGTAATTTGTATCTTGCTCACCGCCGGCTTACTTATCGACAGTCTGCGGCGGGAAAGAAGGACACTTGTTACTCCGGCTATTGCCTATTTTGCATTGTGTCTGGGTTTGCAACTCGCCACTTTACTTAATACCAGCTCCCGGGGGGCGCTGGTATCGCTGGTGGCAGGCTGTGGGTTTACCGCCTTCCTGTTTTTTCTGAGCCGCCCTAAGTTATTACAGCAATGGCTAAAACCAAAGATCCTGGCCGTCATGGTAATTGCAGGGACCCTGATGATCATCGCATTTATGCAGTCAGCGGTGTACCAGCGCTTCAGCGAACAAAAAATGGAAGACAATGGCCGTACCCTGCTGCGCGGCACCGTAATTCGGGTGATTCAGGATTATCCGGTTTTTGGAACCGGACCAGGTACCTACCCTTTTATTCAGCATAAATACAAACCTCTGGAGCTAGGCAATACCCAAATGTCTAAACGGGCCCACAATGATTATCTTGAAACTGTGGCTACCCAGGGCGCACTGGGGTTTACCCTGTTGGCTATTCCCACCGGATTATTATTGATGCGCTTGTTCAGGCGCGTGCCGGCATCACCGCTGACCGGCCTGCAATTAGGCTGTCAGGCAGCGTCGGTTGCGTATCTGGTACAAGCTGCCATCGATGTTAATATTGGTGTTTATATATTGCCGGTGCATTTTGTGATTGTGCTGTCGGTTGGCTGGGTGATTGGTCATTTGCTTTATACTGCCCCTGCAAAGCCCACCTGAAATACCAAGCCTGCCTGAAATATAAAGCCCAATGAGGATAGCTGAGTCGCACCGCACCAGTTTGCAGAAGCCTGGCAGGGGATCGCTCGGCCTCCACGTTAACGCCAGCTGTGGTCACATGGGGGCTTTTGAACGTCCCTCCCTTTAAATGACATTTTCTTTCAACGTTATTTCTGTTTAACGTAAATCTACCGGCCACTTTGTGGGGTTGGCGCTTATGGCGTTCTTAACATTTCCGGGGGCTTTATCCTTTTGAAATAAAGAAACTCCCGGGCTACATTGAACAAATAACCGGTAATCGTGCGTACTAAGCATAACGCTCCGTTCTCCTTCTTTTTTCGGGCAAATTCATAAGATAAAAAGGAACCAGGCATGTCTCATTTCGTCGCACTGAATCCCAAGCAACATCAATCGCTGCGGGTGCAACCCAGCAAGGTCGCCGAGACTGGTGCCGCCGAGCAACTGATTCCGGTGGTGCTTAGCGAGTTCAATCAGCTCATCATTCAATACCCCATTGTTTTTACCAAAAATGCCAAGTCAGGCCAGTTTGTATGCTCGGCTATGCTGGGTTTTGAAGAAGGCGAAAACCTGTTTTGGAATGAGCAACAATGGAATGGCCTGTATATCCCGGCGCAGGTTGAGCGCCATCCTTTCTACATTGGTCAAAGTGATGAAAAAACGGAAGAAGATCAGCATCTGGTCTGTCTGGATACCGACAGTGAGGCGCTCAGTGAGACCGAGGGTGAACCCTTGTTTGATGAAAATGGTCAACCCACCACCTTGATGGCCGACAAACAGGAAATTCTGGCGATGCTATTAGACGGCGAGCCACAGACCCGCAGCTTCATCAAAGCGCTTACCAGTTTAGACCTACTGGCACCTATTGCACTGGAAATCTCTCTGGCCGATGGTTCGACCCGCAAAGTTAACGGTCTGTATACCATTGATGAAGACAAACTCAGTGGGCTGTGTGGCGAAACCGTGGCGATGTTGCATGAAAAAGGCTTTCTGGCCCCGGCGTATACTTTGCTGGCGTCGCATGCTCATATCTACTCACTGATTGAGCGTAAAAATGCGCGCATTATTAAAGATGACTGAAAAATCATTATTCTCCCGTCATGGTCAGGGTTTAATGACCACAACGTGAGGGGATAACCGTTCAGGACGTTCTGCGCATAAGTCATCTTTATGCGCAGAACGTGATACTGGGCACCAGGTAGCGTTACAGCTGCTCTTCTGCCCGCATAAATCTATTCGCTAAAACTTTGTCTGCCGAGCATTGCCCGCCCCCGACAACAACAGCGATACACTTGCGCCCAATAAGGCTAGCGCAAACTCATAGCCGTTATTCGACATAAACAAACCCTGCTCAAAATGTACAGAGAATATCGCCACCAGCATGGTTATTGATAATGCTGCGGCCGCTGGTCGGGTTAACAATCCTGCTATTAGTGCCAGTCCGCCGAAAAACTCAGCACTGCCGGCCAGTAGCGCTAACGCAAAGCCTGGCGACAGACCGATAGAGTCCATCCACCCGGCAGTACCTGCCAGGCCATAACCACCAAACCACCCGAACAGCTTTTGCGCACCATGCGCGATAAAAATGATACCTACAGGGATCCGCAACACCAGTGGTGAAAAGCCATTCCCCGTGCTCAAAAGTAATTTAAAAAATCGATACATTTTACACCTATCAAAATGGGTTAGGCGTGGACCGCCTTTTTAATAAGAACACAAACTGAAAACTGGCGGCGTTCTGCATAAGCACGCCGCTTGCGTTACAGATTGATTTGGTGGATGGCTTGTTCAGCCTGGGCCAGCTGGCTGGCATGGGTACGGGTGTTCAGACCTTCGGCATAGATAAACTGAACATCGTGAAGTCCGATTAACCCGAACACACTTTTGAGGAAGCTGGTTTGCGAGTCTGCCGATGTACCGGCATAAAACCCGCCCCGGGCAGCCACGACATAAACCGTTTTATTGTCCAATAAGCCGACCGGACCGCTTTCGGTATAGTTGAACGTTACGCCGGCGCGGGCAATTCTGTCGATCCAGGCTTTAAATGTGGAAGGCACCCCAAAATTGTACATGGGCATGCCGATAACCACGGTATCGCTATTTTTCAGCTCGCTGATTAAAACATCGGACAACCCGGCAGCATCATGCTGTTGAGCTTGTTCATGATCAGAGGTGCTCATCCAGGTGGCCATCTCACTGTGGGTTAGATGGGGCAAAGGCTGCTCCGCAAAATCCCGGGTCACTACACGGGTTGCATGGCTTTGCTGTAACCGCGTTACCAGTTTGTCCACCAACTGGTTAGACTGACCTTGCGCGCCATTGAGCGATGATTTTATGACCAGAATGTTTTTCATGGTGTTCCTCTCAGATAAATAACAACTCACTCGATGGCGCTTATTATTAACCACAACTTAATAGAATGATATTTGTTAAATTCATCGAAAACGTTCTATTAATTAGAATAAATGTGAGATGTTGAAGCAGCGCGCAGCGCTAAAATGAACAGAGCTATAGATTGCGGAGTGACAAAGTGCTCAGCAAGGTAAGGCACACATAGTCAAAGACGCAGCAAGAGTCAGCGCGTGACTGAGGGGAGAGCCCTGATAAAGGCCAGACACGACAGGTGTTATCTGCGCCGAATACGAACAAATATGAAGATAAGGGCCAGGCTTTAGCAAGGTATAATGCAAATGCAGCACAAGCTACAAGACAAAGCCCAGCGTAAGCTACGGCGATGACCCCACGGAGGGTGGGCGTGCCCGGGCGCTTGTATGGTGCTAAGCCGCTATCATGCCGATGACAAGGTGACAGGCCGGATTTACGCATCGAATATGAGAATAAAACAGGGCGGTATAGGCTGGTTAGGAAAATGCTGCGGCCGCCGGCGGGGTCAATAAGCCTGCTACCAGTGCCAGTCCATCACCGCTTAACCGCCTTTTGCGCATGATGTTATCTACACCTTGAAATTATAGCGTAAGGTTTAACAACGTATGCCGGAAGAGCGGGAGTCAGGCTTGGTTAAAATGAATCACTATGGAGAAAGAATGTTCTAAGAATCAGCTGCAGTTAGCTTCAATATTTAAAGATACCGCTCTATGTATCAGAATAAATTTAGCTTGCTAGCTTACTTTTCTGTCTTACAAAAACTATCGTGCTCTGTAAGAGGGAAGTATCTACTTCCCTCTTACAGAGATTTTAGTTTAACGGAATCTATGTGCTAATAAAAAAGCAACTAGAAACATAAAAAACGTGGTATTTTCGGGTACATTTATTGTTTCAACCTCAATTCCCCATGTTAGAAGAACATCATTTTCGCCAGGTACTTCTACATCCAGGATAGACAGTTGCCACGTACCAAAAACATCAAGCCCATCAAATATTGAAAGCATACTCTCAGCCTGAAAATCAGCACCCGGGAGAATGCTATAATCATCACTATCACGCAGTGCAGTCTGAAAGAATACATTGCTGCTTTCATCGTCGAAAGTAGCGCTTAAGATGTCTCCGAATTGCCATCCAGTTTCAAAGCCAGTGGTCCAGATTCGTGCGGTGGTACCTGACTCCACGTGTGTTAACTCGACAGTGTTGTCATAGGCGCAGCAACCGGCATCAATTCCAATGAAGAAATTCAAATCCGAGATGGTTCCGCTCTCGGTGGTCGTCAATGAAAATACTGATGCCGGATTGGTATCCACACTACTGCCACCGGGGCCAGTTAAAATTAGGGTGGCGTTAGCAGGTAGTGCCACGAGGTAAAGCAAAGCAGTAATACATAAAATTTTATAGTTCATTATAAAGTTCCGATTTTAATACGACACAAAATTCATGGTTGATACAGCTATAGCCGTAAAGCAAAAAAGATACCCATTATAAAGAGCAACATTAACAACAACTTACACTTATATTGATTTTTATTTACATAAAGCGTAAAAAAACCGGACACTTTTTAGCCAATGAAAAGAGCAGATTCACTGTTGAATTTTTAAAAAAATAAGCAAACACCCGAGCTGTTTTGTACCCAAGATGGGTAAAGTATGCTGAAACTGCCAATCTGAGGCCCGAGTCTTATCATGAGATATGAAGTAGAAGATGTGGTTAAGCTCGAATGCAGTTAACCACCAATATAAAAAGGTGCGGAGTTAGCCGATAAGCCGGGTTCTGTCTAAGGCAACCATTCCTCTAGGCCAGCAATTGCTCACTGGCTCAAGCAACCTACCCGATCCCCATGTGGGCCACACGTTATGGGATCCTATTTGGTCTTGCTCCGGGTGGAGTTTACCGTGCCACGAACTGTTGCCAGACGCGCGGTGCGCTCTTACCGCACCCTTTCACCCTTACCGGCACTGATGTGCTTAGGCGGTATACTCTCTGCTGCACTAGTCGTCGGCTCGCGCCGCCCAGACGTTATCTGGCACCCTGCCCTATGGAGCCCGGACTTTCCTCCCCCTTCTAACAAGTAGAAGGCGGCGATTGCCTGGCCAACTCCGCGGGCGCATTCTACCTTAAGCCTATGGTAAATGCGATACACGCCGAAAAAGAACTTTGTGAATGATGATGCCTGCCTTCAGGCGGCCCTGGTTTCAAATCGGTTCCGGCCATTTTCTTTGGCCTGATACAAGGCTTCGTCCGCACGTTTGACCACCTGTTCCAACGTGCTATCGCTGGCGTGTAAATCGGTACACCCCATGCTGACCGTAATGGCCGGCGCATCCGGCACCTTCAGATCCATTGTGGTAAGCTTTGTCTGAATTCGCTCAAAGATATTACCGATATGCTCACTGCTACTGTCCGGCAACACCAGCAGCCATTCCTCACCACCCCAACGGCCCAAAGCATCCCGTCCGCGCAGCTCGCTGGTAATGGTCTGAGCCACCTTTTTCAATACCTCATCGCCAACATCATGGCCAAACCTGTCGTTAAAGGCTTTGAAAAAATCGATGTCTATCATGGCAAAGCACAACGGACTTTGGTTGGCCTGTGCGGCGCGGATGGCTTTTTGTGCATACACGCTGATGCTACGACGGTTTCTGGCATGGGTGAGCTCATCGACCAGTGCCAATCGGCGAAACTTCTTTTTGGTACGAATCTGTATCATCAATACAGTGATCGCTGCGGCCAGTACCACTAACAAGGCCAGCGATAAAATAATCAACACCCATTGACGAAATTCTTTCGCTTCCAGCTCTGACTCCGCCAGTTTTTTCTGGGTGGAAAGTAATTTATTTTCAGCCGCCGCTTCATTGAGCTCAAACATCGCCTGGTATCGGCGGGTCGATTGTTTTTGGGTATCTTCAAGCTGCTGTTCGTTCAGGGTCACCCATTGTTTGTAATGGGACAGGGCTTTGGTAACATTACCCAGCGATTCGTGAATCACGGCTTTGGAGCGTACTAGCGCAATCTGACGCTTCAAGGTGGTGGCCTTTGCTACCAATGGTTCAGCAATAGCAAGGTCTACCTCCCAGCCCGGGTGGTTTTGCCGAGCCCGCAAGCGGGCCCGCAATAAATGGCTCAGGATGGTCATGCCGGTAATCTGATGTTCCTCAAACACCGGAATAACCTGATCGACCCGCTCCATTGAGCGCTCAAACGCCTGTGCCTGTTCGTCCAGATACGCAAGTTCATATAATGCATAGGCGGCGCCCACGTCATCGCTGGCTTTATTGGCATACTCAAGTGACTTTTCGGCGAACACTCTGGCCTTATCTTTATAAGCAGTATTGCGGTAGGTCAGCGCGATGTTGTAATAGGTAATTGATGCTTCTATCAGGTTTTCTTCGGGATCGATCAGGGCCAGAGATTCCATGTAGTACTCTAACGCCTGCTGAGGCTGGCCCAGTTCATCATAAATCAGCGCAATGCTGGCCAGCGCTTCCGAGCGGCTTTTAGTATCGTTGAGGCGGGTAAAAATGTCATTCGCTTTTACCATGGCCTTCAGCGCTTTAGATATTGCTTCGGACTCGTAAAAAACCCGCGCGGCCAATAGCAGCACTTCCCCATGAAACAATGTATCCGGGGCGTAGGAAGCCGCCAGCTCGATCGAGCGCTGAGCACTGTCCATTGCCACCGCAATATTTTGTGCATTGAGGGCGCCAAAGGCCAGCATCCCCAAAAACCGGGCTTCAAACTTTTTATTACCGTGATTCTTTGCCAGGGTCAGGCCTTTACTGGCAATTGCCTCTATCTCATTATGCTGAGATAAATAATGATATGCATGGGCTACCAGGTAGCGCGCTTGCATCTCTATCTGTGGGGAGGGGGCCGGGTTAGTGTTTTGAAGTATCGGCAGTAACTGATCAAGTACCACGTCGGGCTGGGTGGCAATCTGATGACTGTAATAGTCCATATCCAGCTGCGTGGGCGTATCAAAAACCGGCTCTGAGGCTTTTGCTAAGGGCGGATTACACAGCCATAGTACCGCCAGCATCCATGCGAATTTGTAAAAAAATTGGTTGGAGGTCATTGTTTGATTTTATTAATTATTATTGTTTTTACTTAATTCTGACTGAGTCCGCCGTCTGGTGGCATTCAGTTATTAGATAAATCTATGAGCTTCAGCGATACGCGCTCCTTGCAAATTCTTACGCCCTCACCATAAAAGATTACTCTTTTTTCATCGGTTACAAAAGCTTATTTTCCCACCACATTTGTGTTACCGGATTTTTCAGCCCTGCCAGCTAAAAGGCTGTTGGTATGATGACCTTGCCACCCCACTTACGTGAGCACATCCGTAACTATGTCTGCTTATGTCACTGTGCTGTGAGAGCCATCCGATCTTTGCCACTACAGCTTAACCACACCGCCAACCAACCTGCCTAACCGATTATTTGTCAGCTTTCTTTACAAACAAAAAAGGGTGTCAAAAAATCTACAAAGAAAACAATCATATAAAAATGGTTCAATAATTGCTCACACCAAAGTGCCAAACAAAAAAGAGGAACAAAGATGAAAAACACCAAATCTGTCATTCTGGCTGTTATTGCTGGCTGCGTGGTCTCCACCCCGGTATTTGCGGGTGTTCCTGCTGTGGATGTGGCCGAGCCGGGCATGTTGTCGTTACTCGGTGCAGGCGTGGCAGCAATTTACCTGCTCAAAAAAAGTCGGAAAAAATAATTTTTGAATTTGTACGATGTTTTTATTTTTCTTACTATTGTTATGATGTTTTGGGAGTTTAAATATCCCAAAACATCTGTTCAACGCCCGCAGCACTCTTACCTGAATAACTTTGTGCTGTATGTTCTGGGGTTGTTATTGTTATACCCCCTTTCGATGTTGCTACCGTTAGATAAGGTGCTGGCCACCCCTTCCTTAAACTCTGAGCTTACATTCCTGAAGTCTGACTGGCTGGTTTTCGCAGGGCACTTTTTATTACTGGATTTTATTTATTACTGCAAACATCGTATTGATCACCGTTTGCGGCTATTCTGGCGTCTGCATTTAGTTCATCACTCCGATGAATACCTTGACCTTTCCACCAGCTTTCGTCATCACCCCTTTGAAATTGTGGTCACTTATCTGGTCATACTGGGCATTGCCTCGTTACTGGGGGTGCCGTTAATTGTCCTGGTAACCTATGTCTCAATTTCGGCCATGTTTCAGCCACTTCAGCATCTTAATGTCAACTTTCCTACATGGTTTGAGCATTACTTATCCTTTGTTTTTATTACCCCTGCGCTACATGCGGTACATCACCACCACGATGCCAGGTTTACCAACAGCAACTACGGAAATATGTTTTCCTTCTGGGACCGCCTGTTCGCCACCTTTCGGCCTCCTGAAGCAAACACCCGTTATGGGCTGGAATACTTCACCCAGCCTGAAGAAACCCGATTGTCCTCGATGCTGAGCCAGCCATTTCGCTATCTCAAAAAGTAAATCTATCAGACAGAAAAAACTAAAGCTCATGGGTTTAAAATTTACTAGATGTGCAAGCTTTGACCATAATTGAGACATCCACAACATCGAAGAGCCTTTTCACCTGGATAGTCTTTTCTCTAACCTTGAAAATTTGTAAGCCATCATGAATAGGCAGAAATGGTTAATCTCAGGCGTAAATACCCTGGTCCGGCTTGCGCAAAACAATGAAGTCCTTGTTAAAGCTAACTTTCAAATTAGCCCTATTTAGCGATTTTAATGTCAGCTTCCTTTACACAACTTAAAAATTGAAATGTTACATTTCTCTAAACTACTGTATTTTTTATAGTTTTTTAATGGCCCCCTTTTTGCTAATACTTTTTTTGTATTTTTAGATAAGCCTAAGCACTAATGGAACGGATTGAAAAGGAAAAAACAATGAAAAACAAACTTTTGAAAGGTGTACTTGCAAGCTTTGCTTTAACTGTTGGCGGGATAGCTAATGCAGATGTCGTATACCTGGACTCCGATGCTGGTAACCCTTGGGGCGAAACGACGAATGAAGCCGCTCTGGATGGCGTATTTGGCGCGGGAAACTGGACAGACAGTACATTTGAAAGCATTAATGTAACCAACTTATTTTCTAGCGCAAATGACTTTATTTACCTCGAAGGCAGTGATTTAAATGCTGATGCATTAGAGCTGTTTATCAATACTAACTCAACGGCCATGCAGGATTGGGTATTTGGCGGCGGACGTATTTTTATTAATGCGGCACCAAATGAAGGCGATGGAATGGATTTTGGTTTTGGCGTTAGTTTGCACTACCCTGTATACGACAATGATGTCTACGGTGTTAACCCTGCTCACGCGATTTTTGAAGGCCCTTATGGCTCAACAGGTAGCAACTTTCAAGGGACGTATTTTTCTCATGGTGCTGTTTCTGGTCTAGAGATAAACGCACTTATTGTTGACGAGCTGACCTCAGATATTGTACTAGGTGATATGTTTTACGGCACTGGTTACGCTGTTTTCGGTGGTATGACTACTTCAAACTTCCAGACGCCAAACGCCTTCGAATTACGACAAAATATTCTTCATTATGCTACAAATGTGCAAACCACTGATGTTCCTGAACCTTCAACATTAGTCATTTTTTCATTAGGCTTATTGGGCCTGGCTTCTCGTAAATATAAAAAATAAGTTTAACTTAAGGCAGTTAATTTTTTGAAAACACTGATCATATGGTCAGTGTTTTTTTTAATCATATAAGTCAGTTTATCTTGAGATACCACATCGTAGTTACAACTGTACAGTTCAGAGAACTAACTAAAACCTTACTAAATACGAATTCTTACTCTTGCCCTCGTTTTTGGATTTAACGCCGCAGGGTCTAAAGAGAGGAGAAATTTCACTGAAAACAAAAAGCCCGCTATTGAAAGCGGGCTTTGGCTATAGGACCGCACCGTCTAAGAACGTAAAACATCTTTCATGTGTTACGCCTGTTCCGGTAACTGGGCATTGTGATAAATATCCTGCACATCGTCACAGTCGTTCAGCATGTCCATAAACTTTTCGAACATAGGCAGATCTTCTTCGCTGATCTGCGTCTCGGTTTGCGGAATGAAGGTGATTTCTTCGGTATCCAGGGTTAGGTCGGTGTACGCCGCATTCAGCGCTGTTTTCACATTGTTGAATTCGGTATGCGGGGCATAGACGGTAATTTTACCATTTTCACCTTCTACATCCGTCACATCGACATCGGCTTCCATTAAGACTTCCAGTACCGCATCTTCATCATCCCCGGCAAACTGAAAAACCGCCTGATGGTCAAACATATGTGACACCGAACCCTGACCGCCAATCTTGGCGCCGGTTTTGGTAAAGCAGTTGCGTACATCGGTAATGGTACGATTCGCATTATCAGTCAGACAGTCCACAATCACCATGCAATTGCCCGGGCCGAACCCTTCATAGCGCGCCGGCTCATAATTTTCGCCCGCGCCACCGGCGGCTTTGTCGATGGCCTTGTCAATAACATGCGCTGGCACCTGGTCTTTTTTGGCTTTGTCCATTAACCGGCGCAGTGACAAGTTGGTTTCAGGATCTGCGCCACCATTTTTTGCGCACACATAGATCTCTTTGCCGTACTTTGAATATACTTTGGTTTTTGCCCCGGCGGTTTTGGCCATCGCGGCTTTTCTTACTTCAAATGCTCTACCCATTAGACGTCTTCTCTTTTTTGGCTATGCCGCTGCGCATTACAGCTGGCAACAATCGCTTATTTTTGTGCAGTTTACTGATAAACCGTAAAGCTGGCTAGTCAGCTTATGGCAGGTGTTCCGTGGCCAGATAATCATGTGACTGCATCTCTTTTAGGCGGCTTAGGCAGCGCCTGAACTCAAATGACAGCCGTCCTTCCCGGTACAGGTCATTCATTGCCACTTCGGCGGATATAATCAGCTTAACATGACGTTCGTAAAATTCGTCAACCATGGCAATAAAGCGCCTGGCCGTGTCATCGTTGTTCTGCCCCATGGCTTTCACATTGGCCACCAGCACTGAGTGATAGCACCGGCTTATCTCGATATAATCGCTTTGGCTACGGGGGCCTTCGCAAATTTCCTTAAACTCAATCATCATTACGCCGTCGGCGTTATAGCAGGTTTTTAGCTGGCGATTATTGATTTCGACAGCTTCGTTTTCGGTGCCTTTTTCCGGGGCCAGCTGTGTAAAATACGAATGCAGGTTCTCATTCGCCTCGTCATCCAGCGGATGATGATAAATGTTAGCCTGTTCAAGGGTGCGCAGACGATAGTCTACTCCGCTATCAACATTGATAACTTCGGTATGTTGCTTAATGAGATTGATCGCCGGAATAAAGCGCGCTCGCTGCAGCCCGTTTTTGTACAACTCATCGGGAATAATATTGGAGGTGGCTACCAGCGCGATACCATGACCAAATAGCTCTTCCATCAAGGTCCCCAGAATCATGGCATCGGTGATGTCCGACACATAAAACTCATCAAAACAAATAATACGGGTTTCTTCGGCGAGCTTGACGGCAATCAGCTTTAGCGGATCGGATTTTTGCTGAAGCTGTTTTAATTCATCATGAATTCGATGCATGAAGCGATGAAAATGGACCCGCATCTTCTTTTCTATGGGCAGGCATTCGTAGAAGGTATCCACCAGATAGGTTTTGCCGCGCCCGACCCCACCATAAAAATACAGCCCGGTAACGGGGGTCACCCTGTCGTCACGCTGACCAAACCAACGACTGATTTTGGCTTTAACGCCTTTTTTGTCGGGTGCCGGTGCCTCCAGCAGATCATCATACAAGCGCTGTAATGCCTTAACAGCATTCTCCTGGGCGGTGTCGTGCAAAAACTCAGGTTGAGACAAGTCTTCCTGGTATTTTTCCCATGGCGTCATGAAGGATACATCTCCTGATAAAATAAAGCGGCCGTTTCAGGCATATTTTCCACATCTGGCACTTGAAAAGCACCAAAAGTGAACATAATGTCAAAACCTAAGTAAGGGTTAAACTAAAGCGCTGCCCCTGACCAGCACCCGTGTGGCGTATTATACCTTATTCCTGACCGACGTTAAAAAGTTCAGTCCGGTCTTTATGCTTGCAGTAAGCCCAGGCAGGGCAAACCGATAACCTGCTGGTAAGACTGCAAATGTGTACACAAAACCCTGTTGAACTTGGTATAGTCGGTTTTAGTATTAAATGTATCGTCGGCACTTCACCCGAAGATGTCCGACAGATTGTATTTTTCGGAGAACTCAATGGATGTACTAATTCCTGTTGCCCTACTTCTGGTCGGTTTAATTATCGGTTTTTTTGTGGCTCGCTATGTCTATACCAAAGAGGCTGGCAACAAGTCGGTCAAACAGGCTGAAAAAAATGTAAAAGAGATTTTAAATCAGCAGGCCGAACATCATCTGTACCAGACCCGCCAGACGGTCGAAGCTATCGAAGCGCAGTGTCAGACGTTGCGAGCCCAGGTTGAAGAGTACGAAAGCCTGCTGAAACAGGGGACCGGGGAAGAAGAAACGGTGCCCTTTTATGGTGAGCACGCTGCAACTTACCTACGTAACAATATCAAAGGACGTGAAAAAGCCTCGGTAACTTCGGTTCACAGCACCCAACCCAAAGATTTTGCCAATACGGGATCGGGCTTATTTGTCGGCACTATTGAGTCGTCTACCGCAGAAAAAGAGAATAAATAGAACTTTTTACGCATTTTTTGTGTCTTTTTGGGGAATAGATATTTCGCAATTATCATGAGGAGTGTAAGCGAATATGAATAAATCTTTTCGTCAGGTCGCGCTGGTGTCTGCGGTCGTCGCCAGTTCACTGGGGATGAGCGCCACCACCCAGGCAGGCCTGCCCTTTTTTAGTGACAGCAAGCAAGAGATGCCGTCTTTGGCACCGATGCTTGAAGAAGCCACCCCGGCAGTGGTCAGTATTGCGGTAGAAGGTACCCAAACTGCACGCCGTCAGGTGCCTGAGATGTTCCGTTATTTTTTTAATGCCCCCAGGAACAGGTTCAGGAACGGCCTTTTAAAGGATTAGGCTCTGGTGTGATTATCGATGCCGATAAAGGCTATGTGGTTACCAATAACCATGTGGTCGATAATGCCGATGAAATTACCGTAAAGCTAAAAGATGGCCGAGAGCTTAAAGCTAAAAAGCTTGGCGCCGATGAACAAAGCGATATTGCGTTACTTAAAATTGAACCGGATGATCTGACCGACCTGCCTATTGCCAACTCCGATGAAATTCGGGTAGGCGATTATGCCATTGCCATCGGCAATCCCTTCGGGCTGACCCAAACGGTCACCTCCGGCATTGTCAGTGCGCTGGGGCGTTCTGGCCTGAACATTGGTGGCTACGAAGACTTTATTCAGACCGATGCGGCAATCAACCGGGGCAATTCTGGTGGCGCGCTGGTCAATTTGCGCGGCGAGTTAATTGGAATCAACACGGCGATATTCGGCCCTAACGGTGGCAATGTCGGCATTGGTTTTGCCATTCCCAGTAATATGATGAAAAGTCTGGTGGATCAGATTGCTGAATACGGCGAAGTCCGTCGTGGTTTGTTAGGCATTCTGGGCAGTGATGTGGATGCCGGCCTGGCGGATGCCATGGAAGCCGAAGTGAATAAAGGCGCGTTTGTTAGTGAGGTGCAGCCGGATACTGCGGCCGACAAAGCCGGACTCCAGGCCGGAGATATTATTACCGCCGTTAATGGACGTACCATTCGAAGCTTTCGTGAGTTAGCTGCCCGCATTTCGAGTATGGGGCTGGCGCTGAGGTCGAGCTGTCGATTCTACGCAAAGGCGAAACTGAGAAGGTGGCCGTGGTATTAGATGATGCGGCAGACACCAAAGTTACGGCAGCACAAATTCACCCGGCCCTACAAGGTGCCGAGCTGGCGAATGGCACTGATACTGCCGGCAATCAGGGCGTTGAGGTGGTGGAACTGGAACGTGGCAGCCCTGCGGCGCGCATTGGCCTGCAACCTGATGATGTGATTGTGGGCGTGAACCGCAACCGGGTCACCGGGGTGTCAGAATTCAGAAATGCGCTGGATGAAGTTCAGGGTGTGATAGCCCTTAATGTGAAACGCGGCAATTCTACCCTGTACCTGTTGATTCGTTAATTTGACGTTCCTTGTCGTTACTCAATAAAAGCCACTTTTTATAGTGGCTTTTTTTTGCCTGAAACCCTACTGTAAGCCGCGCCGCTACACGGCCGGCCAGATTCTTTTGGTAATCTTTTTCATCGATGTTATTCTTTGTTTAATAACAAATTTTGCCTCCCTCCCCTGGTTATCCTGGAGGCTCAACAATAAGACATCACCGTGGCTGGCAGGCAAATTCTTTCTTTTCTTATTAAATCCGTAATACTGGGCGTCTTCGTGGCGGCATTGATGCTATTGCTGATGCCGAATCTGCGCACCGGCCAAGGCACCCCTTCAGGCTGGTTTAACCCGCAGTCGGTGACGGCCTCCCGCCAAAGTTACAGTCAGGCGATTAATCGCGCGGCGCCTGCGGTGGTGAACATCTACAGTGTCAGTATTGAAAATGATGTGGGTATTTACCGCAGCCGCCCCGGGAACGAACCAGTTTAGGCTCCGGTGTGATCATGACCGAGTCTGGCTATATTCTGACCTGCAATCATGTGGTAGAGGATGCTGATAGTATTCTGGTGGCGGTTCAGGATGGCCAGATTTTAGATGCCCAGATTGTGGGCACCGACCCCTACACCGATTTAGCCGTGCTCAAGGTAAAGGGTGAAAACCTGCATAAAATCCCCCAGGCTGAACAACAGGATGTGGATGTGGGCGATATTGTTATGGCCATTGGTAACCCCTTTGATTTAGGTCAAACCGTGACCCACGGCATGGTCAGCCGGGCTGGCAGAAATGGCTTATCCAATTTTGTCGATTTTATTCAGACCGACGCGGTGCTTAACCAGGGGAATTCTGGCGGCGCCCTGGTAGACTCAAGTGGCACCCTGGTCGGCATCACCAATGCTAATTTTCAGGTAAGAGATTCCCGCAATGGGGTGCGCAATGTCGACGGGATTAACTTTGCAGTGCCCTATGAGCTGGCGCGTCGGGTGATGGATGAGATCATTACCAATGGTAAGGTCGTACGTGGTCAGCTTGGTTTTATCGGCGGCGAAATTCGCGGCCGTCCGGGCGTTATCGTGACCGCAGTCGCCAAACAAAGCCCGGCCGATAAGGCAGGTCTTCGGCCCAATGACATTATCATGGCCATTGATGGGGTCACCCTGGAAAGCGCAGCCAAAACCCTGGATATGATTGCCGAAACCAGTCCGGGCACTGAGTTAGAATTGCAGATAAGTCGTAACGGCGAAAGTATTGATATCACAGTAACGGTGGCAGAACTGGGCGCATAGTGACCGAGCCGCTACTGGAGCTGCTTTCAGCGGCTGTTATCAACAGCCATTCTCAGCAGCGCTTCTCAGTAGCAATAGTAAGCTGCGAACGGGATTGTGGCGCCCGGGTTCAAAACGATAAAGTTGTAGGATTTGGTACTGGCAGGTGTGGTGCTAAGCAGAACTGAAGTTAAATGCTATTGTCGTGCTTTATGCTGTTGTCGTACTCTAAACGATGACGCTGATTTTGTTCGCGCTGCTGTTCACGCTGGGCCGTTTTCATATCGTCGTCGTGGTCTCCCCCGCCATGGCATAGGGAGGCTCGCCGATAAACAGCATGGTGCTAACCATCATGGCAAATAATACCGTAGGAATTGAGCGCCGCAGTGACAAGAACGGACGCAATTGACGAATAGCCTGATTCAAACCCAGTTTTCCCTTCATTTGTTTGTTTTACAACCTCATACTTGCGTTTGCAGATTCGACAACCATCGCTGAATTAATGTAATTGGCTTCCTGCCAGAACAGGCCATCATCATTGTGAGTGATACCCTTCATCGCCACCATGGTTGAAGTTTGACGAAAGTATACTTTATTTTTTCAAAGATGCATCAACAGAATGTAAATGCAACACATTCCGGTCAAATTTTGAGCAACCCCACCGCCGTATTCTAAAGAAACTTTGGCCCGTTTTACCCTAATGTGGCGTGATCACCGGTTAATCGGGGTCGGATGATTTAATACTAACAAAAAAGTATGAGGAAGAAGGTATAAAAAGCGTCAATCAGTTATCTTCTGGCTAACCTTTGACGCCCCAATGCTGACTATTGTTTGAGAAGAAGCAACAAAAGGACGCCGAAGCGCCCTGTAGGTTACTCTTTTTCCCGACGTATATCCGCGCCCAGTCCCCGAAGTTTTTCTTCGATGGACTCATAGCCTCTATCAAGATGATAGATGCGGGTGACGTGGGTTTCGCCTTCGGCAATAAGCCCGGCAATCACCAGGCTGGCAGAGGCGCGTAAGTCGGTCGCCATTACCGGTGCGCCCTTCAACGATGAAGAGCCTTTCGATACCGCAGAATTTGCTTCCAGGGCAATTTCAGCGCCCATCCGTTGCAATTCCGGCACATGCATAAAGCGATTTTCAAAAATGGTCTCAGTGATGACACCGGTGCCTTCCGCGATACAGTTTAAGGTCACGAACTGAGCCTGCATATCGGTAGGAAACGCCGGGTGTGGGGCTGTTTTAACCTGCACCGCCGCCGGTTTACGCCCCTCCATATCCAGCTCAATCCAGTCTTTACCGCAGGTGATCTTTGCCCCCGCCTGACGCAACTTGTTGAGCACCGCTTCCAGGGTCTCAGGCGCAGCATCCAGACACCGAACCTTGCCGCCCGATACTGCCGCGGCGACCAGAAAGGTGCCGGTCTCAATGCGATCCGGTAACACCCGATAGTCACAGCCCTGGAGTGTTTCAACCCCATGAATATGAATCGTATCGGTACCGGCGCCGGTCACGGTCGCGCCCATGGCGGTCAGACAATTTGCCAGATCGACAATTTCAGGCTCCCGGGCGGCATTTTCCAGAATAGTTTCGCCCTCGGCCAGCGCGGCTGCCATCATCAGATTTTCCGTGGCGCCAACACTCACCATATCCATAAAGATGTGCGCACCTTGCAGGCGACCATCGACATGAGCACGAATATACCCTTCATCGACCTCAATGGTGGCGCCCATTTGTTCCAGTCCGGCCAGATGCAGATTCACCGGGCGCGCGCCAATGGCACAGCCCCCTGGCAAAGAGACATTAGCTTTGCCAAAACGCGACAATAAAGGCCCTAACACCAGAATCGAGGCGCGCATGGTTTTCACCAGCTCATAGGAGGCGGTAACACTGGTGAGGGCATCGGCGGTCAGATAAACCTCATTAGGCTCGCGGCTTACCTTGACCCCAAGCTCTTCGAGGAGCGCTGTGGTGGTATTGATATCGCGAAGCGCAGGTACATTGGTGTAACGACACGGCTGCTCGGTAAGCAAGGCCGTCATCAGTAGCGGCAGCGCCGCGTTTTTTGCCCCGGAAATACGTACATCACCATGCAACGCCGGAGATTTTTTTATGACTAGTTTGTCCACAGCTGGAGGCCTGATCTATTGCGGAATATGAAACTGACGCTCTCGCTGCCAGTCGGCTTCAGTAAAGGTTTTGATGGAGATGGCATGCATGCTGCCATCCGCAATTTTATCTGACAGCGGTGCATAGATAGCCTGCTGTCGTTTGACCCGGCTGAGCTGGGCGATTTCATCGCTGACTGCGATGATGGTGTAATGAGAGCCGTCCCCTTTCACATGAACTTCGGTCAAATTCAGGGCATCTTTTAAAATGGCTTCGATTTCGGCTACATCCATAAACTTCGTTGCTCTTTTTAATGAAATAAGAATTATTCTACAGGCAAAAGGCGATCCACGTCGCTAATTTTAGCCAGCTTCATAAGTTTGTCTGGTAGATCAGTCAGGGTCACGGCAATATTGTGGGCTTTTGCATCGCGAATAGCATTGATAAGCCAGGCCAGCCCGGCACTGTCCACTCGCTCAACATCCGCCAAATCAAAGACGCTGGTCTTAGCCTGCTGCAGTTGTGCCTGTTGTTTGTCAGTCAACAATGACCACCAGTTTTTACTAAGCGTATCACGGTCAAGGTTACCATGGATACTTACCACTGATTGTTCACTGACTTGAAACAGACTCACGCCGGTCCCTGCTTTTCATCCATTTCTTTTTTCATTTCCAATGGATTGTCGATTTTTTCACGCATCAGCTCAATCACTTTATCAATGCTTTGCTGACGGATAATGGATTCAAATTCACTACGCTTGCTGTCGAGCATGCTGATGCCTTCAGCGACCATATCAAAAGCTTTCCATTCGTTGGTTTTGTTGCTCTTGCGTACTTTAAATGCCACTTTGATTTCAGGGCGGTTCGGGTCTTTAATGATGGCCCGTACCACCACATAAGTGCTGTCGCCTACATCAGAAGCTGGCTCAAAAACCACTTCCTGATTGTCATAATAGCTCATCGCGACCGCATAGGTAGTGATCAGATACTCACGAAACACCTGTACAAAAGTAGACAACTTTTCACGGGGGACCGAGGCGGCATGCTTGCCTAACACTTTAAAAGCAGCAAACTGATAATCGGTGTACGGCAGCAGCTCTTCTTTCATAATGGTTCGCAGCTGTTCCGGATTGTCCTTCAATGATGACTGATTGTTTTTGATGCGGTCAAATGTCTGGTTGGCCACCTGCTCAATCATTTTATACGGATTTTCTTCATTTACTTCCTGGGCATTTACTGAACCTGCAATTAGCATGGTCGCCATCCCAATCAGGGCAATTAATTTTTTCACACATCTCTCCTAAAAATTACGAATACGGGGTGTTTGCCGGCAAGGTTATTCTTCATCCTTGCCACGGCTAAACAAAAACTGACCAATTAAATCTTCAAGTACCAGCGCCGACTTGGTGTCTTGCAGATAATCACCGTCCTGCAAATTGGCAATACCGTCGAAAGAAAAGCCTGGCTGAAACCCAACATACTGCTCCCCCAATAATCCTGAGGTCAGAATCGATACCGAGCTGGTTTCAGGAAACTCACGGTATTTATTCAAAATGCTGAGCTCGACCACCGGCGTGTAGTCTTTTTTGTCTAACGAAATTGAGGTAACACGGCCAATGGTCACGCCACCTACCTTCACGGCCGAACGCTCTTTTAAGCCACCGATATTGTCGAATTTAGCGTATAGGGTGTACGTATCGCTCTGGGTCGCCATTGTTTGGTTGGCCACTTTTAATGCCAGCAACATCAGCGCACCAATGGTAAATAAGACGAACACTCCAACCATGAGTTCCGCTTTATACTTGTTCATTTTGTTCCCCTACTCAATTCCGAACATCAGGGCGGTCAGAATGAAATCCAGCCCCAGTACTGCCAACGACGAATACACCACGGTTTGCGTGGTTGCTTTGCTGATTCCTTCTGAGGTGGGCGTACAATCATACCCTTTAAATATGGCAATCCAGGTCACAACCAGGGCAAATACCAGGCTTTTGATAATCCCGTTTACCACATCGTTGCCAAACTCTACCGATGACTGCATCAGTGACCAGTAGCTACCTGCATCCACGCCCAGCCAGTCAACCCCGACCAGGTGGCCGCCTAAAATGCCAACCGAGCTGAAAATAATTGCCAGCATCGGCATTGACACAAACCCGGCCCAGAAACGTGGCGACACCACTCTTCGCAGCGGGTCCACCGCCATCATTTCCAGACTGGACAATTGTTCGGTGGCTTTCATCAGGCCGATTTCGGCCGTAAGTGCCGAGCCTGCCCGACCCGCAAACAGTAAGGCCGTAACCACCGGCCCTAATTCTCTTAACAACGACAGCGCTACCATCGGGCCAAGACTGCCTTCTGCGCCATAATCCACCAATATGGTATAACCCTGCAGGGCCATTACCATGCCGATGAATAATCCTGACACCACAATAATTAACAGAGACTGAACCCCGACCACATAGATTTGCTGTAGCGTGAGCGGCACATTCTTAAGTCGGGGCAGCGCGAAGATGGCTCCGAACAACATCAGCCCCGCCCGGCCAATGGACGACACTCTGGCGATGGCGCCTGCACCTAATGCCTGAATCGGATTCATAATTTTTCTCCAAACAACGCTTTGTCTAACGCGTCCGCCGGATAATGAAAGGGCACCGGGCCATCGGCTTCGCCTTGCAAAAACTGCTGAACCAGTGGCGAGTCGCTGTTGCGAATTTGCTCGGCGGAGCCTTCACCAATGATTTTCTGATCGGCCAGAATATAGACATAATCGGCAATGGTGAGCACCTCCTTCACATCATGGGTTACCACAATACTGGTCACCCCCAACGCATCGTTTAGCTGACGAATCAGTTTTACCAGCACTCCCATCGAGATCGGATCCTGTCCGGCAAATGGCTCGTCGTACATAATCAAATCCGGGTCCAGCGCAATGGCACGCGCTAACGCAGCACGCCGGGCCATGCCGCCGGAAAGCTCACTGGGCATCATTTTTGCCGCTCCGCGCAGACCGACCGCCTGCAGCTTTAACGCCACAATGGTATCGATGATATCGCTGTCCAGGCGGGTGTGTTCTTTGAGCGGAAACGCCACATTCTGATGCACCGTCATATCGGTAAACAACGCACCACTTTGAAACAGCATGCTCATGCGGCGACGGGTTTCATACAACTTGCTGCGGCTCATTGCCACAATGGACTCGCCGGCAAAGCGAATATCGCCGGAGTCCGGGGTCAACTGACCACCAATCAAGCGCAATAAGGTGGTTTTACCAATACCGCTGGGGCCCATGACCGCAGTGATCTTACCTTTGGGCACTTTAAGCGAGATATCGTTATAAATGACCCGGTCGCTACGACTGAACGTCATATTGTCTATATCGACTATATTATCCATACTAAAAAATCTGAGGGATCCTTAACGAGAGCTGACGCAGACATCACTGAAGTGACACCGCAAATGAGCAATAAAGTTTACTAAGCAGTGTAGTTTTATATTGTACGCTTTTTTCAAAATCCGTCCAAAAGGAAATAGTTACAGAGTATGTTCGATAATATCGAACAATTGCCGCCACCAATAATTTCCCCTACTACTGCTTCGGTGACGTGTTCAACAAGCCAAAAGCTGTGGGCAGCCCGTGGTAATACTATGGTGGGTACCAGCAATGACCGCGCCAATCTCTGAAATATTACAAAATCGCAATATTGAATGACCTATTTATGATACCGCAGGTTGCACCCGAACTTCTGCAATATTGTGGAAAAAATATATGATTCATGTAGTTGTACTTTTTCCCAGCGTCTGCGAGCGCTCGAAGATGCTTAAACACTTTGATTGTGTTTACCGTCCGCCCGCCTCTGCCATATGTATCCTCACACCTGCATACCGGGTTACTGCCTCCCCATTTGAGTGGATAGCATTGGCAACGTGTAGATATTGCAAGACGCTCCCGGAATATGAATCTTTGATAAAAGTCGGCAAAAAACATAACCATAGGCAAAAGATGTAGATTCTGAGACAATCTTATAAAATTCCCAACCATTAAGATTACGCGTGCTGTTACAGGTTCTGATATTTGTTGCCGGACTGGGTGTACTGAGCTGGGGGGCTGACCGTTTTGTTTACGGCGCGTCTGCCCTGGCCAAGAACATCGGTATTTCCCCCATGATGATAGGCCTTACTATTGTGGCCATGGGCTCCTCCGCCCCCGAAATTGTGGTTGCTGCCATGGCGTCAGTCAATGGGGCCCCCAACACTGCGGTGGGTAACGCGTTAGGCTCGAACATCACAAATATTGGCCTGGTGCTGGCGATTACCGCATTGGTAAAGCCGCTGGTGGTGTCATCTACCACCCTAAAACGTGAAATGCCGGCGCTGATTGTAATCACGCTTATTGCCATGGCCTTTTTGTTTAACGGCCGCCTGGCTCATGTAGAGGGTCTGATTCTGTTTGGCATGTTTATCTTTGTGCTGGCAGGGATGGCATGGTTGTCACTGCATGTCGAAAAATCGGATCCGCTGATGGCCGAAACCGTGGACGAAATCCCTTCTGATGTAAACACCGGCCGGGCAGTACTCTGGATTGGCGTGGGTCTGGTGTTGTTGCCCCTGAGTGCGCATTTTATCGTGGATTCGGCGGTCTATATTGCTAAATATTTTGGGCTCAGTGATTTGGTCATTGGCCTGACCATTATTGCGTTGGGTACCAGCCTGCCAGAACTGGCGGCCAGTATTGCCGGGGTAATGAAAGGCGAGGACGATCTCGCGCTGGGTAATATTATCGGCTCTAACATCTTTAACCTGCTGGCGGTACTTAGTATGCCAGGGCTTATTGCCCCGGGGCTCATCGACCCTGATGTTTACAATCGCGACATGTACGTTATGTTTGGTTTAACAGCGCTGCTGTTTTTCTTTAGTTTCAGTATTATTGGTAAAAAACAAATTGGCCGACTGGAAGGCAGCTTATTGCTGGTGTGCTTTTTAGGGTACCAATTTTGGTTATTTGGGTGAGATAACACACCATGCATGAGACATTTTTAGCATCTGCACGCCGGGTGATTGCCATTGAAAACCGAGCCATTACGGCCCTGGCGGACCGGCTTGATGAAGCATTCGCCAAGGCTTGTGACTACTTGTATCACTGCCGTGGTAAGGTGGTGGTGTGTGGCATGGGCAAATCCGGCCACATTGGCAATAAAATTGCGGCGACCCTGGCCAGTACCGGCACTCCGTCTTTTTTTATGCATCCGGGAGAAGCCAATCATGGTGACCTGGGCATGCTTGGCAAGGAAGATGTATTGCTGGCGATCTCCAATTCTGGTGAAACCGCCGAGCTCATCAACCTGCTACCGGTGGTAAAACGCTTAAATGTTCCGGTTATTGCCATGACCAACAGCCAGCACAGTACCCTGGGCCAGCATGCCGATGTGGTGCTGGATATCAGTGTGGGCGAAGAAGCCTGCTCACTGGGGTTGGCGCCAACCTCAAGTACTACGGCCACCCTGGTGATGGGCGATGCGCTGGCCATTGCGCTGTTGGATGCACGGGGCTTTACCTCGGATGATTTTGCGCTCTCGCATCCGGGCGGCAGTCTGGGCCGTAAATTACTGCTTAAAGTTAAAGATATTATGCTGACTGCCCCGGATTTGCCGTTGGTGTCCCAACACGCCACCATTACCCAGGCACTGCTTGAAATCTCCAGCAAGGGGCTGGGCATGACCGGTATCACTGACAATACCGGCAAGCTTTGCGGGGTATTTACCGACGGCGATTTACGCCGGGTGTTAGACAGCAAAGCAGATATTCATACCCTGGCCATAGACCAGGTGATGACCCGCAATGGCAAAACCATTGGTCCGGAAGAGCTGGCCGTAGAAGCACTTAACACCATGGAGGCCTGTAGTATTACTGCCCTGATGGTGGTGGATGAAAACCGGCATCCGGTGGGCGCGTTTAATATGCACATGCTACTTAAAGCAGGAGTTTTATAATGCCTCATACCGTAACGCTGTATGGCATGTTGGAAGAAAAAAGTTTCAACCGTTTGAAAGAACTGAAGTTACTGGTTTGTGATGTGGATGGGGTTTTCTCTGACGGCCGCATTTACCTAGGTAACGATGGCGAAGAGCTCAAAGCCTTTCACACCCGGGATGGCTACGGATTGAAGGCGGTGGTAAAAAGTGGCATCCAAGTTGCTGTCATTACCGGGCGCAGCTCCTCCATTGTAAAAAACCGTATGGAGGCCCTGGGTGTGCAACATATTATTCAGGGCGAAGAAGACAAGGCCAGTGCCCTGCACGGCTTGTGCACCGAACTTGGACTGAGCCCGGCGCAGGTGGCGGCCATTGGCGATGATGTACCGGATTTGGGAATGTATCAATATGCCGACACCAAAATTGCGGTGCGGGACGCCCATCCGCAGGTCTGTGCTGCCGCCAATTGGGTTTTGACCAAACCCGGTGGGTTCGGCGCCGTGCGGGAGCTGTGCGATATTATTTTGCAGGCCCACGGTAAGCTTCAGCAAATTCATGGAGCCAGCGTGTGAGTCGCCTTGGGATCAGTATCGCGTCGCTGTTTATGCTGGTATTACTGGTGTATATGCCGGTATGGATGAGCGAGACCGACAACACCATTGGGCAGACTGAAGAAGATGTACTTAAACCGGCGTATACCGCCAAAAACATCACTACTACCTTGTATGACGATAGCGGGTCGCTGAATCATCGGGTGTTTGCGCAAACCATGGAACATTATGATCAGCTTGGCTTTGTATTGTTCCAAAAGCCTGAATATACGGTGTATCTGAACCAGGGACAGACCCCCTGGCAGGTCACGGCAAATGAGGGTACGCTGTATAATAATAATCTTATCGAGCTGGAGTCGAAAGTAAGGGTTCGTAATCTGCAATCAAATGAATTTGTGCGCACCATCGAAACCGACTTCATAAAAATAAATCTGGATGACAAAACGCTCTTTTCGGATCAGCCTGTGGTGATTCGCGGAACAGAATTTGTTGTAAACAGTAATGGCATAAAGGGCGACCTTAGCTCACAACAGTATGAGTTGATTGATCATGTACAGACAACGTTTTCCCCTGGCAGCTAGTCTGCTGGCAATATTGTGCTTTGCGACACCGGTTATGGCCGGCAGTGCTGATTTTCAAAAACCTATCACCGTGGATGCACGTACCCAGTCTATGGATGGCAAAAATAAAGTCACCCGCTTCAAAGACAATGTGCTGATTACCCAGGGCACCCTGACCATCGAAGCCGATGAGGTTGAGGTCAATGCCAAGCAGGGTGAAGGTAAAGAAATTATGATTGCCCGCGGCAAACCTGCCCGCTATTCCCAAACCATGGATGATGGCAGCAAGGTCACCGCCCAAGCCAATGAACTTCGCTATGAAGTGAATAAACGGACCATTTCCATGCGCGGTAATGCCCAGATAAAACAAAATAGCAGCATGGTCAGTGGCGACAGCATTACTTATGACATGATGAAAGAACAATTGATGGCGACCAGCAGTGACGGCAATGATGATAGCCGGGTCACCACCGTATTTCGTCCGCAGGCGGTAAAAAAATTAAGTGATGAGTCTGAGGACAAGCAGGGTGACACCGACGGTAAGAATGATACGCAAGGTGACAAATAAGTATGGCAACACTGACAGCCCGGAACCTGGCAAAATCGTATAAATCCCGACAGGTGGTACTGGATGTCAGTCTGTCGGTATCCACCGGTCAGATTGTGGGTTTGCTTGGCCCCAACGGCGCAGGTAAAACCACCACGTTTTACATGATTGTGGGCCTGGTCGCGCTGGATAAAGGCAAAATCACCATCGATGATAACGAACTCACGCATCAGCCGATGCATGAACGTGCCCGTCAGGGGATTGGCTACCTGCCGCAGGAAGCCTCTATTTTTCGAAAACTGACAGTTCACGAAAATATCATGGCGATTTTACAAACCCGCAGCGATTTGGATTCACAAAAACGTGAAGAAGAAGCTGATGCCCTACTTGATGAATTTAATATCAACCATATACGTAATAGTACTGGTATGAGTTTGTCCGGCGGCGAGCGTCGACGGGTGGAAATTGCCCGGGCACTGGCCGCTAATCCGCAGTTCATTCTGTTGGATGAACCATTTGCCGGTGTTGATCCAATCTCAGTCAATGATATAAAAAAGATTATTCAGCATTTACGTGACCGGGGCATTGGGATCCTCATTACCGACCATAACGTACGGGAAACCCTGGATGTATGTGAGGAAGCCTACATCGTTAGTCATGGAGAGCTCATCGCGCAAGGCAGTGCGGAGCAAGTATTAAGCAACCAGAAAGTGCGTGATGTATACCTTGGTGAACAATTCAAGCTATAGTGTGGGTATTAGGGATGATCTTATACCCGGTGTTTCACCGGAAAACTTACACATGCACCCGAGTTTAAAATAAGACGTAGATGAAACCATCTTTACAGCTAAAATTTAGTCAACAGTTAACTATGACCCCGCAACTGCAGCAGGCCATTCGGCTATTGCAGTTGTCGACACTCGACCTTCAGCAGGAGATTCAGGAAGCGCTGGACTCAAACCCTTTGCTGGAAGTAGATGAAAGTAGTGACAACGACGGGGCAGAGAAAAACAACCAGGACAGCAACAGCGATTCCGACAATATCGAGGCCTCCGCTACGGCCGGTGACAACATGGACTCTGGCGAAGCGCTGGAGAAAAATGATTTGCCGGACGAGCTGCCTATCGACAGCACCTGGGATGAGTATTATTCCGCCTCTTCAGCCCCGGCTCCGGGGCCTGGCAGTGACGAAGACCAGGTATTTCAGGGTGAAACCACTGATGACATTCAGGCTCACCTGCTGTGGCAAATGCGCCTCACCCACTTTTCAGAAACAGATCGCGCCATCGCGATGGCGATTATCGACTCAATTGATGAGTCAGGGTATCTGACTGTATCGGTGGAAGAAATTCTGCAAAGCGTGAACAGCGATGAAACCGAAGAGCCGGTGGAAGAAGATGAAGTGGAGTGTGTGTTAAAGCGCATCCAGTTGTTTGATCCTTTAGGTTCCGGCTCACGCACTCCCCAGGAATGTCTGCTGGTGCAATTACGCCAGTTTGCCCCTGATACCCCCTGGCTGGAAGAAGCCCGCAGCCTGATTGAGGATTACTCTGATTTACTGAGCAGTAAAGACTACCGCACCCTGATGCGCAAAAGTAAGCTCAAAGAAGATCAGCTGCGAGAGGCTATGCGGTTACTGCAAACCCTGAATCCTCGTCCTGGCAGTGCGCTGATCACCAAAGAACCTGAGTATGTGATTCCGGATGTGTCGGTAGCCAAAAAGAATGGCCGCTGGTCAGTAGAGCTAAATCCGGACAGTTTGCCAAAACTGAGCGTAAATCAACAATACGCTGCGATGAGCCGGCGGGCTCGCAACAGCAGTGATTCGCAGTTTATTCGTTCGCATATGCAGGAAGCAAAATGGTTTATCAAAAGCCTCGAGTCGCGTAATGATACGCTGCTGAAGGTGGCGAATTGTATTGTGCAGCAACAAATGGGCTTTTTTGAACATGGGCCCGAGATGATGAAGCCCATGGTGCTGAATGATGTTGCCGAGATGGTGGACATGCACGAATCAACGATTTCCCGGGTCACGACCCAGAAGTATATGCACACCCCTCGTGGTATCTTTGAGCTGAAATATTTCTTCTCAAGCCATGTGGCTACGGAGTCTGGCGGCGAGTGTTCTTCCACCGCCATACGGGCCCTGATTAAAAAGCTGGTGGCGGCTGAAACACCCAGCAAGCCACTTAGCGATAGCAAAATTGCAGATGTGTTGGCCGAGCAAGGAATAAAAGTTGCCCGGCGGACAATTGCAAAATATCGGGAATCGTTATCGATCCCACCGTCGAACCAACGCAAAAGCCTGATTTAATAAGGCTAGCTCACAATAAGGAAGGCGAACTATGCAAATCAATCTTACTGGTCATCATATTGAGATCACTGACTCTTTGCGTAATTATGTCGATACAAAATTCAGTAAGCTGGAGCGCCATTTTGACCATATTTCCAATGTTCATGTTATTTTGAACGTGGAAAAGATAACGCAGAAAGCGGAAGCTACGGTTCACCTAAGTGGAGCAGAAGTCTTTGCTTCGTCAGAAAATACCGATATGTATGCAGCCATTGATAGCATGGTCGATAAACTGGATAGGCAGGTTATCAAGCATAAGGAAAAACTGAAAAAACATTAGTCTGTCACTATGGATATACAAGCCATCATAAGCCTGGACCGCACAAAATGTGCGGTCCAGTGCAATAGTAAAAAGCGTATTCTGGAAGTCATCAGTGGCATCGCTTCTGACAACAATCCCGAAGTGGATGAAACTGCGGTCATGAACGCCCTGATGTCCCGGGAAAAAATGGGCAGCACCGGTATTGGTAACGGCATTGCGTTACCTCATGGCCGTTTACCGGGTCTGGACCGGGTGATTGCCATAGTGGTGACCAGTGATCCTGCCATCGATTTTGATGCCATTGACAACAAACCTGTAGATATTTTCTTTACCCTGCTGGTGCCAGAGGAACAAACCGAAGGTCACTTACAGACCCTGGCCATGGTCGCAGGGAAACTCAGCGACAAAGATACCGTAAAAGCCATTCGCCGGGCGCAAACAGGTGATGACATTTTCGCCGCTTTACAATAACATCCTTCGCTAACGCGTATATCATGGAGCAGCGCTTTGAAGCTTATTATTATCAGCGGTCGTTCCGGGTCTGGCAAGTCAGTAGCACTGCGGGCCCTGGAAGATTTGGGTTACTATTGTGTTGATAATATCCCGGTCAATTTACTGCCTGCCCTGACGCACTCGGTGTCAGAACAATTTGACCAGGTGGCAGTAAGCATTGATGTTCGAAATCTGCCTGAAGATCCTACCGAACTGGTTGAAATTCTCGATTACCTGCCCGAATCCTGGTCCATGACCATCGTTTATATTGATGCCAGTGATGATATTCTGGTGAAACGATTCAGCGAAACCCGCCGGTTACATCCATTGGCCCGGTTGAAAAAGTCGTTGGCCGAAGCGATCCATACTGAGCGGGAGCTACTGGCCCCCATCGCCGAGCGCGCTGACTTATACATTGATACTGACTCATTGTCGATTCATCAGTTGGCTGAGCTTATTCGTGAACGAATACTGGGTAAAAAAAGCTCCAGACTGGTGCTGGTATTTGAATCCTTTGGCTTTAAACACGGCATTCCTAAAGACGCTGATTATGTGTTTGACGCCCGCTTTTTACCTAATCCCCACTGGGAACCGGATTTGAAGCATTTAACCGGCCTGGACGGCCCGGTGGAAGTCTTTTTAGGCGCCCAGCCCATTGTCACCAAATTCATCTGGCAGATACAGAATCTGATCACCACCTGGTTACCGCACCTGGAGCGCAACAACCGCAGTTATGTGACCGTTGCTATCGGCTGCACCGGTGGTCAGCATCGCTCAGTATTTGTGTCAGAAACCCTGGCCAAAACATTCCGTGACATTCATCCGGATGTGCAGATACGTCATCGGGAGCTCAACAAAGAATGACCGTCGAAAAACAACTGACTATTGTGAATAAGCTGGGTTTGCATGCCCGCGCGGCGACGCAGCTGGTGCAACTGGCCAATCAGTTTGATGCCCAAATCACCCTGATAAAAGAAGAGAAAAGCGCCGAGGCCCATAGTGTGCTGGGGCTGATGATGCTGGAGAGCCATCAGGGTGAGCAGGTCAAAGTAGTGTGTGAAGGCCCGGATGCCGAAGCGGCCATGAGTGCTATCGAAGCGCTTATTGTCGGCAGATTTAACGAGGCAGAATAACCCGGGCGGCATGTCCACTGAAAGTGAGGTGGTATCGCCCTGGGTAAGTAGGTGCAGGTTTTCGCTGCAACCAGAATAAACAATGCGGGCGCGGTATCCGCTTAACCTGCTGGGGTTTGTTCTGCATCAGGATTATGTTTCCTTAATAAGGTTTTATTTGTGGCAGAAGCGCTAGAATCAAAATTTGCACAGAGCCAGCTTCGCACGCTGAATGCGGCGCTGGCGGATGGCCGTTTTGTGTCGGTGCGCAAGATGCTGCACGAGTTCCCCCCTTCTGATGTGGCACTTATTCTCGAATCCAGCCCCACCAAGACCCGGGATGAGCTGTGGGAGCTGATAGACGGTGATGCCCATGGCGATATCTTAGAGGAACTGTCTGAAGAAGTGCGCAACGGCATTATTTCTAAAATGATGCCACATAATGTTGTCGATGCCCTGGAAGAAATGGACACCGATGACCTGGCAGAAACTCTGAGCAGTCTGCCTGACGAAGTTCTGCGCGATATTTTACAGTCGATGGATACCCAGGATCGGCTACGGGCCGAACAGGCCTTGTCTTATGGCGAGGAAACCGCCGGCTTTATCATGAATACCGACACCATCACCCTGCGTCCCGATGTGAGCGTAGATGTGGTGTTGCGATATATCCGCCTGAAAGGCAACTTACCCGAAAATACCGATACCTTCTATGTGGTAAACCGTACCGATAATCTGGTGGGTTCGGTCCCCGTAGCGCGCTTACTCACCGCCGCCCCCGACGACAAAGTGGTAGAGGTTATGGATGAGGAAGCCCAGGCGATCCCGGTGAACATGCCTGATGATGAAGTTGCCAGCTTGTTTGAACGCTATAACTGGCTTTCAGCGCCGGTAGTGGACGATAATTATCGACTGGTAGGCCGTATTACCATTGATGACGTGGTGGACATTATCCGCGAAGATGCCGAACACTCTATGATGAGCATGGCCGGTCTGGATGATGAAGAAGATACTTTCGCCCCGGTATGGCAAAGTACTCAGCGCCGCTCGGTCTGGCTGGGGGTTAATCTGCTCACGGCGCTGCTGGCGGCTATGGTAAGCGATTTGTTTGAAGCCACTTTAAGTCAGCTGGCGGTGCTGGCGATATTAAATACCATCGTTCCCAGTATGGGCGGCGTGGCCGGTAACCAGACGCTGACCCTGGTGATTCGCGGGATGGCCCTGGGGCATGTAAACCCCAGTAGCTCGCGATGGCTGATAAGCAAAGAAATCGCCATCGGCTTTTTAAATGGCATGATTTGGGCAGTGCTGATTGCCACGGTCATTGCGCTGTGGAAACAAAACGTCATGCTGGGCGCGATTATCGCCTTTGCGATGATGATTAATATGCTGGCGGCCGCCATCGCCGGCGCCACCCTGCCTATTGTGATGAAAAAGCTGAAAATTGACCCTGCTCTGGCTGGCAGCGTTATTTTAACCACCATCACCGATGTGGTCGGGATCTTCGCCTTTCTGGGCACCGCGACCCTGTTTCTGGTATAGCTTGCCCTGCCCGTCTTGCCCGTATCTGAGAATAAAGGGGCAAGGCGGTGGGAAACAAGGACGGGCCACATGCATGGGTAATAAGAACGGCCAACATGCCCATGGAACAAGGAGGGCCAACCTGCACGGCCATTACCCTACTTTTATTTACCCTCCCCTGGCATACGTAACCACAATGTCAGGCCGCTGATACCGTCTTACTCGACATGCGGCCGGACCCGGCCCAATGTTCCATCAAGCCGGCATACAATCCCCCCATCCCCCGGTCACCCCGGCCAGTAGCTTTAAAGTATCAGCTTCGCCCTCGCGGCTTGGCAGAATCATCAGTAACCATAGTTAAGTGGAAGCCGGCAGCAATCATTACAGAGCCTCATCTAGCGATTTGACGCCTGTCTTTCTTAATATGGTGATTGATGGTGACGGCTGCAGGGCAATAGACGAAGCATATCCCGGGGGCCGGGGTTGAACATGCAGTGTGGCAAAAGCAGTGGTGTTAATGCGGTGCTGCCTAAAGCGCAGTACTAGCAATACCCGCAACCGTTAGGGACGTTGCTTTAGCTGGCTGTGGGTGGGGACAACAACAA
Organism: Salinimonas marina; assembly: GCF_015644725.1. Lineage (NCBI taxonomy): Bacteria > Pseudomonadati > Pseudomonadota > Gammaproteobacteria > Alteromonadales > Alteromonadaceae > Salinimonas > Salinimonas marina. The sequence continues at coordinate 3,069,937 of NZ_CP064795.1, forward strand.
TGCAGATTGAACACTGACACGAAGGCCAGTTTTTTGTTTTAGTAAAGCCAGTCTCCCGGCCGCGTATTACACCTACAAAAAATCCGGCGCCAGGGCCGGATTTTTAAAGGAGAAACCGCTGCTATTTGATAACTTTCAAATTCGGTTTGCCTTTTTTCGGCGGCACCGGCGCATTGTCGGAGTCTGCTTCGTTAATATCCCCGGAAGGACGGGTAGATTGCTCTGTAGCGTCCTCAATGGTTTTCTCGGTTTCAGTTGCAGTCAGGTCTTCTTCCACCGCGAATACGGTGCCAGCACCATTTTCACGGGCGTAAATCGCCATTACTGCCTGACACGGCATACTTATATTTTGTGGCTGACCACCAAAGCGGGCCTGAAACGATATAAACTCTAGGTCCATCGCAAAATTCACACAGGCTGAAGGCGATACATTCAGTACAATCTGTCCTTCTTTGACAAATTCCTGAGGTACCTCAACCAGCTCATTTGTTGCATCGACCACAATATAAGGCGTCATCTGGTTATCTACAATCCAGTCAAAAAACGCCTTCAGCAAATACGGTTGGTTCGGAGTCATAGTACTCATAAAGGATTATGAATTTCGCGTTCTTGATCCGTCAGCGAGGCTTTGAAAGAGCCACGGGCAAAAATACGTGTCATATACGCATTAATATCTTTAGCACCCGCGCCATTAAGCTCAATACCTAACGCCGGTAAACGCCACAACAACGGTGCCAGGTAGCAATCTACCAGGCTGAATTCTTCACTCATGAAATACGGCATTTCAGAAAATACCGGTGCCAGCGACAATAGGGCTTCGCGCAAGTCATTACGCGCGGCTTCCACATCGCCTTCACCACGGAAAATCCGCGCTGCAAGTGAATACCAATCGCTTTCGATTCGATGCATCATCAGGCGGCTCTGGCCCCGGGAAACCGGATAAACCGGCATCAGCGGTGGATGCGGGAAGCGTTCATCAAGGTATTCCATGATGATATGGGATTTGTACAGAACCAGCTCACGGTCAACCAGCGTTGGGACAGTACCGTAGGGATTCAGATCAAGCAGATCCTCTGGCAAGTTGCTGGGGTCTGCATAACTGATTTCTACACCCACACCTTTTTCCGCCAGAACAATGCGTACCTGGTGACTGTAAATATCAATACTATCTGAGAACAACGTCATGATAGAGCGTTTATTCGCGGCTACGGCCATTAATTTTCCTCCGTCGAGAGACACTCACACTGCTCACTAAAAGCAATGTCGTACAAGCTAAAAAAGGGGGCATCGCCCCCTTGGTGTATTATACACGAAACAATGGGTATTAGTGTACTTCTCGCCAGTATTCTTTTTTCAGAAGAAAAACAAATACAAACAGTACAACTATGAAAACCAGTACCCATTTACCAATGGTTTCAGACTGCGGCCGGAAGGGCTCGCCGGTGTATTCCAAAAAGTTCACCAGGTCAGCCACCGCTTTATCGTATTCATCGGCAGATAACGCGCCATCGCCATCGGATTGTATGCCGGTATAGCGTTTGACCATTTCGCCATCCACCATGACCTCTTCGTAGGTTTCCCGTGGGGTCCCCTGCAGGGGTTGTAGCGCATGGGGCATCCCGACTTCGGGAAACACCTTATTGTTGACGCCAAATGGCCGGTTTTTGTCTACATAAAAGGTTCGCAGATAGGTATACAACCAGTCTGCACCGCGCACCCGGGCGACCAGGGTCAGGTCTGGCGGCGGCGCGCCAAACCAGGTTCCGGCGCTTTCTGCCGGCATGCCCCGCTTTATGTAGTCGGTAGGTTTATCCCCGGTGAACTGAAGGTATTTCTCGCCCAATTCTTCAGGAATTTTTAAGTCTTCAAAGGTGCGGCTGTAACGCTGATATTGCATTGAGTGACAACCGGCACAATAGTTCATGAAGGTCTGAGCGCCACGCTGTAATGAGGCTTTATCAGATAAATCGATCGGCGCTTCATCAAGAGGGATATTCCCTGATGCGGCCATCGTGGTGGACGAGAAGCACAGAGCCGCTAAAAATATCAGTTTTCTCATCGTGGGATCCTCGCAGGCACAGGCTTGGTATTTTCATTCTTGCTGTACAAAAACAGCGCCACAAAGAAGCCAAAGTACATTACTGTGGCGATTTGCGAGGCGATGATTTTCCAGGGTTCCTGAGGCGTACCGCCCAGATAGCCTAAGAAGATAAAGACCACGGCGAAGACCAGCAAATTCACCTTATGCAAACCACAACGATAGCGCCAGGATTTCACCGAGCCACGGTCAATCCAGGGCATGGCAAACAACGCGGCAATAGCACCAAACATAGCCAGCACGCCAAACAGCTTGTCAGGCACCGCTTTCAGGATTGCGTAGAACGGCGTGAAATACCAGACCGGGAAAATATGTTCCGGGGTTTTCAGCTGATTCGCAATTTCAAAGTTTGGATGTTCTAAAAATTTACCGCCCATTTCCGGGGCAAAAAACATCACATAACAAAAACCAAATAAGAAAATACAGAATGCCACCAAATCTTTTAGCACGATATGCGGAAAAAACGGCACTACATCATCAGCGATGTCGTACTTATCGGTATAGTATTCGTGGATTTTGTAGGGTGTCTTTTCGCTTTCTGACAACGAGCCTTTTTTATGTTTAATGGCCACCCCATCCGGGTTGTTCGACCCCACTTCATGCAGCGCAATAATGTGCAGGAACACTAAAATAACAATAACCAATGGCAGGGCAATAACATGCAAGGCAAAAAACCGGTTGAGGGTGGCGCCGGAAATGACATAGTCGCCTTGCAGCCAAATCACTAAATCAGGACCAATTACCGGAATAGCCCGAACAACGACACAATAACCTGCGCGCCCCAGTAGCTCATCTGACCCCAGGGCAATACATAGCCCATAAAGGCTTCAGCCATTAACGCCAGATAAATAAACATTCCAAACACCCACAGCAACTCGCGGGGTTTTTGATAAGAGCCGTAAATCATGCCCCGGAACATGTGCATATACACCACAATAAAGAACGCCGAGGCGCCGGTGCTGTGCATGTACCGGATAATCCAGCCATAGTCTATTTCACGCATAATGTATTCTACCGAGGCAAAGGCTCCTTCTGCGGTAGGTACAAAATTCATGGTTAACCAGATACCGGTAATAATTTGATTTACCAGGACGATGGTGGCCAGAAAGCCGAACACATACCAAAAATTCATATTTCTGGGTGCCGGATATTGAATCGCGTGCATATTCGCCACGCGCATCATTGGAATTCGAGCTTCAATCCATGCTAAAAAAGAACTCATCAGGCCTCCTGCGCAGTTGAGCCGATGATGACATTGGTATCATCAACAAACTGATACGGCGGCACCACCAGGTTCAGTGGCGCGGGGACGCTTTGAAAGACCCGCCCGGCCATATCGAATTTGGAGCCGTGACACGGGCAGAAAAAGCCATCAGGTACGCCCTGTACAATTTCTTCAAATGCGCCGTTTTTCAGATACTGTGGTGAGCATCCCAGGTGCGTACAAATGCCGACCAGAATAAGGTACTCTTCTTTTAAGGAGCGATACTGATTCTGCGCAAACGCAGGTTGTTGTTCCATTTCCGAACCAGGATCTTTGAGCTGCGCTTCATGCTCGCTCAATGATTCAAGAATTTCAGGCGTTCGTCTGACAATCCAGACCGGCTTGCTACGCCACATCACGCGAATCAACTGACCCGGCTCAATGGCGCTGATATCAACTTCCACGTCTGCGCCCGCCGCCTTGGCTTTGGCACTGGGATTCCATGACGCAATAAACGGTATTGCTGCACCAGCGACCCCTACGCCACCGACCACCGAAGTCGCGACGGTTAAAAAGCGCCGCCTTGTATTATCCTTCGGCCCCTTGGGCCCAGGTGCAGAGGTGTTTGCATCTACAGATACATCGCTCATCCACATTTCTCCAGGTTGGATGCTGAACAGGCTTAATAACGCAGGCCCTGTCATTTTCAGCCATAACAATGTGTTAGCGGGCCACTTATCATACCCTTAATCACACTGTTAATTTTATAATATGTTATTTTTCGTACAAAATAATACGGGAAAAGCCTTTCCAGTTACAAGGTTTTAGTACGCGATCTGAACAAAATAGCCTGAAACGGTGGGTTATATTTTGTTTAAATACGGGGGAAGGTGGTGGCTGTGGGCTATGCCAAACCCATCCCCATCGCGGTTGCTATCCCTGGATATCGGCTCTGGGTGGCGAGCTACACAGCTACCCTCATTGCTGTAAACGGTTGGGTAAGCGGTTGAATAAGCGGGGCAGAAATCTTAGAAAATACATTAGTCTGCTAGTTGACGATGCCCGGCACATTGTTACAGACATAAAAAAACCCGGTAAAAACCGGGTTTTTGCAATAAGCGATAAAATTAACGCTTTGAGAATTGTGGACGCTTACGTGCTTTATGCAGACCCACTTTCTTACGTTCAACGCGACGATCGTCACGAGTAACGAAGCCTGCTTTACGCAGAGATGAGCGCAAGGTCTCGTCATACTCCATCAGAGCACGAGTCAGACCGTGACGAATCGCACCAGCTTGACCGTTAGAACCACCACCGGCAACGGTGATGTAAACGTCAAACTTTTCAGTCAGTTCTACAAGTTCTAGTGGTTGACGAACCACCATGCACTCGGTTTCACGACCAAAGTACTCATCAAGAGCACGTTTGTTTACTGTGATGTTACCTGTACCTGGACGCAGGAACACACGAGCAGTAGAACTTTTGCGGCGGCCAGTGCCGTAGTATTGAGTATCTGCCATGTCAGTTGCTCCTTAGATGTCCAAAACTTGTGGTTGCTGTGCTGCGTGAGCGTGTTCGCCACCAGCGTAAACTTTCAACTTACGGAACATTGCACGACCCAGAGGACCTTTTGGCAGCATTCCTTTAACTGCTTTTTCAAGTACCATTTCTGGCTTATGAGCAAGCAATTTTTCAAAGTTTGTCTCTTTTAGACCACCTGGATACCCAGTGTGCGAGTAGTACATTTTGTTCAGTGCTTTGTTACCAGTTACAGTAACTTTGTCAGCATTGATTACAACGATGTAGTCGCCCGCATCTACGTGAGGCGTATACTCTGGCTTATGCTTTCCGCGCAGACGGCGCGCAATTTCAGAAGCCAAGCGGCCTAATGTTTTGTCAGTGGCGTCAACCACGAACCAGTCACGTTGTACCGTTTCTGGCTTTGCAACAAAAGTTTTCATTTAAATTCACCCGAAAAAAAATCGTCGTTACTGATTTCTCATATGAAATCACCTAAAAAATCAATGTATTGACCCCTTCGAGCCTATTGATTCTTCCACCTTCCCAAAGGTGGGTACTGGGCAGGGCGCGAATTATACAGGATTTGACCAAAAAGCGAACCCCCGGTTAAAAGAAAATTAAAGTATTTGCCGAGCACTAAAATGCTGACAAATATTTGGGTAGTGGCTATGTTTAAAAGTTAACAGGATTATCGGGTCTGAAACTATGAAGATTACTGTGTGGCTGGCGCTGCTTTGTTGTTGCGGGTCCGCCTGGGCCCGCTCGGTGGTTTATACCCAATCCTTTGGCGGCGAGGAATATGGGCAATATCACATTGAGGTGCTCAACGCCGCATTGCAGATCACCGAAAAAGCTTATCCACCGGTCGGGGTTACCCCCCACCCGGTGCCAATGTCACAAAGCCGTCAGCTTGCCTCGGTACTAAAAGGTGAAGCCGATGTAATGTGGAGCGTCACCACAGACACCCTGGAGCAAACTTTACTGCCGGTTCGGTTTCCACTGCTGCAGGGGCTTGGGGGCTACCGGGTCTTCGTCATTCACAAAAATATGCAGCCATTCTTTCAGCCGGACTGCAAACTGGTGCATATCAAAAACTTGCAGGCAGTCCAGGGCGCGGACTGGCCCGATTACACCCTATTGAAACATCACAACTTTACGGTAAGCAGCGCCTCCTGGACCGACTGGTATACGACCATGTATCGTAGCCTGGAACGGGGGTTAGTGGATTATTTTCCACGCAATGTAATTGAAGTGCATCGCGATCTGGCGTTTCATGGCAGCAAGCACCTGACCATTGAGCAGCATCACCTGCTTATCTATCCCAGCTATGAATACTTTTTTGTGGCACCCGACCAGCCGCAGCTGCAACAGCGTTTGCTTGAGGGATTGAAAATGCTGGTGAAAAACAACCAGCTGGCCCGGATATTTGAAAAATATCAGTATCATCAACAGGCCATAGGATTATTACAGCAATCTTCACGAGTCCGTCACCACCTCGACAATCCCGGATTAAGTTATGAATTTACCTACCCATTCTGGACCCGTACCCCTGATAAAACCATTGATGAGCTTAACCAGTTGCAGTTTCCTGTGCCTTAACCGTTTGCCATAGCTGTTCAAGCTGTTCCAGATTCAAGTCAGCAAGCGGGGCCTGTTGCTCACGGGCCAGTTCTTCAACCCCACCAAAGCGTCGGGCAAATTTCAGACTGGCCCGCCGTAAGGCACCGTCGGCATCAACATTACAATGCCGCGCCAGGTTGACCATGGCGAACAGCGCATCACCAATTTCTTCTTCAATGCGGGCCTGGACAGGCTCCGGTTGTTCCAGTTCAGCCTGAATCTCGCCCAGCTCTTCATTCACTTTTGCCAAGACCGGTGCAGGTGTAGCCCAGTCAAACCCAACCCGGGCACAGCGTTTTTGCAGTTTTTGCGCATACATTAGTGCCGGCATGCCTTTGGGTACATCATCTAAAATGCTGTCTGCTGCCGGCCTGCCCGCTTTTTCGGCGGCTTTAATGGCCTCCCACTGCTGCTCCATATCGTTGGCAGTAGCCTGCATGTCAGCAAACACATGGGGATGACGGCGTACCATTTTGTCGGCAATTGAGCCGGCGATGTCATTAAAGTTAAACCAGTTTTGTTCGTTGGCCAGCTGCGCATAAAATACAATCTGAAACAATAAATCCCCTAGTTCATCACAGATTTCGCGAGGTTGATTTTGCTCAATGGCATCCACCACCTCATAGGCTTCTTCCAGGGTAAACCGGGTCAGACTTTGCATGGTCTGCTGACGGTCCCAGGGACAGCCAAATTGAGGATCGCGCAGGCGTGCCATCACCCGTAACAAGCGTGGCAAATTATCATGCTCAGCTGGTTTTTCGTTTGACATCCACCACCCCTTTTAATTGATTTAGCTGGTTCATGAGTTTCGATAAGGTATGCAGATCCGGCACCTCCACCGAAATCGCCACTAGCGCGGTTTTTCGGGGTTTGTCGGTGTTACTGTTGACCATAAGCAAGGCCACACCGTGGTTGGCCAGCACCGTGGTGATATCCCGTAGCAGGCCATCACGGTCGCTACAAAAAATATCGATGCCGGTTTCAAAGCCCACATTTAAGGTATGCGACCAATTTACATCAATCAGCCGTTCCGGGTGTGACTCACTCAAATGCTGAAGTTGTTCACAGCCCGTTTTATGCACACTCACCCCCCGGCCCTGGGTGATATACCCCATAATGGGCTCGCCGGGCACCGGTTTGCAACAGTTCGCCAGCTGACTCATCAAATGGCCAACCCCTTCTACCACCACGGTATCTTTTTTACCTGTAGCCCCTGCCGTTTTGCGGGTTTTCAGCTTGGGGCTAAGCTCGGTCTCGGCCGGTGCCGGCTCCAGCCGCTGTTGCAGAAAGTGCACCACCGACATGACCCGCACATCGCCGGCCCCAATCGCGGCATGCAAATCTTCAGGCTGAGCAACGTTGAATTTCTGACACGCATGGACCACATCTTTAAGCGGTACATGGGCCCGGTTAAGCTCGCGCTCCAGCAGTTCTTTCCCCGCCAACTGGTTCTTTTCTTTGTCCTGCTTTTTGAAAAACGAATGAATGGTGGCCCGGGCTCTCGAAGAATGCACGTAGCCCAGGCCCGGATGCATCCAGTCGCGGCTGGGATTTAATTGTTTGCCGGTATGGATCACCACCTGGTCGCCACTTTGCAGCTGATAGGTAAACGGCACGATGCGGCCATTGACCTTAGCCCCAATACAGCGATGGCCCACATTACTGTGTATGTAGTAAGCAAAGTCCAGCGGGGTAGCTCCCTGGGGTAAATCAATAACATCGCCATTGGGGGTAAATACGTAAACCCGGTCATCAAATACCTGGCTACGCAGCTCCTCGACCACATCACCAGACTCAGCAACTTCTTCCTGCCATTGTAAAATGCGCCGCAACCAGTTGATGCGCTCATCATACCCCGATGCTTTACCGGCAGAGCCTTCCTTGTATTTCCAGTGCGCCGCCACGCCAAGTTCAGCGTCATTGTGCATCTGCTGGGTGCGGATCTGAATTTCTACCGCTTTGTCCCCGGGCCCTTCAATGACGGTATGGATGGACTGATACCCGTTTGCCTTGGGCGTGGCAATATAATCGTCGAATTCGCTGGGAATGTGTCGGTAACTGGAATGTACCGCGCCGAGTGCGGCGTAGCAGTCCTGCAAACGGTCGGCAATAATACGGACCGCGCGGATGTCATACAACTGCTCGAAGGTAAGACGTTTTTTTTGCATCTTTTTCCAGATGCTGAAAATATGCTTGGGGCGTCCATACACCTCGGCGCGGATATTTTCCTGATCCACCAGGCTTTGCAGATGCGCGACAATATCGTCAATATACTGGGCACGTTCTTTACGTTTGCCGTCAAGCTGTTTGGCGATTTGCTTATAGGTAACCGGATGCAGATACCGAAACGCCAGATCTTCCAGTTCCCACTTCAGCTGACCAATGCCCAGCCGGTTGGCCAGCGGGGCATAAATACTTGCACATTCACGGGCGACCATCACCCGGGTTTCTTCGTCGGCCTTTTTCACCTGCTGCAGGGTACAGATGCGCTCGGCCATTTTAATCACCACCGCCCGCACATCTTCCACCATCGCCAGCAACATTCGCCGGATGCTGTCAATGTGCTGCTCGCTGGCGGCCTGACTGGAAGAGACGCGGCTACCATGCAAGGCTTTAATGGCATCCATTCGCCGCACACCAATGATCAGCTGTAGAATATCGGGTCCAAATTCCTGCTCAATGGCTTCTTCATTTAACTGATGTTCTTCGCAATAAGGAAAGACCAGAGCGGCCTGCAAGGTGGCATCGTCCATATTGAGCTGGTGCAGAATTTCCACCATCTCCTGGCCCACCAGCAAACGCTCAGGATGCTGCGATATGGCCCGCAGTTTTTGTTTAGTATGGTCGTTCAGCGACAGGCTATCCAGCCAGTGTTCGAACGGCGGCCGTTGCGGCTCATGTACTTTTCGTGTTGATACCATAATTTATCAACTCGCTTTGACTGTGACATTTCGGGGAAACGACAATAATGCCATGACTTCCAGATGACGGGTATAGGGAAACATCTCGACTAACCCAATCTTTTCCACCTGATATCCGGCTGCCAGCAACAGCCGTAAATCCCGGGTAAAACTGCTGGGATTACACGAGACATACACCACCTTGCTCACCGGATGTCGGGCCAGCGCCTCACAGACAGCCTGCGCGCCTTCACGGGAAGGATCCAGAATAACCTTATCAAAATCGGCGGTTAGCGCGGCTTCGACCACTTTGGGATCAGACAAATCCTGATGTTGCCACTGAATGCTATCAATGCCCTGGGCCTGGGCATTCGCCTGCCCTTTAGCGACCATTGCTGCAACCCCTTCCACGGCGTGCACCCGGGCGCCACGCTGAGCCAGTGACAAGGCAAAATTACCCAGACCGGCAAACCAGTCGGCAATCACCTCACCCGGTTGCGGCGCCAGCCATGCCATTGCCTGAGCAATCATTTTTTGGTTCACCGTAGCATTGACCTGAACAAAGTCCTCGGGCGCAGGCGTCAGCTGCAAATTGTCTTCGGTATGGCACACCAGAGTCGCCTTGTGATGCAGTGGGTGCTGCTTATTATGTTGATCTTCAAGTACCACATTACACTGATGCTGCTCTCCGAAGGCGGCTAAATCCTGGTGCATCGCCTCACTCAGATCGCGGCTGGTCTTAACACTTATCTGGGCGATGTTGTCACCGGCCAACACCTGGATATGACCCAGGTGGCGACTGTTGGGGTGCTGATTAAGCAGTGTTTTTAAGGGCACTATCAGTGCCTGTAACGAGGGCACCAGAATCGGACAGTCAGGGATATCCACCACGGCGTTGCTGCCCTGCCGGCGATAACCCAGTTTGACCGCACCGGGGGTGCGACCATCAATGGCCAGCCGGGCTTTGCGCCGATACTGTGGGCGCGGGCCGGTTAATGCCGGCTGCCAGGGCAGATCTTGCAACCCGAATTGCCGGGTCCAGTAGTCGCTCATCGCCTGCTGGCGTTCAGTCAGGGCACTGTCTGCATCCACATGTTGTAACTGACAGCCCCCACACTGCTGATACACCTCACAAAAAGGCTGCTGGCGCTTGTCGCTGGGCGTCACTACTTTGGTGGTGATGGCCCGGGCCGTTTGTTTTTGTGCATGCGTGATGCGGACATTGACCGTTTCACCGGCCAGGGCACCTTCCACGAACAGGACGGGCTGCTGACTACGGCATACGCCATTGCCCTGCATATCGAGACTGTCGATACGAATATCTTTCAACACTTTTGGTTTGTTGTTGGAAGATTTTTTTTCCGGCTTGTAAAAGCTGACCATAATGCGATCCGTTACAATTTAATATTCTAATATCACGGTAGCCACCGCGTAGTGTTGTTCATCAGAGATAGAAACATGACTGTGCTTAATATTGCGTTGTTCACATTCGTGGGCAAAGCCGTCACTGAACACTAAAAAAGGCGCCCCACCGGGATGATTTTCTACCCTGATATGCTGCCAGCTGATCCCTACTCCAATGCCGGTACCTAACGCTTTAACCGCCGCTTCTTTGGCGGCAAAGCGTTTGGCCAGATAACGGGCCGGCTGGCTATGCGCAGCAAACCGTTCCAGTTCGGCCGGGGTCAGAATCCGGCGGGCCAGACGATCGCCGCGGGCGAGCGCCTGCTCAATGCGGCTCAGTTCAACAATATCGGTGCCAATGCCTGCAATGGCCATCATCAATCTACCGTATGACTGCCAAAGCGGGCTTCGAGCATCAGTTTACGCATATCTGCCACCGCTCTCGCCAGCCCGTCAAAGGCGGCTCGAGCAATAATCGCATGACCAATATTAAGCTCCACCAGTTCCGGAATGGCCGCCACCGGCTTCACATTGTGATAATGCAAACCATGACCGGCATTCACCTTTAAACCCTGACGGTGGGCATACCGAATCCCGGTGGTTAGCCGTTCCAGCTCGGTTTCAACCGCGCCGGGCGTGGTGGCTTCGGCATACTGGCCGGTATGAATTTCAATGTACGGTGCCTGACACTCCAGCGCGGCATCAATCTGATGCTGCTGGGCATCAATAAATAAACTCACTTCTATTCCCGCCGCTGCCAGACGCTGGCAGGCGGCCTTGACCGCGGCCAGATTACCTGCCACATCCAGGCCACCCTCAGTGGTCAGCTCCTGACGTTTTTCAGGCACCAGACAACAAAATGCCGGCTTAATCTGTTCCGCAATCGCCAGCATTTCGTCGGTGACGGCCATTTCCAGATTAAGACGGGTATTGATGGTTTGCGCCAGCAGGGTGACATCACGGTCGGTAATATGCCGGCGATCTTCACGCAGATGCACCGTAATACCATCGGCGCCGGCGCGTTCAGCAATATCGGCAGCATGAACGGGGTCAGGATAAGCTGTGCCCCGGGCATTGCGAAGGGTAGCAATATGGTCAATATTGACCCCTAGAAAAATCTCGTTCATGAAGAAATCTGCTTGTTAATAGGCTGGCTTTGAGTGTATCAAAAAAGCCGGTACGCAGCAGGCGTTAGCGAAATAATTCACGGCTTTTTAATGGTTTGTCCCCTAAAAGCGGCAATAAAGCCTGGCGCGCGATGAGTTTGGCCGCCTGCCGGGCCGGTGAGTCCCATTCCCGGGCCGCCATCGATAGCAAAGCATAGCCGGGCACGCTGCGTGGCTGTACGGCTTTTTTCGCACGCACAATGCCAAGCTCCTGCACAAACTGATACCAGTCCTGGGCCACCACCGGCTCCCCGGTGCTGGCATCGTGGAGTAAATCAGGCAACTGACCCATTTCATCGAGTAACGCAAACTCAAAGTTGCGCAAGGCAATATCAAGTGGGTCTTCACTGCTCAATGCCACCAGCGTCTGTTGATAATGATCGTACAAATCTTCACAGGTGAGGGCTTTGGGCAAGACCCGGCTTAGCAACTCATTGACATACATGGCACAAAACAAAGGTTTGCCCTGTAAAAACAGCATGGCTCCGGCGCTTTCTATCTGCGCTAGATTTTTAAGCTCAGAGCGACCCGCCAACTGGATGGTCACCGGCGCAAAGGGTTGCAACAGACTTTTGCGATCACCTTTGCTGTTTTTAACACCTTTAGCCACTGCACTGACCAGCCCGCCATCCCGGGTAAAAAAATCCACCAGATAACTGGTTTCCCGGTAAGCCCGCCGGTGCACCACAAATGCAGCTTGCCAGACACCTCTCATAATGTCGGTCTGCGGGAGTTAAGCACGTTTAATTCGCACCACTTTCATTTGCTCAAAGGCCATGCCGGCGATGGTTTCTTCTACCGGATAATAAGTCAGATTGACACTGGCGCCCTGCAGGGATTGATACTTCTGCTTGCGCCTGTACACAAAGGGGACCTCGTAGCCTTGCAGCATCAAAGTATGGCGAACCCATTCGCCTTCCTCACGCTGCACATGAGAGATAACTTTTAGTCCTTCAGAATGAGTCAGCTGCTGGTGACGCTTAAGCAGCTTGTCAGGTTCAGTCTTCATAGGGGGCGAGCTCCTGTACCATTAATTGCACCGTTTCTTTGCCCCTAAACACATTTACTTCCAGCTGATAGGCAAGCTGAACCTGAGTGATACTGGTGTCAGGCCAGATACTGGTATCCACATTAAAGGCAATCGCATCGACTTCCTGCTGCTCGCCGATTTTGAGAATAAGCTTAAGATGCTGTTGTTTTAGCAAACGCTGATGGGCAATTTCAAACACACCGTCAAACAGGGGTGCTTCAAATCCCTGACCAAAGGGCACCGCCTGTTTAAGTATCCGCGCCAGGGGCAAGCTGAGCTCGCTGGTGGCCAATTCGCCGTCGCTCATGATGGTATGCAGTGAGTCAATATTCTCCAGATGGCGGCTGACCACCTTAATAAAGGTGGCTTCAAATTCAGGTAACGCCGCAATGGGCAAGGACAAGCCGGCTGCCATCGCATGCCCCCCGAATTTTGAAATAAGACCGGGTTTGCGGGTATTCACCTCTTCCAGGACATCCCGGATATGGACCCCCGGAACCGAGCGCGCCGAGCCTTTGATAATTGCTTCATCCTGATGCGCAAACGCAATCGCCGGACGTTTGTATTTTTCTTTCATGCGCCCGGCCACAATGCCAATCACGCCTTGATGAAAATCCTCTTTATACAACACCAGCGCTGGCGGCATTTGCTGTTGTTCCACGCTTAATCCGGCAATAACTTTTTCCGCCTCAGCCTTCATATCGCTTTCGATGGTTTTACGCTGCTGATTAAGCTGATCCAGCTCACTGGCCTGAAACCGTGCCTGCATGGCATCGTCACTAAGCAAACACTCGATTCCCAGCGCCATGTCGTCCAGGCGCCCGGCCGCATTTAACCGTGGACCTACCACAAACCCCAGATCGGTAGCACTCACATGAGCCAGGGTTTTACCGGCCACTTCAAATAATGCGCGGATCCCGGGTCGGCACTTGCCGGCCCGAATGCGTTGGAGTCCCTGATGCACCAGGATGCGGTTGTTTTTATCCAGCGGCACCACATCGGCCACGGTGCCTACTGCCACTATATCGAGTAAATTCGCCAGATTGGGCGCCGGGATATTTTGCTTTTCAAACCAGGCGTCGGCCTGTAGCCGGGCGCGGAGAGCCAGCATTAAATAAAATGCCACGCCCACCCCGGCCAGGTTTTTAGACAAAAACTCACAGCCTGGTTGGTTAGGGTTCACTATCGCATCAGCCTCCGGCAGCTGTGAACCAGGCAGATGATGATCGGTGACAATAACGGTGGCCCCGCGGGCTTTGGCCCGGGCCACGCCAGGCAAGCAGGCAATGCCGTTGTCAACGGTAACAATCACCTCGGCACCTTCATCGCAGGCCACATCAACAATTTGTTCGCTAAGACCATAGCCAAAGTCAAAACGATTCGGCACCAGGTAGGAAACCTGTTGCAGGCCCATTTGCTGTAAGGCCAGCATACAGATAGCAGTACTGGTGGCTCCATCGGCATCAAAATCGCCTACGATAACCACCTTCTGATTATTGTAGATAGCCTGACACAGCAGGCTGGCGGCTTTGTCAGTACCGGTAAGGTGGGCGTAATGTTGCAGCGCCTGAACTTTGGTTTCCAGCTCGTCCAGGCTGGCAATCGCCCGCCCGCGGTAAACCCGATCCAGCACCGGGTGAAGTGTGGGGCACAAAGGCTCGCGCGTCACTGTGCGCCGGACAATCGACAATCCCATAGAAACTTGTCACCTTAAATAGCAGGTATAAAACGATGCCCTATGATAGCGTTTATCGACGTCCAACAGTAGTCTGAGACCACGATAGTCTGGCTGAATTTTTAGCCGGCTTTGTCCAGTGCCTGTGCCAGAATGCCCGCCGGCTGATAACCCGGGATCAGCGTGCCATCTTCTAAGATGATGTTGGGGGTGCCATTTACGCCGACTGACTGACCAAACTGAAAATGCTCGGCGACTTTATTCTGGCATTGCGCCGAGGCGATATCCTGATCCTGTTTAGCCGCGGTGAGCGCGTCGTTAGGCTCTTTAGCACACCATACCGAGACCATCTCGTCATACACCGGCGACTGCAGTCCGGCGCGCGGGAACGCCAGGTAATTCACGGTGATACCCAGCGCATTAAGCTGATCTATCTCTTTATGCATCTTGCGACAATACCCACAAGTGGTATCGGTAAACACCGTGATCACATGCTCTTCATTTTTAGCCTTGTACTGAATTACCGAGTCGGCGTATTTTTCGACGCCTTTCAGGCGCATCCTGGCCAGCGCATTTTCAGTAACATTGGCCATGTCGTTGTTCATATCAAATATGCGGGCCTGCATAAAGTACCGGCCATCTTCAGAGATATAAAACAGACCACGGTCGGAGGTGACCTGCAACAGTCCCGGTACCTCGGACTCACCAATGGCCTCGACACTCACGCCCAGCTGGTTTTCCAGCTTCGTCTTAACCTGGTCGCTGGTTTGGGCCAGGCTTACAAAGCTGGAAACCAGCAACGCACTCAAAGCCAGTAATTTCATGGTTGGTTTAAACACACCTACTCCTTAAAGCATCCGATATTGCAACAGACCTGGCCTGTTGGTGATTTATTTCAATTTAAACGCATACTAACACAGTCTTATTGAACGCCTATCCGTTTGGTTTTTGCAGCTAACCACGGGGATGATGCTCGGCAATCAATGACTGCAGACGTTCGGTCGCCACATGGGTATAGATTTGGGTGGTAGACAGATCGCTATGACCTAATAACATCTGCACCACCCGCAAATCAGCGCCATGATTAAGCAAATGGGTGGCAAAAGCATGACGCAGGGTATGCGGGGAAAGCGGCTGGCTGATACCTGCACGAAGGGCATAATGCTTAATCCGGTGCCAGAATGTCTGGCGGGTCATTTGTCGTGAGCGGGTACTGACAAACAGGATATCACTTTGGGTTTTAAGTAACTGCGGACGCGCGGTACTCATATAGATGTGCAGCCAGTCGATGGCTTCTTCACCCAGCGGCACCAGCCGCTCTTTATCGCCCTTGCCGGTTACCCGAATCACACCCTGCTGGGTATTAACCTGCTCCAGTCGCAGGCCCACCAGTTCACTCACCCGTAAGCCAGTAGCATAGAGCACTTCAAGCATACAGCGGTCGCGACATTCAATGGGTTCATCAATATCGGGCGCCGCCAGCAAATCATCCACCTGCTGTTCGCTTAAGGTGGCGGGCAGACTTTTTGGGGTTTTAGGATTGGCTAACGCGGCCACCGGATTATCGCTGCGCTGGTTCAAACTGATCAGATACACATAAAAAGCCCGCATGGCACTCATGGCCCGCATAGTGCTGCGACTCGATAGGCCCTGTTGATGGCGGTAACTCAGATACGCCTGAATATCTTCGGTGTCCAGCACCGCAATATCCTGACGCTGATGGGTCACACAAAACAGCGCCAGTTTTTTCAGATCGGTGCGGTAGCTTTGCTGGGTATGTTCGCTAAGCCCTTTTTCCAGCCATAGCATTTCAATAAACCGGTCAATATGCTCCAGACTTACCGCGGGCACATCGGCGTAAGTGCTCATTTAAAACCCCGCCGCTCTTTAATCAGCTCATAAGCCGCCTGAATATCCTGGGTTTTGTTTTTGGCCATTTCCAGTGCCTGTTTCGGTAACCCTTTGGAAGCCAGTTTATCCGGATGATGTTCCGCCATGCGCTTGCGATATGCCCGCTTCACCGTTTTTTCATCATCCTCTTCGCTTACCCCCAGAATTTGGTTGGCATCGGCCAGGGTTTGGGTCTGGCTGTAGGTGCTTTTGCTGCCCTGCTGCTGTTGTCCGCGCTGACGAAAGCGCAGTTCAGCCTCATAGGCGGCCAGCAGATAATCCAAATCCTTACGTTTAAAACCCAATGCCTTGGCGACTTTTTCCAGCACCTTGAGTTCGCCGTGGGTGACCTGGCCATCGGCAAATGCAGCCTGTATCAGTATTTCCAGAAACACCTGTAATATGTCGCGCCGGCCATGACAGTTTTCATATAAGCTGGAGAGGGTGTCGGTAACCGGGTAATCCGCCGACTTGCCTTCGCGATAGGCATCCTGGGCTTCTTTGCGTGCCTGTCCCTGTAACTGCATGTCATCCATTAACGCCGTGGCAATTTGGATTTCGCGAGGGGTGACCTGACCATCGGCTTTGGCCAGATGCCCCAGCGCCGCAAACAAACTATGAAAAAAGATGGCCTGTTGTTTCAATCCTGACTGGTCGGTGAAAAAACGGCCAAACCCACCCAGTTTATTGAAGTCCTGACTATAGGCTTTATCAAACAAGTGACCGACAATAAGCCCCAGAATCGCACCGGGTATTTTTAAAAACATAAAGCCAAAGATCAGCCCTAGCAACTTGCCCCAAAACGGCATTATCAAACTCCCCCTACATTGATGGCCGGAACAACGTATTGAATTTACTCGTGTGCAAGTCCGGCAATAGTGTGCCTAATTTAGCGTTTTTTGTTGTATGAATCGAACAATCCCGCCGACAATTACGCTGAATATGCCTGTGATAAGGTGATTTCCAAAGCTTTTTTCCACTCCATGGTTGGTTATTGATACTAAAGTGCTTAGAATTGGTGGGTATTTACGTACGTCGGCCAGGATGGTTGGCGCTTTGTATCGTAACGGACAGCATTCTGGCGACTTATCTTCGCTTACCCGGATAAGTACAGATCGGACAGTATCACTAACAGGCCATTCACCCTCGCATGAAAAAGACCTGCGCATCGCTTTTGTTATTTTCTCTTGGCTGGTCATCAGCTCAGGGACAAACCACCTCTGACACGTCTGAGCCGGAACCCCGTACTGGCATGGAACTGCTGTGTCCGGCGTCGCCGGTGCAGTTTTCTTCGACCCAGCTGATGTCCACGGGTGAAGTGAAAGTAGAGGCTGACTCCACTGAATTTTTGTCTCAGCGCAAGGCCAATTTCAGTGGCAATGTCGATATTACCTCCGATGCTGCCACTATCCGTGCCGATGAAGCGCAGGTGAAAAATAACGGCCGCCAGCTACAGGCTTCTGGTGATGTGCAATATCAGGATGCGCAGTTGCAGGTAAACAGCGACGAGGTCATGCTGGACTCGGTCACTGAAACCCTGAACATGTCGAATACCGAATATCATTTAAATGGCTCTAATGGACGTGGCACCGCCCGCATGATTGATCTGACCTCCGCCGACGGCCTGACACTGACCGATGTCAGCTTTACCACTTGTCCGGCCCAAAGCCGTGACTGGATGATCAAAGCGTCTGAAATCAGTATTGAGCGTGACTCGATGTGGGGCCAGGCCAAAAACACCCGCTTTTATGTGGGGGATGTACCGGTCTTTTATCTGCCCTATTTTGCCTTTCCGGTCAGTGATCAACGCCAGACCGGCTTATTGTTTCCTGAAATTTCCAGCTCCTCGAACACCGGGCTGGATATCGAGCAGCCTTTTTACTGGAACATGGCACCTAATTACGACATGACGGTGTCGCCCAGGCTGATGACCGATCGGGGCGTTCAGCTTAAAACCCAGTTTCGGTATTTAAGCGAACAGGGTTACAGCATGCTTGATGTTGAGTATCTGCCGTCAGACAAAGACACCCCAAATGAAGACAACCGCTATTTTTATCGTCTGGCCCATGACGGCTACTTAAGTCAGAACTGGACTGTGGGCGTCGATGTAAACGGCATCAGCGACGACAACTATATCGTCGATCTGGGCTCTGAATATTACAACCGGGCCGACACGCACCTGGCCCGCACGCTGGGCCTGAACTATTTTGCCCCCGATATGCTGCTGGACATCCACATTCGCGACTTTGAAACAATCGGGTTCCAAAATGACTCCTATCGGGCCTTGCCCGAGGCACGGCTGGCCATTACCAAACCCTTTGCCCGGTATTTTGAGTTTTCACTGGACTCCGAGCTGGCCTATTTTGACAACAAAAACGACACCTCGCCCACGGCCATGCGGTTTCATGTGGCCCCCACCCTGGCGCTGCCTTATCAGCGCCACTGGGGCGAGCTGAGCGCCGAGGCCACCGTGTTGAACACCTATTACCGGCAAAGCAATATCGATGACACTGACTTAGCCGATGAAGTAAACCGGACCCTGGGTCAGGGGCGATTGTTCGGAACCTTATATTTTGAGCGGGATGGGGGCTGGTTCAGTGACACCGGCACCACCACCCTGGAGCCAAAAGTACAGTATCTGTATACCTCGTATGAAGACCAGCGTGAAATTGGCATCTACGATACCACGGTGCTGCTGACGGATATGGAAAGCTTGTTCCGGGGCCGTGAATTTACGGGTTTGGATCGTATTAATGATAATAATCAGGTGACTGTGGGCGTTACCTCACGAATTTTAGATGACGCCCACCGGGAACAATTTGCCCTTAGCCTGGGTCAGATATTCTACTTTGGCGACAACCAGGTGATTTCGCCGACCCAGAATCAGGACCGCTCCGCGTTGGCAGCGGAGCTGGACTGGCGAATGACAGATCGCTGGTATTTCCATTCAGATGTGCAGATAATGACGCAAACCGATAAGGTGGAGCGCAGCAGCCATACTCTGGAATACCGGCGGGACGCCGAAAGTCTGGTGCAACTGACCCATCGTTATGTACGCGAGCTCAGTGGGGAAACTATTGATCAGGTTGGTATTTCTGCCAGCTGGCCAATTAATCAAAACTGGCACTGGGTAGGGCGTACCTACCGCGATTTGGAAAGAAACCGCAGTATCGAGTCTTATTTTGGTTTACAGTACGAATCCTGTTGCTGGGCAATCCAGGTGGTCGCGCAACGTCAGCTAAGCAACCGCTTTGCAGATGACGGACAGCAGTCCACCGATGAATATGATTCTGGTATTGGTGTGCAGTTTATTTTTAAAGGACTGGGTTCCTCCAAATCAAGCCGACGCATGCTTGAAGACGGAATGTTTGGCTATCGGCAACCGTACAACCTGAATTA
Organism: Salinimonas marina; assembly: GCF_015644725.1. Lineage (NCBI taxonomy): Bacteria > Pseudomonadati > Pseudomonadota > Gammaproteobacteria > Alteromonadales > Alteromonadaceae > Salinimonas > Salinimonas marina. The sequence continues at coordinate 3,089,844 of NZ_CP064795.1, forward strand.
ATTTACCATGCTACATCTCAGTGATGGAATGTAGTGATACAAACGACAATAAAGAGTGATTATGAAGTTCATTATACGGGCTATGTATTTAACTGCCCTGCTGACGTTTTCTAGCTGGGCACAGCAAGTTTCTCTGGATCGCGTAGCGGTCATCGTTGACCAGGGTGTGATATTGGAAAGCGAAATTGAGGCGCTGGTGGCGGATGTCCGGCGCAACGCCCAAAATAACGACCAACAACTCCCGGCGGATCGGGTATTACGTACTCAGGCCATCGAGCGTCTGATTCTGAAAAACCTGCAAATGCAAATGGCAGAACGCATGGGGATTCAGGTCAGCGATCCACAGCTTGAGCAAACCATTGCCAACATCGCCCAGGGCGAAGGCATGAATGTGCCTCAGCTGCGTGACGAACTGAGTAAAGAAGGCATGAGCTACGATGATTACCGCGAAGATGTACGCGAAGAATTAATCATTGGTGAGGTGCGCCGGGCCAATGTACGCCGTCGTATCTATATCACCCCCCAGGAGATCGACGCGCTGGTCAAGCTGATGGACGAGCAAGGCGCCGAGCAGGCAGAGTATCAGCTGGGACACATTCTTATTGGTCTGCCTTCTGAACCAGCTGAAGATGTCATCGAAGATGCCCGCTCACGGGCAGAAAAAGTCATTAAGCTGTTAAACGATGGTTCTGACTTTGCCCGGATTGCTATCACCTCCTCCTCTGGCTCTGAAGCGCTGGAAGGCGGTGATATGGGCTGGCTGAACATCAACTCCATGCCGACGTTGTTTGCTGAAGCTGTACAGGGCAAAGACAAAGGGGAGCTGATTGGTCCGATTCGAAGCGGTGCTGGTTTTCATATACTGAAGATTAAAGACACCCGCGGCATTGAAAAAGTGACGGTGGAAGAGGTGAATGCGCGTCACATTCTGATCAAGCCGTCTATCATTTTAAGCGAAGACAAAGCCAAAGAGATGCTGGTTAAGTTCCGTCAGCAGGTCATCGACGGCGAAGCCGAGTTTGCCGCACTGGCGAAAGAGCATTCCGATGACCCGGGCTCGGCCTTAAAAGGCGGCAACCTGGGCTGGGCAGATCCCAACATGTATGTGCCTGCCTTTAAAGAAGCCCTGGCGAACCTGGAGCCCGGTGAATACAGCAAGCCAATCCGTTCCTCTCACGGCTGGCATTTGATTCAGCTTGAAGATCGCCGTATCGACGATGCGACTGATAAGCGCAAAGAAGACAAAGCCTCACAGCTAATCTACAACCGCAAGTTCAAGGAAGAATCTGAAGCGTGGATCCGCGAAATGCGTGACGCCGCCTACATTGAAGTTTTGTAGGTCAGGCCCAATTAAGAGCAGATGAATATTCAAAAAATAGCAGTAACGCCCGGCGAACCAGCCGGGATTGGCCCCGATTTAATCCTGCAACTGGCCCAGCAACGCTGGCCGGTACAGCTGGTGGTATTTGCCGATACGCAAATGCTTAACGAGCGTGCGCAGCAACTCGGTCTGGCCATACAACTCACCCCTTTTCAGGATGACCTGCAACGCCTGCCTGAGCCCGGTGAACTCTTTATCCGACAGGTAGATATTGAAGCGCAGGTGGTCCCCGGGCAGCTGGATCCGGCGAATGGCCGCTATGTGGTCGAGACTCTGCGTCAGGCATGCCATGCCAATATGCATGAAGGTTTTGATGCCGTGGTAACGGGTCCGGTCCACAAAGGCATTATCAATGAGGCGGGGGTGTCATTTTCTGGTCACACCGAATACTTCGCTTCTCAGTCCAATACGCTGGACGTGGTAATGCTGCTGTCGACCGAAGGGCTTAATGTGGCGCTGGCGACCACCCATATTCCGTTAGAGTATGTGTCCAAAGCCATCACCGCCGAACGTCTGAACCGGGTCATCCGCATTATCGATAACGATTTAAGACAAAAATTCGGGCTGGCTGAGCCGCATATTTTTGTCTGCGGACTGAATCCGCACGCCGGTGAGGATGGCCATATTGGCCGTGAAGAAATAGAGACCATGATCCCGGCGCTGGAAGCCCTGCGTGGCGAAGGCATTAAATTGACCGGTCCCCTGCCCGCAGATACTATCTTTCAGCCCAAATACCTGGAACACGCTGATGTGGTGCTGGCGATGTACCATGATCAGGGTCTTCCTGTACTTAAATTTAAAGGCTTCGGCGCTGCTGTAAATATCACTTTGGGGTTGCCGTTTATCCGCACCTCGGTTGATCACGGCACCGCGGTAGATCTGGCGGGTACCGGCCAGGCGGATACCGGAAGTTTCCAAAAAGCGCTGGAAAAAGCCATCGAACTTGCGAACAGTCATTTATGAGTAAAACCCACCTGGGCCACACCGCACGAAAGCGGTTTGGCCAGAATTTTTTGCATGACGACTATGTCATTGAACAAATTGTTAATTCGATAAATCCCCGCAACGGTGAAAACCTGGTTGAAATTGGCCCCGGTCTGGGTGCCCTCACTGACCCGGTGTGTGAACGTGTTGACGCCCTGACCGTGGTAGAGCTGGATCGTGACCTGGCTAAGCGGCTACGTCACCACCCCTTTCATGGCAGCAAACTGAATATTATTGAACAGGATGCGCTGACCCTGGATTTCACCACGGTCAAAGACAATCTGCCCAATCCAGACCAGTCGCTACGGGTGTTTGGTAATCTGCCTTACAATATTTCCACGCCGTTGATGTTTCATCTGTTTGATTATGCTGACAGCATCCACGACATGCACTTTATGCTGCAAAAAGAAGTGGTCAATCGGTTAGCGGCCGGGCCCGGCTCGAAAAACTATGGCCGGTTGTCGGTTATGGCGCAGTACTACTGCTCGGTAACCCCGGTGCTTACCGTGCCGCCCGACGCCTTTAAGCCAGCGCCCAAGGTCGACTCAGCCGTAGTCAGACTGGTGCCGCACGCCAGCGCCCCGGTAGAGGTAGAGTCGGTGAACACGCTGGAGCGGGTTTGTGCTCAGGCATTCAATCAACGCCGTAAAACCATTCGCAATAGCCTCAAAGACTGCATCAGTGAAGAAAATCTTAGCAGCCTGGATATCAATCCTGGGGTGCGGGCCGAGACCCTGTCGTTGCAAAACTTTGCCACCATTGCCAACTTTATCTATGAGCACGGGACCCCAAAACAGTGACATCGAAGGGCGCAGTAAACGTTGAAGTACAGACACGGCACCTGCCTGACCACCCGGTTACGGAAAAAGGTCAGTTTGCATTTGCCTATCAAATCACTATTACTAACCACAGCGATGTCACCGTTCAGCTCATCAACCGTTATTGGCTAATCACCGATGGTGCGGGTAAACGCAGCGAAGTAGAAGGTTCCGGGGTCGTCGGCAAACAGCCCTCACTGGCCCCTGGCGAAGAGTTTCAGTACACCAGTGGCGCCATTCTGGATACGCCGGTAGGCACCATGGAAGGCTATTACGAAATGCAGTGCGAAGACGGCGAAATGGTACGGGTACCGATCGATGTTTTTCGTCTGGCAGTACCCAATAGCATCAACTAGTTCCACGGGTAGCCAATTTTATGAAGCCATCTTCTGCACAAACTCTGGTGGTCGGCGATATTCAGGGGTGCTATGGCGGCCTGATGAAACTGCTGGACCAATGTCAGTTTGATGAAAAGCGCGATAAGCTGTATGCAGTGGGCGACCTGGTCGCCCGCGGGGAAGACTCGCTGGCCACCCTTACCTTTTTAAAAGGGTTGGGTAATGGTTTTTCCAGTGTGTTGGGCAACCACGATTTGCATTTACTGGCGGTAAGCAAAAACATCCAACCCGCCAATAAAAAGGATCGCCTTGAAAACCTGTTAACCAGTGACCGTCTTGAAGAATTGTGTGCCTGGTTACAATCTTTTCCGCTGGCCCTGGCGGTGGATAACAAACACATCATGGTGCACGCCGGGTTGTATCCAGGCTGGACCCCACAGCAGTTGTTGCGGTTTAGTGATGAAGTAAGCCAGGCCTTGCAACAGGACCCGCATACTTTCTTAACTCAGATGTATGGCAACGCCCCGGCTATCTGGCAGTATGACCTGACTGAGATTGAACGCCTGCGCTTTATTGTGAATGCCTGTACCCGTATGCGGTTTGTGGATAAAGCGTTAAGACTGGATTTGCAGGAAAAGGGCACGCCACCGGCCAGTGATAAAAATCTGATGCCCTGGTTTTCGCATCCAAGGCTTCAGCTGCCAGAAAAACAACGCATTTTATTTGGCCACTGGGCAGCGCTGGAAGGCAAAACACCGTCAAAACGAATTATTGGGCTGGATACCGGCTATGTGTGGGGCAATACCATGACCGCCTACCGGGTCGAAACCAAAGAACGCATTACCGTGACGCCTTAACGCACCCTACCGTCCCCGGGCTAAAGGGTTTGATTTCACGCTACGTGATAAAAACACCCGGCCCAATCAAAATACTTATAAAAGCTTCTGTTTGTCCCGTTTATTGTCGAAAATATTCTGTCATTTGGGCAAATAGATTGTTTTTATACTTAAGAATAAATTTCAACGCCTACCTGCCCTGCTAAATTGCGGTAAAGTATCCATTAGAATAGTCGATATAGTGAGTGGCCTATACAGGCTCGCTTATCCGGCTGATTAGTTCAGCCGATGTATAACCTATTAATCAGGGAAGAGTGTGAGAATTTCGGGCTCTGCCGACCACAATTCTAATAATTAAAATCCCGCATCAGGAGTTTCGATGAAAATCACGGTTGCTAAGCGCATAATAGGTGGATTTCTTACCATCAGCTTGTTGTTAGTCGTAATCAGTATTTCTTCTTTATATAACCTCAACTCTGTCGGGTCTGCTACCGAAGAAGTTAACCAGGTTGCGCTGCCGACCCTTTCGGGTAGCCATACGCTCAAAGCCACCTTTATTAATATGGGCCGGTTAACCTTTGAATCTTATATAGAAGAAGACCTAGCCGGGCTAAAAGCCAAACAGGCGGCGTTTGAAGAAAACCAGGCGGTGTTTGAGTCAACCTACAAACAGCTTAACCAAACGGTGGGTAATGACGCCGAGCTTAAACAGTCGCTGTCCAAGGTTAAAACCAGTTACGACAATTACGTCGCTAATGTCGAAAACATGTACCGTAATCATCATCAGTACATGAATATGCGCAATACCATTGATGATCGTTTGGCGGATGCCGAAGACAATGCTGATGATGCGTCTATGTATCTGCTCGATTTTTCGGATATGCCGTCAGTACAGGCTAATCCGGCATTAAAACAGGCAGCTGCTGCCGGTAGCGAGCTGGAAACCACCTTATTATCGTTGCTGACTGTGTCTTCTGAATACGTTAAAACCCAGACCCTGCTGCGCGCCCAGACCCTGGGTAATGAAGTGACACTGATTGTAAACAATGTTGCCGAGCAGCTATCAGCCATGGTTAGTACCGCCAATAACCAGGATACCTCGGGTACCCTGGATGAAATCAATGACCTGGTAAACGGGTCACTTAACGCCATCACATCTAAAGATGGGGTGTTACAGCTGCATGTGGAGCGTCTGGAGTATCGTAACGCCGCGGAAAAAAATCTGACCCAGTCTGATGTTAATATCTCAGAAGCCATTATTGAGCTTGAGAAGCTGCTGGATCTTACCAGCCTGCGCGCCCAGCAAATTGACGACCAGGTGAGTGAAAAAGTGGCCAGCGGTAACCTGACCGTGATCGTGGTTGTTATTATTTCACTGCTGATTGCCGCCATCATCGGCTACTTTACAGTATTGGCTATCACCCGCCCCCTTAATCGGGTTAATGAATTGCTCAAGGTGGCTTCGTCGGGGGATTTGACCCAACGCCTTGACGATACCGCGCAAGATGAGTTTGGTCTGCTGGCCCGCAACTGTAATCAGCTGATTACTAATTTGAAAACCCTGATCCTGGCCATCAATGATCGCGCCGAGCAGCTGGCGGCAGCCTCTGAGCAAACCTCTACGGTGACTGCCCAGACCACGCATTCTATTCAGGACCAGAAGTCACAGATTGCTCAGGTAGCGACCGCGACCACGGAGATGCACTCAACCTCAGAACTGGTCATGCACAATGCCGAGGACACCCTGAGCCAGATTCGTCATGCCGACAGCGAAGCCAAAAAAGTACGTCAGATTTCACAGGAAAACAAACAGACTATTGAGGTGCTGGCCCGTGATGTGGAAGAAGCGGCACAGGTAATTAATAAACTGCATCAGGATAGCGCCAGTATCGGGGGCATCCTGGATGTTATTCGCGGGGTCGCCGATCAGACTAACCTGCTGGCTTTAAACGCAGCCATTGAAGCCGCCCGCGCCGGTGAGCAGGGTCGCGGCTTTGCGGTGGTGGCCGATGAGGTTCGCACCCTGGCCAGCCGTACACAGCAATCTACCCAGGAAATCAATGCCATGATTGAAGTGTTACAGGCCGGCGCTGAACGTGCGGTGTCTGTGATGAATCAGGGCAAAGAGCAAACCGCGGTGTGTGTAGAACAGACCGACCAGGCAACCCAGGCGCTGGATATCATTTCCGATGCGGTACATCAGGCCCACGATGTCAGCTCGCAAATTGAACAATCTGCCCGTGAGCAAAATATGGTGTCTCAGGAAATCAGTGAGAAGCTGGAAACCATTGTCGGGATCGCCGAAGAAACCACCATTGGTGCGCAGCAAACCTCGGAATCGAGTCTTGAAGTCGCGCGCCTGGCCGAAGAGCTGCAACACTCTATTCGCCAGTTTAAAGTCTAAGCGTTACTGTTGGGACCCATCATCGCCGGTGTTTTTACACCGGCTTTTTTATGCCCGTTAGCATCCTGCTATCGTCCGTCAGGTTACCTTTTAAAGCAATCTAAAGCCGCCGTCCCTGCGTACGCAACAGTCTTCCTGGTAACTAATGAGGCAACGGATGAGCAAAGCATTTCAGACCAATACAAAAGTGGAGTGGGAATGGGGCAATGGCAAAGGCAGTGGTAAGGTCAGAGAAGTATTCTGGGAGGAAGTCAGCCGTACCTTACAGGGCAGCAAAGTGACACGCAAAGCCGACAGCAACAACCCGGCCTATCTGATTGAACAGGATGATGGCGACAAAGTGCTAAAACTGCATAGCGAAGTCTCCGCCGCCAATTGATTTATGCGGGCCTGAAGGCGTTACAATAACTACACTCAGGCCCGGTCATCTTATGGTTACTGATTATTCGAACAGCGCTTTGTGCAGATGCTGCACAATTGACGTGCTGTCTTTTTCGTTAACCAGAAATGACATGTTGTGTGGGTTGGCCCCAAAGCAAATCATTCGCAGGTTGTAGTCCGCCACGGCGGCAAAAATCTTACTCGACACCCCGGTGGCGCTTTGCATATGATTGCCGACCACGGTCACCAAATCAAAACCATGCTCAACATTGACATCACATAATGTTTCCAGATCGGCAATGGTTTCTTTATTCAGTCGCTGGGCCACCGAATTGGCGGGGTTATCCAGGGTAAAAGACACGGCAATTTCTGAGGTGGTGACCAAATCCACACTCAGACGATGCTTGGCAATGATAGCGAAAACCTGCTGCAAAAACCCCTGGGCATACATCATCTTCGGGGTTTTGACTGTAACCATTACCTGCTCTTTACGGCGGGTGATGGCCCGGTAAGGCGGCTCTTCCTCACAATCACGCATGATCCAGGTGCCACCCTGTTCCGGCGCTTGGCTGGAACCGACAAACACTTTCACATTATTGCGCAGGGCCGGTTCCATCGTCGCCGGATGCAACACCTTGGCGCCGAAAGTCGCCATTTCAGCGGCTTCTTCAAAGCTAAGTTCTGGTAAGGGATGAGCATTGGGCGCAATGCGTGGGTCGGTAGTGTAAACCCCTGCCACATCAGTCCAGATTTCGCACACCTGGGCACTCAGCGCTTCGGCCAGTAAGGCTGCGGTAAAGTCAGAGCCACCGCGCCCCAGGGTGGTGGTTTTACCTTGTTCGTCGGCCCCCACGAAGCCCTGGGTCACCACAATGGCATCTTCGAGTTCTGGCGCCAGCAAGGCGGTACTTAACGACGCTATGGCTTCAGGCTCCGGAGTGGCCGCGCCAAATTCACTGTCGGTACGCAGTACTTTGCGAACATCGAAATTCATCGCCGGGTTGCCCAGCTCGGTGATCACGGCACTAAACAGCAACGAAGACATCCGCTCGCCCATAGACAGTAGCTGATCTTTTAAATCCTCGCGCTGTAAAATTTCTTCGTGCTGCGCCAGAGCGCGCATTTCGGTGAGCAAATCATCCAGTTTATCCTGCACCGCAGCTGGGTTCTGCAGCTGTGCAACAATCGCCATTTCTATGGCTTCAATAGCCTCACATACCTCGCCGGTTTGTTGCTGTGTCATCGCGGTATGCGCCAGGCTCACTAAGTGATTGGTCACCCCGGCCGAGGCACTGACCACCACAATACGGGTGGCTTTGTTGTTTAACACAATGCGGGCACATTTTTGCATTGCTGCATGATTGGCCAGACTGGTACCGCCGAACTTTGCGATAGTTAATGGTTGAGACACAACTTTTCTCCGATTGCAGCTGATTCGGATCAGCTTATGGCTTAATAACGATATGGTCACCGACCTGAATATCATGACGGGCAAACCAGCCCTGATTCATCTCCAGCGCGTACATGACTTTAGCGGATGCTCCCACTGAGGTTAAATCGTGGGGCTGTAACGGTTTAATGTCGGTAATCATGCCTGCTTTGTCTATAAAAGCCACATCCAGCGGGATGTAGGTATTTTTCATCCACATA